>DASVRT010000110.1:0-38597 GCA_036388475.1 Pyrinomonadaceae bacterium | reverse complement strand
CGGTTCGGAAATAGCGCGAACCGGCGACGACCGCCCTCAACTCCGAGATTTAGCTTTCTTTTTGAACGCCACACGGAAAAATTTGTTTCAGTCGGGACATCTCACGATTGATTGACGGCGTTCGGTAATCCTTCGAGACTGTTCTTCGTCATCAAAACCCACGCTCGTTAACCATCGCTTTTTCGCTCGCAAAAACTATCAAAATTGATTGTTCGCCTATCAGAATTGATATTATTTTCGCCTTTCGCGTTTCCAGCAATAACCACTAAATAATTAAATTTTTCCAATTATTTCAACACTTCGCGGGATTTCGGCGCGGCGATGATTTTCTGGCACGGAAATGGCTTTTTTGTGTCTCGACGCTTGGCGCTTTCAAAGGAAATTCAGTGCAAGACACGTCTTACACGTGGAAATTTGAGATTCAAAGTGAAAGTTACGTATTTCGAGCGAAAGATTGATATTTCAAGTGAAAGTTTCATATTTCAGCCGAAAGTATCGTATTTCAAGTGAAAGATTGATATTTCAAGTGAAAGTATCGTATTTCAGCCGAAAGTATCGTATTTCAGCCGAAAGTTTCATATTTCGAGCGAAAGTATCGTATTTCAGGTGAAAGTATCGTATTTCAAGTGAAAGTGTCGTATTTCAAGTGAAAGTGTCGTATTTCAATACAAAATCTTGTTAAACAATTCTGCCCACAGCCTACCGCCGTCGGCAGTTAAATCTATTAAAATAAGGAGATTAAATTTATGACTACGGGTCAGAGACGGCGTTACGAGATGTTTTTGAAGGTGCGCGACTTTTTTGCTTCGCACGCGGCGGATTTTCCTGTCGGTTCGATTGCGGCGGTGATTTTTGCGCCTTTGCTGCCGATTATTGAACAACTGGCGCAGATTGCCGGCGAACAGCTTTCGACGCGCGGCAGCTACGCGCAGGCGATGGAAATTAAAGGTGACGCACGCGACCGCTTATATGTTATGCTGCGCGACATATCGGATTTAGCGACGGCGCTCGCTTACGAGATAAACGGGCTGGAAGAAAAGTTTCGCCTGCCGCGCAACAAGAGCGACCAGAATCTGATTGCCGCCGGGCGCGCTTTTGCGGCTGATGCGGCGGCGTTTGAAGACGAGTTTATCGGCTACGGTTTGAGCGCGACTTTTATCGCCGATTTGATTGCCGCGACCGATGCGTTCGAGCAGTCCTTGATTCCGGCGAACGTTAGCGGGCAGGAGAAAACGGGCAAGACCGCCGCCGCCGCGCCGCTGGTGGACGCGGGAATGATTATCGTCAGGCGTCTGACGCCGGTGGTGCGCAAAAAATATCGCAACGACGCGGCTAACCTGGCGGCTTGGGAATTTGCCCGGCACGTCGAGCGGACGCTGCCGAAACCGTAAACCTAAAATTAAGAATAAAAAAAGGCTTCGCTCTATATAGAACGAAGCCTTTTTTATTTAGAAAACTACGGCTTGAAATTCGTCAGGGCGTCCCGACGAAATTAACGTTTGTCACATTTGTAGTGGTCAGATTAACCTGCTGGCTCGGACTTGAGAATTGATAAGTTTTAGACGCGACCGTCACCGTGTAAGTTTGGTTCTGCGGAACGCCGTCGAAACTGTAATAGCCGAACGGGTTGGTGCGCGCGAGGCGCGGAGTCGTCAGACCGCCGCCCGACAGTACGACCGTCACGCCCGATAAACCGTCGCCCGACGATTGCGAGGTGATTCTTCCGCTGATTGACGCCGTGGCGACCGGAACCGACGACTGAATGTCGATGCTCCATCCGCTCGGCAAGCTGTTAGTGTCGATAACCTGGTCGTCAACCACGTAAAGCTTCCAGTCTCCGTTCGGATTCGTGCCGTTAAAAATGGAAAAGTTTGTCGGATAACTCATCAATCCGCCCGCCGTCGGAAAATTGTCCTGACCGCTCGGCTCGGGCGTGGCAAGCCCCGCAAAATTAGTCGGCTGGAAAGTTCCCGATGGAGTGACGGTCGTCGGGTCGTTCGGCATTGTCGCCGCCGCCAGCTGGTCGAAAGTATAAGTTATATTCGTATGGTCGCCCGAACCGCCCGCATCCGACATAACCAGCGACAACGCGCCGGTCGGTCCGACCAGCAGTATATCCAAATCGTCCGGGAAAGTACTGGTTATAGCGAAAGTGACCGTGACTTTCGTGACGACGCCGGTCAATCCCGAAACGGTAATTACCGACGGGTAATTCGTCGCCGGAATTCCCGGATTGGTTCCGGCGTTATTGCTCGCGCGGTCAGCCGGAGTAATCGGCGCGGGATTGGAAAACACCGTGACGTTTTCGGGCTCGTCCGGCGCGGCGCTGACGACGGTTTCAGTCTGCGGGAACAAACAAACCGTCAGTAAAAGTGAGAAACTTATCAACGAATGAAGTAACCATCTCACTGCTTGATGACTTTTCAAAAACGATACAAATTTCATTTAGCCTCCTCTTTAAAACGACCGTTTCCGAAGAACCGGAACTTCTTACTGCGGTCAACTCGAACAACTTTTAGGTGCAGCCCGCCTAACGGGGCTGCGCTTTTTGCCGGTTTAATTAAAATTCTTTTCGACAGAACAATACCCTATTAATCTGCCGTTGGCAATTTTTTTTATTCTGTTTTGAACATTTCGGCAGTTTCCCGAATATTTTTTTTATGCTCGTGAGCCCGCCGGTAAAATATTAAAATCCGGCGACGGCGCATACTTTCTTAATATCCGCCGGTTATCTTTACATTTCAGCCGAAATCGGTTAAGTTTTTTTAATCAGATAACGCTCGATTTTTATTTTTGCAAAATCTCTGCAATCCTTTTTAATCTCAAACAATTTAAAAAAATTTTCCTTATAATTTTATGTCTCTGGAATTTAAACTTGAATATCGAATGAAACCTGTTTTCCGACGCCTGACCCGTCTTTTTAAATCTCTGACCTGTCTTTTGTTTTTTTCGGCGGTGATAAACGCCGGCACCGTGACGCTCGACACGACTTTTAACGGGACGGGTTTTCGCGTTCAGCAGGTCGGCTTCGCCAGCGCCACCGCGCGCGACCTGGCGATTGCGCCCGATGGCAGGATTGTTCTCGGCGGCTATACTTTTAACGATGCCCAGAGCTTTGCGGCGATGCGCGTCAACGTGAACGGAACGCTCGACACAGGTTTTAACGGCACCGGAATTGTCCTGACGCAGGTAACTAATTTTAATCGCGGAAATAACGTGCTGGTGCAGCCCGACGGCAAGGTTCTTTTGAGCGGCGAGCGATACTTCGGCGACACGAATAACGATTTTACGGTTCTTCGCTATAACCCAAACGGAACGCTCGACAACAGCTTTGACGGCAACGGGCTCGCCGCCCCGAATATAAATGGTTTTTCCGATGAACACTGCTACGATATGGCATTGCAGCCGGACGGAAAAATCGTGATGGTCGGAACGACCGCGCCGACCACGGACATCAATCAGAATCTGCCGACCGACCTGGCGGTGATGCGCTTTAACGCGGACGGTTCACTCGACACGACTTTCAGCGGCTCGGGCATTCTGGTCATCAGGTTTAACGGCGTCAGCGAGTCGGCAAACGCGGTCGTCGTTCAGCCGGACGGAAAAATTCTCATCGGCGGATTTTTGAACAATTTCGTCAAAAACGATTATTTGTTGATTCGTCTGGAGTCGAACGGAATGTTCGATTCAACTTTCGGCAACAGCGGGCTGGTCTTCACATCGGTCAGCGGTTCGGATAACAGCATCTCGTCGCTGGCTCTGCAACCGGACGGGAAAATTCTGGCGGGCGGCTCGGGCTACGTCGTTCGCTATCACGAAACCGGCACGCCGGACGGCGCCTTCGGGACAAACGGCATCACCGCCGCGCCGCATTCGGTGAATAAAATTCTTTTATCCAACGGCGGAAAGATTCTCGTCGGCGGCTCGCTGAATTCGGGCGTCGCGGTTTCGCGCCTGAATCCGAACGGCACGATTGATACGAGTTTTAATAATACCGGGACGGCGACGGCGACGGCGGCGGGAAATTCGCCTTGCAGCGGCAATTCTCTCGTCGTTCAAAGCGATAATAAAATTGTGGTCGGCGGCACTTGCACCAGTTCGGGCAAATTCGCGGTTTTTCGTTTTCAAGAGGCGGCGACCAAAAGTTTGTTTGACTACGACGGCGACGGCAAGGCTGACATCTCGGTCTTTCGCCCGTCAAACGGCTACTGGTATATCAACAACAGCTTGAATAATTCCCTCACCGCCACACAGTTCGGCGCATCGGGAGATTTAATCGCGCCGGCTGATTTCGACGGCGACGGCAAAACCGATATTTCCGTATTTCGTCCTTCTGACGGCGGCTGGTATCGTTTGAATTCATCGAGTAATACTTTCACGGCTCTGCAATTCGGGACGAGCGGTGATTTGCCCGTACCGGCGGATTTCGACGGCGACGGCAAGGCGGATGTTTCGGTATTCAGACCTTCGGCAGGAAGCTGGTATCGGGTAAACAGTTCGACGAATCAATTTGTTGCCGCTCAATTCGGCGCAAACGGCGATAAACCGCTGGTTGCAGATTTTGACGGCGACGCGAAAGCCGATTTGGCGGTGTTTCGTCCGGCTGACGGCGGCTGGTATCGCATCAACAGCGGCAACAATTCTTTTGCGGCGACACAATTCGGGATTGCGGAAGACAAACCCGTCGCGGCGGATTACGACGGCGACGGAAAGGCTGATTTGGCAGTTTATCGCCCGTCGGCGGGCAGTTGGTATTTAATCAACAGCAGCAATAATTCATTTATAGCCGCACAATTCGGAATAGCGGAAGACGCGCCGGCACCGGCGGATTTCGACGGCGACGGCAAGGCTGATTTGGTTGTGTTCAGACCGAGTTCGGGAACCTGGTATCTGCTGCGCTCGACGGCTGGATTTACCGGCGCTCAATTCGGAACCAACGGCGATTTGCCGACTCAGAACGCTTTTGTCAGATAAAGCATAAAGGTAAAAGATAAAGGCGAAGGGCGAAAGGGCGAAGAAGGAGAACCTGTTTCGCCTTTCGCCCTTCGCCTTTACACTTTCATTTTAGCGGCACTGGCAGCTGCTGTCAGCCGTATTGCGGTCGCTGATTGAGCCGACGGTTTTGCCGACCGGCGATTGTATCATACCGGAGCCGGTTCGCGTGCCCGTGTTGACGCTGGCAGCCAGGCGACGGTCGGCGGCATTGTGCTGGAGCGTGATGACCTTGCCTATTTTTGTCACCGAGCCGGTTCCGGTAAACGTTTTTCCGCCCGCGCAAAACACATAATCGCCGTTGTCGGAGTTAAAACGCAGCGATGCGCCGCTGCCGTCATCGGTAATACAGGTATCGAAACCTTGCGCCTCGACGCCGCGCACAAAAGCGCCGATGCCGATGACAGCGATTGAAACCAGAATTAAACTTAAAATTGCGTATAAGAATTTCCGATTCATATTTTACTCCTTTTGTGTGCCGTAAATTAACATAGTTTTCCGCCCGAAAGCAAGATTTTTCGGAATATATAAATTAGATGCATAATTTAAATAAATTTGCGTTAAAGACTTTTTAAAGTCTTACGACAAATTGGAGTAAGCCGTCGTAGCTGCTGAAAATAATTCCATATCATTTGAAAAGATAAGCATATTTTTTGAAAAACATTGCATTTCTGCTCAAAAGATACGTGTCTCTGCGGAAAAGATTTGCATTTCCTTTTATCAAAAACGCCTGTCTTTTCGTTACGTTGAATTCTTCATAATTAAATTTCAGGATTGCTTTCCGCGATTTCCTGTGCTTTCGGCGCGTTTTCGGCTTCTTTTTTTTCCTCGCGGATGTTGGGCAGCTCGTCGGTCGCAATCAATCTTTCGGCGGCGGCGTGGACGGCGGCAAATTCCGTGTCCGGCGCGAGCACGAGCTGGCAGCCGGTGTCGGCGATTTCCGCAATCAATTTGTCAATCGCGGCGAGACGTTCGGGTTTTGTATTGATGCTGCGAATGTAAATCGTGCGGATTCGGTTCGGATATTTTCTGACGATTTCGCGGTAAATTTCCGGGTCTTTTTCGCCGCTGTCGCCGATTAAAATAAACGGTAAATGCGGATATGTGTTCAGAATCGATTCGATGCTGTTGATTTTGTGAGTCGAATGCGCGCCGGAATTAAAAATCGTGTGATTGCCGAAATCTTTCAAAAACAGGGTTCCGAGCGGAATATCGTGCAGCTTCAAAAACTCGGTCAGAAACGGGTATAAATTCCACGGGCTGCTCGAAACGTAAAAAATCGGGTTGTTTTCCGCGCCGCTCGCGCCTTTTTGCAGCGCGCGGTAGAAAGCCGACACGCCTTTAAAAGGCATCCGCGTATATTCGTTCAATAACGCGACGGTGAGAAACATTTTCAGGCGATTCGTCACGTTCGTCGTGATAATCGTGTCGTCGAGGTCGCTGATAATCCCGCGCGCGGCACTCGGCGGCGGAACCAAAATCCGACCGACGGCGCGAATCGTCTGCTCGTTTTCGTTTAGCGGCTCAAGCAATTCCAATTCGATTTCCTGAAACGGCGAATCGCTTTCCAGAGGCTCGCTCAAATTTAATTCCAGATTAAAATAACCTTCGCCGTCCGTGACAACTTCCCTTTCGATGCCCTGAAAAACCGCGCGCACGCGTGCTCCGGCGACTTCGTCGGTCGCAAAACGCTTGTATAAATTGACCAGGTTGCGCCGTTTGCCGTCCGTCTCGCTGGAAATTACCTCGCCTTTATCTGCCAGCACGCGCCCGCTCAGCAGAAATTTACCGGCATTGCCGTAGCCGAGAAACGGCACGATGATTAATGGCTCGTCAAAACCTCGGATTCTGCGCAGGCGCGTCTTAACTTTATCGGAAAAATTGTCTATATCTTCGATTAAACTTTCGATTCTCGCTTTCCAATCGCTCATTATTTTTTAAGAAACGGTAAGCGGTAAGTTTATTATTTTGAAATTGTAACTTATCTACTGCAACTCACCATTTACCGTTTACCACTTTACACTTTCTAAAAATTTTCTTGTATTTTTCACATATTTTATGACACTGTGTAAATACGATTTTACAAAAAGCATTCAGCGTCCAAGCCCACTTAACGAGCATATAGGAGGGTTTATGAAAAAGGCTGCGCGTGGATTTTTTTGTTTTCTGGTTTTCTTTGTTTTCGGTTTTGTGTTTGGCGGAACGAGCGTCACGGCGGCGCCGGGCGACCTTGACCAATCGTTTGGCGTGCAAGGCAGGCGAATAGTTCTGATTCCGAATTCCCAGCCGCAATTTATGATTTGGAATACGGCGCAGGACATTGTCGTGCAGCCGGACGGAAAGATTCTGGTCGCCGGCGGCGCCAACGATACGAACAGCGGTTTCAGCTTTACCGTGGTTCGCTTTAATACGGACGGAAGTCTCGATTCGGGTTTCGCCAACGGCGGCGTTTTTCGTTTTGAATTCGGCAGCGGCTCGGACGAAGCGCAGGGCATCGCGCTTCAGCCGGACGGAAAAATCGTCGTTGCCGGTAAAGCCAATGTTAATCCGTTTGCCGCCGACACGGCTTTCGGCGTTATCCGCCTGAATCCGAACGGCACGTTCGATTCCACTTTCGGCACGAACGGCGTCGTCACCACAAACTTTTTCTCAAGTCTCGACCAGGCGACGGAAGTCGCGATTCAACCCGACGGAAAAATCATCGCTACCGGATTTGTCACGCAGGGCGGCGACAACAACGGCTTGACGTATGATTTTGCCGCCGTCCGCTATAACCCGAACGGAAGCCTGGACACGACCTTCGGCGGCGGAGACGGAATCACTTTCGTAGACTTTAACGGCAGAGGCGACATCGCTCAAACGTCCGTGCTTCAGCCGGACGGAAAAATCGTGCTGGCAGGCTGGGTTTCCATCGTCGCCGGCGCTGATTATGATTACGGGCTGGTGCGACTGAACGCGGACGGCTCGCCGGATACCGGCTTTGACGGCGACGGAAAAGTCGTCACGACTTTCGGCGGCGCGAATTGGAATGAGCTGGCGCGCGGGATGGCGCTCGCGCCCGACGGCAAAATCGTCGTCACCGGCGATTCATACATTCCTCCGCCGGTTATCGGTCAAAGCGGCAATCGAAATATTACGGTCGCCCGCTACAATCAGAACGGAAGCCTCGACGCCGCGTTTGACGGCGACGGCAGATTTATCTACGACTCGAATCAGGGCGACAGCAACGAAGATTCGCAGGACGTCGTCGTGCAGCCGGACGGAAAAATTCTGCTGGTCGGGAGCACTCATCTGATTCAGGAATTCGACATCGGAGTTTCGCACCGCGATATGCAGATTATCCGCCTGAACGTGAACGGCAGTCTTGACAACAGCTTCGGCAACGGCGGCAAAACCTTGACCGATTTCGGCATTTTCAATCCGCCGACCGCGCCGACTTTCGGCTCGGGCAGAACGAGCGAGACCGGAATTTCAGGCAGCATCACGCTTCAGCCTGACGGAAAAATCGTCGCCGCGTCTGACGTCGTGTTTCACAGAAATGATAAAAGGCTGGGAATCGCTCGCTTTGAAAACAATATAAATATTGCTGCCGGCAATCATCGTTCGGCGTTCGACGTTGACGGCGACGGCAAATCCGACATTGCCGTTTTCCGCCCGTCCGAAGGCAACTGGTATATTTTGCAGAGCGCCGACAACAGTTTTCGAGCGATTCATTTCGGGCAGGACGGCGACACGCTCGCTCCGGCGGATTACGACGGCGACCGCAAAACCGATATTGCCGTCGTGCGCAGCGAGGTCTGGTATATTCTGAACAGTTCGGATAATTCATTCCGCGCCGAATCCTGGGGAACGCCGGGCACAGAATTCGTTGTTCCGGCGGATTACGACGGCGACGGCAAAGCCGATTTGGCATTTTTCCGATTCAGCGGCAACACCATCAACGACATAAATTATTTCCAAATCCGGCAAAGCGCCAACGGCTCTACCCGCACCGTTCAATGGGCTAACCAGAGTGTTCCGACTCCGCGCCCCGCCGATTACGACGGCGACGGCAAGGCGGATATCGCCAGCTATAACTGCTTCCCCATTGCCGGGCAAAGTCAGGTGCGGTGCGAATGGGCGATTTGGCAAAGCTCGACTAATACCGGACGGGTCGAACATTTCGGGGATGGCTTCGATTCGCCGCTTCCGCCCGCCGATTACGACGGCGACGGGAAAACCGACATTGCGGTCTTTCGCCGGTCGGAACGCGTCTGGTATCTGCTGCAAAGCACCGCCGGATTTGCCGCTCTGCAATACGGTCTGGAATCCGACATCGCGCGACCGAGCGATTTCGACGGCGACGGCAAAGCCGACATTACCGTCTGGCGACCGTCAGACGGCACCTGGTATTTACTTCGCTCGACACAGGGCTTTACCGGCGTGCAATTCGGTACCGGCGGCGATATTCCCGTTCCGAATTCATTTGTCCGGTAGAGTTTTTATAAAAACAGAAACGTCAAAAGTGGAAAGCGGTAAACGGTAAGTGGTAAGTTGCGGTTATCAAATCACGAACTTACTGTTTACCGCTTTCCGCTTTCCACTTTTTACAAAGTTTTTAAAATCGAAAAAAAGCGGTTGACCAAATGAAAAAAACTCGCATCTTAGCTTGCCGTAACTCACATTTTTTAAGCGAAATTATTTGATTTTCTGCGATTGAATTTTATTCAGTCGAAACGGTTCGGCAGGTTGTTCTCCGCAACAAACGTCGAACGTCTATTTAAACTCTAAATCAGAGAAACTTTGTATCACGCAGTCACGCGCGAAAACTCTCAAACCAGTTTTGCGTCTCAACTGCCCGAAAGGAAAATTAATGAAAAAACTCTTGTCAATCTCTTTTGCCGTCCTGGTGTGTGCTCTTTTCGCCAATTTCTTCTTAACATCTTCCAAAGCTCAAATCTCCGCGCCGGATTCTTCGCCAATCGAAGCGCGCAAACAGCTAAGTTTTTCCCAATTGATTAAGACGGCGCGTGAAAAAGGCGCGGCGCGCGTCATCGTCGGGCTGAAAACCGAAGTTCAGCCCGATGGAACTTTAATGCAGGCGGAACGTGCGCGCCAGCTTTTGAAAATCAAGGAAGACCAGAACAATTTTTTGAATCGGCATCAGGCTCAGCAGATTGACAAGGTAAAACAACTAAAATTCATTCCGTTTCTGGCGTTTGAGGCTAAAGCCGAAGCTCTGGAGCAGATGCGGAACGACCCGCAGGTTTTGAGCATCGAAGAAGACGCGCTCGCCGAGCCGACGCTTGCCGAAAGCACGGCTCTGGTCGGAGCGACGACGAGCTGGGCGAGCGGATTTTCGGGCAGCGGTCAGGCGGTGGCGATTCTCGATACCGGCGTCGATAAAACTCATCCTTTTCTGAGCGGAAAAATCGTCGCCGAAGGCTGTTATTCGTCAAATTACGGGACGACGACGAGCGTCTGCCCGAACGGCGTGACGGAATCCACCGCGCCTAACTCCGGCGTCAATTGCGACACGACAATCACCGGCTGCGCTCACGGCACGCACGTCGCCGGCATCGTCGCCGGACGCGGAACGAATTTCAGCGGCGCGGCAAAAGACGCGAATATTATCGCGATACAAGTTTTTTCGCGGTTTACTAGCGCGACCGATTGCGGCACGAATCCCGTTCCCTGCGCGCTCTCATACACTTCCGACCAGCTTCGGGCATTGGAGCGCGTTCTGGATTTGAGCAGCTCGATGAATATCGCCGCCATTAATATGAGTCTCGGCGGCGGTCAATACGCGGCGAGCTGCGACGACACGCACATTGCTTACAGAATCCTGATTAACAATCTGCGCTCGGTCGGGATTGCCACGGTCATCTCTTCCGGCAACGCCGGTTATACAAACGCTTTGAGCGCGCCCGCCTGCATTTCCACGGCAATCAGCGTCGGCTCGACCGACGACGGAAGCTACGGAACCGGCGTCGATACGGTCTCGAATTTCTCCAACAGCTCGTCTTTATTAACCATTCTCGCGCCCGGACGCTGGATTGCTTCGTCCGTGCCGAACGGCGGCTACAGCAATTATTCGGGCACTTCGATGGCAGCGCCGCACGTCGCCGCCGCGTTTGCCGTCCTGAAACAGCAGAAGCCGAACGCTTCCGTTTCGCAACTGCTGAACGCTTTAACCTCGACCGGAAAACCCGTCACCGATTCGCGCAACGGCGTCACCAAATCCAGAATCAGAATTGACCAGGCGCTCAACGCGCTTGCCAGCCGCCGAACGCAGTTCGATTACGACGGCGACGGCAAAGCCGACCTTTCCGTGTTTCGTCCTTCGACCGGAAGCTGGTATATCTCGAACAGCGCCAACGGCGCTTTTGTTGCCCGACAATTCGGCATTCAAACCGACTCGCCCGCGGCGGCGGATTTCGACGGCGACGGCAAATCCGACATTGCCGTTTTTCGCCCGGCGCTCGGCGGCTGGTATGTTTTGAATTCTTCGAATAATAATTTTACGGCGGCGACTTTCGGCGCAAACGGCGATTTGCCCGTGCCTGCCGACTATGACGGCGACGGCAAAGCCGACATCGCGGTTTATCGTCCTTCAAACGGCACCTGGTGGGTCACGCGAAGCAGCAGCAATGCGGTCGTTTCGCAGCAGCACGGCATCGCGGAAGACAAGCCTTCGACCGGCGATTTTGACGGCGACGGCAAAGCGGATTTCGCCGTGTTCCGCCCGTCGAACGGTTACTGGTATCGTCTGAACAGTTCCGACAACCAGTTTATCGCCAATCAATTCGGCATCGCGGAAGACAAAGCCGTGCCGGCTGATTACGACGGCGACGGCAGAACGGATTTGGCTGTTTTCCGCCCGTCGAACGGTTACTGGTATGTGATTAACAGCAGCAGCAATTCGTTTACGGCGACGCAGTTCGGAATTTCCGAAGATAGACCTTCGCCCGCCGATTTCGACGGCGACGGCAGAATCGACCCGGCAGTTTTCCGACCTTCGACGGGAACGTGGTATCTGCTCAGAACGACCGCCGGATTTACGGGCGCGCAGTTCGGAACAAGCGGCGACATACCGGCGCCGGGCGCTTTCATCAGATAAAAACTCAATTCAATTTACCGAAAAGGCTTCGCGAAAACTCGTGAAGCCTTTTTCTTTTGCCGAATTTTTCCGGTAATTTATTGCCTTATCCGAAACTGAAGTCTAAAATTAAACTGTTCCAAGGAACTATAATTTTACGAACTCAGGGAGGATTAATTTAATGGCGAATACGGAAGAAAAATGCGCGCACGAAATGTGCAGATGCCCGCGGGCGAGTGATTCGGATTATTGCAGCCAGCAATGCTCCGATGCGGCTGGTGCGGATATTACGGGCATTATGTGCGAATGCGGGCACGCGGGCTGCGCGACCAGCTAACTTTAAAACTGAAAAGTGAGAACGGATAACTGAGACGTAAAAACCATTCTCAGTTATCCGTTCTCACTTTTCAGTTTGCTCTAAATCGCCGTTTTGCGATGCGCGAAGATTCTCAATAATCCGTTGATGCCGAGATGAATCAGGGCGTAAACGAATAAAGCGACGATAATCGGCAGCGCCAGCGTGAAGCCGTCTTCGGTGCGAATGCTCGGCACGATTCCCTTAAAAGGCGCGTAAAACGGGTCGGTCACGGATTTGATAAACTGCACGAAACCCGCACTCTCGCGCGCGGCAAAAAGCGCCAGTAAAAGACGAACCGCCAGCAGCGCGTAAATAACGTAGAAAATATAATCGAAGACTTGCGAAATGCGCGCCATCGTGCGCCCGCGCTCGACTTCACGGTCGGTTTCGACTACTTCGTCAATCGCTTTCTGCCGGAAATCGCCCGCCAGATTGTTTATCCGTCCGGCTTCGGCGCGCGTCGGCTGGTCGGCGCGGGCGGCGATTTCGGATTCGACGTCCGTTTTGACGCTCGATTTCAGCGCTTCGTAATCGGCGGCGCGCTGTGCTTCTTCAACTGCCAGTTTATTGTCAACCATTTAAGATGTTTCTCCTTCGGCTCTCGTTTTTGCTTCTTCGCGTCCCTGCGGCGTGTCAATCGAAGCGGGACCGCCGGCAACGTCGCGCTCGTCGGCGTCGCCTTCCGTTTCGTCGCCGCGCGCGACTTCACGCTGAATCTCGTCGCTCATCCGGTTGCTCGCTTCGTCGGAAATTTTTTCCGCGGCCCACTCGTCGCGCCTCGTCTGCGGCGTGTCGCTTTCCTGCATAATATTCCTCCTTGAATAAATGAATAAAGAAAACTGCCCGTTGCTCGTCCGGTTTTTTAGAATGAATAAGTATTTTTACAAATACCGGCATTCCGATATACAAAGCCCGTGCCAGATTTTACGTATCAAAGACATACAAAAAGCTCGTTTTCAAGTTGAAAATGGTTGCCGGAAGGCGTTTGGAAGTTGCCAAAACGCGTCTGGCAACTTCCAAACGCCTTCCGGCTGTTTCCAAATCATATCCGGCAACCTCCAAATCATATTCGGCAACTTCCAAATAGTATCTGGAATCTTCCAAATGATGTTTGAAAGCTAACAAATGGCATTTGTCCGCTTCAGAATGATGTTTTTAAACAAACAAATATCATTTGCGAGACGTATTCAGCGTTTGCCCGCCGGGAAAAACGGCTTTTTATTAATCGAAAAACGGGTGGCTAAAATTTCCACCCGTTAGTCGATTTAAAGGTTCTTACCGTTCTTTAATAACTTCCTCTCAAGTTAGCCGGAGAAGAAGAAGTCAGGTTGAATTCCGTTCCGTTATCGAGCCGAAGGTCGTCGCGACCCTGCAAGATAACCGAGCCTGCGCCCGCGCCTGCACCGACGCCCGCGCCGATTGCCGCGCCTTGTCCGCCGCCCGCAATCGCGCCGATTAAAGCGCCGAGCGCCGCGCCGACGCCTGCGCGCGTCACGGTTTTGGTCGTTTGATTGCCGTCGCGAACAGCGCCTTCGTTATTGATGCCGACCGAATCGCCGTTGGCGTTGCGAACGCTGTCGATTAAGCCCGTAAAACGATAAGTCTGCCCGTTGCGCAGGCGAATCGTTTCAAAATTAAGTCCCATTTCGGCTCTGCCCGAAACGCGCCCCGAACGTTCGGCGGCTGCCACTGTTCCCTCGATAATCGCGCCGCGATATTGCGTCGGCGAGGTAACTTCCATCGTGAATCTGTCGCCGTTCTGAGTCGTTCTGGTCGAAAGCGGCGTACTTAAAACCGCGACCAGACGCGTTCCGTTCGGAATGACGAAATCGTAATTACCGTTGTTGTTGTTAATTGTGCCTGTATTTCCGGTGTTGTTTGAACCGCCCATATCCGTCCACCGGGCGGTCTGGTCGATTTTGTCATACACGCTGGAAACCGTGATGGTTTCGCCGCGATTTTCCAGATAAAGCTTGCGGGTGACGCGCAATTGATTGTTGCCGACCGAGAGGAAAGTGATGTTGTAGTCATTCATCCGGTCGCCTTCGTAGCTGATGGTCAAGCCGTCGGTGCTCTGCGCGGCGCGAATGTTAACGGTTCGCCCGTTACTGGAAACTTCGCTGCGCGAGACGTTATCGGCGTCAAAACTGACCTGCGGCGATAAGGACGAAGCAATCGTCACTCGCTGATTTATTTTTTCAATCGCCAGCATATCCGGCGCGGTTAAACGTCTTTCCATCATCCGACGCCCGCGCTGACGCTGGTTCGCATCGGTGCCGGCGTTATTGCCGAACGTGCGTTCGAGAATGGCGTTGACGTCGTCGCTTTGACTGGTATTCAAGCGATAAGTTCCCGTTAATCTCGAATCGCCGCGACCGCCTCTGCCGCCGCGGATGCCGTCTCTATCTAATCCGCCTCTGTTATCGTTTCTGTCGTTGTTAATTCGCGCCGTCCAATCCCAGCGGACGCCGTAATAGGTCGCCAAAGTATCCAAATCGGTTTTGACGAGCGTCCATTGACGTTGCGCGTTAGTCGATAAACGATTGTCGCGCACGAAATTTTCAATCATACTCGCGCGATTCAAAACTTCCTGTACGTCGGCAGTCGTCGATGTGCGGGCATCGAAGCGGCGGCGCAGGCTGTCGGTTGCATTTTCAAAATCGGTGACGTAAGAAGTCAGATTGTCTTCGGTTCTGGTTCCGTTCATCGTGCTGCGGTCGAGATTGCGGTCAACCTGCCGGCGAAATGTGTCGGTGCCGGTTTCAATCCGGTTGATAAGCACCTGAACCTGTCTGTCGTTTACCCGATACGGGCGAAGCTGCCCCTGCACGGTGTAAGCGGTCGAAAGCGTAATTGTCAAAAAGACAAAAGTAAAAACGTTAAGGAAAATCCTACTCATTATTAACCTCCTTGTATTAGAAAAACCCTGGAAGAGTACAAGACGTACCGGTCTTATGCTTAAACAATCGGCAATCAGCGTGCCACCTCATTTGGATTCCGAATAACTGCTGTTCTCACTTCACTTTAAAAACGGTTTCCGAATAATATCTATGTTTATTATTTAATTTGTTTTGTAAGTATTCGATACAAAACCGGGCGGATTTAGAAGGATTTTAATCCATTGCAGGCAAAGCAGATGAGTGATTAGCAGCTTTCGAGACGGGAATTTTTATGGTAAAAACGGAGCCTTTTCCTTCGCCCGCGCTTTCGGCTTTAATCGAGCCGCCGTGCAGCTCGATAATGTGGCGCGAAATCGCCAAGCCGAGTCCCAAGCCGCCGAATTGCCGCGTGCTGGAAGAATCCGCCTGACGAAAGCCTTCAAAAATATGCGGCAGAAACTTCGGATTGATGCCGCGCCCGCTGTCGCGGATTTTCATCTCAATCGTCTCTTCCTGCTCTTTTATCTCCGTAAAAACAGTTCCGTTTTTGGAAGTAAATTTAACGGCGTTTCGCAAAATGTTTTCAAACGCCTTTTTCAAGCGCTCGGAATCGCCCAGAACTTTTTGACCGTTCAGCGTATTTTCTTTCTCGATATTAATTTCCTTTTCGCGAGCCTGCGCGGCAACATCGGCGACGGCGTCTTCGAAGACGCCGGAAATTTCAACTAATTTTGAGTTTAAATCGCTTTTTCCGGTGATAATCTGTGAAAAATCGAGTAGTTCTTCGACCAGTTTCGTCTGTATCCGCAAATTTTTATCGATTTTTTCCAGCGCCTGCTGCTTCATTTCCGGCGCTAAAGTATCCGCCTGAAGAATTCGCGTCCAGCCGGCAATCGTGTTCAGAGGCGTGCGCAATTCGTGCGAGACGACCGAGATAAATTCGTCTTTCGCGCGGCTCGCGTCTTCGGCGGAGCGACGGGCTTTTTGTTCTTTTTCAAACAGTAATGCTTTTTCTTTTTCCGACTCTTTCAGCTCGTAAGTAAATTTCTCGGATTTGCGGCGCGCGAAAGATTCCAGATAAGTCATTCCGAAAAGCAGAAGACTGAAAACCAGACCGCTGCCGAAAATTAAAGACGTCCAGCCGGAATTGGATTTCGCCGTAAAAGCGGGCAGCGCTTTATACTCGACAATCCATTTTCGACCGGCAACCTCGGTTTCGATTCGAGACGTAAAGTCGCTGCCCGCATCCGGCACGCCGCTGTGCGAGCGCGCGAGAATATTTTCGTCCGCCGCTTCGCTCTCGTATATAGTGATTGATATATCTTCGGTGTTCGAAGCGTTTCTGACTTCCGCCAGAAAATTATTCGCACGAAACGCGCCGTAGACGTAGCCGTCCAGCAGACGCTTGCGCTCTTCGGCATCCTGCGGATTGTGGTCGCCTTTATAGATGGGCAGACAAATTAAAAATCCGGGCTGTTTGCCGTCTTCGGTTTCCACCACCAGAAAAACTTTTCCGGTGGCGACCGGCTCGCCCGTAACGGCGGATTTTTCCAGCGTCAATCGGCGGTTATCTTCGCTCGATACGTCAAAGCCGATGGCGCGGCGATTTCGCTCGTCGAGCGGTTCGAGATACAGCACGGCGATGTAATCGTATTTGGCGCTGTTTTGCGGGAAAATCCTGAAATTCGTAAAGCCTTCGCCTTCCATTTTCTGCGCCAGCGCTTCGGCTTCATACGATAAAACGCGCTTGGCATAACCGATGCCCTGGACGCCCTGATAATTTCTTCTCAAGTCCAGACTGCTGACATAAGTTCGAAACGAATCGCGGTTGATTTCGCCGACGGTTTCGATAAAACCGCGCCCGCTTTTCAGCATCGCGATATAAATTCTGATTTTGTTGTTAATGGTCGTGTCGAGGCGGGTCACATCGTTATCAAAACGCGCAATATCTTTGCTCGCCGAACTGTTGTAAAACAGGTAAGTCGCCGCGAGGCTGACCAGCAGCGAAACCGCCAGCACCAGATATGGCAGTTTAGGCATCTTCGGCTGACCGGCTGATTTGTTTTCCCTTAAAGTCCGCACCGATTTCAAAGCCTCTCCGCTTTAAAAGCTTCATTATTTTGATGACGTAAGGCGTCGCGCGCAAAAATTTAGTTTCACGCAACACTTATGCCATTTTTGATTACCTTCGATCTCGAACAAATCGCATTAAACACAAAATTTTTAATCACGCGACAAAATTAAAATCATTTTTTAATTTAATTCTGTATCGAAAAACGACATAAACGTTCTAAATTGCTTCATCAATCGCCCGAAAAAACTTTAAATCAAAACTGTTTTTTTAGCTTAAATGCTTATTTGATAAACACTTAAATAAGTTGGCACAGCTTTTGCCAAGCTGAGAGCGAGGTTTTAAAAAAAATTATTATCCGAGGTGGGTTTATTATGGCGGAAGAAAATGGAACCGGTTCAAATGTTATCTGGGCGATTACGACAATCATAATCGTGGCTATTATTGCCGGAGCATTATATTACAGCGGTTTTCTGGGCGGAACGAAAAAGGAAAAAATCGACATTAACGTCAGCGCTCCGAGCGCGCCCAGCAGATAAAATAAAAGTTTTTATAGTTTTTCAAGTTTCAGCGGGTTCTGTTCCTCGCGCTTGGTTTCCAAAAACCGGCAAACAGTTCCCGCTGAATTTATTTTTGTCCGATTATATTTTTTCTTCCAGACTGTGCCGTTTTATCATTCCGTAAAGACGCGGGCGATACAAGCCTAAAAGATTCGCCGCCGCCTGCTTGTTGCCGTTGGTGCGCTTGAGCGCGGCGAGCACGACGCCGTATTCTATCGAATCGAAAACGTCTTTCTGGTCTTGCCCGTCAACCGGCTCGGGCAATTTGTTGACAATAAATTTTCCGATTTCTTCAAAAAGCTGTTCATCCGAAAAGTTAAATAAATTGTTCGTCGAAAAATGAGAATTATCCGCAATGCTTTCCGGCGCGCCGCTCACCTGCGAACCTGAAAAAGCTGGCGTCGAAACCTGTCGGACGACATTTCCCGGCGCGGACATAACCGCCGACGGGTTCATCTCGGCGGAAGTCGGAATGCTTAGTTCCTGCACGATATTGCCTTTACTGAGCAAAACCGCCCGCTCGACGACGTGTTGAAGCTCGCGCACGTTTCCGCGCCAGTTATAGGAAAGCATCTGACCGAAAGCCTTCTGCGAAAAGCTCATCACGGTCCGGTTATATTTTTCCGCATACATTTGCAGAAAATGCTCCGCCAGCATCGGCACGTCTTCCATTCGCTCGCGCAACGGCGGAATTTTTATCTCGATGGTGTTGATGCGGTAATAAAGGTCTTCGCGCAGCGAGCCGTCCTGAATCGCGTCGAACGGATTTCGATTAGTCGCCGAAATCAGGCGAAAATCTACTTCCTGCGACTTGTCGCTGCCGACGCGGTAATAAACCTTGTCCTGCAGGACGCGCAGCAGCTTCGGCTGCAAATCAATCGGCATCTCACCGATTTCGTCGAGCAGCAGACTGCCGCCGTTCGCCCGCCCGATGTAGCCGATTTTGTCCTGCGTCGCTCCGGTAAACGCGCCTTTCGTGTGCCCGAAAAGCTCGGATTCAATCAATTCTTTCGGCAAAGCGGAACAATTAACTTTAATAAAAGACTTTTTAGCGCGCTGGCTTTTATAGTGAATCGCGTTGGCGATAATTTCCTTGCCGGTTCCCGATTCGCCCAGGATTAAAATATTCGCGTCCGATTCGGCGACGCCGTCAATCATCTCGTAAATATCCTGCATCGCCTTGCTCGCGCCGATGATGCCTTCGTAGGAATGGCGGTTGGAAAGCTTTCCGCGCAATTCCCGAATTTCCGCCGCCGAGCGTTTCCGGTCAATCGCCTTTTCGATGAGAACGATGAGTTCTTCAAACTCAATCGGTTTTTCGACGTAATAAAAAGCGCCGGCTTTGGTCGCCTCAATCGCTTTTTCGGTCGAGCCGAAACCGGTGACCATTATAATCTCGGTCTCGGGCAGCGTTTCCTTCGCGCGCTTCACCATTTCTATCCCGCTGATGTCGGGCAGATTCAAATCGGTGAGAATAATGTCGAATTCAATCTCTTTGATTAAATCCAAACCCTGCTGCGCGTGTTCGGCGGTCGATACTTCAAAACCTTCAGCTTCGAGCTGAAAGCGCATCAACTCCAGAGTTGCCACATCGTCATCAATTACCAGAGCTTTGTTTGCCATAGAAAAGCCTCGTCAAAATACAACCTTATTGTAGTAAAATAATACGAAAAAAAGCACAGGGAAGGAAAATCAAAACGACGAAAGCAAGCAAATGTTTGCTTTCGCTGTGTTTTAATTTGTGTTTATTTCAACTTTATTTTCCGATTCATCAAATTTGTTTTCCAAAAACGACTCGTTCTTTACAGTATACTACTTTAAATTGTTTTCTTTAATTTCCCGATACTGTATTAATTCTTGATTTCTGAGAAAAACAGTAAGTTTTGATACCGCTTGCCTGAGCAATGATTATGCCACAGGCGCGGCGGCAAGCATATTCAGACATTCCGCACAAATTTGTCGTAATTGATACTAAAATAATGTATTTGATTGATTCAGCCGGTTGTATCGGTTTCATACAAATATAAAAATCCGATTCCGGTTTTATTATTAAAAATCAAGTATTTTCTGCCTTTTTGGTTTGGCATCCGGATTGCTTTTACCAGGCAGAGTCTTTATACAAAACACAAATAATTCAGGTAAGAAATAATGAAAAAAGCTCCGGTTCGAATCGTCAAAAAGAATACTCTCAGTGCGAGTGAAGTCGCCGTTTCAGCAAGCAATCATAACGCCTTTTCAAAATCAATCGCCCATAAAATCTCCAGCAACGTCATGAACTGGGTCGACGAGCTTCGCGAAAGAAAGACGGTCGAGACGGTTCGCAGCTTTAATCTTCTGGCTAAGGTTTCGCGCTAACTTCCGGCGCGTTTAAAGCTTCTTTCGGTTGAGCGGAGGCTCAATCGGATAAAGTTGTTTAGAGCATATTTTTGTATAAAATTGTATTGAGACGCTACTGTTATTTTGATTTTTCCCCGGCGCGTCTGCCGACTTCTGACCTCGGTTTATTGAGCTAAGCGCGGTCATTTATTTTTTGTTCAGTTTATTTGTTGTTAAAGTCCAGTGTTGGCATATGTCTGGTTTTGCTTCTAAGAAAAATTTGTCGCCGTTTATTTTTGCTGGTAATAAAAAGCACTCCCCGGAAAGGATGAATAAGAGATTGGATTCTCAATCTTCGATTGCTTACGAAAACGTTTTCGCCTTTTACGGTTTGTTAAGCCGGGACGGTTTTCTGCTCGAACTCAAAGGAAAAATCTTTGAGGAAAACGAAGCTATGATTGAGCCGGAGCTGCTGGTCGGGCATAAATTTTCCGAAACGGTTTTCTGGCAATCCGAATCGTATGTCGCCGAAAAGCTGCAAGCCGCCATCGACGAAGCTTTAAAAGGCAGAGCGACCGTCTCGGAGCTTGGATTCAGAATCACGGCTCAGCAAATTCAGATTGTCGATTTACATCTCGTTCCGCAAAAAGACGAATCGGGCGAAACCAAAGAAATTTATTTTTGCGCTTACGACGTCACGCCGCGCGTCAGGGAAATCGAATTTTACAAAGAGCGCAGCGAGCATTTTCTCTACGCCGCCGAAAATGCCGACATCGGCTTGTGGTTTTGGGATTTTGCCAAGGGCGAGATTTTTTCCACGCCGAAATGCAACGAGTTTTTCGGACTGGCATCGAACGAGATTATCACGCCGAACTATTTTATCGACGCCGTTCATCCCGAAGACCGCGAGCGCGTCGCCGCCGAGCTTCGGCAAGCGCAGCGCAGCGATAAAATTTACGATTCCGAATATCGCGTAATTTGCCCCGACGGCAGTATCCAATGGGTTTCGGCGCGCGGAAAGACATATTTCGACAAGGACAGCTTTCCGCAAAGTATGATGGGCATCGCACGCCGTATAACCGACCGGAAACTGGAAAGCGAAGAGCTGAAAAAAATCTACGACCTCGAACGAAAGGCGCGCGACGAAGCCGAAGAAGCCAACCGCGCCAAGGATTATTTTCTGGCGATCGTCTCGCACGAGCTGCGCTCGCCGCTCAATTCGATTCTCGGCTGGGCAAAAATTCTTCTGACCAAACAGGTTGACGACGCGACGCGAAAAAATGCGCTGGAAACCATCGAGCGCAGCGCGAAATCGCAGGCGAAATTAATCGAAGACCTTGTCGATATGGGACGCGTCGCTTCCGGCAAGCTGCGGCTCGAAATGCGCCCCGTGAATTTGTTCGACATCGTCAACAACATCTACAACCAGCAAAAACCGCTCGCCGAATCAAAGAAAGTTCAGCTCGAATTCGTTCACAACGCGACGCGCGCCGAAGTTTTCGGCGACGTTATCCGTTTGCAGCAGGTTTTCACCAATCTTTTAAACAACGCTCTGAAATTCACGCCCGAAGAGGGAAATATAAAAATTGATATGGAAGTGACTTCGAACAAAGTCGAAGTCAACATTACGGACAGCGGTGAGGGCATCGCTCCCGAATTTCTCCCGAATATTTTCCGGCAATTTGCGCAGGCGGACGAAAAAACGTCGAGCGCCAAAAGCGGACTTGGATTGGGTCTTTCCATCGTCAAAACGCTGGTCGAAAAGCACAACGGATTTGTCAAAGCGCAGAGCGAAGGCATCGGGCACGGCTCGACCTTTACCGTCGCGTTCCCGCTTCACGCAGCCGCCAACAAACAAGCGAAAGAAACAAAAGTGGAACGCCAAACCGACGAATTGAAACTGAACGACATCAGCATTTTGCTGGTCGAAGACGACCAGGACTCGCGCGACGTGCTGGCGCTTTACCTCGAACAATGCGGCGCGAATATTGTAGGCGCCGAATCAGCCGAAGAAGCGATGAAATATCTGACCAATAACCACCGATTTGACATTATCGTTTCCGATTTGGCGATGCCGGTCGAAGACGGCTACACATTTTTGAACAAAGTGCGCGCGATGCCGGAAGAAAAAGGCGGCAAAATTCCGGCGCTGGCGCTGAGCGCGTTTACCACTGCCGAAAATAAGGAAAAGGCTTTTGCTTCGGGCTTTCAGAGCTATCACACAAAACCTTTCGAGCCGGATTTGCTGATTAAGCAAATCGCCGAACTGGTTAAGGGAAAATAAGGTTTTTAGTGCGGAAACATAGAATTTTCATGAAAGATTAAGGGGAAAAATATGATTATCAAAGATAAGAGAGATGATTCTTACTCGTCAGCCTGCCAGACTTTGTGCCTGTTAATTTTTTCTTTGTGTTTCGTTATTTTACTTCTTTTATTGCCCTGAAATTACTTATTCGAAGAATTCTTCGTCTTTTATGTGGTAAAAGAAGCCTTTACGCCAGTTAAAACAAAGGCTTCGCCGGTTGGAGTAAAGACATTTCTCGTTGAAACAAAGGCATCTTTCGTTAAAATAAAGATTTCTTTCGCGAAAGAAAAGACTTTTTTGTTTAAGAAAAAGATGTTTTTTGTAAAAGAAAAGTATTCTTTTATGAAAGAAAAGGTTTTTCGGTAAAAAGAAAAGGCTTCTTTTAATTAGGAAGCCTTTTCTTTTTGGTGAATATTAACTTATTTTGAAAGCGATTAATCTCTCGAAAGTCGTTTTGCCTTTTCAATCATATCGACAAACTCGCTCCGATAATTTTTTAAATCGCCGCCGAGCGATACCTGCGACAAACTCAAAACATTATTGAAATTTGCCGAGCCTTTGTAGCGCGAGTGACGCAGAAGCAAGCCGAACTGCGCGACCGCCGTCGCGAATTTCAGATTGTCCGAAGCGTTTTCAATCGAGTTTCCTCTATCGAGCAAGCCCATCGTCAGCAGTCTGCTTTGCGATTCCTTCGGTTCCTTGTAACGCAGTTTAACGGTCAAAAGCTCGTCGTTAAAACTCGTTTCGGCGGGCTGCACTTTGGAATATTTCAATTCGATGCCGTCGTTTTCGACCTTTTCTCCGGCGGGCACGATTTCGTAAAGCGCCGTCACCGAATGACCCGCGCCGATTTCGCCCGCGTCTTTTTTGTCGTCGTTGAAATCTTTTGTCGCGAGCAGGCGATTTTCGTAACCGATTAAGCGATAACCGGCGACTTTTGCCGGGTTGAATTCGACCTGAATCTTTACGTCTTTCGCAATCGTGTAAAGAGTTCCGGCAACCTGCTCGCCCAGTGCTTTGCGCGCTTCATCCTGCGAGTCGATGTAAGCGTAATTGCCGTTTCCTTTGTCGGCGAGTTTTTCCATCATCGAATCGTTGGTGTTGCCCGTGCCGAAGCCGAGCACCGACAGGTAGATTCCGCTCTCGCGTTTGTTTTCGATTAAGCGGACCAGCTCGTCGTCGCCCGTCAAGCCGACGTTGAAATCGCCGTCCGTCGCCAGAATCACGCGATTATTGCCGTCACGGATAAAATTTTCCTGCGCGACGCGGTACGCAAGCTGAATTCCCTGCCCGCCGTTGGTCGAGCCGCCCGATTCCAGGCTGTTCAAAGCCGAAAGAATCTCGCCTTTCTCGCTCGCGGGCGTCGAAGGCAAAACCAAGCCGCTTTTTCCGGCGTAAACGACGATTGCCACACGATCCTGCGGCTTGAGTTGATTGACCAGAAGACGCATCGAATCTTTCAAAAGCGGAAGTTTGTCGGGCGAATCCATCGAGCCGGAAACGTCTACCAGAAAAACCAGATTCGAAGGCGGCGCGTTGTCGAGCGAGACTTTTTTGCCCTGCAAACCGATTTGCACGATTTTATGTTTCGTGTTCCAGGGGCAGACGGCAACCTCGTTATTGACGGAAAACGGCACGTCGCCCATCGGTTGCGGGTAATCGTATTCAAAATAATTGATTAATTCTTCGATGCGCACCGCATCTTTCGGCGGCAGCTGCCCTTGATTTAAGAAGCGGCGGACGTTTGCGTAAGAAGCCGTATCGACGTCAATCGAAAACGTCGAAAGCGGCGCGCGCGAAGTTTCGAGAAAAGGATTTTCTTCGATTTCGGCGTAACGCTCGCCGCCCGCGCTTTTTTCCTCATTGAGCGCCTTCGCCATCGGCAATGACGTTGACGAAGTCGTATTTGACACCGTTGCCGCGTTTTCATAATCAACCGAATAATTGTTCGTCTGCGCCGTTCTGTTCGCGTTGCTGTTGTTCGAAACGCTTTCACTGCCGCAAGCCGAAAAAATTATCGAGAACACCAGAACAACCGTCAACGACCGAACATTAATGCCTGACCACTGTCTTTCCATATTTCCTCCAAAAAAATCTGCAAGTTCGGAAACTCGCTTTTCCTAATTCCTGTTACGCCGAACAGAACGAAGCGCGAGAATCAAACTTGCAGAGAATTTCGTAGAAATGTTTACTTATTTTTTCCCGGAATTGACCAGAACGGAAGTTGCCTGAAGATAAAAGTCGCCGCCTTTTTCGTTTTCCAGACGTAAATTCAAATTCAGGTCGTCCGGCACGCTCGCAAAATAGACGCGCGCGTAATAATTTTTCTTCGCGGTCATCGAGGCGCATTCGTCACAGGCGAAAACCAGATTTGTGCTCTTCATATTTTTTAACCAGTGCGACTGAACGACAACATCGTCCGAATTTTCGGCAAACATAACTACTTTAACGAATTCGTTCAGCGACGGATTTGAAGCGTTATCGTCAATTCCGGCATAAACTTTTCTCGATTTAACATCGACGACCACCGATGTCGGATTGAATGTATAAATGTCTCTCGCTAAACCGGCTGGTTTAATAAGCGGCGCTGACTCAAGCGGCTGAGCCACTAAATTAACTTTTATCACCGGATAAATCAATTGATAAGCAAAAATTGCCGAGCCTGAAATTAAAGCGAAAAGCGCGAAGCCAAAAATATGTTTTCTCATTGCCGGAGTTCTCCTTTTTCAATAAGAACGAGCTTAAAACATTCGCTTGCAAAATGGCAAGAAAATTTATTTCAAAAATCTCGCTTCGATTATTTCGCCGTTTCTCTTTCCGTGAATAGCCGTCAGGCGCGGATAAGTTTCGTGCTCGACCGTCAGCGCTTCGGCTTCAAGAAACATTTCGGCTTCGGCAATCGCCGTTATCGAGCCTTCGATTTCCATAAAAAGCCCGAACGGAAGCTCGTCCAGAACAATTTCGACTTGCCGGAAATTCCATATCCGACGGCGTTTTTCATAAACCAGCGAGCGAACGAAACCGAGATTTTCGATTATGTTTTCGATTTCTTCCGCGCTGCCGATTTCGGTTTCGTGTTCGATTTGCTGTTTGACGTCGAACTCGTTTCGAATTCGCCGCTTATAGGTCAGAATCGTTCTGCCGCCGATTTTGCGAACGCGCAGTACGGCGTTTTTTTCGTCGAGAGCGCCGCCGCGATAAAGCGTATTTTCCTCAAAATCGACGCCTTGAAACTGCGCGCCGATTTCCGCCAGAGCCGATGAAATCCGCTCACACTGCGCGGCATTCAGACGATATTTTTTTTCGATTTCAATCGCCATTCTCGTATTTTTCCTTATGCTTTTTCGGCAAAGCTTTTGAATTATGCATTAAATTCAGCTTTGCCGAATCCATTTCCAGACTTCGGGAATCGTCGCGCGCTTGCCGTACATCAACATTCCGACCCGATAAACGCGCGCCGCCAGCCAGACCAATCCGAAAATCGCGCCCGCATTAAATAAAATCGCCAGCGCAATCTGCCAGAACGGCGGCGTTTCAATCGCAATTCGCACCGGCATCGTAATCGTCGCCAGAAAAGGCGCGACCGAAACCCAGAACGAAAGCGTCGAATTCGGGTCGCGGACAATCGGAAATATACAGTAAAAACCGGCGAGCAAAATAACTACCGGAATCATCGCAAATTGCCCGCCTTCCTGCACGGTCGTCACCATCGCGCCGATAAGCGCGAAAATCGTCGCGTACAGAAAAAATCCGAGCAGAAAGAAAACCAGGAAATAGAGAATCGAAAGCGGCGTAATATTCGGCATCGAAAACGGGATGCCCGCGGCACTTATAGTCGTCGCGCCGACGCTGAACAGCACCAGAGCCGAAGTCAGCCAGATTGTCAATTGCGTCAAGCCCGCCAGCCCGACGCCGACCAGCTTGCCCATCATCAGCTCGAACGGGCGCGCCGACGAGAAAAGAATTTCCGCGATGCGCGTTTCCTTTTCTTCGACCACCGCGCCCAGAATCTGCTGCCCGTAAATCGCCAGCGTGATGTAAATCAAAATTCCGATAATAAAGGCGGCGGTAAATTTTCCGCCGTCTTCCTTTTCCTCGCCCTTTTCGCTGACTTTCGTTTTCTCGAAAGCCACGTCGCGGCTCAGGTCTTTTAACTGCGCCTCGCTGATATTCGCCCGGAACAGGCGCTCGGAGCGGACGGCTTCGTTCAGGGCTTCTTCGAGCATCGAATTGGCGACAAAATCGCCGGGATTGCGCGAGTAATATTCAAATGTCGCGTCGGGCGCGTCGAAGTTTTCGGGGATAATCAGATATGCGTCGAGCTGTTCGCCCTGAATCTGCGCGTTCAGCTCGGCGCGAATTTGTTCGAGCGGTTTACCGGCGGCGTTGTAATCGACAAGCGCGAAGCCTTCGCCGATTTGCTGCGCGCCGCGTTTCATTCTTTCTTCCTGCGATTCATTCATATCCTTGAATGAATCCCTGGCGGCTTGCCGCGCCTTCTCCGTAATTTTTTGCGGCGAAAGATTTTGTTTCAGACGCGCGGCGACGGTTCCCGCCCGGTCAACGACGGCGATTCGCTGCGTCTCGCCCTTGATTGAAAACATCAACATCGGAACGACGCCGAACATCGCCGCGATAAACGGCGCGAGCAGCGTTCCGATTAAAAACGCCCAGCTAAAAACGACCTTTTTATATTCGCGCCGGACGACCGCTAGAAATTTTCTCATAGCATTAAAAATGTTTCTCGACACATAAAAACGAATGTATGGGCGATGGACAAGTCCCGCGCTCCTACGAGCTTTCGCCGACTTTCTCAATGAATATATCGTTGAGGCTCGGTTCGATTAATTCGAATTTCGTCACGGCTGCGCCTGATTCTATCAATCTTCTGAGCAAAAGCTGCGCGTCGGCGTTCTCCGCCAGCATCAATTCTTTTTCGTCGGCGTGTTCGACGACGCTTGAAACCAGGCTTTTATCCTGCAAAATGCCGTCGCCGCCGGTTGCCCGGAGCGCAATCATATTTTTCCCGAAGCTTTCCTTTATCTCGCGCAGGCTTCCGCCGACGACCCGGCGCGATTTGTTTATCAGGATAATGTCGTCGCACAGGCGCTCGGCGGTTTCCATCAGGTGCGTCGAGAAAATTATCGTTTTGCCGCCGGCTTTCAATTCGGCGATGATTTCCAGCAGCGTTTCGACGTTTATCGGGTCGAGACCGGAAAACGGCTCGTCCAGAATCAGCAAATCCGGATTGTGCAGCAAGGACGAGACGAATTGAATTTTCTGCTGCATTCCCTTCGACAAATCGTTCGCCTTTTTCTTTTTCCAGTCCTGCAAATTCATCCGTTCGAGCCAGAAGTCGATGCGCTCGTCGGCTTGTTTCTGCGGCACGTTTTTCAGGGCGGCGAAATAGCGAAGCTGTTCGAAGATTTTCATCTTTTTATAAAGCCCGCGTTCTTCCGGCAAATAACCGATTCTGTCCTGCAAAGCGTAAGAAACCTTTTGACCGAAAAGCTCGATGCTGCCTTCGTCCGGCGCGGTGATGCCGACAATCATCCGGATGGTCGTCGTTTTGCCCGCGCCGTTCGGACCGAGAAAACCGAAAACGCGACCGGCGCGAACGTTGAAGCTGATGGAATCGACCGCCGTAAATTCGCCGAAACGCTTGGTCACGTTTTCGACTTTCAATGTCACGTTCTGCTCGTTCATAAAAGATGCTGACAGATTAGCACAGATTAAAAAAGATTGACTATCAGACGTTTTTCACAATTTGTTTAACAAGATTTTGTATTGAAATACGACACTTTCACCTGAAATACGATACTTTCACTCGAAATACGATACTTTCACTCGAAATACGATACTTTCGGCTGAAATACGATACTTTCGCTCGAAATATCAATCTTTCGCTCGAAATACGATACTTTCGCTCGAAATACGATACTTTCGCTTGAAATACGACTCTTTCACTCGAAATACGACTCTTTCGTTTGAAATATGAGACTTTCACTTGAGATAAGATATTTTTGTTCTGAATATTAAACTTTCACGGGCAATTTTTGCTTGCTTTTAACTTTGCCGGAGGCTCAATCAATTCCGAAACCGTGCAAATAATCGCCGCGTCGTTTGTCAGCGATTGGCTGTCGATGGTAAAAGGTTTGTTGGCTTTAAATAATTTAACTTCAATTATGGAAATTTTTGTATATCATAAAGGGTCAGACCGCATCGAGGAAGGTCATTCGCCGGACAAGCTGCCTGCGCTGCTTGAAAATAAAGAAAATTTAGTTTGGGTCGATATGGAGCAGCCGACCGCGGCAGAGACGCAGCTGCTCGCCGACGTTTTTAATTTTCATCCGCTGACGATTGAAGACGCCGTCGAAACCAGAAATCACCCGAAGGTCGAGCAGTATCATAATTATCTTTTTTTAATCGTTCACGGCGTTTCGATTGACACCAACTCGACGAATTTCGTGACCAAAGAGCTCGACATATATCTGGGCGAAAATTTCGTTCTGACGTTTCATCATCTGCCGTTTCTCAGCATCAATGCCGTCAAAGGTCAGGTTCGCGCCAATACGTTTTCGTGCCAGCGCGGCTCGGATTACCTGCTGCACCAGATTCTCGACCAGCTGGTGGATTTATACATTCCCGTCGTCGATGATTTCGACGCGGCGATAAACGACATCGAAGACCGCATTTTCCAGATGCAGAGAGGCAATAATAAGATTCTGGAAGAAATAATGGATTTGAAAAGAAGCGTCGCGCGGCTCATCCGAATCAGCTCGAAACAGCTCGACGTTCTCTCGCGTCTGGCGCGCGGCGAGTTTCCCTTGATAGAAGAAAACGTTCTGCCTTTTTATCGCGACGTTTACGACCATCTGCATCGCGTTTCGGTGCTCGCCGAAAATTATCGCGACTTGGTCGGCGGTCTGCTCAACATTCATTTCAACGTGGTCGCCAATCGAACGAACGACATCGTCAAATTTCTGACGATTTTTTCGGCGATTATGCTGCCGCTCTCGCTGATTGCGGGAATTTACGGGATGAACACCAAATTGCCCGACGCCGAAAACCCGAACAGCTTCTGGCACATCATCGGCATTATGATTTTGTTCGGCGCAATACTTCTGCTGTGGTTCTGGCGCAAAGGCTGGATTTTTGAAAAAGAAGAAGACGCCGAAGAAGGCAAAAGGCAAAAGTAAAAAGGCAAAAGTAAAAAGTAAAAAATGCGTCCTTCTCGAATGTAGAATTAAAGTAAGATGCCGGCTTTGCACTTTTATTCAAAAAACGTCGAATAGAACTGAATAAAGATACGATTTATGCAAGAAAATCAGACTCTATGCCGGCAATCCTGAATAAAAGCGCAAAGCCTGAGATGCTCTTTACTTTTGCCTTTTGCCTTTTTACTTTTGCCTTAAAATCCTTTTCACCTGCGCGTCACCGAAGCCGTAGACGCCGGCGCGGGTTGTGAATTCGGGGAAGATTTCGGTAAAATCCGATGCGCCGTTTTTGATAATTTCCTGCAAAACTTTTTGCGGGCGAAAATCTTTTTCGATTTCGGCGCGGCAGACTTCTTTCAGGCGCGGAAAACAATCCGATTCGGTTTCGGAAAGTTTTTCCAGTTTTTCATAATCCGCGTTTTGATACGCCGTCCAGAGCCGCGCGCCGAGCCGGAGGTCTTCGCCGCCGAATTTTATTCGCCCCGCGAAACATTTTTTTAAATCGTCCGCGCCCAGGTTGCCGAAACCTTTCCAGACGTCTTCTTCCCCGGTTCTGACCACCGGCGCGACGCGATAAACGGTCGCCGCCGTATTCCGCAAAAGATAAAGACAAAACCACATATTCGTCTGGCAGAATAATTCGTATTCAAACCAGAGATTCACTTCCGTTTCAGACGCGAGATTCTTCAATTTTTCAAACTCGCCGACGACTTCGAGAAAATAACTTTCTTCGTTTTCGCCGTAAGCGCTCTTGATAAAACCGGCGCGGACTTTCCAGAAATCTTCCAGATTTTCGGCTTGGACATTGCCTTCGACCAGACATTCGCGGCAGACACTCGTTTCGCCTTCTATGCCGGAAACCCGAAAATTATCTGCCAGCGCATCGCCCGCTAAAACGTGCATTTTCATAGCATCAAACCAATCGCGTAAAATAAGCTTAAAATCGCCCCGGCGTAAACTCCGGCGAGAATATCGTCCGCGCAGACGCCGATTCCGGCGGGCAGATTTTGCAAAGAATCAATCGGGTACGGCTTCCAGATGTCGAAAAGACGAAACAGCAAAAATCCCGCCAGAATGTATTTCCACGAAATATCAAACGGAACGAAAAGAAAAACCAAAAGCTGCCCGATGACTTCATCGACGACGGCTTGCGACGGGTCTTTGTGTTTGAAAAGCTTGGTCGCCCGCGAAGCCGCCCAGATTCCCAGCAGACAAAACACCAGAAAAAGAATCGCGTTGAAGACGTGAACCCAGGCAGTAACCTGCGCTTCCTGCCAGCCGCGCAAAGCGAAATAAGCCGACCCGCTCGCTTCGATTTGACAAAAACCGAGATAAATCAAAACGCCGACCGCCGAACCCCACGTTCCCGGCGCAAGCGGAATATAACCGACTCCGAACGTCGTAATTGCCAAAGAAAAATAATCGAGAAAAGTTTTTTTTTCGATTTCTTCCTTCGCCGGTTCCAGTCTTTCGACCGAGGCGGAAATATGTATCAGTTCGTCGTAACCCGGCATTAAATTAAAATTCGATGCGATTTTGTGTTCCGGAAATCAACTTCGCGCCGCTTATCATCTTTGAGCCGTCAAATTCTACTTTATCCCGGAGAGATGACGCGTAAAATCGGTTCGCAATTTGTATCAAAGATTCGATTGGAAAAATTCCGGGCGCATTTCGTCAGAAATACTATTTCGCGAACATTACGTCGATTTCCGCCAGCAACATTGCGACGGCTTTATTCCCGTTTTCGTCTTTGTCGCGCGGGCGCGTCGCGCGGATTTTGATAAATCTGTTCCGGTGCGCGAACAGGTAAATTTCCGAAGTCAAATTTCGCCCGCCGGCGCTTAAATTATAAAGCGCCCGCAGAGATTTTACTTTGCCGCCCGCGCCGCCGAGCGCGACCGTGTCGTTTTTAATTTCCTTGACGTCCTGATAATATCCCATATCGGCGACCTTGCGAATTTCGCCTCTGGCGCTGTTCAATTCGTTTTTAAGAATTTTGTCGTTTAAATCATCGGGAATATTTTTCTTGCCGCCGGTGTAAACATAAATCGTGACTCTGCCGCCTTCTTCGGATTCGTAATTGACGCTGAAACCGAGTTCTTCGCTCGGATATTTTTGAATTTCGTCTCTGTTCCAGCCTTCGACATCCGGAAAATCAACCGCCAAATCTTTAAGCGTCACCGGCGCTACGCCATCGACGGTTTTATCGGTTTTATCGGTTTTATCGGTTTTATCGGTTTTTTTAGTTTTATCCGGCTTCTCTGCCGGAGTTGCTTTTCCATTGTCCTGAGCCGTAATTTCGATCTGCATCAGAAATAAACAGCAGAAAACGGCGAGAAGCGTATATTTAAAAATTGAACGCATAATAGTAACCTCTTTTTGTAATTATTTAGCTAAGAGATGCGGGTAGTTTATGTTATGTTGCGCCGCAGGTCAATAATTTTAACTCTTTGCAACACGAAAATTCGCAATCTCGGAGCAAATTCTCCGAGATTGCGAATTCGAAAAGCGACGTTAAAAAATCGAAAACCGATTCGAGCCGAATTGTTGCCGGAAACTAAAATTCGACTTTGTTATTAAACATTAATTTAGGGACTTTAAACTCAAAAGCTCTGGGAATAAGCCCGCTGTAACGATTGTTGTCTAACAACTTGTTGTCAAAAACGAATTTGAGTTCTTTGCTTTCGGACGTTAGAAGCGGAGCGCCGCTGTCATCGGTTCGTTTGAAGAAAAACCAAGCCGATTCGCCGGCGCCTTTCGGCGGCGTAAACTGCACCAGTTCGCGTTTCTCATTTTTGTCGTTGACCAGCCAGACTTTGCCTTTGAAATCCTCGAACTTCATCGTCTGAAATATTCCGTCATCGACCGCGCCGGGCGAAGAATCTCTCCATTTCGTGAGAGTTACAACGTAATAGTTCTGGCAAGCCGGGCAGCTCAGGAAAACTTTTTTCGATTCGTCAAATTTATTCCGGTCATCTTCGCTCATTTTGTCATAACCGATCTGAATCTGCTGCAATCTGACCATCGCTTGTCGCACCGGCAAGGCGGAATGCAGCCGGATAGTGACGGGCGAAATCGTCAGATTACGAGCGCCGCTGCCGCGATTTCTTCCGCCGAGAGTCGTGTCGGACTGCTCGCGAGCCTGCGTCTGCTGAGCCACTGCCGCCAAACCGCCTTCCGATTGATATTCGTTAGCCCAGGGCAGATTAGAGATAATCTTCTTCGCTTCCGCCTCGCTCCATTTTTGATAAGGTTTCTGCAAAGTTTTTTGAGTATCCTGCGCGAATGCGGCAACGGTCGATAAGCAGAGACCTGCCAGCATTAATAATTTAGTTAAATTAGTTAATTTCATATTTGTTTGTACTTCCTGAATAATAGAATTTTGCGGGAAAAAACCTCGTTGGTAAATGTATATTAAATAATTTCACCAATCAAGTCATAATTGAGCGCATCGGTAATTTTTACCGAATAAAATTTGCCGATTGCCGGCTCAAAATCTTCCGGCATATCGTTGATTAAAACGTAGCCGTCGATTTCCTGCGCCTGTCCTTCGAGCCGTCCCTGAAAAAGTAAATCCGATTCCTGCGAAACGCCTTCAAACAAAACTTTGTATGTCTTGCCGATTTTCGCTTTGTTTTTGCGCTTGGAAATTTTCGCCTGTTCCTTCATCAGAGCGGCGCGGCGACGCTTCGCGGTTTTCGCGTCAACTTTGCCCGGCAAATCGAAAGCGGGCGTGCCTTCTTCGTCGGAATACGTGAAAACGCCGACGTTATCGAATTCGCAGTTGCGGACGAAAGCCATCAATTCTTCAAAATCCGCTTCGGTTTCGCCCGGAAAGCCGGTGATAAAAGTCGTTCGAATCGTGATGCCGGAAACTTTTTCGCGCACTCCGGCAATCAATCTTTCCAGACTTTCGCGATTTCCGCCGCGCTTCATCAATTTCAGAACGTTGCGCGAGGCGTGCTGCAAAGGCATATCCAGATATTTGACGGCTTTCGGCGTCTCGTTAATCGCGGCGAGAAAAGCGTCGGAAATATGCGTCGGGTAAGCGTACATCACGCGAATCCATTCCAAATCTTCAATCTCGCCCAAAGCGCGAATCAGCTTTGCCAGCGCATCGACTTCGCCCAAGTCCTCGCCGAAACGCGAAGAATCCTGCGCGATTAAAACGATTTCCCTGACGCCCGCCCGCGCCAAATCTTCGGCTTCTTTCAAAATCGAACCGAAACGACGCGAGCGAAACGAGCCGCGCATCGAAGGAATCGAGCAGAACGCGCACGGTCGGTCGCAGCCTTCGGCGATTTTGATGAAAGCCGTGTAAGAATCGGTGGCGCGATAACGCGGCGTGTCGAAATCGTAAAGATACGTCGCCGTTTTATTGCCGATTGGCAGCAGCGGAAGCTCGCGGAAATTTTTTGTTTCATCGGCGGCTTTCAGAATATCGTTTATCTGGTTGGTGCCGATAAACGCGTCAACTTCCGGCAGTTCCTTCATTAAATCGTCGCGGTAACGTTCGACCAGACAGCCGGCGACGATAACTCTTTTCGCCTTTCCTCCGGCTTTCAGGGCGGTCGCTTCGAGAATCGCTTCGACCGATTCCTGCTTGGCGGATTCGATAAAGCCGCAGGTATTGACGACGACGATTTCCGCGTCGGCTTCCTGCGATGTGATTTCGTACCCAGCCTCTTTTAATTGTCCCATCATCACTTCGGAATCGACGAGATTCTTGGGGCAACCGAGACTGACAAATCCTACTTTTTTCATTTATTTAAATATTCTAAAAAAACTTTATAATCTCTGAAATCTTCGATGAGGAATTCCGCGCCTGCCTGGCGCAATTTGCCGGCGCGTTTGCCGCGGGCGATGCCGACAAAATCTAAATTCAGATTCTTCGCCGTCCGGACGTCCCAAACTCCGTCGCCGACGGAAACTATTTTCTCAAATTCGTTCTTCTGCCGGTAATAATCCAGCGACTTTTCATATTGCAATCTGCAAAATCTCTTCTCTTGAAATCGCATCGTCTGCCGTCGCGACCGGAAAATCTTCGATATTTATTCTCGCCGTCTTTATTTTCAGCTCGGCTGAATCATAGAAGCATCCCGTCGCTAAAGCAATCGCCCAATCTTTTTCGAGCCTGAGTTTTTCAAGCATTATCTTCGCGCCCGGAATTTCGGCGAAGAACTTCGTATCTTTACCGGCAAATTCCCTGAGTTTTTCGACAAAACAATGTTTGAAAGCGGTGAAATCTTTTTCTTCCGGCGCGCGTTTTAACTTTTTCTCAAAAATCTCCAGCAGAATTCCGGAATCGGTGACGTGTTTATATTTTGTCCAGTCCGTTTCAATGTCGCTTATTTGATGCGATTCGGCAAAGGCTTTGACGAAACATTTATCATCGACTTCGTCGGTTTCGGTCAAGGTTCCGTCAATATCGAATATCGCCAGCTTCACTGCTTTCCTTCCAGATTCTTCAGCCAGCTTTCAATTTCGCCCGCTTCGTCTTTCGACAAAGCTTTTTCGCCGAAACGCACGCGATTATATTTTTCGGTAATCCTGACGGCTTCCGGCATATTCAACGCGCAAGCGAATTCGAGCGGCGTTTGATGCAAGGCGCGCTCGAAGCCTCGGCGCGCGAGAAGTTTCTGCATTCGCTCGTAAAATTCGATGATTGAATCTTCTTTTTCCCGCCGCAGAAACGCTCGGAGCTTTTCCCACATTTTCAGTTTTTTCAGCCTTCGATAAAGCCGAACGATGAGGAAAATTCCCAGCGCAAAACCGAGCAGATACAAGACGCCGTAACCGACCGCCCAAGCGCTTTTCGCAAAACCGCCGTCGCCGCGCACGTCTTTCCACCAATCGGCGAGGCGCATCTGCAAAAGATTCGCCCACGTCATAGCTTCGATTTGATAATCCTGGACGCCGTTGCGAACTGAGCGCATCAAGGACTTTTGCTCCTGATTATCATAGGAGACGATGTATTGAATCCAGAAAGTTTCGAGCGCTTCGAGATATTTATTAAAACTGCCGATGATGCCCGTTGCATTTTCATCCGAAAATCTTCCGGCAGCGGGCGTCGGGTCAAACGTGACCCAAGCGTTTTCCTGCGGAAAATAAACTTCGACCCACGAATGCGCCTCGCGCTGGCGGACGACGTAAATGTCGGCGGTTTCGTTATATTCGCCGGTTTGAAAACCGTTGACGACGCGCGTGGCGATGCCCTGCGTCCTGAGCATTACCGCCATTGCCGTCGCAAAATATTCGCAGTGACCTTCTTTCACGTTGAACAAAAAATCCGCCAGAGGCTCTTCGCCGCTCGCTCTTAAATCCAGCGTGTAGCCGAAATTATTTTGCAGATAAAATTCGATTGCCCTGGCTTTGTCGTAGGGATTATCCGCGTTTGCCGCCCGGATTATTTCAGCGGCTAAATTGCCGATTCTGGCGTCAATCGGCTTTGTCGGCAGCTGCAAATAACGTTTCTGTTGCTGCGCATAAACCGTATTATCATTTTTTAATTTTTCGACGCTCGGCTGCGTAACGTCCGAATAAGCTTTATAGGAAAATCTTTCGCCGCCGCTGCGGCTGACGGCAATTGCGCCTTCCGCGTCTTTGGTCAATAACTGGAAACTCCCTTGAAACGCAACCGGGCGCGAAAGCGAAAACAAAACCGGCGTGTCGAGCGGTTCGAGATAAACCGTCTGCGTCACCAGATTATTAGCGTTCGTGGCGTTGCCGACCTGAAAAAAATCTCTTTCGGTTTTGACGAAAGTCTCGTTGAAATTGATTCTGGTTTTGCGCCAGCCGTAATTGTCGAAATAATCCAGCGCCACGCCGCGCCATCTGATATTCTGAATTTTATTTTTATCGGCTTCGTCAATCCGAACGCGCATCACGACTTCGTTATTCTGCTGGACGCGCGCAATTTCGCCGAGACGAATCGAATCGGAAAAACCAGTCGTCGCGCCGCTCAGACTTTTGCCGAAGCCCGCGCCGCCGACCCGCGGCAGAGAGAAAAACAAAGGAACGGCAAAAAGCGTGACGATAATAAGCAATCCGGTGGCGGTGACGGGCAGGCGAAAAATAGTTTTCTTATCTAAGTTGAGATAATTGATTTTGTTTTTTTGATTGGACTTCTTCTCTAAAACTTTGCCTGAAGCTTTTTTGATTTCAAACGTGACAATCGCGCAAACTACGAAAAGCAAGTATAAAGCCAGCGCCAAAATAAATAACGGGCTGATGCTCAGACCGGCGGCGAGAAGAATTTCAAAAAATGAAATAAGATAAAGAAAAATCCAGTCGCGGTCAGTCTTTCGCTGCAAGAGCTTGATTCCGGCAAGAATTAAAATCAAACGAGCCAGACTGCCCGCCGCCAGCGTTTCTCTCGCGGCAAAACCGCTGAGCTGATAACGCCAATCGAGATAAAAAAGCGGTATGAAAAGAAAAACGAGAACGATTCCAATTCTCTCGGACAACTGCCAGCGAGTGTCTTCGATAAACCACGCCAGAACCGCAACAAATATAAAAGCCGCCGCAACCAGAATCCCGACGCCGCCCGAAATCGTTAAGGCGAACAGCCCGCACAGCGCGACGGCATAAGATATTAACTTAAAAAATTTGTCGAAATTCATTGAGTTTTCCGAAGCTAAACCGACTTTGATTATAACTTCCGGCTGAAATGTTGTCCAAGTTTTTATGGGAAATAGAAAAAGCCCGTTCAATGAAGAACAGGCTTTTCGTGTTTAAAATATAAATCCGGCGGCTTCCTACTTTCCCACACCTGAAAAGATGCAGTATCATCGGCTCTAGTAGGCTTAACTTCCGTGTTCGGGATGGGAACGGGTGTGACCCTACCGACAAAACCACCGGAAAACTTAAAATATCAAAAATTTGAATATGACAATTGAATGATTTCTCTTAGTACTACTACTTTTTAGTTGCGTAACTAAACCGTAAATTTGCTGTTTGCTATTCAACAAATTTTATGGTCAAGCCTTGGGACAATTAGTATTGGTCAACTAAATACATTACTGCACTTACATCTCCAACCTATCAACGTCGTGGTCTACGACGAGTCTCACTGGCAGAACTAATCTTGAGTCTGGCTTCACGCTTAGATGCATTCAGCGTTTATCCATGCTTGACTTAGCTACCGTGCGCTACCGCTGGCGCGATAACACGTACACTAGAGGTCAATCCATCCCGGTCCTCTCGTACTAAGGACAGATTCTCTCAATTCTGCTACGCCCACACCAGATAGGGACCGAACTGTCTCGCGACGTTCTGAACCCAGCTCACGTACCTCTTTAATTGGCGAACAGCCAAACCCTTGGGACCTTCTTCAGCCCCAGGATGAGATGAGCCGACATCGAGGTGCCAAACCCTGCCGTCGATGTGAACTCTTGGGCAGGATCAGCCTGTTATCCCCGGCGTACCTTTTATCCGTTGAGCGACGGCCCTTCCATACAGAACCGCCGGATCACTAACTCCTACTTTCGTACCTGTTCGACTTGTTTGTCTCACAGTTAAGCTGGCTTTTGCGTTTACACTCTACGGCTGATTTCCAAACAGCCTGAGCCAACCTTCGAGCGCCTCCGTTACAATTTGGGAGGCGACCGCCCCAGTCAAACTACCCGCCTGATAATGTCCCTCCACCGGATAACGGTGGTAGGTTAGAACGCAGACAAACGAAGGGTGGTATCTCACCGATGGCTCCGCCAAGCCCAAAAGCCTGACATCAAAGCCTCCCATCTATCCTGCGCATTATTTGCCCGAAATCACTATCAAGTTGTAGTCAAGGTGCACGGGGTCTTTCCGTCTTGATGCGGGA
>DASVRT010000109.1:0-23803 GCA_036388475.1 Pyrinomonadaceae bacterium | reverse complement strand
TGCGTGGCTAGGTCATCACCGCCGTTTGTCGAAAGATTATGAAGTCTTTGAGCAGACGAGTGAAACTTTGATTTATCTGACGATGATGCGATTGATGATTCGGCGAATTCAACCAAGATGACTTTTCAAACAGTCTCTTAGTAAAATCATGCTTGCCAAGAAGTTTATTGAGCCGCCATTTTTTTTTCAAGGCTTGGTATCGAATAACAATGTTACTTAAACGGATTGCTTCATCTAGCCACACATCATGCTCTCTTTCCGGGAATCTAGCCAAAAATGGTGAGAGTAGTGTTTTGTCTGATTTACTAATCTGCATGGTTTTCTGTTTTCTGTTGAAATCAGAATAACTTATTAAAGTTAAACTTCAAAGTAAAATAGGAGACTGTTCAGAGTTTAAATAGTTTTATGATGAAGTTTAGAAAGAAAATCTCGGTAGGCAGGCACTATTTCCTCGTAACTCAGATTGCGATTAATATTAGAGGGTATGGTGTTGGAGTGAAAATATAATACTTCAATGGGAATATCTAAAACTTTTGACAATTGCTCCATTATAAATTCAGAAGGAGGATAACGACGAGCATTTTCAATTTCACTAAGGTATTGAAATGAGATGGGAGTTCCATCTTCCTTATTAATAAGTGACGCGCATTGTTTAAGGCTCAACTGTTTTCGTCTTCGCGCGTCTAATATTAACTGCCCAAAAGTTGTAAAATCGCCAACATTCATTATTCTACTGAATTCTAAAACAAATCATATTTATTATACTCAAATTGAGTATAATTTGTCGTGTTTCTTTTTCCCTCCATTTATCAATTTTGTTAAATATATTTAACAAAATTGATAAATGGAGGGAAGTAAATTTCGACTGTAACCAATTAAAAAATAGTTCATTAGTCCTCATAACTCAAGAAATTCACAGCATTTTGTTCGAGGTTTTCGCGCCCGTGGTCATAACGCATCACCGTCTTTGGATCTTTATGACCTGTCATCATCTGCACCTGCCTATAGGTTAATCCTTGATCCAGTGCTTTGGTAATGGCAGTACGTCTTAAATCGTGCGGCGATACTTTCCCAATTCCGGCGAATTCGCCCCATTTTTTGACGATAACCCATGCCATCTGTTTGGAGAGGGGTTTATCGAAATTGAGCGTTCGGTAATTCGTAATCGGCTGAAAGATAAAAGCCTGATCATGGTCGCTTTTGTGAATTTTGCGTCTGTCCCGGTCAAGTCTCAAATAGTTATCAATCGCTTCTTTAACCTGAGACGGAAAAGGGATCGTTCTTTCACGTCCGCCCTTAACCTTGAATTTCAGAACCCACCTTCCATGACTCCATTTTATTGAAGAAGTGCGCAAGGAGCAGGCTTCGCCGACGCGTAGGCTGGTTCTGAGCATGAGAAGTATCAAGACATAATCTCTCAATCCCTCTGCCGTTGATTGATCGGGACCGGCGAGAACATAATTTACCTCTTTATTTGTCAAAGCTCGACCGCGCAACTCATCGGACTGTGCCGGCGGACGCACGAGTTTGGTGAGAGCGGGATTACTGTCAACAATGCCGGCTATCTTTAAATAATCGAACATCGAGCGAATGACCGATAATTTCAATCTAACGGTCGCGTCGCTTTTCTTAAGAGAAATTAAATTATCACGCCATTTCTGAACATCGCCCGGATTAATCTCAGAAGGATGTTTGAAACGAAAGTAAGTAAAGAACTCTTTGGTGACTCTTCGATAAGCGCGGCGGGTTTCCTCCGACACGGAGCGCTCAAAAAAAGGAGTCATTACTTTCGGATTGAATTTCTCAAAAGCGAAGGCTCCGGGGACGGGAACGATTAAATTTTGGCTGCTTTCATTAGGCATAGACAAAGAAAATCGAAACAGAGTTTAATTTACCTGCGTTTTTCGCTCCGAACTGAGCAAAAATGAGCTTGAAACCGCGTTTTTAAGCTTTACAATAAAACAAAGTATTTGACTTAATCGTAATTACCTCAAATATCATCAGAAAAGAATAACATATCTCCTTGAAAATCCGCAGTTATCGAATAATATCGTCAATTTTCACACGTGCTACATAGTAAAACACACTCAAAAACAGCCTGTTTTTGATGACCCGCGGGACAAGATTTAAAATTTGAGCCAATAAAAATCGGAGTTTTATTTTTATTATCTTAAATCTATTCAGCAAAAGAAATGAGAATTTAGCAGAAGATATGCAAGATGAGTAATTATGAGCAAAATTTAGCAAACGATGTGAAAATTGCGGGAATGAGAATAAAATGGATAAGTCTAATGTTTTCTGCTGATTATAGTCATTACAGTCAAACAAATTTCCGTGGCGGATTTAGCAATCGATGTGAAGATTTACAAAAAAGTTCTCTTTTCCTGCCGGACAACAAATTGCTAAGCTAATAATCAAGCAGTTATTATATGGCTGAATGTGCTATGAATAATTTTCCTCGACAAGTGCTGCGTCAAATTCTGACTAAATACGGTAAGGAAATTTGCGGCGATGCCCGGCGTTGCGAAGGTCTGCTGAATGATTTGTGCGGTTCCTACCGCCGCGAGATAAATGTTCTGGTTAATGCCATTGAAGAACGTGTTCCGCTCGACTTATTAGCCGGAGCCGGTTCGATGCCGGCTCAATTACTTTTCAACAAGCTCGAAAAACGATTGGAAGACCAAACGGCTTTGACGGCGGAAGCCGCGAGCTGGGCAGTTGAATCTTGGGCGCTTGCTCTGGGCGTCGCGACGGAGGCGGAGATTGAAAAGAGACGGCAAAAGCCATCCGCTACGTCTTCGGCGGGAAAAGCCGGAACAATTCCGCCGCTCAAATCCGAAAACAAGGCGGCAAATCCGGATGTTTCCGGCGTCAATCAGCCTAGCCTCCGGCAATCGCCCAAAACACAAGCGCCCGTTTCGCCGCCGAATAATACACCTTCAGTAAAACGGCTGCCGACTAAAATTCCGCCTGTTTCGCCGCCCGCTTATTTGCCGCCGCATAATCCGCCGCCGGCTCAGGCGCAGACGGTAAATCCGCACCCTCAGCCGGCAAATCCGGTTCCGATTTCGAAAAGCCCTTTTCGTCTGTTTCGAGGTTGTCTGATTATAGTTTTTCTTTTCGCCATCGTTTCTGTCGGGCTTTTGTTCGCCGTTCCGTATGCCATTAAAGTAATGCGCGAAACGCAAAGCGAAAGAAACGACGAGTCGCCGCGCTTTCCCGCTCGTTAGATTCGTATGATATTAAATGCATTTAGCGTATAAAACTCATACACAAATCAAATAATATTTAATATAAACCAGTAAACTCAAGCTTCTATTTGTGGCAAAGCTTTTGCTTGAAAACCCTTTTTAAATATTAACGGCTATTTATTTGGCAGCCGATACAAAGTCAAAAGGAGAAATCAACAATGATTAAACGACCGGGCGGCGAACTCGCTTCGAGACCGCTTCATTTTATCTGGATTGCCGATAGTTCCGGCTCGATGCAGCAGGACGGGAAAATTCAATCGCTCAATACCGCGATTCGCGAAGCGATTCCGCATATGAAAAAAGTGGCGGAAGATAATCCGAACGCGCAGGTTTTGGTGCGCGCCGTGAAATTTTCCAACGGGGCGCAATGGCATATTTCGCAGCCGACGCCCGTCGCCGATTTTGCCTGGACGGACTTAGCCGCCGAGGGCGAAACCGATATGGGCAAAGCTCTGGAACTCGTCGCCGAACAATTGAAAATGCCGCCGATGAGCGATCGCGCTTTGCCGCCCGTGTTGGTGCTGGTTTCCGACGGGCAGCCGACCGACGATTTCGCCGCCGGGCTGAAAGCTCTGATGGAACAGCCCTGGGGCAAAAAAGCCGTGCGGATTGCCATTTCCATCGGACGCGATGTCGACACGGAAGTTTTGCAGGAATTTATCGGCAATTCCGAGCTGAAACCGCTCGCCGCCAACAGCCCGGAAGCGTTGGTCAGACATATCAAATGGGCTTCGACCGCCGTTTTGAAATCCGCCTCTTCGCCCGCCGCCGGCGCGGAAGTTCCGGCTGGAACGGAGACGGCAAACGTGCCGATTCCGACCGCCGCGCCTGCTATCGGAGCCACCGAAGCGACCGGAACAACCGGAACGACCGGAGCGGCAAACGCAAATGCGGCGACGGCTCAAACCGGAGCGCCAGCCGGTTCGACCGGCGACCCGAACGACCAGAATACGGCTGACGACGTTTGGTAAGGAGCGCGAATGACGGAAAATAAAAATCCGGTTCAGTGGCGCGTCATCGGCGAAACCGTTCCCGGCGCGTCTCACTTGCGCGCCGGGATTCCGAATCAGGATTCGCTTCTTTACGTCCGCGAATCGAGCCGCGATTTGCCGGTTGTCGTTTCCGTTTCGGACGGTCACGGCAGCCCGAAATGTTTTCGCAGCGACCGCGGCTCGCAGTTCGCCGTGAAAAAAGCGGCGTATCTGGTGAGCGAATTTTTAGACGAGCGGCGCGGCGGATTCGACTTGGCGGAAATCGAAAGCGAAAAGGATTATTTGTCGAAAGAGTTCGTCAAACGCTGGCGCGAAGCGGTCGAAGGCGATTTGAAAAAAGAGCCGTTTACCGAAAAAGAGTTTGAAAACTTAGAAAAAAAATCCGACGCGAAGGCGCGAAAACTCGTCGAAGAAAATCCGCTGCTGGCTTACGGCGCAACGTCTCTGACCGTCGCTGTCGAAGAAGATTTTATTCTTTATCTCCAACTCGGCGACGGCGATATTCTCAACGTTTCGGCGGCGGGCGAAGTTATAAAACCGCTGGCGGAAGACCCGCGCCTGCTCGCCAACGAAACGACTTCGCTGTGTTTGCCGAAAGCGGAAAAGGATTTTCGCTTTCTGGTTCAGAAAATTTCCGCCGCCGAATCTCCGGCGATGATTTTGCTTTCGACCGACGGTTATCTGAATTCCTTTTCGAGCGAAGCCGGATTTTTTCAAGCGGGAACGGATATTTTACAGATGCTCGCTTCCGAAGACGGTTTCGAGGCGGTCAACGATAATCTCAAAGGCTGGCTCGAAGAAGCGACGCAGATGGGCAGCGGCGATGATTGCACGGTCGCTATTATTTACCGTCCCGATTTGTTGAAAAAAATTGAAAAAACAGAACAAGCAAAAGAATCCGAAACGACGACAATCGAGACGCCGCCGTCGCCGGAAACTTCGCAGGCGATTGCCGCGCTGACAAATTCGGAAACAATCGCGCCGGAAAATATGGAAGACGTGACGGTCACGATAACGATAAAAAAAGATAAAAGCAGAAACAACGCGCCGCCTGCCCAAACAGAAGCGAAAACAGCGCCGTCATCGAAAGACGAGAAAGAGAGCCGTAAAGAAACCCGATGAACGAACTGCCGCGCCGCAAACTTTTGGAAATCGTCGCTAAACACGGACGTTCAATAATCGAGAATCCGCGTCGTTTGGAAGGGCTTTTGCGCGATTATTGCGGCGAGTATCGTCGCGAAATTTCCGTGCTGGTGATGGCGGTCGAAGAGCACGCCGCGGCGGATATGCTGGCGGCGTCCGGCGGGCTTCCGCGCAAAGTTTTGCTGGCGCGTCTGGCGCAGCGATTGTGTGACAATCTCGCTTTGTCGGAAGCGGCGGCGCTTTGGTCAATTGAATCCTGGGCACTGGCGCTCGGCATAATTTCGGAAGCGGGAATATCGCCCGGTAAATCAAACCCCGAGACGGAAATAAGTGTCTCTACGCAGACAGCAAGCCCAGCCTTATCAACTACTCGGAAAGCTGCTGCGACAATAACGAGCAGCCCGCCGAAACCATCGGTAAATTCATTTATCGTGGCGGCAAACGGCGGCGGTAATTTCCGAAGCATCGGTGAAGCGCTCGAAAAAGCCGCGCCGAACTCACGGCTGCTGGTACGTGAAGGTTTATATATCGAGAGCCTCGTCCTCGATAAAAACATCGAAATAATCGGCGACGGCGCAATTGAAAAAATAATTATTAGAAGCCCGGTTTCAAGCTGTCTGCTGATGCAAACTAAAAAAGCGCTGGTGCGCGGTCTGACTTTGCAGGGGCAAGGGCGACAAAACGGGCAGGCTTTTTTCGCCGTCTCAATTCCCGGCGGCGAGCTGATTTTAGAAAATTGTCATATTTCTTCCGATTCTCTTTCCGGCGTTGCCGTCTTTGGCGCGGGCGCAAATCCGCTGATTAAAAATTGCTGGATTCACGATTGCGCCGATTCGGGATTTTATATTTTCGACAACGCCAGCCCGCGGATTGAGAGCTGCGACGTTTATCAAAACGCGAACGTGAGCGTAGCCGTTACGCAGGGCGCAAATCCGACTATAAAAAGCTGCCGGATTTTCGATGGCAATAACGGCGGCGTCGTAATTTGGGGAAACGGCGCGGCTGGAACGATTGAGAATTGCCATATATACGGTCATCGGCTGGCAAACGTCGGCGTCCGCGAATATGCCAATCCGACGTTTCGCCGCTGCAAAATCTATGGCGGGCAGGATACCGGCGTTTTTGTTCACCAAAACGGCTATGGAGCTTTTGAAGAATGCGACATTTACCGAAACGCCGAAGCGGAAGTCGGTATTTCACAAAACGCGAATTCCGTTTTCCGGCGCTGCGCCATTCACGACGGAGAAAATTCGGGCGTCATTTTGCAGAATCAGTGTCGCGCGCTGATTGAAAACTGCGACATTTATGACAATCGCGATTCGGGCGTAGCGATTCACAATGAAAGCGCGGCGACGATAAAACAGTGTAATATTCACGGCAATCGCAAAGTTGCCGTTAAGATTAAAGAGAACAGTAAAGCGCGAGTCGAAAACTGTGATTTGCGCGGCAATTTTCTGGCAGCGTGGGAAACTGAATATGGTATTACGCTTGAGGAAAACAACAATCGAGAGTATTAGCCAAGGTGATTGGAGAAGCTAAAAATGGATCAGATGTTAAAACCCGGTCAAACCGTTCAATGCGAGCCTTCGGGAATGAACTGCACCATCGGCGACTTGCTCGGCGCAGGCGGGCAGGGCGAAGTTTACAAAGCCGAGCTGGGCGGAGAAACGGTCGCCGTCAAATGGTTTTTTCCGCAGATGGCGACTGCCGAACAGCGCGCGTCGATGGAGCTGCTCGTCCGCAAGGGCGCGCCGAGCGAGCATTTCCTTTATCCGCTTGAGATTACGACCGCCGTCGGCGTCGCCGGCTTCGGCTATGTTATGCCGCTGCGTCCGCCGCGTTTCAAAAACATTGTCGATTTGATGACGCGGCGCATCGAACCGACGTTTCGCGCGCTGGCGACCGCCGGACTCAATCTTTCACATAATTATTTGCTGCTTCACTCGCAGGGCTTATGCTACCGCGATATTTCTTTCGGAAACGCTTTTTTCGACCCGGACAACGGCGACATTTTAATTGCCGATAATGACAACGTTTCGGTGGACGGCGCGGGAGTTTTGGGGGTTTTGGGAACGCCGCGTTTTATGGCGCCGGAAATCGTCCGCGGCGAAGCCTTTCCGAGCACGCAGACGGATTTGTTTTCGCTCTCGGTGCTGATTTTCTATATGCTGATGGTCGCGCATCCGCTCGAAGGCAAAAGAGAAGCCGCCATCAAAGCTCTGGATTTACCCGCGATGACCAAGCTTTACGGCAAAGAGCCGATTTTTATTTTCGACCCCGACGACGATTCAAATCGCCCGGTTCCCGGCATTCACGACAATGCGCTCGCCTTCTGGCGAATTTACCCGCAGTTTTTACGCGACATTTTTATACGGGCATTCACCGTCGGCATCCGCGACCCGAAAAACGGGCGCGTCCGTGAAAGCGAATGGCGCGGAACGATGGCTGCACTGCGCGACTCGATTTTTTACTGTCCGCACTGCTCGCTCGAAAATTTTTACGACGCTCAGGCTCTCAAAGCCAATGGCGGAAATCCCGGACTCTGCTGGGCTTGCGCCGCGCAGCTCAGGCTTCCGCCGCGCATCCGTATCGGTAAATCGGTTGTTATGCTTAATTACGACACGAAACTTTTTCCGCACCACATTGACGACGGGCGGCTCTATGATTTTTCCGCGCCGGTCGCCGCCGTGGCGGTTCATCCGGCAAATCCAAGTATCTGGGGGCTAAAAAATCTTTCTCAAGATAAGTGGTTTATTACCTCAGCCGAAAACGTAAAAGATGTCGAGCCTGAAAAAAGCGTTACTTTAGCGGTCGGAACTAAAATTCAATTTGGTAAAATTGAAGGTGAGATAAGAGTGTAGAAAGTTAATTCCTTTTCGAACCGCTTACTCAAGCTCTGCCGAGGCTGAACACCTTTTGCGGAACGAGATTGCCGAAATTCTCGGTTTACTCGATACTGTCGCTGGAAACGGGAAGCGAGCCGAAATCGCTTTGCTGACCGCGGCTCGTCTTTTGCGAGTTTGTTTGATAAAAAGTGCGTTGAAACCCGCCGCACATCATTTCCAATCCGGTTTTGTTCCGTCGGTCAGCTTGACGATGTTTTCTCCGGTTCTGTCGGCAATCATAATGCCGCAAAAGCTGAAAGCGCACGATTCAAAAACGACGTATTGTTTATCCGGACTCCAGCCGGCTTCGCTTGCGCCCGAATTAAAAACCGGGTCGTAACCCGGCACGGAGCGAAGCGAGTAAAGGAGCGTTTCGCGCCCGTCGCTCTCGCGAACGTAAAGGCTGCCGCGCTCGACTCTGATTTCGCCTGACGATGTGTTACGGCTGACGGTATCGTGTTCGACGTTCAAAATCTGCAAATCGCTGCCGTCCGGGTTAACGACAAATGTTTGCCATTTGCCGTCTTTCATCGCCGCAAAACGGATTTTTGATTTGTCCTCGTTCCATTTTGGAGAAATGGAATTCGAGTTGGTTTTGTCGTTGTTCGCGAAAACGAGTTTTTTGTTTTTGCCGTCGGCAGAGATGGTGTAAACGTTTAGGTTATTGCCGTCTCTTTGATTAAAAACGATTTCGCCCGGTAAATTTCTTAAAAACGTCGCGGTTCGCCGCCAATCGTAAACGTAATATGACGCCGCCGAAAACAAAACGACGGTTAAAATGATGACCGCTGCTTTAATGTAAAATATCATTTTATTCAAATCCTCCTCAATTTCAAAAAAAATTGTTGAAGCAAAGATAGAGAATTCGGAAAAGATATTCACCACGTATTTACGTAGCGATTTTAAACGTTTGATTTATTTTTTCGTTACCTTATCGAAAAGCGGTCGAGTCTTAATTTATTAAAATCAAGGCTTATTTGCGCCGCCGGAAATTAGAGAAAACACACTCGATTTTTATCCGTATCGCCGTCAGGTTTTTTTATTCGACAAAAAAAATGACCGGGGCGACTTGACAGCGGCGAAAATTTTTTTTAGCTTAATTTTAAGCTCAAATATCCCAAACTTACAATTTCGACTCTGTCTCATTTAGCTTGAGATTTTGATAATCACCTCCAGGGAATAAATTTGCGCACGGTAAATAATCAATAAAAACACTTAATGTCTTTGATTAGTTACGTATCTGTTTCAGCTTGTAATTTTAGCTAGAGGATTAGTGTAATTTAATTAGACTGAATATGCGGATTTTGGACCGCACTGACCGAAACTTCACAAATCCTATTAAAAATAAAAAATCAGTTAGCAGGTGACACTGCCAACTGATTTCATATAAATAGTCCGTAGTCGTTCAATATGCCACAGAACTAGTTACCCGACGGCATTTTAGGGCAATTGGCGACTTTAATCAACTTAAAAAAACTCAGGAGTCGCTAAAAATGAATAATCATTTCAAATCTATTTTTTCTGCTTATTGCAATAAGCTTATCATCGGTGTTTTAGGTCAGACCGTTCGTCTGATTAAAAGTTATCGGAGAGGATTTGATAATCGTAAAATCGGTTTCAATCTATCCAAAGTTCTGAGTGCTGTTTTAATAATAAGCATTCTCACGGCGTCCGTTTCGGCGACTGTTCCCGGCACTTACGGGGCGGTCGGCGAATATAGACAAGGCTTGGCGTTCTGGTTTTATCAACAAAACTGGCTTTCGAATATTTGGAACTCCCTTACCGTTTCAACCGACACGAATCAAAAGACGCAACCGATTAATCGCCTGGAAGTTTATCCCGGAAAAGAGTTTTCCGTCGGCGCCGGCTCAAAAATAAATTTTGCGGCGGTTGCCTTTAACAATAACGACGAACCCATTCCCGGAATAAATTTTACCTGGCACGTGACGGACATCGGACGACGGCGCGCGACACAACCGCTAAAGGACGGCGTATTTGATGCTTACTTGCCCGGCACGTATAAAATAACGGTCAAAGCGCAAAACAAGGAAACTGAGATTAATATCGCGGTCACGGGCGTTGCGCAGGAACTTTTAGACAACGCGCTGAATAACGCGCCGGAGAAAACCGTCTCGTCGCGCGCAATCGCTCCCGAAATCAATCAAAACGATAAAAACTCTGCCGGGGAATTCGATAAAACCGAAAAAACCGAAACGAAACAAATAGAGTCAGCTACCGAAAACCCAACCGCCAATTCTCTTCCCAGCGATTGGAATGACGGCAACTGGCAGACTGCTGACGACCCGGGCAATACAATCGGAAACCCGCCGGGCAATCCGATAGATAACGGCGCGGGCAGCGGCAATTTTCAAATAGCCGCGCCGGTAGTCGGGCTGACGGGACGCGGCATTAATTTGTCGCTGAGTCTGAATTACAACTCGCGATTATGGAACAAATCCGGCACCGAGATTACTTACGACATCGACCGCGGGAATCCGGCTCCGGGCTGGTCTTTAGGTTTCGGTAAAATTGTCTACGTCGGCTCGCAGGGCGGTTGTATGATGATTGATGCCGACGGCACGCGCCACGGCTATACGGGAAGCATTTCCAGCAATAGCAGCAGCGCTTCGTTCAAAGGACGCACCATCGACGGTAGTTTTATCGATTACGGGTGCAATGTTTATTACGGAAATTCAAGCACCGCCTGGGCGAAACTCTCCAACGGAACGCAAATCACGTATTCGACTTTAGGAGCCGCCAACGACCACATTTATCCGACCAGAATTCAGGACGTTCAAGGCAACTACATCACCATCACCTACCGGAGCGGTCAAGGACCGGATATCGACACGGTCACCGATACGACGGGACGCGTCCTTCAATTTCAGTATGATTCGCTGAATCGTTTAATTTCGATAAATGCTCCGCGGATGGGCAGCGGCACGCGAAGTTTAGTCAAGCTTCATTATAAACAATTACCGCTCAATTATGCGTTTTCCGGCGTCACGCCGATTGTCAGAAACAGCACGCCGTATGTTCTCGACGCTATTTATTACCCGGCGACGCAGACCGGATACTGGTTTAACGACAGCGATTCTTATTCTTCGTACGGAATGATTGCCAAGGTCGTCGAACAGCGCGGAATGAGCTGGTCTGCCGGTTCCGAGGAACAAGGCGTAGTAACCGCCGGTTCAATGGCGCGGCAATCCGTTTACAGCTATCCATTATCTCCGAATTCCAGTCTGAATGATGCTCCGACCTACGGGCAAGTGGCGGAAACGGCTGAGGGAATGGATGTTTCGGGAGCGAATGTGACGACCTACCAGATTAATAACGACACTTCGCCGCGCACTACCGTTATTACGCAGCCGGACGGCACAAAAAGCAAACAATATTCTTACAAAGCTCCGGGATTATGGAATGACGGGCTGGTTTATCTGGACGAATTTTACGACGCCGACAATAATCTGCTCAGCAGCTCGAACCTGACCTGGGCGGAGGGCGATTACAATTCGCCGCGCCCGGTCAGAACCGAGATGAAAGACGACCGCGGGCAGATAACGGCAACGGCGTTTGATTATACGGGCGGTAAATTTAATCAGGTCACGCGCGCCTGCGATTACGGCTACGGCGGTAATCTTCTGAATTGTACAAGCACCGAGTATGAAAACAGACAGGAATACATCGGCAGCACGACCAACTTCGTTTACACCGGACGACACATCTACAATCTGGTTAAAGCGACCGAGATTCAGAACGCTTCCGGCACGAAAATTTCGCGGACGGAATACAAATACGACACGGCGACTTTACAGAGCGTGCCGCCGCAGGTCGTGCAGCATAATGACGAAAACGACCCTTATACCACTTCCCTGAAGCTTGTCAGAGGAGTCTGCCTGGAATGGGAATATACTTTACAGGGCGAGGGCGGGCAATCCCGGCAAGAGTCGCCCGTCGATAACGTCGATAATCGCTTCTGCGTTTCTTGGCAATGGGATGAAGTATCGGTATTTGAGCCGAGCACGAATTATCGCGGTAATGTGACGGAAGTAAAAACCTTTGCCGATGTGCTGAATCCGGCGAGCGCCATTGCCGGAACGAAACAGTATGATATTACGGGAAACCTGGTCTCTACTTTGACGGACGGCGGCAACTACGCGAGCTTTACCTACAACCTCGGCACACAATACGCCTATCCGGCTTCGCAAACGCTCGGCTCGCCCGACCCTAATTCTGCGCACCGGGTCACGACCGGCGTCACCTATGATTTAAACACGGGACTGGTGATAAGCAATACGGATGCCGACGGGCGAGTTTCAACTACGGAATACAATGCCGATACTCTGCGCCCGACCGCCTCTCGCCTGTCCTCCGGAGCTTACACGACTTATGGCTACGACAGCGCGGCGCTGGCGATTACCGAAGAAGTTCGTGAAGCCAATGGAGCAATTGCCTCTAAAACTATCAAATACTTAAACGGTCTGGGTAAAATCAAGCGTGAAGAAGCGCTGGCGGCAAATAATACCTGGGACGTTAGCGAAACAAAATATGACAAGCTGGGACGAGTCTGGAAGCAGACAAATCCTTATCGCAGCGGCGTGGACACGCCTCAGTGGACGGAAACCTTTTACGATAAAATGGGACGCATCGAAAAGGCAGTGTCTCCCGACGGCAGTGAATCAAAGGTTTTTTATAACGAAACGACCCGACCCGGTTCGGCTTCGAACCTGCCCGGACAAACTGTCCGCAGCGTCGATGCCTGGGGACGCGAGCGCTGGATGCTGAAAGACGAGCGAGGACGCGCTACCGAAGTTGTCGAGCCGAATCCGAATGGAAATGGTTCGGTATTTTCCACGGGCAGCCTGGTTACGAAATACAAATACAATTTACAGGGCAAGATTGTCGAAACCGAACAAGGCGACCAGCACCGTTATTTCGCTTACGATTCGATCGGCAGATTGACCCGGCAAAAACTTGCTGAAAAGAGCGCGACTTTGAATGATGCCGGTGTTTATGTCGGGGCGGGACATCCGGATGCTCGCTGGAGCGAGGCGTTCGGCTATGATATCGGTTCAAATGTCGTTCAGCAGACGGACGCGCGCGGCGTAAAAACGATTTTCTCTTACCAGACGGGCGGCGCGGTCGACCCGCTGAATCGCCTGCAATCGGTTTCTTACGACTTGAGCGGTCCGCGCGATACCTCTCGTCCCGTAGCCGCCGCCGCCGCCGTAAGTTATGAATATGCAACCGGCGGAGATAAGACGCGGGTTAAAAAAATCACGACTCAAAATGTCAGTACCGAAGAATATACTTACGATACCGAAGGGCGGGTCAGTGATTATACTTTAACCGTCGGCTCGCGACCGAATCACCCGATGGTCACGAGTTATCTCTACGATACGCTCGACCGCGTGACCGACATAAGATACCCGGCTCAATACGGGCAAGCCAATGCGCCGCGAAAAATCGTTCATCACGATTACGACCCGGCGAGCCGTATGACTTCGCTTAAATATGACGGACAACTGCAAGCTTCGGAAATCACTTACGATGCTGCGTCGCAGGCGACACGGCTCAAAATCGGAACCGGAGCCAACCAGCTGACCGAAGAATATACATACGACTTGCAGACCGGTTTTATAACGAACCAGAAAATCAAACGCGCCGGCGGAGAACGTTTGTTCGATTTAAGCTACGAGTACCGGCGGAAGGTAAATGGAAGCTATGTTGCCGGACAAACCGGACATCTGACGGAAGCTCTAAATAACCTGGACCACAATAAAGACCGGGCTTACGAATATGATGCGGTGGGACGCTTGACGAAAGCTTCAGGCGGCGTCAACCAGAGCTGGACTCAGCAATACGGCTATGACCGTTACGGCAATCGCACCGACGTAAATGCGTCCGGGGTCGAATCGTTACGTTCTTCCGAAGCACAGTCGAAAAATGATTGGGAACAGCAAAGCGGTTTGGCGCAGAATCAATCTTTGGCGATGAATTCGCCGGCGACGGTTAAACCGCCGACCGCTGAACAGTTAATAAAAAATGCCAATCAATTTATTGAGCGGGACAATAGAAAAGGACCTTCCGACGAAGGATTAAATTCAACCGACAATTTTGAAAGTCGAAACGGTGACGGCACGGGCGATTCGACAGCGGAAAAGAGCGTTGCCAAACAACCGGAAACAAACGTCGAGGAACAAACGAAACCGCAGCTTTCCTCTGCCGGAGAGGTTTTAGGCAGTGCCGCCTTAACCTCGACGAGCACGGCTTTCGACTTTGACGGCGATGGTAAATCCGATATTTCGACCTGGCATCGGTCAGGGACGACACCGCCGGTCGGAACCTGGACGGTACGCCGCAGCCAGAGCGGGCAAACGACCGCGACACAGCTTGGCGCAGCCGGCAATCAGATAGTCCCCGGCGACTATGACGGAGACGGTAAAACGGATGAAGCCGTCTGGAATCCGACGAGCGGCGTCTGGACAATCAAGCAGAGCACGACGGGAAATACTTATTATCAAAACTGGGGAATAAGCACCGATACGGTCGTGCCGGCGGACTACGACGGCGATGGTAAAACCGATATTGCCGTCTGGCGCGGTTCGGACGGCGTCTGGTATATTCTGAAAAGCTCAGACGGCAGTTGGTATGGCTATCCATTCGGCAACGGGGCGTCATTTGGCGATATTCCGACAGTCGGAGATTACGATGCCGACGGCAAGGCGGATATTTCCGTTTGGAGACCTTCATCCGGCACCTTCTACACTTTGCAGAGTTCAAACGGGCAGGTCAGTTACCAGCAGCTCGGTTCAAACGGCGATGTTCCCGTTCCGGCGGATTACGACGCCGACAATAAAACGGACATTGCCGTCTGGAGACCTTCAAACGGCTGTTGGTATGTTTATAAGAGCGGCAGCGGTCAGTATATGACTGTCGTCCTGGGCAGCGAGAGTACAAAAGATAAGCTTGTTCCGGCTGATTATGACGGGGACCGGATGGCTGATTTAGCTGTTTGGACTCCGGCGACGAATACCTGGACTATCCGCCAGAGCGGCACCGGCACGAACGTCACGTTTCAACTCGGAGCAGGCAACAGCGACATAGCCGTGCCGTCAGCCTATATCCGCCGGAGCAGCGCGCCGAAAAATCAAAATACCGACATACCGCGCGACGGTTTGGAAAGCGTGAGCTACAATAGCGCGACAAACCGCATTTCGACGGCTGGATTTGAGTATGATGCGGCGGGTAATCAAACTCGCGTTCTGGCGGCTGACGGGCAAACCTGGCAACGGTTCGAATATGATGCGGCAAATCGTCCTGTTGCGGTTAAAAACGACACCGGAACCGTTTTGCAGGAAACGACTTACGGAGCCGGTAATCAAAGGTTAATCGCGCGCGACGCGCTGTCAAACCAGCTTACTTTCTATGCCTGGGCGGGCAATAATGTCATAGCCGAATATTCGGAAACCAGCCTGCAACCGAATACTCCGTTATGGGTCAAGAGCTACGTGTTTTTAAGCAACCGGCTCCTTTCCGTGATGACGCCAAACGGAACGGCAGCCGAGACTGCCGAGTATTACCATCCGGACCGGCTCGGAACCAGAGTAGTTTCGAATCCCGCGTCCGGAGGCTTTTATGAACAGGTGACCTTACCTTTCGGAACCGCTCTGGCTTCGGAATCGACCGGCGCGACGAATCGCCGCTTTACCAGCTATGATCGAAACCAGACAACGGGGCTCGATTATGCGATGAATCGAAATTACGACCCGCAGCAGGGAAGGTTCACGCAGGTTGACCCGCTTGGAATGCAATCAGTTACGCTGGAAGCGCCGCAAACTTTGAATCTTTACAGTTATTGCGGCAATGACCCGATTAATCACACCGACCCGGATGGATTGTTCTGGGGAGCGATTGGTCGCTTTTTCAAGAAGCTGGGTAAATTCCTGAGCGCTATCGGACAAGCTATCGGAAAGATTCTGAACAATCGATGGGTGAGGATAGGCGTATTTATAGCCGGCTTTTTGATTCCCGGCTTGAATATATTGAGTGAAGCGCTGGCGCACGCCGTCAGTATCGCTCTGAAAGCCTATAATTATATCGCCGATATCGGGGCTTTATTAGAGATGTCCGGGCAGCTGCTGACCGGGCGCTTCAAGGAACTGGTGATAACTCTGGGATTCGCTTTTCTCTCGGCAGCGATTTCTCCGCTGGTCGAGGGCGCGGTAAGCGGCGCGCAAAACGCTCTGTTCGGCGGTAAATTCGATGAGCTCTGGGACGTTTTCAAAGGAATCGGAAAAGGTCTGGCGGATAGCTGGAAAGACTTTACGCACAACCTTCTCGGACGCGGATTAATGGGTATGATACCGGGGCTCGACAAATTCGCCGGACCTGATGTGCCGAGCGATGAAAGGCTTGAAGATTACAGAGACTTCGATAACGGCTTGGACGGCAATCAAGACGGCTATAAAGAGCATGATTTCGGCTTATCAAACTTAAAGGAGATAGTAAATCAAACAAAGAATGAGCTAATCGCTTTAGGAATTGATCCGAAAACGGCAGCCTGGGCGGTACGTCGCAGTTATAATATTGCCCGCGGACAGATGCACGCGAGGCTGGTCGGCAGGTTAATAACCTCCGCGCCCAGGATAAGGCTCACAGACATAGCCTTTGCCGGCAGACCGGGCGTCGGAAGCGTCTTCAAGTTCTTGGCGCTTCACTATTTTTCGGGAGCGGCGGTTTTCCGCCGATTTGTCAGATAGTGAGGTGAAATCACAATTGAAATAAGAAATCCGCACGGGATTTCTTCAAGCTCTCGATTCGAAAGCCCGCGTTGAGCAGCAATACGGGCTTTCGAATCGGATATTTACTCGCCCCGGTTTATTTTGAGCGGGAATATCCGGTCTGGACGGTTGCCAAAAGGAGATAATTCTTCATTTTGGCAACTATCCTCGGATTTTTTCATCTAAAACGTAGTTTTGGCGAGCTTTAAATATCTATCCTCAATTATCTTCTGTCCTCAATTATCTTAAAGGAGTATTTTTTATGAAAAAATTATTTTGTGCTTTGACGGTTGTTTCCATCGCACTATTTTCAGCATTCACGATATTTTCTCAGAAAGTTGCGTCCGACAATAATGATTGGAATGGTTTAATTCTTAATGTCAGCACGCCTGACGACGCGATTAATTTATTCGGCGCGGCGGTTAACGATAAAAACAAGCAGAAATTGGAAATTCTGCGGGCGGAAAGTTGGCTGTCCGGCAAACAAAACGAAAGGGTTTTTAGAACTCTTACTTATAAAAATCTGCATAATAACAAAAGCGTCGAGCTTTCATTTCTGGATAATAAACTCGTTATGATAAGTTTGGAAACTCCGAACGCCTTGAAAGAGCCTGAGTGGATTGATCCTGATGAATTAGCGGAAATATACAATGCGGATTTTAAGCCCTACGCGCGTAAAGCAGGGAAGACTCGCCCCGCGCCCGCGGAGTTTCAGGCGTCGGCGCCGGAGGAGCTGAGCAAAGGTAGCTATAAATACTGGTATGATATGCTGGCTGTTACCAAACAAAGTTTTATTGTTGCAGTAGTTAATAATAACGAAAAGCTGGTCGGCGGAGCTTTGCTGCCGCGCGACCCGACCGACCTCAATGAAAAAAGAAGAAGGAAAGAAATAAATTTTCAAGGAAAATATCCGGGCTACGTAGAACGCGTTCAAATCATAAGTCGTAAGCTTTCTTTGTAAGAAGTCTGATTAAATTGAAAGCGGCGCTCGCTCGTCGGCGCCGCACCGCTCAAACCGCTTTGGTTGCGCGCACTACCGGCTGTCACCAAACTGCCAAGCTGACGCCTCGGCACGAAAACAATGCAGTGGCTGTTCACGGAGCTTGCCTCCGGCGGCAAATATTTTTAATAAGCACCGCTGATTCAAAGCACAATCTTTCCGTATTTTATTTCCGACGGCATATTCTATCTTCCCTTTAGAAAGCGATGAGCAGCCGCCGGAAAGCATCATCAGAAACAAAATTACCAATAAAAATATTCTCCGCCTCCGGCTGTCCGAAATTCCATTCGTTGTCTCTGCTCGCTGCCTTTAACTTTTGCCCGAGATTATTCAGCGCATTCGGGCGACCCGAATACCTTCCGACAAAGATGTGCAATTGAAAAATAAATTGGAAAATTGCACAATACGGGCAGCCGATTTCCGAAGAATCTACTTTGTCCAGAGTGTCATGCAGCTTAAAGCAAAAAGAATTTTAATCAATTCGTTTCGTGCCGCCCTTTTGATTTTTCTTTCGTTTCTTTTCGTTGCGGACGCCCGCGCCGGAAAAATACCTTTCAAGAGTTACACGACCGCCGAAGGCTTGGCACACGACCGCGTCAACCGCATCGTTCGCGATTCGCGCGGCTTTTTGTGGTTCTGTACGGGCGAAGGATTGTCGAGATTCGACGGCTACGAATTTAAAAATTACACGCAGGCGGACGGGCTTCCGCACCGCAACGTCAATGATTTGCTCGAACTCGGCGACGGCACGTATCTGGTCGCCACCGATGACGGGCTGGCGTTTTTCGACCCGAAAGGCACGGCAAACTCCCAATCCGCCGAGCAGTCGCCTCTGTTTCGCGCGTTCCGCGTTCCGCTGGAAACGCCGGCGGACGACCGTCTGCGCGGCGTTTCAAATTTACTCAAAGCGCGCAACGGACAAATTTGGGCGGCATCAAGCCTCGGACTTTGCCGACTTTTGCGGGAAGAAGACGGCGAATGGCGGTTCGAGAAAGTCGAGGGCGACGCGTGGCGCGGCAAAAATCTCGAACTGCTCGGACTCGTCGAAGACCGATTCGAGAGATTATGGTTCGGCAGCGCCGTCGGGGTTTTTGTCTTTAATCCGGCGAGCGGCGAAACTTTTCTGCTGCCGGAAACAACCGGCATAAGTTTCGCCGAAGACGAGCTGGGGCGAATCTGGTCGGGCGGCGGCATAGAAAAAGTTCCGGGACTCTATCTTTTCGATGTTCCCGCCGCAGATGCGAGTCCCGTTCTCCGGCGCCGCTTTACGACCGCCGACGGCTTGACCGATAACGTCTGGTTTAACTCGCTGCTGAAAACTTCCGACGGGCGGATTTTAGCCGGGGTAGCCAATGGTTTATGCGAGTTTCTGCCCGAAGCGAAAACGGACGAACCGCCTTTTCGCGTCCTTTTTACGACCGATATAGTTTCGCTGGCGGAAGACAGCGGCGGCAATCTTTGGGTCGGCACGGCGACCAGAGGCGCGTTCAAGCTAATCCGGCGCGGATTCGTGCTTTATCAGGCTAAGGAACAACCGCCCTACGGCGGCGTGACTTCGATTTTTGCCGGCAGCGGAAATGAAGTTTTCGTCACTTCCAGCAGCAGGGATTTACTTCGCTTCGACGGCGAAAAATTTTCCGAAATCCGGCTCGATAAAATAAAATCCCGCAGTTGGGGCTGGAGTCAGCTCGATTGGCGCTCGCGCGCCGACGGCGAGTGGTGGTTTCCGAGCGCTTACGGTTTGGCGCGTTACCCGGCAGTTAAAAATTTTGAAGATTTGGCGCGCGTTCAGCCGAAACAGGTTTATACAAAGCGCGACGGTTTATTCGGCAACGAAATTTTTCGCCTTTTTGAAGACTCGCGCGGCGACATCTGGTTTTGCTCGATTGCCCCGTCCAAAGACACGCTTATGCGCTGGGAACGAAAGAGCGAAAAAATTTACGGCTACACGACCGCCGACGGTCTTCCGGCAAGCAACGCCGCGACGGCTTTTGCCGAAGATTCCGCGGGCAGCGTCTGGCTCGGTTTTTACAGCGGCGGCGCGGCGCGCTGGCGAAACGGGAAGTTTCAAATGTTTACGACTCGCAACGGTTTTCCGACCGGGCTGGTCAATTCGATTCACGCCGACCGGCGCGGGCGTTTATGGATTGCAATCAGCAACAGCGGCGTCGTTCGCGTCGACAATCCGCTGGCAGACGAGCCGCGATTCGTCAGTTTGAATGTCGGCAACGGTTTGTCGAGCAATCAGGCAAATTGCCTGACGGAAGATAATTTCGGGCGCATCTATGTCGGCACGGCGCGCGGTATCAACCGTGTCGAGCCGGAGACGGGACGCATCAAGCTTTACACGCAAGCCGACGGTTTGCCCGGCAGCGCCGTCAGCCGCTGCGCGCGCGACGAAGCGGGCAATTTATGGTTTTCGCAAAAATTCAATCTGGCGCGCCTGGAGGTTCAGTCGGACGAAAATTTTGCGCCGCCGCCCATTTTTATCGGCGATTTGCGCATCAACGGCGAGACGATAAAAAAACTGTCGGAGCTTGGCGAAACGGCGGTCGAAAAGCTGGATTTCAATTCCGAACAGCGGCAGATTCAAATCGGATTTTTCGCGCTCGGTTTCGCCACCGGCGAAACGCTGCGCTATCAATACAAACTCAACGATGCCGATTGGAGCGAGCCTTCCGCGCAGCGCACCGTTAATCTGAATCTCGCGCCGGGCAGCTATAATTTTCTCGTCCGCGCCGTCAATGCCGAAGGCGCGGCGAGCGAAAATCCGGCGCGCGTCGCGTTCACGATTGCGCGCCCGGTCTGGCAGCGCTGGTGGTTTTTGGTTTCGGCGGCGCTCGTCATTTCTTTTTTGATTTACGCGATGTACCGCTACCGTGTCGCGCAAATAATCCGGCTCGAAAGAGTCCGCACCAGAATCGCCACCGATTTGCACGACGACATCGGCTCGTCGCTGTCGAAAATCGCGATTTTGTCCGAAGTCGTCCGGCAGAAATCCGCCGACAACGGGGCGACCGAACCGCTGGCGATAATCGCCGAAACGTCGCGCGAGATGGTCGATTCGATGTCTGATATTGTCTGGGCGATTAATCCCGAACGCGATAAATTGAGCGATTTGATTCAGCGAATGCGCCGGTTTGCCGAAGAATTGCTCGACGCGTATGATGTGGGCTATCAATTCTCCGTACCCGAAAATTTAAAGGACGTCGAGCTCGGCGCTGACCAGCGGCGCGAGATTTATCTGATTTTCAAGGAATGCGTCAACAATCTGGCAAAACATTCCGGCGCGACCGAAGCATATATCAAAGTCGATTTGGAAAATAAAAATTTGGTCGTCGAAGTCAGCGATGACGGACGCGGGTTTGACCCGCAGGCGAAATCAAACGGAAATTCGCACGGTTTCGGCGGCAACGGTTTAATCAATATGCGGCGGCGCGCGGAAAATCTCGGCGCCGCACTCGTGATAGATTCGGAACCCGCAAAAGGCGCGAAAATCGTGCTGCGCGTTCCGGTCGGCAAAAAATTATTTGCGGTTTAATAACCGCGGCAATGATTTTCTTTTTGGCGGAAGTTAGTTTCGGTTTAACTGGCGCGACCGATTTATTTCAGCTTGATTTCAACCGCCGCCGCTTGCGAGCACCGGCTTCAGACGATTCGAGGCGACGCGTTTCGGTTATTCTCAATAAACGCCGCCCGCATAAACCGGCGATTACCATTTCGACCGTTTCTTCTTCCGGTTGCGCATTATTTGCAGAGCATTGCGAGATTTGCAGGCGTTCGGTTAGGACTACAATCAACCTGCATATCGTAAAAAAGAAAATTTTAGTTTCGGTTATGTCTTTATTTATTGAATTTCGGGACTGTGTAATGACAAAATAAAGAGCCGACAGAGTGTGGTTAAAAACTTCTTCCGAAAAATTTCGAATGAGGGCAGAAATGAATGGGAAAGGTTTTTTGATTATTCAAATTTAACAAGGGGCAGATTATGACAAGCAAGGGATGGTTTTACTCGAACAAATGGTTTTTGGTGGTTTTGGGATTGCTTTGCGGATTTTCGTCGCCAGCGAAAGTTTCCGCTGCGCCGGGCGATTTGGATTTTTCGTTCGGGGTGCAGGGCAGACAGTTTATAACGGTTTTCAATTCTCAGCCGGTATTCGGTAATCACAATTACGCAGACGACATCGTTATTCAGCCGGACGGGAAAATTCTGGTTGCCGGTTCCGCCTGGGATATTCCGACCGGCGACGACTTCGTTATCCTGCGCTTTAACGCCGACGGAAGTCTGGATTCGAGCTTTGCCGACGGCGGCGTGTTCCGATACGCATTCAGTCCGGTTACTGACCGTTTATACGGCATCGCGCTTCAGCCGGACGGGAAAATCGTCGCCGCCGGACAAGCCTATCTCGGCGTTGTCAATGGCAGCGGCGATACGGCTTTTGCCGTGCTGCGCCTTAATCCAGACGGCACGTTTGACGGGACATTCGGCAATAACGGTATTGTTACGACTAATTTTTTCACCAGTCTCGACCAAGCGACCGAAGTGGCGATTCAGCCGGACGGGAAAATCGTCGCCAGCGGCTGGGTCACGCAAGGCGGAGACAATAACGGAGTGGCTTACGATTTCGCGCTCGTCCGCTACAATCCGAACGGCAGTCTGGATGCTTCGTTCGGCAACGGCGGAATCGTTTTCACCGATTTTAACGGTCGCGGCGACCTCGCCCAAACATCTGTGCTTCAGCCGGACGGGAAAATCGTGCTGGCGGGCTGGGTTACAGTGCCGACCTCGCCCGTGCATTATGATTTCGGCTTGGCGCGTTATAATACGGACGGCACGCTCGATGCGACTTTCGGCAACGGCGGCAAAGTCGTCACGCCGATCGGCAATAATCTGGATGAGCTGGTGCGGGGAATCGCGCTCGCGCCCGGCGGCAAACTGGTCGTTACGGGCGATTTGTATAATCCGCCGGTCGCCGGTTCGGGCAGCGGGCATCGAGACCTGGTAGTCGTGCGTTACAACGCGAACGGCAGTCTCGACGCGAGCTTCGACGGCGACGGCAGATTTGTTTATGACTCGAATCAGGGCGACCGCAACGAAGCCGGCGAAGACGTGGTGGTTCAACCGGACGGTAAAATTTTAATCGCCGGACAGAGCCATTTGATACAGGAAACCGGCGTTTCACACACTGATATGCTGGTCGCTCGATTGAACGTTAACGGCAGCTTTGACAACAGTTTCAGCGGCGACGGCATCGCTCTTGCCGATTTCGGCAGGTTCCATCCGACTCCCGGTTCGACCCGAACCGGCGACTCCGGGACAGCTATCGCCTTGCAGGCGGACGGAAAAATCGTTTCGGCGGGCGAAGCCGTCTGGGGAAACGGCGATTGGAGTTTTGCCGTCGCACGTTTTCAGAACGACATCACAACACTTATTACGCGCCCGACTCATTTTGATTTCGACGGTGACCGGAAGGCGGACGTCGGGGTATTCCGTCCGTCAGGCGGAACCTGGTATTTGAACAATTCGCAAAGCGGTTTCAGCGCCGCACAGTTCGGCATCAGCACCGATAAAATTGTGCCCGCCGATTATGACGGCGACGGCAAAACCGATGTCGCTGTTTATCGCGGCGGAACGTGGTATCTGTCGAGAAGTCAAGCAGGTTTCACAGGCGTTCAATTCGGCGCGCCTGACGATATTCCCGTTCCGGCGGATTTCGACGGCGACCGCAAAGCCGATTTGGCTGTCTTC
>DASVRT010000108.1:0-41510 GCA_036388475.1 Pyrinomonadaceae bacterium | reverse complement strand
AAAATTTACTTTAATTTTCCTGATTTATGGCGAAACAAAAAAGCAGATTTTTGAGCGGCAAAAGGATTCAGCCGACGCCGATAGATGCGAACACGGCGCTGGCGGATTTGATTGACGAATCGTTTATGGCTTACAACGCCGCGCGTTTGCGCGAGGCTTGCCAGCTTTTTACCCGCAAAATGCTTGAGCCGGACGTGACGATTGGCGTCACGCTGACCGGCGCGCTCACACCCGCCGGTTTGGGCATTTCGGCTTTGATTCCGCTCGTCCAAGCCGGGTTTATTGATTGGATTATTTCGACGGGCGCGAATCTTTATCACGACACGCATTTTGGAATCGGTTTGAGTTTGCACCAGGGCGATGCCAAACTCGATGATCGGATTTTGCGCGAAGAAGAAGTCGTCCGCATTTACGACATCTTTTTCGATTATTCGGTTCTTCTCGACACGGATTCGTTTTTCCGCCGCTTGATTGAAGGAGAAGAATTCCAGCGAACGATGTCGTCGGCAGAGTTTCATTATCTTTGCGGCAAATACGTCAGAGAGCGCGAAACGATGCTCGGAATTAAAAATCAATCGCTGCTCGCCGCCTGTTACGAACACGCCGTGCCGGTTTATACTTCGTCGCCCGGCGATTCGTCAATCGGAATGAACATCGCCGCCAAAGAATTGCAGGGCGGAAAATTAATTTTAAATCCGAATCTCGATGTCAACGAAACCGCGTCAATCGTTCTCGCCGCCAAACGCGGCGCGATTCACGGCGACACAGAAGCGGGCGGAAAATCCGCAATTTTTATTCTCGGCGGCGGCAGCCCGAAAAACTTCGCTCTGCAAACCGAGCCGCAGATTCAGGAAGTTCTGGGAATTGACGAAAAAGGTCACGATTACTTTTTGCAGGTGACGGACGCGCGTCCCGACACGGGCGGACTTTCCGGCGCAACGCCAGCCGAAGCCGTCAGTTGGGGCAAAGTCGACCCGGAAAAATTGCCCGATGCGGTCGTCTGTTATGTCGATTCGACCGTCGCGCTGCCGATTTTGACGGCTTACGCTTTAGCCAGACACGAGCCGCGCGAGCCGAAACGGCTTTACGACCGCCGCGAGGAATTTATGAATCTGCTCAAAAAAGAATATGAGAAATCGACGCGCAGGTAAATTTTCAACACCAGGACACAAGGCACACAAAGGGAAATTCAAACCGGATAGATAGGATTTGCAGGGTAAAATTATTTGTTTTTGTTCGTGAATTTCCGTACTGGTTCGTGGCTATTTTTTCTTTGTGTTCTTCGTGTCCTTATGGTGAAAAAATCTTATGAAACTAATTGCCGAACTAAACAACGAAAAACACGCGGTCGAATTCAAACGCGACGGCGAAAAGGTTTCCGCCTCGATTGACGGGCGCGAATACGCATTGGAAGCGTCGGAAGTCGAGCCGGACGTTTATCTTTTAAAACACGAAAATCGAATTTTTCAAATTTACGTTTCGCCGACCGAACCTGCCGTCGCCGCCCTCGGAAATCATTCGTTTGAAATAAAAATCTCCGACCCGAAACGCCTGAAAAGCGCGGGCAGCGGAGCCGGGAGCGCCGACGGCACAATCGAAATAAAAACCGCGATGCCCGGCAAAGTCGTGCGCATTCTCGCCGAACAAGGCGCGGAAATCAAACAGGGCGAAAGCGTTCTGGTCGTCGAAGCGATGAAGATGCAGAACGAAATGAAATCGCCGAAAGACGGAACGGTTAAAGAGATTCGCGTCGCCGAGGGCGCGACCGTCAATGCCGGCGACGTGCTGGCAATTATCGAGTAAAATGTTTGTCTTTTTCACGAACTTTTTCGTGCTTCGATAAGATTTCAAAATAAAACTATGCGTAATTTTCTCTTTTCCATCCTGATACTTTTCTTTATCGGCTTTTCGCTTTCGTCTTGTCAAAGCGTCCGCCAAAACGATATTTCGGTTAGCGCTTCAAATGCCGCGCCGCAAAATTCAAAAAAAGAACCGCAGCAAAGAGCGGAAGCCATTCAAGCCGCGCCGGAAAAAGAAAAGACGAAAGAGCAGGAGAATTTTCCGGCTGATTCCGTGCAGACTTCTGCTGCGGTCGGGAAATTCGAAAACCGCTGCGGGTGGTTCAGCAATCCGACGCCCGCCAACGCGTCGCTGGAAGATAAGGACGGCGAATGGATTATCAGCGTGCAGGGCGGTTATCAAGCCGAGGGCGATTATCCCGAATTTGAGGACGATAAATGGGTAAAAACGAATGGCAATTACGGCTACGGCTGCGCTTGTATGAAAGTTAAAGTCGATTATAAAACCCACAGAGTTCTGGAAATTGCGAGCGCGAAGGTTAAACCGCTTGCCGCTTGCCGCAAAGACCCGGCATTAAAAGAGCCGAATTAGAATGACGAATTTTACTCGATGAAAGACTTTTCACCGCATTTGAATACGAAAAATTTTAAAGCCGCCGCGCCGAAAAATCTGAAAATTCTGCTCTGGGATATTGACGGGACTTTAATGCGCTCGACCAGACAGGGCGCTTACAAGGAATATTTTGCCCGGACGATGCGGCAGATTTTCGGCAGCGCGGGCAAGCTCGAAACGATGCAGGTTTCGGGAATGACCGACACGCAGATTATGTATGAAGCTCTGCGCGACGAAGGCTTTACGCCGGAACAAATTTTCGCGGCGAAAGAAGATTTGCTGAAGATTTTTAAAAGCGAAATGACCGCTGTGCTCAGAAAAAACGGCGAGCCGTATGAAGTTTTAGACGGCGTGCGCGAGATTCTGGCGGAAACCGGGAAAAATCCGCGTTTCATCAACGCGCTTTTGACGGGAAATCTTTCGGTCGCGGCGGAGATTAAATTAAAATCCGTCGGTCTCTGGCATTATTTTGAAAATGCGCCGAACGCCTTCGGCGAAATTTCGCACGACCGCCGCGAGCTGGCGACCGAAGCCGGAAAGCTTTTCAACGATTTCTACAAATTCGATTTTAGGTCGCAACAATTTATCGTCATCGGCGACACGCCTAACGACATCGCCTGCGCCCGCGCCTTTCGCGCCGGAGCCGTCGCTGTGGCAACCGGCAGAAATCATCCGCCGCAGGAATTAGCCGCCTGCAAACCGGACGTTTTGCTGGAAGATTTGCGGGACACGAAAAAGGTTCTGGAGATTTTGGAAAATTTATAATTTCGCGGCGCAGTATTTACAAAAAACGGCGTCGGCGTCGTGCGCGTCGGCGTGACATTCGGGACAAACCTGCGTCGAAACGTTTTTGGTCGTCCGCGTAAGCTCCGCCGTGACGATTCCGGTCGGAACGGCGATAATCGCGTAACCGATTATCATCACGAGCGATGCCAGAATTTTGCCGAGCGCGGTTTTCGGCGACAAATCGCCGTAGCCGACCGTCGTCAATGTCACAATCGCCCAGTAAATGCTGGTCGGAATGTCGGTAAAGCCGTTTTCCTCGCCTTCGATGACATACATCAGCGAGCCGATGACCGTCACCATCGCCAGCACCGCGAACAGAAAAACGCTGATTTTGCGGCGACTGGCTTTCAGCGCCGAGGTGATAACGTTCGCTTCCGTCAGATATTCCGAAAGCTTTAAGATGCGAAAAATCCGCAGCAGCCGCAAAACGCGAATCATCAACAGATAATGCGTGCCGGGCACCAGCAGGCTGATATAAGTCGGCGCAATCGCCAGCAAATCGACCAAGCCGTAGAAACTGAAAACATAACGCAGGGGCTTTTTGACGCTCAAAAGCCGCAAAAGATATTCAAAAGAAAATACAATCGTGAAAATCCATTCGACTATAAAAAGAGCCTCGCCGTAATTTTCGCGGATGCTTTTGACGCTTTCCAGCATAATTACGACGAGGCTCAAAACGATAAGCCAAATCAAAGTCAAATCAAAGGCGCGCCCGGCGCGCGTATCCGCCTCGAAAACAATTTCGTGCAGACGGCTTCGCCAAAGCTTATCGGGACGCTCTTGATTTTCGACTCGCATTAAAATTTATTTAATCAGACCCGAAGTCAAAACGCCAGATTCAGACGGAAAATCTTACGTGCAAATCGCCAGTTCCAGTTCCGCCGCCTGCAAAATTCGCCGCAGAGGGCTTTGCAGATTTCGCATCATTTCGGCGAAACCTTGAAACGTCAATTGCTGTTCCTTATCCGACAGAGCGATTTCCGGCTGCGGGTGAACCTCGACAATCACGCCGTCCGCGCCGATTGCCAGCGCCGCCTTCGCCGTCGCGCTGATTAAACTTCGCTTTCCCGTCGCGTGCGACGGGTCAACGATGACGGGCAAATGCGTCATTTCCTTAAGCAGCGCGACCGAAGCCAAATCGAGCGTATTGCGCAGCGAATTGTCGAAAGTTTTGATTCCGCGCTCGCACAAAACGACGCGTTCGTTGCCGCCGTGAAGCAGATATTCCGCCGCCGCCAGCCATTCTTTGACCGTCGCCGAAGCGCCGCGCTTTAATAAAATCGGGCGCTTCGCTTTTGAAAGTTTTCTGAGCAGCGCGAAATTCTGCATATTCCGCGCCCCAACTTGCAGCATATCGGCGTAATCGGCGACCAGCTCGACATCTTCCTCGCTCATCACTTCCGTGACGACCGGCAATCCGGTTAAATCGCCCGCTTCGCGCAAAATTTTTAACGCTTCCAAGCCCAAACCCTGAAAGTCATACGGCGAAGTGCGCGGTTTATACGCGCCGCCGCGCAGCAGCATCGCGCCGTGCCGCTTAATGGCGAACGCGGTCGAAACGGTTTGCTCGCGCGATTCGACCGCGCAGGGTCCGGCAATGACGACGGCTTCGTCGCCGCCAATCGGCACGTCTTTAATCCAAACAATCGTCTGCTCGTCCGCTTCGCGCGAAACGAGCGGAAGCGCTTTGTTCGATTGTGTTTTGGTCGAATTTTTTCCCGTCCAGGCGTCTAACATAAATTTTTACCTCGATTAATTGCGATATTTATTTTCTGCCGAGCAGATAAAACCAGGTCATATTTTCCGCATCGTCGGCGATGTTTTCCCGCAAAATTTTTCCGCCGTAGATTTCCGCCGCGCGGCGGCTTCCGATGGCGACTCGCGCGGCGTCTTTTTCCGCGACGGTTTTTTTCACGCTCGAAGCCGTATCGTCGCCGACGATTTGTCGAATCTGCGGATTCTCGGACAAAAAATTTTTGCACTGCTTTAAAGCTTCGACGTGCGATTCGATGGTTTGCACCTTTTCAAAATCCGCGTTCGGCGTCCCGACCAGAACGTGTTTGATTTCGAGCGGCATTTCGTCCAGAACGCGCAGATTGCTTTTATTCAACAGCTCCAGAGGCTTTTCGATAAAGCCGAGAATTTTGTTTTTCAAAGGCACGACTCCGTAAAAAGCCCTGCCCGCCAGCAGCGTGTCGAAAGTCTGCTCGAAATCCCGGCAGCACAAAATCTCCGCGCCCGCGCCGACGATTTTTTTCGCCGCTTCCTCGCTGTAAGAGCCTTCGATGCCCTGAATAGCTACTTTTTTCATCCGAAAATTTTTGTTCCTTTGTCGATGATTTTGCCGATTGCTTCGACCTGCACCAGACGGCATTCCTGAATAATCCGTTTAAAAATCCGCACGATTGATTCGTTTTCCAAAACGCCTTTATCGCTTCCGGCGCAGGCATTTCGCAGAATCGCTTCCTCGCGCTCCAAATCCACAATCGGCAAGCCGGCTTTGGCTTTCAAAATACCGATTTTCTGCGCCACGCGCGCGCGCCGGTTGATTAAATTCACGATTTCCGCGTCAATCGCTTCAATCTCGTTTCGCCATTCGTCCAGTTTCATTTGTCGTTTACCTCCAAAAACAAAAAAGCCGTGAATTTTATCTTCACGGCTTCGGGTCTTAAAATTTTGCTTTTCTTCTAATTCTTTAGATGCAAAACCTCGCCTTCAGCCGTTACGCTAAAGTAAAAGCTAAAATAAAAGCTAAAGGTTGAAGTGCAGTTTCGCATTTTAATTTCTCTAAACTTTTGAAGCGATTCAAAAGTTTTACCAATTTAGCTTAACTTGAAACGCTTGTCAATAAATTTTTGGAAAGTCGGAAAATTAAATTAGAAATTCAGAGCAAAAGGCAGAAACGTGGGCGGTGATGGAGCGTGTCGCTCAAGTTAAACACACGCTCCATAACCGCCTACATCTCTGCCTGTATTTTAAAATCCGCGTCCGATTTTTCTAAATTTACTACGTTCGATGAAATCCGCGCTCGATGTCCTTCATCGTCAGGCGCAGGATTACGGGTCGCCCGTGCGGGCAGGTCGTCGGCGAGGAAGTTATTAAAAGCCGGTCAATCAGCCACTGCATTTTTTCCGGCGTCAGTTTCATATTTACTTTGACGGCGGCTTTGCAAGCCAGGGAGGCGGCAATCGAATCGCGGATATTTCGTTTGGCGAATCCGCGTTTTTCCGCATCAACCGTGTCCAGAATTTCCGCCAAAAGATTTCTGACTTCCGACGGCGGCAAATCCGTGGGGACCGCTTTTATCGCAATCGTTCTGCCCGACAGACGCATTAAACCGAAGCCGACGGCTTCCAGTTCCGTTTCGACTTCGCCGAAAGCGGCAGCTTGCGCGGGCGTTAAATCCAGCGTTTCGGGCAAAAGCAGATTTTGCGATTCGATGCGTCTTTCCGTTTCTTTTTTGCTGAATTTATCAAACAAAATCCGCTCGTGCGCGACGTGCTGGTCAATCAAAAGCATTCCTTCGTCATCGACGGCGATAATGTAGCTTTCGTGAAGCTGCCCGATCGGACGGATTTTCGCCGAAGAAAGATTTTCCGGCTCGATTGATTTCGGCAGCCGCTCGGCGGAATTGACGGGCGGCAAAACGTTGTAAGAGCTGAGCACTGAGTGCTGAGCGACGAGTTGTTTGTCGGCGATTTGAGCTTTGAAATTTGAAACTGCGTTTGGGTCTTCGGTCTTTGGATTTCGGTCTTCGGGAAACCAGTCGGCGGCATTAAAAGATTCCGATTGCTGCGGGCTTGTTTCCCTGATTTGCGCGGCTTGTTCAAAATCGACTGACGAAACCGGCGTTTCAATATTCCGGTTTCGGTCTTCAATTCCTTTTTTTTCCGAATCTGAATTTTGCTCAAACGACTCGCGGCTCGCGGCTTGCGGCTCTCGACTGAACTCGGGCGTTTCAACGGCGAATTCGATTTTCTGCTGGTAATTCTCGCCCGCTTCGTTCGAGGTATTCGGATAATTTCCCGTCTCGATTTTCGTTTCAAAATTCTCCGCGTCTCTGCGTCTCTGCGGTTCAATCATTTGCTCGCGCACGATTCCCGCATTGGCGAGCGCCTGTCGAATCGCCTCGGCGATTGATTCCTTGACGGCTTCCGAGCGCCGAAACCGGACTTCGGTTTTCGCCGGATGAACGTTCACGTCGATTTCCTCGTGCGGAATGTCCAGAAACAAAAACGCGACCGGGTAAACGCCGTGCGGCAGAACAGCGCGAAAGCCTTCCAGAAGACCGCCCGCGATAACTTTGTCGCGGACAAAACGCCCGTTGATGAAAAAATACTGCGCGTCGCGCGTCGTTCGTCGCTCGCGCGGCGCGGAAACATAGCCGTGAATTTTGGCGACAAATTCCCGACCGCCTGAAACGGGCAGAAGACTTTCAATCAGATTCGCGCCGAAAATCTGGAAAGCCCGCTCGCGCAAATCTTTGGCTGGCGAAACGCGCAAAACTTCCCTTCCGTTGTTGGTTAAAGTAAAGGCAACCGCCGGATTTGCCAGCGCGTAATGCGTCACGATGTTGGTCAGATGATAATTTTCCGTCGCTTCCGAACGCATAAACTTTCGGCGCGCCGGCGTGTTGAAAAACAAATCGCGCACGGAAATCGTCGTTCCTGCGGTGCGCGGTGCGTCTTTGACGTCAATCAGGCGTCCGCCTTCGATATAAACGCGCGTTGCGGCTGAATCTTCGGCGGTTTTCGTGAGGAGTTCGACTTTGGCGACCGAGGCAATCGAAGCCAGCGCTTCGCCGCGAAAACCGAGCGTTTGAATTTTTCCCAAATCTTCAAGCGTTTGAATTTTCGAAGTCGCGTGACGTTCAAAAGCCAGCACGGCATCGTCGCGCATCATTCCGTGCCCGTCATCGGAAATACGCATCAAACGCCGACCGCCGAGCTCGATGTCGATTTGCAAGCGTTTTGCGCCCGCATCCAGAGAGTTTTCCAGCAATTCCTTGATAACCGATGCAGGACGCTCGACGACTTCGCCCGCCGCGATTTGATTCGCCAGATTGTCAGGTAAAACTTTTATTTTATTCATTACAAATATAAAATTTGATGTCCTTTTTCATCCGCATCAACCGCTTCATAAAGCCATTCGATAAAATTTTCGCCGTATAGATTCAGAAAACAGCTCGCGTTAACGGTGCGTTCCTGCAAGGCTTTATGCGGCAAAAGCGCGGCGAAAAGCGTTTCGACGCGGCGGCGCGCCGTCTCGTCTTTGAAGATTTCGGCACGGTAAAATTTCTTTCTGAGCGCGCCGATGTGATACATAATCTTGCGGCGGCGCGTCGCCAGATTCGGCGATAAAGTCGGCTCGCTCGCAAGCAAGCTGCGGTCTAAGCGGTTAAGCTGCGTGTTAATGATTTCCTCGACTTCGGCAAATTCGCGCGCCGTACCGTCGGCTAAAAATTTTTCGACGATTGCGGCGAAAATCTTTTCCTGCCCGGCAAATAAATCTTTGAATTTCAAATTGTATCGGTCGAGCGTGCGCGCGTGTTTCGCTTCGATAATCGTAAAGCTCGCGCGATGACGAATCGGCGTCGCCGGACGATTCAAAATCCGGTAAATCTCCGCGTTTTGCGCGAAATAAGCGATTTCCGCCGCGCCGCCGAAATAGCAGATTGTCGGCAAAAGATAATCCTGCACAATCGGGCGCATCAGCGCGTTCGGGCTTAAATTTTGCGGCGAATTTTCGGCGATTTCGATTAATTCGTCGAGCGAAAATTCCCGGCGCGTGTCTTTTGCTTTGAAATTATTTTCCTTCGTTTTTTTCAAAGCCAGCCGTTTTCCGTTTTCGTCAAGCAGGAAAAACGGAAAGAAATCTTCTTCGACCAAAACCTGCGCGTGATAATTTTCCGCTTCCAGCTCTTTTGTTCTGGAAAGAAGCTTTTCGCGAATCTCGCCGGATTTTTTCACGGCTTCGGCAAAAACGGGCGCGGAAAGTTTTTTTAATTTTTCGTTCAGAGGCGAAAAAATTATTAAGCCTTGCGGCGCGAAAATTTTGGCGATGAAGCGCGCGAAACTCGTCGAATAAGTTTCGCCCGCGCGATAAGTTTCGCTTAAAAGCACTTCGAGCTCGCGGCTGAATTCCGTGCGCGGCAGATTTTGCAAAAGCTCTTTGATTGTTTCCGCAATCGTCGCGTCTAACGAAACCGCGCCGACCGGCTGATTTTCGACGCGGCTTTCGGGCGTGTTTTCCAGCTCGAATAATTTTCCGGCTTTATCAATCGCAGAAGTCTTTTTGACCTCGTCGAAATCGTGGTCTTCTTCGGCAATCCAGAAAACGGGCACGGCGCGGATGTTTTGTTTTCGCAAATCTTCGACGAGCCGGACGGCGGAAAGCGCTTTGTAAATCGTGTAAAGCGCGCCGGAAAAAAGTCCGGCTTGCTGCCCGGTCACGACCGTCACAACATCTTTTTGCCGCAGCAGATTTATATTTTCCAGAGTTTCGCGTCCCGCGCCGAAACCGCGATTTGTTTCTTCCAGCACGCTGCACAGCGCTTCGCGGTCAATTTTATAATTTTCCAGAATTTTCGGCGCAAAATCCGCTAACGGCGTTTGTTTTTCGGGATAAAACCGGGCAATATTTGACGAATCCGCCTGAAAATCCAGAAACAAACGTGTCTGACCGCTAATTTCGGCAAAGGAAATTGTTTCGATTTTGAAAGAAGTTTTCTGCAAAAGACCGACCGATTCGTGATTCATCAGGCAATTATAAGATTCAATTCCGCCAAGTTACAAACGAAAAGGACGAGTTCTGCCGAAGCGAAACTCGTCCTTCTTTTTCATTTTACACCGCAGGCTTAATTGCCGGTTGACGAAATGCGCGGGCGCGTGTTGTTGGAAGCCGCCGCCGTTCTCTCCAGCCGGTAAATTCCCGACGAATGCGTTCCAACCAGAATGCGCTCCGGGTCGGACGGGTCGAAGGTCATCGTCCAGTAACGGCGACTCGCCATATTCATCTCTTTCGTATCGACCCGTTTCCAGGAAGCGCCCGCATCAGCCGACTGGTAAATTCCACCGTTGGCTTCGAGCGCGCTGGCGACGAGAACTTCGTCCGTGTTGCGCGGATTGATAAGAATGCTCGTGTAGTTTCCGAGCGGCAGATTTCCGCCGCGCCGCATCCAGCTTTTTCCGCCGTCGCGCGAAAGATAAAGCGTCTGCGCCGTCCCGACATAAATTCTTTCGGGACGTTTCGGGTCAACCACAATCGCGCTGATTGGCGCGTCGTCCGGCACGCCCGCGACTTTCTGCCAGGTTTCACCGTCGTCGCGCGAAACCATCAAACCGGAAGTCGTCGTGCCGACCCAGAGGGTTTGCGGCTGCGCGGGCGAAGTATAAATCGCGAAAACTTTTTCGGTGATGCCTTCGCCGAAGTAAATTTTTTCCCAACCGGCGTTAATGTCATAAGTGCGATACAAGCCGCTGTCGGTGCCTGCGATGATTCCGTTTTTTCCGTCCTCGGTATGCACAAAGACGTTAATTTGTTCCGTCAGAGCCGGAACTTTTCCGGTCGTATCGACGGGCGGCGCAACCGTCGCGGGTTCGACGGGCGCGGGTTTCGCTTTAGTTTTAACCGCGGTTTTGCGTTTTGCCGGGGCGCGTTTTTTCGGTATGACCTTCGGTTTCGGCGGCGTCAGCTGCGTCCACGAAAGCCCGCGGTCAACCGAGCGAAAGACGCCATTATTGGTACCCATATAAATCGTGTTCGGGTCGATGCGGTCTTGCAGCAGCGTATAAGGCGAAATGCGATTGGCGACCAGATTTTTCATCGCCGGCTGCCACGTCGCGCCGGCGTCGTCGCTGATAAAGAAAAATCCGCCGCCGGTGGCGGTATTATGCGTTGCCGCATAAAAACGGTTCGGGCGCTCGGTGTCGGGCACGACCGAAAGCGTAAAACGACTGGTAAAATTGCCGTTGGTCGGCTCGAAATTTTTTCCGCCGTCCGTTGAAACCATCACGCCGTAATTATTTGTGGCGATAAAGATTCGGTTTGCTTCTTCGGCGTGGACGGCAATCGAATTGATTTCCAACTCGCGCGAAGTCGTCATCATCCAGGATTTTCCGGCGGCGTTCGACATCCAGAAGCCCTCGGTCGTCGCGGCGTAATAAGCGCTGGAATTTGCCGGATTAAATTTAATGTCGCGCGTGCGGCGCGACTGTGACGGGATGCCCTGAATCTTCGCCCATTTTTCGCCTTTATTAAAAGATTCGTAAATGCCGCTGCAAGCCGAAGCGATAACGTGGTCGGGATTTTTCTGGTCAATCTCGATAGCGAAAACGTCCGAATCGTCAATCATCCCGTTTTTGATAAGCCGCCAGTTTTTTCCGCCGTCGGTCGTTTTATACGCGCGCCACGTCGTTCCGGCATACATCAGATTCGGGTCGCGCGGGTCAATCGCCAGCGAATCGATATTCAGCGGCAGCGTGGCGGACTCGATTTTTTTCCAGTCGTCGCCGGAATTATTGGAAATCCAGATGCCGTTGACGCCGCCGACCAGAATAATACTCGGATTAGAGGACGACTGCACCATCGCGTGAATCGCCTCGTTTTTTAACTCTTTCGATTCTTTCCACGTCGCGCCGCCGTCGGTCGATTTAAAAAATCCGCCCGGCTCTTTATGCCGGTGTCCGGAAGTGTAAATGACGCTTGAATTGCGGGCATCAACCGATAAATTATCGAGAATCAACAGCGGGCGATTAAAATTAACCAGGAACTGCCAGGTTTTGCCGGCGTCGCCGGAAGTATGCACCTGCCCGTCGAGAGTGCTGATATACAGGCGATTTTTGTCTTTCGGGTCAATCGCCACGGCGCGGACGTCGCCGCCGTTCGGACCGATAATCTGCCAGCCCTTAAAAATCTTGGCTTCGTTATTTAATTCGCCGGCGGCGAACGACGCCACCGCAACGTTAGCGAACAGACAAGCTGAAAATACCAATACGGTTAGTAATCCCAACGCAATACTATCTTTTACTGTTTTCATAGATTAAAGCTTTCTATTGAAACTTTTGAACCAAACGTGGAAGCCCTCTAGTTAAAAAATAAACAACCAATTGCTCAGATGTATATAACCCGAAAGGTTGTTGCCCTTAACCTTAGACTTATCAAATGAATGAATTTTGCGAATTGTGACGGAAGCCGCCGAGCGCCGACGAAACTTCTCTGCTGCTTATTATCCACAACTGTTTAACACTTGGCAAGAGTTTTGCGACAAAAACTTAAAGAAACACTTAAAGAAAAACGAGTAATGCGTTCAAAAAAGAAGCATTACTCGTTTTTGATGAAATGTTTCACTGCTGCCGAAGCAACAGTGAAAGCTAGTTTATGGTTGGATGTCTGCGGACGTTCTGCCTGCCGGAATCACATAGAGTCTCGTAAAGACCTCTGTCGCATTCGCATCGCCTCTGACGATTTCGATACGGCTCGCGTCAAATCTACGGAATCTGATGTGGTTGCGGATAAGCGTTTCGAGTCTCGACGCCGCTCTTTCCGGACCATCAATCACGATGTAACCGGTGGACGTCGGGTCATTTCTGAGCGCGACGAAGTAATTGTCGAGTCTGCCTCTGACATCGTCGTTCGGCAGCGGTCCGAAGGTATCAAACGGCGAAACCGTTGTCCTCGGCGCAACTGAACCGGTTTCAGAATAACTTCTCGGACACGTCTCACAAAGTCCGGTTCCGCCGATGTCGACAGACGCCGTGACGTTTGAGCCAGCCATCTCAGCCGTCGTTCTGACGGTGATGCTCGGAGTTCCCTGACCGCTTTCAATCGTTCCTGCCGAAACCGTCCAGTTATAGGTAATGTTTTCGGCTGTTCCGCCGCTGACATTAACTGTAAAGGTCATAGTTTCGCCGCCTGCAACGTTGCTCGAAGGACCGGAAATCGATACCGTCGGACAGACGCAGGGCGGAGGAGGCGTGACGCAGCGACAATCCGTAACTTCGATTGTTCTGGTTTCCGTTTTGCCGCAAACGCCGCAGCCGTCGTCAACGCCAGCCGTAATCGTATAAGTTCCCGGTCTGACGCCCGACAAATCCCAGGTCACGTTTGCGCCCTGACCGACGATGCGTCCGCCCGAAACCGTATAGTTATAGGTCAGCACATCGTTTTCCGGGTCGGCTGCCGTCGTCGTTACTCTGACAGTCGGCTCCGGACAGGTCGTTCCTTCAGCCGGAAATGTTCCCGGAAGGCACGGCAGACTAACCGAAGTTCTGTCAAACGAAAGTCCCGTTACGTTAGGCGGTAAATTTGTCGGCGGAGTTACGCCGCGTTTGTTTCGACGACCGATAGTACCCTGAACAATAAATCCGTGCGGGTCGGTCGAAGTCACAAAACCTCTGATGCCGCCCGTGCTGGTGACGATTGTTTGATTACCTGCGCCGCCTGTCGTATTGCCGGCGACCGTCACGGTTCCACTAAAATCGGAATTCTCGATAAAGCCCGCATCCTGTTGATTGAAGTGGTGACGATAGGCAAAGCCTAAGCTCGCCCAGCGAGCCGGAAACCAGCGGAAACCAGCCAGCCCTTCAATCGGACTGTTTTCAAAAGCATTCGGCGTGCGTCCGCCGACGTATTGAGTGGAACGGAATTCCAAAATCGGTTGGAAATATCGGTTTACCGGAAAGTCAACCGCGACGCCCGCCAGAACTTCGTCCGGACGGTCTAACAAGGTAAATTCTCCATTCGGAAATTCGCCCTTGACGCTGCTGTTGTAGTTGTAACCGAGGTTTGCCGAAACGTTCAGCCACGTCTTCAGACGCGCGTCGCCGAACAGAACGACGCCGATGTCGCCCCAGTCTCCGCCCGGACTTGCACCGCGCTGAAGCTGGTTGAATCCGCTCACGCTGTCCGGTTTATCCGCATACCAGCGATAGTAAGCAATCACGCCGACGCCGACCGGATTACTCGGTCCCGTCCAGCGCCATTTTCCACCAGCGGTGAAAGTGTTAAATGCAGATTCACCGTAAGTGCGGTTCACGAAAGGAGCGTCCGGCAGATAGCTCGGCGCTAAAGTAAACACTGTCGGAGCCTGGTTCAGCGCGTTACAGTTGGCGGCTGTCGGGTTTGCCGCCGTACAAACGGTTTGCAGAACTAAGCCCGGCAAAATTCCGCCGACCGGCGAGCCGATGCCCGGAAACAAGTCAGCCCCGTTGCCGCCCTGCGTCGGCGGTCCGAGTGTCGGGAAAGTGCCTGCCGGAAATCCGAAAATCGGACCCGACGGGAAAAACAATCCGAAATTGCCGACGCCGCCGCCGACATACGGATATTGCAGAAACGGCTGTTGTCCCTGCGGACGGAAAATCGCCGCATTGCCGAATTGGCTGGCTCCCGGTCCGCGCGGCGCTAAAATGATAGCTGCCGGGCTGACTAAAGCGCTGCCGGTCGGCTGTATCGTGCCGATTCCGTTGGTCGCACGTCGCAGTCTGGAATTGGGAAGATAAAAACCTGAAAGATTATCAGGAGAATTAACTTTTATTGCGCGGTAAGCATCCGTGTTAAAGAACAATTCCAAATGGTCGCTTAAACCGATTTGAAAGCTCACCGGCACTTCAACAAAATCCGCGTTGCCCGGATCGCGGTCAAAATTGCTGTAAGCGATGCTAAAAGTAAATTCGCCGCGTCTTAAAGTTTGCCCGTCATAAACGGTAAAAAGACCGGTCGGACCGCCCATCGGACCGCCTGTACCAACAGTCGGTGCCGTATTTCTGGGGTCGTTCTCCGATCTAGGTGTTTGCGCTGACATCGTTACTAACAATGCCAACATGGTAAGCGCGATTATAAACGCTCTTTTCGCGAGTCTCATCACATTCCTCCGCCGAAAATTAATATTAAAATTTAATTTTAAATCGTAGCTTCCAGTAGGTTTTCTGTAAAGCTACAGCAAATTATTGCTTTTGCCGAAAACAGTCGTTGACTGATACTTTCAGCCAAAGTAATACAAGAAACTAATTTGTTTCAAAACTTTTTATAAGTTAGTATCGCCAAAATGTCAATAATTTATTTGTTTTCGGCAAATACTTCCTCGTAAAGACATTACTTCATATTTATTTGAAAATCAAGCAATTTATTTAGTTGTAATACAAATAAATAGCATTTCCAGGCTAGGCATAAATGCCGCGCATTTTCGTGTCGTAAGCGACGCGGTCAATCGCCAGCATATAAGCGGCTGTCCGCGTGTCGACGTCGTGCTTGGTCGCATAGTGGCAAAGCTCGTTAAAACTCGCCACCATTTTGTCTTGTAGACGCTCGTTGACCTCGTCTTCGCGCCAGAAATAACCCATCCTGTCCTGCACCCATTCAAAATACGAAACCGTTACGCCGCCGGCATTTGCCAGGATGTCAGGAATCACGAAAACTCCTTTGTCGTGCAGGATTTTATCGGCTTTCGGCGTCGTCGGACCGTTGGCGCCTTCGGCTAAAATCTTGCAGTTGATGCGGTCGGCATTCTGCGACGTAATCTGATTTTCCGTCGCGCACGGCGCAAGCACGTCGCATTCGATTTCCAGCAGCTCGGCGTTGCCGACCTGTTCCGCGCCCTTGTAACCTTCAAATGATTTCGTGGTATTTAGATAATTCAATGCTTCGGGAATATTAATTCCTTTCGGATTATAAATTCCGCCCGCGACATCGGAAATCGCAATTATCTTATAACCTTTTTCGTGCATCAGGGTCGCGCCGATGCCGCCGACGTTTCCCGCGCCCTGCACGACCACAGTCGTTTCTTCCGGCGTTAAATCAAATCGTTTAATCGCTTCATCAACCACAAACTGAACGCCGCGTCCAGTCGCTTCGCGCCGACCGAGCGAGCCGCCGAGCGCAACCGGCTTGCCCGTCACGACTGCCGTCACCGTGTGGCGAGCGTGCATCGAATAAGTGTCCATAATCCACGCCATCGTCTGCTCGTTGGTGTTCATATCCGGTGCCGGAACGTCCTTGTCGGGACCGATAAAGTCAATCAATTCAGCCGTATAGCGGCGCGTCATACGCTCCAATTCGCCCTGCGACATCTGTTTCGGGTCACAGACGATTCCGCCTTTGCCGCCGCCGAACGGAACGTTGACGACCGCGCATTTCCACGTCATCCAGGCTGATAAAGCCTTGACTTCATCGAGCGTGACGTCAGGCGCGTAGCGGATTCCGCCTTTCGCCGGTCCGCGAGCGAAATTGTGCTGGACGCGATAGCCTTCAAAGACCACCAGGTGTCCCGAATCCATTTTGACCGGAATATAAACTTTGATTTCCCGGCTCGGAACGCGCATTACTGTGTATAAATCAGGGTCTAAACCCAAAAGTTTGGCGGCGCGGTCGAAGCGTTCACTCATCGCCTCGAAGGGATTTTTTTCGTCGCTTCCCTTAAAACGCCGCATTTCATCTGCCATCGGATTGGTCGTTGCCATTTTGTTTTGCTCTCCAAAAAATTATCCGGCAGCCGGTTAATCAAACTTTAATCGGCTGCTTTCTACAAATTTCATTTAATTTTTAAGATTTTTCTCTAAAACTTCGTTCATTGCGCCAGTCCGATAGCCGTGCAAATCGAGCGTCACATAGCGAAAACCGAGTTTTCTGAACTCGTCCGCTATACAGTCGGTCGTTTTCTTATGCAATGCGCGTTCCATTTCCGCCGGAGCAATTTCCAGCCGGACCAGCTCGCCGTGATACCGGACGCGAAATTCCTTAAATCCAAACGCGCGCAGCACCGCTTCGCCGCGCTCGATTTTGCCGAGCCGTTCAATCGAAACCGGTATGCCGTAAGCGATTCGCGACGATAAACACGGGCTTGACGGAGCGTCCCACGTCGGCAGATTTTGTCTCCGACTCAATTCGCGTATTTCCGCCTTGCTCATCCCGACTTCGATGAGCGGGCTGCGCACGCCTTTCTCGCGCGCCGCTTCTCTGCCCGGACGAAAATCGGACACGTCATCCGTATTGGAACCGTCCAAAACAAAATTTATACGTTTTTCCGCGGCAAAGGAAAATAGTTTGCCGTAAAGCTCGGTTTTGCAGAAATAGCAGCGATTGGTCGGATTTGCCCGGTAATCGGGATTGTCGAGCTCGTCGGTTCGGATTTTGACGAAATTGAAGTTGAAATCGGCGGCGATTTTTTCGGCGGTTTCGCGCTGGATTTGCGAAACGCTCGGCGAGATGCCGGTTACGCAGACGGCTTTTTCGCCTAATTCCTGCGCGGCAATCGTCGCCACATACGAGCTATCGACGCCGCCGCTGAAAGCGACCAACACCGATTGCATCTCGCGCATCAAACGGCGGAGTTTTTGTTCCTTTTCCAGCGCCGCCGGATTTGCCGCCGGCGCAATAATTTCTTTGGTTTGTGCCATTTTCTCAGGCGAAAGCTTTTGTTTTGCGGAACGAAACCTCAAAACCAAAATCTTATCGCAGTGAACCGAGGTGTGCAACTGCCATATAAAAAGTTTTGGGCGCCGAGTGCCGGGACCGAGCCAAAATTAAAACTCGGTCCCCGGCACTCGGCACTCGGTATTTAGAGTTTTGTCTTAATGCGGACTCGTGTTAATATGCAGATGTCTTCCCCCGACTCAAAATTCAAAGTGAGATTTTTTTCGATGTTTTTTGCTCGTCGCCGGCACTTTTTGTCCGCGTTTTTCGTCCTCCTTTTGACCCTGTCTTTTTCCGCGTTCGTTTTTGCGCAGGACGAATCGGACGAGCCCGACCCGTTGAAGATTTTTAATCAGGGACAGGACGCGCACGAAAAAGGCGATTTGCAAACGGCGATAAAATTTTACGACGAAGCTCTGAAAATCATTCCCGAATTTCCCGAAGCCGAATATCAGCGCGCGACCGCTTTGCTTTCGCTCAATCGCGCGGACGAAGCCGAAAAAGGCTTTCGACGCGCCATCGAGCTGCGCGCAGACTGGACGTTGCCGCTCGCCACGCTCGGCTCGCTGCTGGTGCGCAAAAATAATTTCAACGAAGCCGAAAAACTTTTGACCAGAGCGATCGAGCTGGACGAATTGAATTCTCCGGCTTACGTCGCGCTCGCCGAGCTGCGTTTAAAAACCAAAGCGTCCGAAACCTTACTGAAAGATTTGCTCGTAAAACTGCAAAATTTATCCGTGAAGGCGAAACCGACGGCTTCGGTCTGGGCGGCGCGCGGCGCGGTCGAACGCGCTCTGGGCGACAAAACGGCTTCGAAAACCAGCATCAGCCGGGCGCTTTCGATCGAGCCTGTAAATTCGTTTGCTTTGTCCGAGCAAATCGAGATTTCGCTGGCGGATGGCGATTACACGCGCGCGCTGAGCGACGCCAAAACGCTGGTTAAATCCGCGCCTAATTCGACGAGCGGAAAATTGTATCTCGCCCGCGCCTATGCCGAGAGCGGATTTTCGGCGGAAGCCTTAAAAATTCTGGACGCGATGGACGCGACCAATGCGGAAGTCGCCGTTTTGAAAGATTCAATCACGGCAAAAGGCACGACCGACGTTCAGGCGCTGGAAAAACAACTGGAAAAGGACTTGAAGAACGCGGTAATATTGGGGCGTTTATGCGGTTTGACGCGAGCTTCGAATCCGGCAAAATCGCTCGAATACTGCCGGCGCGCGGCGGAAGCCGAGCCGAATAACGTCAATCACGCCGTCGGTTACGGCGCGGCGCTGGTGCAGGCGAAACAATTTGAAACAGCCGCCGGGCTTTTGCGTAGAATACTGGCGATAGCGCCCGATAATTTTACGGCGCGCGCCAATCTGGCGACGGCGCTTTTTCAGTTGAAACGCTACAACGAAGCGAAATACGAATATCAATGGCTGGCGGAAAAAAAACCGGATTTGCCAATCGCCTATTATTTTCTTGCCATTTCGCACGACTCTCTGGGAGAATACCTGGACGCGATGGCAAATTACCAGCAATTCCTGAAGCTGGCGGACGCGAAACAGAATCAGGTTGAAATCGAAAAAGTAAACTTACGTCTGCCGGCTCTGCAAAAACAAATCAAAGAAAACGGGAAGAAAGGAAAAAACTGATGAAAGGTAAAAGTCACGAGATAAAAGGCGACAGCCTTCGGCTCAGGATTATAAAATTCCGGTTCTTAAACGTCGAAACGAAAACCGCAAACGGCACTGATTTTTTGTTTTTTGCCTTTTGCCTTTTTACTTTCGCCTTTTGTTTTCCGGCTTCCGCGCTGGCTCAGCCCGAAGAATTCGAAACTGCGCCGCCGCCGCTAAAATCCATCTCGAAAGAGGAAAAACAACAGCTCGAAGCCGAGCCGAACGTCAAGAAATATACGCAAATTGCTTTAACCTTAATGGAAGCGCGCCTGAAAACCGCCGAAACGCAAACGAACGAAAATAATTATCCGGAAGCCTTAAACACGCTCGGCGGCTTTCAGATTCTGCTGGAAAACACGCTCGGTTTTTTATCGAAAAATAACGTGGAAAACAATAAAGTCCAGAACAATCTGAAACGACTGGAATTGACCCTGCGCGAGCAGACTTCGCGGCTGGAAGTGATGCGCCGCGCGATGCCTTCGAGGTACGCTTTCCACGTGCAGAAGCTAATCAGATTCGTGCGCGACGCGCGAACCAAAGCCATCGAGCCGCTTTTTGACGATACGGTCGTGCCGCAGTCGCAATTAAAACCATGAAAAAAATCAGTTGCCAGTTGTCAGTTCTCAGTTCTCAGTTGCAGAAATTTATTCGCATTCATCCGAATTTATTGACGGCGAAAATTTGTTTTGCGCTTTTTCTGCTCTTTTGCGGCTGTTTCTCGGCTAAGGCGCAGAGGCGCGATTATCTGACCGAACAGGAAGCCGAACTCGTGCGCGAGGCGCAGGAACTCGACCGCCGGATTGACATTCTCACCAAAGCGATTGACCGCCGCTTTATGATTTTGGACGGGCGGCAGGCGGAACTCAAAGACGTCGAAAAATGGGGCGAGCCGAAAGGGACGAAAGCCGCACTGCTTTTCGACATCTCGAAAATTCTGCTGTCGGCGATCGACAACATCGAATACGTCGCCGAAAAAGACGCGGGCAATAAACTGTTTCCGAAATCTATGCACAGTCTCGCCGACGCGAGCCGCAAATATCTGCCGCAGCTCGAAACCTACAAAAGTCGCCTGACCGATAAAATGGAGCAAGCCGCGATTCTGACTTCGATTGATTACTGCAACCAGATAATCGAGGCTTCGGCAAAAGTGCCGAAAGAAGCGCCGAAAGAAGAAAAGAAAAAGAAATCTTCGAAAGACGAATCGGATTAAATAAATTCGATGAATATCCGGCTTCCGGTGCGCCGCCCGGCAATCCCGCCGAAAAGCTTTTTCAAGGTCCGACGTGCCGACTCGCGCCGGCACGTCGGACAAATCAATCTGGTGCGCCGTCCAGCCGAAGCGCCCGTGCACGGCGAAAATTACTTCAAAGCCGAAATCCGGGCGGGGCGCGTCGGCGCGCAGCAATCCGAAAAACGCGTCCAGTTTGATTAGCCGCACAAAATCCGCAAACAATTTTTTCTTATTTATCGCATCTTGACGCTTCAAGCGTCGGGTGTTAGTGTTTTTTCTTTACGGTCTTCTTTTGCAGAAAATCTATGGAAAATCTGAAGAAAACGCCGCTCAACGGGGCGCATCGCGCGCTCGGCGGAAAAATGGTGGAATTCGGCGGCTGGGATATGCCGGTGCAATATGCGGCGGGCGTTATCGAAGAACATCTGCGCACGCGCCGGTCTGCCGGACTTTTCGACGTTTCGCATATGGGCGAGATTTGGGTCGAAGGTGCGGACGCCATCGAATTCGTCAATCGCCTGACAACTAACGACGTCACGAAGCTCGTCGACGGACAGGCGCATTATTCGGCTTTGACGAATGAAAACGGCGGCGTGGTGGACGATTTGCTGGTTTATCGTTTCGACTTCGACAAGCTTCTGCTCGTCGTCAACGCTTCGACCACCGAAAAGGATTGGGATTGGATAACTTCGCACAAAAAAGACGAAGTTATCACTTTAACCAACGCCAGCAAGGATTACTGCCAGATTGCCGTGCAGGGCAAGGACGCGATAAAGATTTTGCGGAATCTGACCGACACCGAGCTTTCCGACATCAAGTATTATCATTTCACGACCGGAAAGGTTGACGGCATCGACGCGATAATTTCGCGCACCGGCTACACGGGCGAAGACGGTTTTGAAATTTACGCCGCCGCCCAATACGCCGTGCAAATCTGGAACAGCCTGCTCGAATGGGGAAATTACGGCGAGGCGGACGGCATTCTGCCGTGCGGTCTGGCGGCGCGAAATACTCTGCGGCTCGAATCGGCGATGTCGCTTTACGGACACGAGCTCGGCGACGAAATCACGCCGCTCGAAGCCGGCTTGGGCTGGATTTGCAAATTAAACAAAGGCGAATTTATCGGGCGCGAAGTTTTGGCGCGGCAAAAGCAGGAAGGCTTAAAGCGCAAGCTCGTCGGCTTTGAAATGACGGACCGCGGCATCGGGCGCGACGGTTATGACGTTTATATCGACGGCGAAAAAGTCGGCTTCGTTTCTTCCGGCTCGCCCGCGCCTTACCTGAAAAAGAACATCGGCTTGGCTTTCGTTCCCGCCGAGTTTGCAAATGTCGGGCAAGAAATTAAAATTGATGTCAGAGGTAAACATTTGACGGCGCAAATTGTCCCGACGCCGTTTTATAAAAGAGGAAAGTAATTGCGATTTGCGATTTTAGATTTGCGGTTTCGTAAGGATTTAATTGAATATATCCGATTCCGAAACCGCAAATCTAAAATCGCAAATCGAAAATCAATATATGGCAAACATACCGGAAAATTTAAGATACAGCAAAGACCACGAATGGGTTGCGGTTGACGGCGAGACGGCGACAATCGGAATCACGGATTACGCGCAGCACCAGCTCGGCGACGTCGTTTACGTCGAACTGCCGAAGGCGGGCGAGACTTTCACCGAGCACGAGGCGTTCGGCTCGGTCGAATCGGTCAAAGCCGTTTCCGAAATCTTTACGCCCATCAGCGGCGAAGTGACCGAAGTCAACGACGGTTTGAACGATACGCCGGAAGTGGTCAACGCCGACCCTTATGAAGGCGGCTGGATGGTCAAACTGAAAATGAGCAGCACGGGCGAAATCGACGCGCTTTTGTCCGCCGCCGAATACGAAGAATATCTGAACGCTACCGCGTAGTGGTAAGTGCTAAGCGGTAAGTGGTAAGTTTCGGCTTTTCACTTACCGCTTACCATTTACCACTTACCACTATTTATGAGATACATCCCAAATTCACCCGAAGAGCGCGAAGAGATGCTGCGCGTCATTGGCTTAAATTCGGCGGAAGAACTTTTTCGCTCGATTCCGAACGAAGTCAAGCTCAATCGCGAGCTGAACATCACCGAGCCGCTCGCCGAGCCGGAAGTCATCGGCGCGATGGAAAATCTGGCGAATCGAAATACGGCTTCGCGCAAAACTTCATTCCTGGGCGCGGGCGTCTATTCGCATTTTTCGCCGACGATTGTCGACCATTTGATTCAGCGCTCGGAATTTTTCACGTCTTACACGCCGTATCAGCCTGAGATTTCGCAAGGGACTTTGCAATATATTTTCGAGTTTCAGACGCTGGTCTGCCAGTTGACCGGAATGGACGTGGCAAACGCTTCGATGTACGACGGCTCGACCTCGATGGCGGAAGCGTTTCTGATGGCGCAGCGCGTCACGCGGCGCGATAAAGTCGTCATCGCCGAAACCGTTCATCCCGAATATCTGGCGGTCGCCAAAACCTACACGCAGCACGGCGATTTGACGATGGAAACGGTTCATTTCGACAAAGAAACCGGACGCGTTCTGGCGGATGATTTAAACAAGCTCGACGATAAAACCGCCGCGCTCGTCATTCAATCGCCGAATTTTTTCGGCTGCGTCGAAGATTTGCAAGCGCTGGCTGACAAAGCGCACGCCGTCGGCGCGCTTCTGGTCGTCGTCGTCACGGAAGCGATTTCGTTCGGCTTGCTGAAATCGCCGGGCGCGTGCGGCGCGGATATCGTCGTCGCCGAAGGTCAGAGCTTCGGCATTCCGATGAGCTTCGGCGGACCGCACGTCGGGCTTTTCGCCTGCAAAGACAAATACGTGCGTCAGATGCCGGGCAGGCTCGCCGGAATCGCTTACGACAAAAGCGGCAATCGCGGTTTCGTTTTGACGCTGGCGACGCGCGAGCAGCACATTCGCCGCGACAAGGCGACGTCGAACATCTGCACGAATCAAGGCTTGATTGCGCTCGCCGCGACGATTTATATGGAAGCGATGGGCAAAAAAGGCTTGCAGGAAGTCGCCTTTCAGAACGCGCAGAAAGCCGCCTACGCCGCGCGCCGGATTTCGGAAATCGAAGGTTTTTCGCTGGCGTTCAGCGCGCCGAAATTTAACGAGTTCGTCGTCCGCGCGCCGAAAGCGGCAAGCGAGATTCTGGAAAGCTTGCGCACGGAAAAAGATATTATCGGCGGGCTGGCTTTGTCGCGTTATTACGCGGAGAACCCGAACGATTTTATCGTCTGCGTGACGGAAACGAATACGAAGGCGCAGATTGATAATCTGGTTGAAGCGCTCAAAAATCAGATTTGAATATGATAGGCATCGGCACGACTGAAATAATTGTTATTCTTGCCGTATTGCTGATGCCGGCATTAGCGGTCGGAGTAATTGCTCTGGTCGCCGTGAACGCTTCAAAAAAACGGCAAAGCAATTTGAAAAAATGCCCGTTTTGCGCCGAGATGATTCAAGCCGAAGCAGTTGTTTGCCGCTTTTGCGGGCGGGACTTAACCTAAGATTTCACGAAATTTGATGAGCGCAGTCTTTGAAAAAACATTTCACGTCGGTTGGGGAAACGTCGATTTTAACGGGCATCTGGCGAATACTTCGTTTCTGGATTTAGCGGTCGACGTGCGGATGTTTTACTTTGCCGAAAACGGTTTTCCCGTCCGCGAGTTTCAGCGGCGCGGGTTCGGTCCGGTCGTTTTGAAAGACGAAATCGAATATTTCAAGGAATTGTATATGCTCGATGAAGTCAGAATTACGTTTCAGGGCGCAGGCTTGAGCGAAGACGCTTCGAGATTTAGAATCCGCAACGAATTTTTCCGCGAGGACGGCAGACTGTCGGCACGATTGACAACGAACGGCGGCTGGCTCAGCTTTGAAAAGCGAAAGCTTATCGTGCCGCCGAAAGATTTGGCTGACGCGATGAGAAGTTTAGTCAGAACCGATGATTTTGAAGTTTTTGAATCGAGTATAAAATAAGATTTAATGAGTTTATTAAACGGCAAAGGCGAAACCAGTCACCAAGTTATCAATGATGACTGCCTGAAATTTTTGTCTTCATTAAAAACTGAAATTGACTTAACTTTTCTTGACCCGCCATTTAATCAGCAAAAAGATTATGCTTCCTGCCCTGACGATTTACCTGCCAATGAATATTGGGAAATGATGCGAAAGATTTGTTCGCAAATCTTCCGGCTAACAAGTAATGGCGGCGCGATTTATTTTATGCAGCGCGAAAAAAACACGGAACACATCCTTCGTATTTTGCGTGAAACCGGATGGGAATTTCAAAACTTAATCATCTGGAAGAAAATGACTTCTGCCGTCCCTTCAACAATGCGCTACGGTAAATCATTTCAGACAATCGCTTTTGCGACCAAAGGCAAACGTCCGCGAGTTTTCAATCGCCTGCGAATCAATCCGCCGCTTTTGAAACATCACAAATACGAACGCGAAAATGGAATGTTTGTAACCGATGTTTGGGATGATATTCGAGAATTGACGAGCGGTTATTTCGCCGGTGACGAAGCGCTTAGAAATGATAATGGCGAGCGTTTTCATAAACAACAATCCCCGATTGCGCTGCTTTTAAGAATAATTTTAACTTCCAGCAAAAACGCCGATATGATTCTTGACCCTTTCGCCGGAACAGGAACAACCGCCGCTGTCGCTAAACAATTAAACAGGAATTCAATTAGTCTCGAAATTGATAAAGTTAATGCCGGAAAAATAGAAGCTCGGATTAGAGAAGCATACGAGGCGGACGACGTTAAGAGATTTTACAAAAATTACTTGTGCACGGAAAACCTGAATGAAATTTGGGGCGAAAGGAATTTTGGAAGCGCTCGGAAATTCAACCAATCGGAGACTTTGTTTAATTTATGAGTTCTTCGATTTATCATTTTTTCAAAGATTTAGTTGAAAAGAAGGCTTTGCTTAAAGATTGCGAAAATCTTGAAAATTTCCCTTTTAATAATAATTTGATTTCATTTACGCGAAAAACGCTTTTTCCCGATATTGGAATTAAAGTTTGCAAGAACGACGAATTATTTGAAGGCGGTGAATTAGTTGAAATAAAAGATGCTCGGAATTTTATAATTTCCTCTTTCAATTCGACCTTTCCAAAAGGTGAAAAAGAAATTAAAAGTATAGTCAAAATTAAATCTGAAGCCCGAAAACAAATGAAAATTGCCGGAGAGGATTTAGAGGATTTACCTATTCGGCAGATTTATTATTTGATTCGCGGAAGCAAACAACATCACAGTAAAGTAATTTTGGTTCACGGAAGCTTCTTTGAAGTAAATAGTACAGATGATTTGATTGCAAAATCATTTGTTAAAGTTTTAGAAGAAAATTTGAAACGTAACGGTTTCGAAATTGATGACGAGATAGAAAGATTAATGAAAAAGTTTTCGCCTCAACAAAGTGATTTCAGCAAAACACGGCAGATTGAAAACTATCCGATTTCGGTACGTTTTAGAATAATGACGGCAGCATCTCCCGAGAGCAATTTACTGAATTCGGCAAAATATAAGCAGATAGAAGATGATTCGATAAATTTTATTCTTTCATTTAACAAAGATGAAGATAAAGCTAAGATAGAAGAAAGAATGTTCGATGTTTTTGGCGATTCATTTTATAGCTTTAAGTCTTTTACATTGGAACATTCCTACAACGGCAATTTTTTGGTTTTTCAGCAAGCAATTTAAATCTATGAGCATTAAAAAAGTTACACAGCATCCGACACAAAACGAATCTTTGATTTTCGAGCGCTCGCAGGGCGGGCGCGTCGGTTATCGCCTGCCGAAGCTCGACGTCGAAGAAACGAATCTGGACGAGATTCTGCCCGCCGAACTGCGCCGCACGGACGACCTCGAAGGCGTGCCGGAAGTTTCGGAAGTTGACGTGATTCGCCATTTTACGCGCATCTCGACGTGGAATTACTCGATTGATTTGGGAATGTACCCGCTCGGCTCGTGCACGATGAAATACAATTCGCGGCTGAACGAAAAAGTCGCGCGCATCGGCGGATTTACGAATCTTCACCCGCTCGCGCCGGAAGCCGAATCGCAGGGCGCGCTCGAACTGATTTATAAATTGCAGGAAGATTTGGCGGAAATCACGGGCTTACAAGGCGTATCCTTGCAACCGGCGGCGGGCGCGCACGGCGAAATGACGGGCGTGATGCTGATTCGCGCTTTTCTGGACAAACGCGACGGCGCGGAATCGAGAAATCGACGCGTGATGCTGATTCCCGATTCCGCGCACGGCACGAATCCCGCGTCCGCCGCGCTCGCCGGATTTATGGTCAAAACCGTGAAATCGACCAATGAAGGCTTGACCGATTTGGAACATCTCCGGCAGCTTTGCGAGCAGGGCGGCGTTGCCGGTCTGATGCTGACGAATCCGAACACGGTCGGAATTTTTGAAACGAATATTAAAGAAATCTGCGACATTATTCACGACGCGGGCGGCTTGGTTTATATGGACGGCGCGAATATGAACGCGCTTGTCGGCGTCGCGCGCCCGGGCGATATGGGCGTGGACGTGATTCACCTGAACCTGCACAAAACTTTTTCGACTCCGCACGGCGGCGGCGGTCCCGGCTGCGGACCTTGCTGCTGCACGGCTGAATTAGAGCCGTTTCTGCCGACGCCGCGCATCGTGAAAGACGGCGAAAACTATAAACTGGATTTCAATCTTCCCGAATCAATCGGACGCGTCAAAGCGTTTTACGGAAATTTCGGAATGATGATTCGCGCGCTTTCCTACATTTACACGCACGGCGCGGGCGGTTTGAAAGAGGCGACCGAAACCGCCGTGCTGAACGCGCGTTATCTTTCACATTTCTTGCAGGAAGATTTCGACAAGCCGTTTGCGGGCGACCCGATGCACGAAGTCATCTTTTCGCACAAAAAACAATCGCGCAAAGGCGTTCATACGCTGGACATCGCAAAAAGACTGATTGATTACGGCTTTCACCCGATGACGATTTATTTTCCATTAATCGTCGAAGGCGCGATGCTTATCGAGCCGACCGAATCCGTCGGCAGACAGGATTTGGACTCGTTTATCGAAGCGATGAAAGACATCAACACGGAAGCGCAGGAAAATCCGCAGCTCGTCATCGACGCGCCGCACACGACGCGCATCGGGCGGCTGGACGAAGCGACCGCCGCCCGCAAACCCGTTCTGCGCTGGAAACCGGATATGGAGGCGACGGCGAAAACGGCGTAATCAATCCGAAGCCGTTTGCTTTACAAGTCTTGCTGTTTAATAAATAAAAAATGAAAAGCCGCGCGCAGTTTTCGTTGCGCGCGGCTTTTCATTTCCAAAGCTATTTTCTTTATTTTCATAAATTTATCGCCTGCTTTTGACGTTTGTTTTAAATATAGGCAATATACTTCAGTTCCCACTCTAATCCGGAAAAATTTCATTTAAAATTTAGCTGAAAAGACCATGAAAAATATTAAGTTAATCGTTCTTTGTCTGTTTGTCGCTTTCGCCGCTTCCTGTTCGAGCATAACGCCGATGCAGGATGCCTTTAAGCGCAATCATCCAATCACGAACGTTCCGAAAAGCGTTCAGAATTCAAAGCCCGACGCGCACTTCACGGACGAAAAAGCGATTATCGTTTCGCTGCACTACCCGGATGAGTTGTATGTGGGCGCTGAAACTTACCCGAAAGAAGTCGTTCGTGAAATAATTGAACGGCGACTCGAAAAAAATCCTTCAGAAAAACAGTTGATATATTTTAACTCCGACGCCAACGTCGAATACGGAAATGTCGTTCAGACGTTGGACATCATTCGCCGCACCAATGCGGAAAACATCGGCTTGATAGTCGAACCGGCGACCGGCGAGAACAAAAAACTTCAGGTTCTGAAAGTCAAATATTCTCCGGAGCCGCAGCCCGAAGATACGCCCGATTTGCTCGACAAACGTTTGATAATAAATCTGCAAAAGGACGGCAAAATAAAGCTCGGCAGATTTGATGAATACGTTTTCAAACCGACGACGCCCGAAGTCGCGGAAGCGGAAATCGGCGAAAAACTCGCGCCGATGCTTAAAGAAAACGAGGAGAAAAAAATCAACCTGAAGGGCACTAACGAAACCGACAAGACCGTTTTTATCAAAGCGTCGCGCGCCAACCGCTACGGCGAAGTCGCGCGCCTGGTCGATGCGGCGATTGGCGCGGGCGCGTCGGAAGTTTATTTGATGCTGGACGATTTGGATTAATCCGATGTTTTTATTCGTTCAAAAAGCCGCATTGGAAACGATGAAAAACGTTCCCGACTTTTTCTTTTCGCCTTCCGAAATTCATTCGACAAGCGCTCTTTCTTAAATTTATAAACAAAGCTGTTTTCATCAGCTCATTTCGCGCAAAACATATGAAAAAATTTCTGAAATTTTCTCTTTACGCCATCATCGGGCTATTGTCGGTTTTCGGTCTGGTTATTTTATACGTTCTTTATTTTCTGCCGCGTATTCCGGTCGAGAATATCAAAATCGAGACGACGCCCGAACGCATCGAGCGCGGAAAATATCTGGCGGAAAACGTCGCGCAGTGTCTGGATTGTCATTCGGCGCGCGATTGGTCGAAGTTTTCCGCGCCCGCCGTTCCCGGCAGCGAAGGCAAAGGCGGCGAAGCTTTCGACCGCACGATGGGCTTTCCCGGCACGTATTACGCGCCGAATATCACGCCTTTTCACTTGAAAGACTGGTCGGACGGCGAGCTGTTTCGCGCCATTACTTCCGGCGTCAGCCGCGACGGTCACGCGCTTTTCCCGATTATGCCTTATCCGAGCTACGGTAAAATGGACCGGGAAGACATTTATTCGATAATCACATACATCCGAAATCTCGCGCCCGTCGAAAACACGCCGCCCGCCTCCCATTCAAATTTTCCGATGAACATTATCATCAACACGATTCCCTCAGAAAGCGCTTTATCAACGAAACCCGCGCCGACCGACACCCTCAACTACGGCAAATATCTCGTCAACGCCGCATCCTGCGCCGAATGTCACACGCCCGCCCGGCGCGGACAAATCATCGAAGAAAAAATCTTCTCCGGCGGCAGATATTTCGAAATGCCAAACGGCACGGTCGTCTCCAAAAACATCACGCCCGATAAAGAAACCGGCATCGGCGCGTGGACGCCGCCAGACTTTATCACCCGCTTCAAAGCCTTCGAAAACGCCGCTCACTATACCGCCGAAGACCTGAAATCAGGCGATTTCAACACCATTATGCCCTGGTCAAACTACGCCAAAATGACCGACGCGGATTTAGCGGCAATATATGCTTATTTAATGTCGGTCAAGCCTATCTCAAACAAAATCGAAAAAGTTTTCATTAAAAAACAATAATTTTTAAGGTGAAATCCAAGCAGCGCGCCCGCCGTAAATATTTGCCCCGAAGCCGTCATAAAACTGAAAGCAGAACTTCCCGTTCGGAATAACCCGAATTCAGCGAGAGATAAGAAAAAAGAACTCGTTTAAATTAATTTAAACGAGTTCTTTTTTAATAAAGCGACATTTTTTGATGTCCCGGTTAAATCAGCGCACGAAGGCGTTAGGAGCTGGAAGGTCGCCGTTCGCGCCGAACTGGAAGCCGGCAAAGCCTGCGGTCGAGCGCAGCAGGTACCAGATGCCTTCCGATGGTCGGAAAACTGCTAAATCGGCACGTCCGTCGCCGTCGTAATCGGCAGGCGAAGGTCTGTCTTCGGCAATGCCGAACTGTGTGGCGCTAAATGAATCAGTGCTGCTGTCGATGCGATACCAGACTCCGTCACTCGGTCTGAAGACAGCCAAATCGGTTTTCCCGTCGCCGTCGTAATCTGCGGCGACGGGTTTGTCTTCCGCGATGCCGAAGTGAATGCCGACAAACGAACCGTTCGAACTGTTCAAGCGATACCAGTTGCCGTCCGCCGGACGAAAGACAGCGACATCGGCTTTTCCGTCACCGTCGAAATCAGCTCCGGCAATCGGTTTATCGCCATTAGCGCCGAACGGCACGCTGTCAAAGTTTTGCGAAGGCGTGCCGGTCGCTCTGGCGATATACCACGAACCTGTTGATGGACGAAAGACGGCTAAATTAGCTTTGCCGTCGCCGTCGAAATCTCCGGGTACGGGAATATCTCCGCTGGCTCCGAACTGCGCCGCTCTGAATCCAGCCGTTGACTGCATCAGATACCACACTCCGTCCGATGGTCGAAAGACTGCGACGTCCGTCTTTCCATCGCCGTCATAATCGGCAGGCACGATTAAATCTCCGTTTGCGCCGAATTGCGTCGAATCGAAATTCTGCGAAGGCGCGCCGCTCGGACGGGCGATATACCAGAAATTTGTCGATGGGCGGAAGACCGATAGGTCAGCCCTTCCGTCGCCGTCGAAATCAAATAGTGGCGCGTTTAACAAAAACGGCGCGTTATTGAGTCGCGCCAAGCCCGACCGATTCACGTTTTCAATAGTCGAAAAGAAACCGCCGACTATCGTTTTACCGTCCGGTTCGGCGAGCAAGGCTTTAACGCGCCCGTTCGTGCCGCTGGAAAGGAAAAAGTCCAAAGCGCCGTCCGGGCGAAGCCGCGCGATGTTAAGGCGGGCGGTGCCGTTAACGGCGTCGAATAAGCCGCCCACGATAATCGTCCTGTTCGGCAGCAAAGCGAAGTCGTCAACGAGCGGCTGGGTTCCGACCTTTGTAAACGTCGGCGACTGGAATGTGTTGTCCACGCTTCCGTCGTTATTACGCCGCACGAGCGTCGGGCTGTTGAAATTCGGGAGTAAAATCAAATATTTCCCGTCCGGCTGTCTGACGATTTTACTGACTGTGACGATGTTTCCCGCGTTGAAAGAAGTGTCGGTCGTGCCGTCCGCGTTCAGACGCGCGATATGCGACCGCGCGAAGCCGTTGACGCCGGTGAAAACGCCGCCGAAAACGATTTTTCCATCGCCTTCGACGACGATTGAATAAATTCCCGGATTGGCGGAAAGTATCGGGTTAAATGCCGCATCCAGACTTCCGTCCGCGTTCAGACGCGCGAAGCGGTTCCGGGCGGTGCCGTTAACTTCCGAGAAAGTGCCGCCGATGAGAATCTTTCCGTCAGCCTGCACGGCGATTGCCGTCACCTGCGAATTGATAATCGGATTAAACGTCGAGTCGACCGTCCCGTCCAGGTTCAGCCGCACGATAATCGTCCGCGGCACGCCGTCGTAGACAGTGAAAGCTCCCGCCGCGAGAATTTTGCTGTCAGCCTGAACCGCGAGCACGGTCGGCGTCTGGTCGAAGCCGCCGTTCGGATTGAAAACCGGGTCGGGCGTTCCGTCGGCGTTGAGCACGGCGATAAGATTGCGCCCGACGCCGTTCACCCGGTTGAACTCGCCCGCGATGACGATTTTGCCGTCCGGGCGGCGTGCCAGCGCCGTAACTGCGCCTCTCGCTGTCGGAGGAGCGAATTCCGTATCCAGAGTGCCGTTCGCGTTCAGCCGGGCAAATTTCCATTTGTTGTCCGGGAACCGCGCGAAAATCAATATTCGCCCGACGCCGTCGATTTCGGCGACGTCAGCAAAAACGCCTGCCGGCGCCGTAAACGTGTTGTCCGGCGAGCCGTCAGCGTTGAGCCGTAACAGCGAATTAAATCCGATAGTAATAATTTTATCGTCGGGCTGGACTTTCAGGACGAAGCTGTCCGACGCGTTGAAAGTCAAATCGACATTGCCCGCCGCTTCCAGACGCGCCAGCCTGTCGCGCGTGACCCCGTTAACGGAACTGAAAGCGCCGCTGATTATAAGCTTTCCGGTCGACTGCATTTCGAAGCGGGTGATAGTCGGCGGGTTGCCGAGCCCGCAGAAATTACAGGTCAGCGTCGGGCTTTCGAACGATGCATCGCGCGCCCCGTTCGGATTGTAACGCGAGAGCGAGCTGCCGGCGCTGACGAAGAACCTGCCGTCCGGCAAAAGGAGAAAATCACTTATATTATTTTGGCTGTTCGTTCCCGGAAACGATAAGGGCGAAAAGGTGTTGTCCACGGTGAAATCAGGATTAATGCGGAAAAGCGCCCGCCCGGTTCCCGAACCGGAAGAGAACAGCACTCCCAAATAAAATTTGCCGTCCGGCTGCACTGCCCAAAGCGTCGTGGTCATAGAGCCGCCCGAGGTCGGATTACCGACTACCGTAACGGCTTCGTTTGCCAGGCTTCCGTCCGTGTTGACGCGCACGAATCTGACCCGGTAAAAAAGAAACGGCGTGTTATCGCCGGGCAGCAGCACGGGGACGGCAAACAGCAATTTTCCGTCCGGCTGTTGGACGGGCAGTCCGAGGTCGGCGCAGACGGCGCAGTTAAACGTTTCGTCCCGCGTTCCGTCGGCGTTCACGCGGTAAGTCAGGCTCCTCGCCGCGCTGCCGTCAAAGTAGGTTGTCGCCAGAATAGTTTTTCCGTCCGGCTGGGGGAAGATTCTGCCGGAGGCGCTCTGAACGGCTAAATTAACGTCTTTTGCCAGAGTCGGGTTGAATCCGGCGTCAACCGAGCCTTGCGCCCTGACCCCGACGGCGCCGGCGATTATAAATAAGAGGCAAAGGGCAATTATCGACGGGCGAACGGTTCTCCGTGCGGATTTTAATAGTGAATACATTGTTTTTCTCCTGGGTTGTATATCCGAGAGGGCAAGCAGATATGTCGGTTTGCACATTCTAATTCTTTTCCGGCAGCAAAGCAATAAAAATAAACAAATTCAGCCCGGCAATAAAATAAACAAATCCGCCTTAATTCCACTTCCTGGGACATCAGCCTGTAAGTTGAATCGAAGAAACCGGAACGCAATCCGGCTGCGCAAATTACGAGCTCGTATTTTTTACAGTAAGAAGCTCAAATGAACGAAATAGTTCAATTATTTGTAACCGGCAATCGAATTCTGACCTTTTTTCTAAATATTTCCTGCGATTAATTGACGGAAACATTCGCGTTTTAATTTTTAATAATCGAAGGAGTTTAAGAAAAAATAATGAGATTCTGCCAAAGGTTTTCGCTGGTTGCTTTGCTGGCGCTGTTCGTCGCCGTTCAGGTTTTTGCCGAGACGCCGATTTGGTCGTATAAGGGCGCGAAGTGGTATGCGATGATGGAGACGGGAAATTTGATTGTCGCCAACGATACCGGCTTTGCGATGGTTGACGGCGCAAACGGGAGCGTTATCTGGAAACGCGACGATTTAAAAGGCATCCAGGAAACCGAATATAACGAGATTGCGGGAACGCCGGTTTTGCTGATTGCGGATAATTTCGGCGCGCTCGCCAAGAAAACCAAAATTTACGCGCTCGACCAGCTGACCGGCAAAACCCTTTGGGAAACCGAGAAGGTTTACGGCTATACGGTGCAGGTTTCGCCGGTGAAAAATCGCGATATGGTCGTCGTGCTGACGACGAAAAGCAACGCCGCGACGAAAGACAAACCGGATATTGCGGCGCTGAAAATCACGACGGGCGAAGTTTTGTGGCAGACGGAATACCCGGAAAAAGTCGATTTATACGTGAAGGAAAAATTTCGCCGTTCGGGTTCGGGCGCGGCGTTCGCGAAAGCGATGTTCGGCAATCCTTTTGCGGGTTTTTCAGACCAGCCGCGTTACGATTTGAGCGGCGAGAATCCGCCGATTTTTGACGGCGATTCGATGTATATGACTTATGCCGGACTGCACCGCTACGATTTGAAAACCGGAAATTTAATCTGGAAAACCGTCTATGACGTGACGGACGGCTCGCTGAAACGGACGAACGGGCAGGCGATTATCGACGGCGACACGGTTTACACTTCGGCGAAAAACGTCATTCGCGCGATTGACCGAAATTCCGGCGCGATTCGGTGGCAGACAAAGGATTTCGGCGAAGGCGGAATCGCGGAAATGCAGCTTCACGGCGACGTGCTTTTCGGCAGAATGGGCGGGCAGTTTTTTTCGGGCAAAAAACGCGAATACCAGAAAAAAACGCCGATTGGCGTGGTCGCGCTGAATAAATCGAGCGGCGGCGTGAACTGGATTTACACGGGCGCGAAAAATTCCATCACGAATATGGTCGTCCTGCCCGAAGAAAACGTGATGCTCGTCGGCGACGAGAAGAATATTATCGGCTTGGATTTGGCGAGTTCCGGCAAGGTCAAGGAATCTTATAAAATTCCGTTAAAGTTTAAATTCAAGCTCGGCGCGGGCGCGGTTGCCGGAAAAATCGCGAAAATCGGTTTCGGCGGCATCGGCGGCGCGTTTTCGAAAGGTCCCGACACGACCGACGAACCCGTCGCGCTGATGCGTCAGGAAAACGGAACGGTGGTGGCGCGCGGTCGCCAGCATATGCTCGCTTTCGACCCGAAATCGAAACAAATCGTCTGGTCGACGAAATACGCCGCGCCGGGCGTCGAAGGCTGGCAGCAAATTGTGATGACCGCCATCACGATTGCTTCGGCGGCAGTTTCGCAGGGCTTTGAAAACTCTTACGCGCAGCGCGGCGATTACAATTCCGCCTTTCGCGAAAACAGTAATTTCATCAATCTGATGACGAGTTATCAAAACTTTATGGAAACGCGTTTTATGAATACCAAGCGCGTCGGAAACGTCGTCTACGTTCTGACCGATGTGAAAAGCGGCAAAGACAAAGGCGCAGGTCTGGTCGGCGTCAACCTGATGACCGGGCAGGGCGCAAGCCAGATTATGTTCAAGGACAAAACGCCGGATTACGAAGTCGATGAAGCTTCGGGCAGGCTTTTCAATTTGAACAAAGGCGAACTGGTCGCGTTTTCCATCGCCGAAAAAGCCGAGATGGAACAGAACAAGGACGAGGACGACGATAAAGAAAAGAGCAAAGACAAATAAACGCGCGAAAGACGAAAATCAAAGATGAAGAGCCTGCCTGAAACGGCAGGCTTTTCGTTTTGCCGGCAAATTGTTTTATGAATTGTCGGCTAGCTAAAGCTAGCGGTTAATAAAGCAATAAATAAGCGGCTTTAGCCGAATTAAAGGGAAAAAATAATCTTCCCTATGGCTTTAGCCTGATTTTCGGCTAAAACCAAAAGGAAAGTTTAAAAAATAAAGTTCGGCATCAGAAAAACGCAAATCGTTGACGGCTTGATGTTCAGCGACGGCGGTTCGAGTATGTGTCCGGTCTTTCAGCCGGGCGCGATTGATTATTTTACCGTCGCCAATCGACCGTCGGGCAATAACGCGGACGACGGTCCGCCAATTTGCGGCAACGCGCAAATCGCCGTTGCCGGATAATTTTTAAATAAACGTCCAATCTATTTCGTTGCAAGGCGCGCTTCTTCCGGCGCGGCTCAACTTTTGTTGCCTTTCAAATTTCTCTCAATTAATATCGTTCTATAAGAGGTAAACAATTTTATGAACTGTCCGGTTTGTAATGTCGAATTGAAAATGACCGAGCGCCAGGGCGTCGAGATAGATTATTGCCCGCGCTGTCGCGGCGTCTGGCTCGACCGCGGCGAGCTCGACAAAATTATCGAGCGCGCCGATACAGGTTTTGAGTCGTCCGAACGCGACCGCTATGACGAGCATAATCGCCGTCACGACGAAAGCAGCCGCCGCTCCGACGAGTATAATCGCCAGTCGGAACACGGCTCCAACTACCAGCAGCCGTATAAGAAGCACAAAAAGCGCGAGTCTTTTCTGAGCAATTTGTTTGATTTCGATTAACGAACAAACGTCGATTGAACGGGAATGTCGGTTGCCAGCCCGAAGATTGTGCCGAGATTTGCCGCGCCGTCCGAGCTTCTTTTTATCATCCACTGCCCGCCGCGCCGGACGGCGATGTCGATTTTGCCGTCGCCGTCGTAATCAGCCGGAACCGGCGAATCGGTTTCCATTCCCCATTGCGGCGCGACGACCTGATTATTCGTGCTTTGTTTGATATACCAGGTGCCGTTTGACGGACGAAAAACGGCAATATCGGTTTTGCCGTCGCCGTCGTAATCTTTCGGCACGAGCTTGTCGGTCGGTAAGCCGAACGGCGCTTCCAGAAAATTAGCGCCCTCGCCATTCAGCAGCACATACCACTTTTGCTGTGAAGCGCGATAGACGGCAAAATCGAGTTTTCCGTCGCCGTTATAATCGCCCGCGACGGATTTATCGCCGGCTGTGCCCCAGGACACGGCGCTCACTTGCCCGAACGGATTATTTACGCTGCCGCGATAATAAAAATAACTCTGCTGCCCGTTTGCCGTCGCCGCCCGATAAACCGCCGCGTCCGCTTTGCCGTCGCCGTCGTAATCGCCGACCGCCGGGTCGTCGTCCGGCTGTCCGAAAGTCTCGACTTTAAACGTATTATCCGAACTTTTGAGAATGTAAAAAGCAGGCGCGGAATTTTCCCGCGCGCCGCCCCAGACGGCAATATCGGTTTTGCCGTCGCCGTCGTAATCGGCGGGCGTCAGTTTATCGCCCGCACGTCCGAATTGAGTGGCGGAAAAACCGCTCTGGCTGTTCAGCAGATACCAGATGCCTTCGGTCGGGCGAAAGACGGAAATGTCCGCCCTTCCGTCGCCGTCGAAATCCGAATCCAGAGCGTTGCTGACAAATTTCAAACGGGTAAACATCGCGTCGGTGTTGCCGTTCGGCGTGCGGTCGTAAGCGTCCGGCGTCGTCGGATAACCGTCCGATGCGCTGCCGGTAACGTATAGGCTTCCTTTCGAATCGATTGTTATCGCATTATTTCTCCCGAAGGTCGACGCGTAGCAGCTGACGTTGCGGAAGGCTGAGCCGTCGGTCGCAATCTGCGCGATGAATCTGCGATACAGACAATTCATCTGCGGAAAAGAATCCGCGCCGGTTTCGCCCGTGACGTATATTCTGCCCTGCGCATCGACCGCCAGCGAGTAACCGTAGTTTGGTCCATTATTGAGCGGCGTGAGAAACGTCGCAAAAACGAGGCTTGAGCCTTGCGGCGATAATTTTGCCACAAACGCTTCGTAATTGGTTTGTACTCGGTCGAGCGCGCCGGGCGTGGTCGGAAAATCGCTCGACCCGCTCGGAGCCATAACGTAACAGAAACCATCGCGATCGACCGCCAGACCGAAACCGTTGTTTATTCCTTCGTAAGCGCTTCCGCCGAGAAAAGTCGAATAAACGAGCGCGCTGTGCGAATTGAATTTCATCACGAAAACGTCGTAGTTGCCGTTGTGCGTCGTATCGAACGAACCGGGAACGACCGGAAAATCAGTCGAGCCGGTAAAGCCCGTCACATAGGCGCTGCCCGCGGCATCAACCACTACTTTGCGCGCTTCGTCGTAACCGATTCCGCTTAAGAGCGTCGAATATTCCAAATCCGTCCCCGAAGCGTTCAGCTTTGTGTAAAAACCGCCTTCGTTCGGCGCGGGCAGAGAGCCGGGCGTCGTCGGAAATCTGCTCTGTGCGACCCACGAGCTTTCCGTATTTCCGACGACGTGCGCATTGCCGCCGGCATCGACCGCCACATCGTAAGCGACATCGTCGTCGCTGCTGCCGAGAAACGTCGAATAATACAGATAGGAGCCGTCAGGACTCAGCTTCGCGACAAACGCGTCCGGGTCTTCCCCTTTTTTAAAACGCTGGAAAGAGCGCAAGGTCGTCGGAAAATCGTTCGAATAAGTGTCGCCGACGACGTATGCGCCGCCCGCCGCATCGACCGCGATTCCGCTTACCCTTTCGCCGAAGCGGCTGCTGCCGCCGAGATACGTCGAATAAATCAGCCGCGTTCCGGTCGGGTCGAATTTTGAAACGAAAGCCGTGCTGAAAGTGGCGCGCTTGCTGCTGCCGATGGCTCCGGCGGTCGTCGGAAAATTTGTCGAGAGAGTTCCGCCGGCGATGTAGATGTTGCCGTCAGCATCGACGGCGATGTCATTTCCGGAATCTTCGTCGCTGCCGCCGAGAAACGACGAATACTGGAGGATAAGCGGGTCGATGATGAGATTTTTTGAGCGGTCGTAATCGCCGACCCGAAACTTTATCTTGTTTTTCCCGCTCGATTCGTAACCGCTTTCGATTTGCCGCCGCCCGCCGCCGGATTCCCGCTGGTAAGTAAAAGGTCGGCGTTGGCGCAAAACGGCGCCGCCCTTCAGGTGAATCAGCAAATCGCCGTCGCGTTCGATTTCGATTTTTTCGGCGCCGTCGAATTTTATCTCGATTTGGCGATAATCGGCGTGCGGCTTGACGACGAAATCATACTCCAAATCATTGTTTTCATCGCCGTACCAGAATAAATCGACGCCGCGATAGGCTTCTTCATATTTAACTTTGCGGTAGGTCGAAACATTGCTTTGCCATTGCCGCGGGTCGCTGCCGCGAAAATAATTTATTTTTGCCGGGTTTGCCTCGATGCCCGTCAGCTTCGGATTTTTATTGGCGCGGCTCAGCTTCATCCGCAAAACGGAAAATTTTTCCTTCGCGTCCGGCGACTGAAAGCTGAAAACGGCGGCGGCGGCAGTCAGAAAAAATGTCCGCTGCGGATTTTGGGAAACAAAGCGGATTTCTTTTTCAAACTGACCCAGATTTTCTTCAAAGCTGAGCGGCATTTTATTTAAAGATTCGACCGCCGTTTTTTTCGCCGAATCATTTTTCGGCGGCGAGCTTTGCGGAAAAGTCCCGGCTTGTCCGGCTGATTTATATTTTTTTATTGAAACGTTTAGTCCGTAAATTGCCGGTGAAATAAAACTAAACGCGGCAGCCGAAATCAATAATTGACAGAGTAATGTTTGAAGCAGATTGTTTTTTGGGGTTTTCATCGGGAAGTTTTTCTGTAATTGAAATAAAGGAAGGTCTTTTGAGAAAGAGATTTTCTCAACTCAAAAGCATAACAGAATTGTTTAATATGTTTCAACGAAAATAATTTATAAAGTGAGAAATGAGAAATGAGAAATGAAAATAGCTGTCAGCCATCATCTTTTAATTCTGAAACATTAGTTCTCATTTCTCATTTCTCACTTCCCAGTTTCTTCCATTTCAATCAAAGCCAGATGTTTCACGACGTTTCCCTTTTCCAGATGTTCTTCGACGATTTTCCCGACGTCTTCGGCGCGCACCTGCGCATACCAGACGCCTTCGGGATAGACGAGCACGGCGGTGCCGATTGAACAGAAACCGACCGAGCCGCAATCGGTCAGAACTACCGAGCCGTTCGGATTTCTGCCTTTCGATGCCTTGCCGTAACGCAGGTTTCTCGCTTCCAGTTCCCTTTCAAAAGCGGCTTTGACCTCGGCGCTCCCGACCGCCGAGCAGGATTTTCCGTTGCAGACAAAAACGTGATGTTTGATGGGCGCGGCGGCGACCGGCGCGAGCTTTTCCAGCTTTTCGCGGTCGCTGATAAGTTTTCTTTCGCTCATTTTTCAATTTTAACGAGTCTTGCCCAATAATTACACCAAATCGTTCCATTATTGGGCTTTTTCAATTTTCGCACAATAATTCGCTTTTCTCATAACCGACCTGCAAGCCGATTCCGCCTTGATAAAAAAGGCGGTTGGAATTTCTTCCACCGCCCTTTTTATTTGGTTTAATGTGAAATTATTTTAGATGGTTAGATGTCCGGGAGACGCTCCGGCTAAGTTTGCGCCGCCTGCTCCTATCGAAGTGTTTTTCAGATTTGTCAGATCAATATTGATCTGCAATTCATAAATCGACCTGACCAGGACGCGCAGGTTATGACAGACGATCTTCGCCAGCAACTCGTTGATCTACCCGGTTTCCGAGCGGCTTTGGAGATTCGGTCCGAAAACCGCTTTGAGGGAAGAAAAGGCGGTTTCGACATTGCCGCGAAAACGATAACGGTCGTGAAACTCGTCGTAATGATATTTATAATAATTGAGCAGCCGGTCCCATGTCGCGCCGTTTTTACCAAAGACCGCATTCGCTTTGAAAGCGACGAGAGCTTTGGCGTTGCAGCCTTCGATCAATTCCAAATTTTCGCGGCTCGAATAAGCGGCGTCCGCCATCACTTCTTCTAACTTGAAGTATTGCGCCGTTTTGCCGATCAGCGCTGCCAGAAACGGCGCGTCCGCCCGGTAAGCCGGCGTGATCTCGGCGCTGATAATAATTTTGGTTTTATTGCCGCAGATAATGTGCGCCTTAATCCATTGATGCCATTCCTCGTCATTGCCGTATTTAACGTTTTGCCAAGTGGTTTTATTCGATACGCCGAAACCGGAAGAGTCCACGGAAAACGACGTTTCGACGGCTGCCAGCGGCAGACTGCTGACCGTCACCAATTCGCTCAAAACGGGAGTCACCCAATCGCGCCGCAGGTAGTTTGTAATGGTGTTATAGGAAAAAGTTTCCGAAAGAAATCCGCGCTGCCGAGCTTCCGCTAAAAGCTCCGGCATCTGGCGCGAATTCTTGACTTCATAGACTTTCAACAAAAGACCGAAGATGGTGTCGCGGACGGGCAGGAATTTTCGCCCGCGTCCTGCCTGTTTCGGCAATGCGGATTTGTCAATCTGTCCGCACAACTCGAAAAGTAGTTCAAGAAACTTGCCTCTGCCTTTGACCTGCGCCCGGTGATAGCCCGACCAGTTGCGCGGCGTTTGTTTCTTTTTCGGTTTCGTCGCGCCGTTGTTATTGGCGGCGACGGTTTTAAAGATGCGATTGATTTTTTCGTCAACCGCGTATTGATGCTTGCATTTAACCAAAGTCTTGGAATAATCGGGGCAACTGCAAGTCTGGTTTTGCAAGTCAACCGTGTATTCGCCGTGACCCGACTGCGACGGGACCAACCAAACGTTGCCGTCAAATCTCAAATTCGCTTCTTTGGCAATTTCTTTGCCTTTTTGGTGTTTTCTAATCATGTTCTTATCTCCTCATAAGTTGATTTTCAGCCGGAGATAAAACACAATGAGCTTGCAGGGCTTTGGTTGCGATTTGTCTCCGACCGAAGTTACTCGGCTCCGCGCGGTCGTTAGTCGCGGCGCGCGGGGCTTACATTTTTCCTGACAACTTGATTTTTACCAGAAGCGGTGGCACAATACACTTAGAGCGTTG
>DASVRT010000107.1:0-8223 GCA_036388475.1 Pyrinomonadaceae bacterium | reverse complement strand
GAAAGGCATTCCCATAGCTTTTAAAAGGCTGCGGGCTTGTTCGTCGTTTTTCGCGGTTGTGACAATCGAAATGTTCATCCCGCGCGTTTTATCAACTTTATTAAAATCAATTTCCGGGAAAATCAGTTGCTCGCGAACTCCGAGCGTGTAATTTCCGCGCCCGTCAAACGCTTTGCCGGAAACGCCGCGAAAATCGCGGACGCGCGGCAGAGCGACCGAAATCAAACGGTCTAAAAATTCATACATCCGGTCGCCGCGCAAAGTGACCATCGTGCCGATGTTCATTCCCTGGCGCAGTTTGAACGAAGCGATTGATTTTTTCGCTTTCGTCACGACCGGTTTTTGCCCTGTGATGGAGCGCAGCTCTTCGACCGCCGTGTCGAGAATCTTGGCGTTGGCGATAGCTTCGCCGAGTCCCATATTGACGACGACTTTTTCGATGCGCGGAATCGCCATCGGATTTTCGATGCCGAACTCCTTGGCGAGCGCCGGAGCGATTTCGTTACGATATTTTTCTTTTAATCTTGCCATTGTTTTAACTTGCTGTTTGGGTCTCGCTTTTTACAGGCGTTTCCAAACTTTCAAAAATTATTCGTTATCGTTATCTTTTCTTTTCGTGTTCGCCCGTCGCGGCGGGTCGGGAATCAATTCGCCGCTTTTCGCCACGCGGACTTTTTTGCCGTCACGCGTTTCGTATCTGACGCGCGTCGGTTTTCCGGTTTTCGGGTCAACCACCGCGACGTTTGAAATATCGACCCAGGCTTCCGATTCGATGATTCCGCCTTCGACGTTCATCTGCGGCACGGCTTTGCGATGGCGCTTCATAATCTGCGCGCCTTCGACCTTGACTTTGCCTTTGCGCGGATCGACAGCGATGACTTCGCCGCGCAGCGGAACTCGTTTGGCTTCTTCCTGACCTGAGGTCTTTTCGTAGCGGTTGTATTCTCTGCCCGAAATAAAAACGACCGTGTCGCCGCGTTTGATTTTTGAGCGGACTGTTCCTTTTTTAACTTCCTTCATTGTTTAAATCACCTCCGGCGCTAAGGATACGATTTTCATAAAATTCTTGTCGCGCAGTTCTCTGGCGACCGGACCGAAGACGCGCGTGCCGATCGGCGAGCCGTCGTCTTTAATAAGCACGGCGGCGTTTTCGTCAAAGCGGATGTATGTTCCGTCTTTGCGCCGGATTTCCTTGCGCGTTCTGACGACGACGGCGTTATAAACTTTACCTTTTTTCGCCGTTCCGTCCGGCGCGGCTTCCTTTACGGTGACCTTGATTTTATCGCCGATAGTAGCGGTCGAGCCGGTCGAGCCGCCAATCGCCATAATCATTTCCACCCGTTTCGCACCTGAATTGTCTGCGACCACTAACGAGGTCTGCATCTGAATCATAATATCTCTCCAAGACAGATGTTAAATGTCAGAGACTAGATATTAGTATCTGTTTTTACTAACATCTGACATCCAGCATCTAAAATCTATTTCGCTGCTTTCTGCACAATTTCCACGACGCGCCAGCGTTTACGCGCGGAAAGCGGTCTGGTTTCGATAATGCGAACCTTGTCGCCGATGGTCGCACCGAGTTCGTCGTGTGCCATAAACTGCTTTCGGCGGCGCACGTATTTGCGATATTTCGGATGTTTCACCAGGCGGTCAACGCGCACGACGACGGTTTTCGTCATCTTGTCCGAAGTAACGGTTCCGATTCTTTCGGAGCGCTTGCCGTGAGCTGTTTCCGTTTTATTATCGTCGGAACCGGCAACAAAATTAGTGACCGTGCTCGCTACGGTTTCAACCGCCGAAGCAACCGTTCCGATTACGGCATCGAGAATTGAAGTTTCCTGCGTTTCGCCTTCAGATGCAGCTTGCTTGGATTTCTTCGGCTCCTCTTCGGTTGCCTCCGTGTTTTCCGTTTCGGCGGTTTCCGCATCGCCGGCTTCCTGCGTTTCGACCGCTTCGGAATTTTCTTCCGTCGTCGCCGTCTCTTCGGTCGCTTCCGCGCCGTTTTCAACTGTTTCTTCGTCTGTCTTCTTTCTTGGCATTTCTTTTTCCAGTGAATCGTGAAACGTGAATCGTAAATAGAAAACGATTTACTATTAACGATTTACGAATTACTTTTCGTTTCCAGCTGGCGAATCAACGTATTGACTCTCGCCAGAGTTTTCTTTTCGCGTTTGATATTGCTGACCGCTTCGCCGACGCCCAGAGTTTTTCTGAACTTCAGGCGAAAGAGCGATTCCTTTAAGCTGTCAGCCTGTTCTTTTAATTCTTCAACCGACATTCCGTGAAGCTGTTCTAATTCTTCTTTGCGTTTCATTAGACTACGCCTCCTTCCATTTCGGCGCGCGTGACAAACTTCACTTTAATCGGAAGTTTCTGCGCCGCCAGATTCATCGCTTCGCGCGCCAGCTCTTCGGTCACGCCCTGAATTTCATACAAAACGCGCCCCGGCTTGACGACTGCGACCCAGTGGTCGGGCGCGCCTTTGCCGCTTCCCATACGCGTTTCAGCGGGTTTTTTCGTAATCGGCTTGTCGGGAAACATTCTAATCCAGACTTTTCCGCCGCGCTTGATATGACGCGTCATCGAGATACGAGCCGCTTCAATCTGGCGGTCGGTAATCCAGCCCGCTTCCAGCGCTTTCAATGCAAAGTCACCGAAGTTTAATTTGTCGCCGCGCGAAGCTACGCCGCGGTTGCGACCTTTCATCACCCTGCGGTGCTTGACCTTTTTCGGCATCAACATAATGACTTACCTCTAAATATTCGCGATTCCGGACAAGGAAAACCGAGTTCCAATTAAAAATCCAAAATCTAAAATCTAAAATCCTATCTATCGTTGCGGTCACGGCGCGGACGGTCGCCGCGGTCGCGCCCGCGTCCGCGTCCCTGGTCTTTTACTTTCACTTCTTTCATCGGGTCGGTCGTCGTGCCGCGCGCCATCGAAGCGTTCGGGTCGAGAATCTCGCCGCGATAAATCCAGACTTTGACGCCGATAATTCCGAATGTCGTTAAGGCTTCGGCAAATCCGTAATCGATGTCGGCGCGAAGCGTGTGCAGCGGCAGTCTGCCTTCCAGACTCCATTCGGTGCGCGCGATTTCCGCCCCGTTAAGGCGTCCGGCGCACATAACTTTCACGCCTTCCGCGCCGAAACGCTGTGATTCTTCCAGAATTTTTCTCATTGCACGGCGAAACGCGATACGTTTTTCCAGTTGTTGCGCGATTTTTTCGGCTTGCAATTGCGCGTTCAATTCCGGTTTCTGGACTTCCTGAATCGAGATAATCACTTCACGTCCGGTTTTCTTCGATAAATCTTCCTTGAGCTTTTCGATTTCCGTGCCCTTGCGTCCGATGATAATGCCGGGGCGCGACGTGTAAATGATGATTTTCAAACGATTGGCGGCGCGCTCGACGTCAATATGCGAAACGCCCGCGCCCATAAAACGCTTTTTCAACTCGCGCTTCAATTTCATATCTTCCGCGAGGAATTCGGCATATTCTTTTTTGGCAAACCAGTGTGAATGCCAGTCTTTGTTGTATCCGACCCGGAAGCCGTATGGATGAACTTTTTGTCCCATAATATAAATCTCTTACTGTCTTTCCAGTTGTTCGTTGACGTCCTCTTGCTTATCGTCGGCGCGTTTGGTTTCGTTTAATTCCTCGGACATTTGCGTCGCCGTATCTTTCGCGTCCGCCGCGTCGGCATCGCCTTCGGTTTCTTCTGCGGTAACTGCTTTCGCGCTTTCCGTCGCTTTCGGCGAAGTTTCTTCAGCCGTCTGCCCGGTTGTTTCGGTTGTCGTCGTTTCTACTTCTTCGACATTAGCTTCTTCCGCAGTAGTCGCCTTGCTTTCCTTCACTTCGTCGGCTTTTTTGGCGGAAGCTTTTGCCGTTCTTTCGCCCGCATCGGTCTGCTTCGTGGCGGCTCTCTTTGAAGCGGATTTTTTCGTTTCCTCTTCGCCGGTGATTTTCGCGTTTCTGACTTTGCCTTCTTCGGGCTTGTCGCTCGAAACCTCAATCGTGATGTGGCAATAGTGACGCTGTTCGCGATAAGCGCGACCTTGCGGCGCGGGACGCATACGACGACGATTTTTGTGCGCTCCCATATCGACAAAGCACGATTTGACGAACAAATCGTCCGGGTCGATGGCGATGTTTTGTTTTTCCGCCTTAAACGTCGCGTTGGCAATCGCCGACAGCAGCGTTTTGGCAATCGGGTCAGCCGCACGCTTGTCCGTGAATTTCAGAATCGCCAGGGCACGGGAGACATTCACGCCGCGAATCATATCAATCACGAGCCGCGCTTTACGCGGCGAACCTTTCAAATGTTTTGTTTTTGCTATCGCTTCCATAATCTTTTTAGTTGGCAGTGAGTCGTGAGCGGTAAGCAGTTAAATCGTTTACTGCTCACGGCTCACCATTTACTGCTTACTTTCTTTTAGCCATCTTCTCGGCTTTAGTTCCCGGGTGTCCTTTAAAAGTTCGGGTCGGCGAAAATTCGCCGAGTTTGTGCCCGACCATATTTTCCGTCACATAAACCGGAACGTGGCGTTTGCCGTTATGCACGCCGAAGGTCAAACCAACCATTTCCGGCGAAATCGTCGAGCGGCGCGACCAGGTTTTAATCGCCTGCGGTTTCGAGCCGCCTTCGCTGATTTTTCTTAAAACTCTCTGGACGCTTAAATCAATAAAAGGTCCTTTTTTAACTGAACGTGGCATATCTTTATTTTCGATTTGCGATTTTCGATTTTCGATTTGGGAAAGCGGAAAAATAAAATCTTCCTTACGAAACCGCAAATCGGCAATCTAAAATCTAAAATTATTTACTTCTTCTGTCGCGCACGATAAATTTCTGCGTGCGTTTGTTATTACGAGTTTTATAACCGCGCGTCGGCTGTCCCCACGGCGTTACCGGATGGCGTCCGCCCGAAGTTTTACCTTCGCCGCCGCCGTGCGGGTGGTCGACCGGGTTCATCGCGACGCCGCGAACTTTCGGTCGCAGACCTTTCCAGCGCGAGCGTCCGGCTTTACCCAAGCTGACGTTTTCGTTTTCCGTGTTGCCGACCTGTCCGACGGTTGCCATACAAACGACGGGCACGCGGCGCACTTCGCCCGAAGGCATACGGAGCTGCGCGAAATCGCCTTCTTTAGCGACCAGCTGCGCGAAACTTCCGGCTGAGCGCGCCATCTGTCCGCCTTTGCCGGGACGCAGTTCGATATTGTGAATCTGCGTGCCGAGCGGAATATTTTGAATCGGCAGCGCGTTGCCCGGCAAAATGTCCGCTTCCGCGCCGCTCATCACGGTCGAGCCGACGGTGATGCCGACGGGCGCCAGAATATAACGCTTTTCGCCGTCCAGATACGTAATCAGAGCGATGTGCGCCGAGCGGTTCGGGTCGTATTCGATTTGCGTCACGCGACCGGCAATGCCGGTTTTGTTGCGCTTGAAATCGACGATGCGATAAAAACGCTTGTGACCGCCGCCGCGACGACGAACCGTGATGCGCCCGTCGCTGTTGCGTCCCGAAATTCTCGTTTTCGGCTCCAGCAAAGATTTTTCGGGCTTTGCGTTCGGAGTCAGTTCATCGCGCGTCAGATACGTCTGATAGCGACGCGCCGGTGATGTCGGTTTTAATTTCTTAATTCCCATAACTATTCATTTATCATTTATCATTAATCATTTATCACTTATTCAATGGTAAATGTTAAATGGTAAATGATTAGATTGCTTCTGCGTAATCAACAATCGGCTCGCCTTTCTGCAAGGTCACATAAGCCTTTTTCCACGACGCGCGGCGACCTTCGTGGCGTCCGCGTTTCTTAATTTTGCCTTCGTAATTGACGGTGCGAATCTTGGAGACCTTCACGCTGAAGATTTCTTCGACCGCTTTGCGAATGTCGTCTTTCGTCGCCTTGCGCTCAACTTTGAAGCTCAAAACCTGTCCTTCGCCTTCTTCGCTGGTCGCTTCTTTCAAAAGAACCGACTTTTCCGTGATAACGGGCGTCTTTAAAATATCCCAAACACTAAGTGCCGCCATAACTATTCAGCCGCCTCCTCTGTATTTTCGCCTGCCGTTTCAGCCGCATCGGTTATCTGCGAATTTACGGCAGTCGGAAACGCTTCTTCCGTCGCAGACGTTTCTATCGGTGTTGCTCCGTTTGAATTGGCATCGCCTCTTTCACGCGTCGGGTCGAGCATCCGGCTCAACTCTTCGATTGCCGTTCTGGAAACCAGAAGTCTTTCGTGATACAGCAAATCGTAAATATTTAAGCCGTAGCTGTTCGTGACTTTCGTTTTCTGCACGTTGCGCGACGAGCGAATCAGATTCGCGTTGTCGAGCGAATCGACAATCAAGGTTTTGGTCGCTTTCTTTTTATCGACCAAACCGAGCGTTTCGAGCACGCCGATAAATTCTCTGGTTTTGGCGCCGACCGACGTGAAATCGTCGATGATAATCAGATTGCCTTCGCGCAGTCTTTCCGATAGAGCCGAGCGCAGTGCGCCGCGCCGCATCTTCTTCGGTAATTGATAAGACCAATCGCGCGGCTGCGGTCCGTGAACGTTGCCGCCGCCTTTCCACAAGGGCGAGCGAAGCGACGCGATGCGCGCGCGACCCGTTCCCTTCTGTTTCCAGAGCTTGCGACCCGAACCCGAAACATTGCCGCGAGTTTTCGTCGCTGAAGTTCCCTGCCGGCGGTTTGCCAGGTAGTTTCTGACCGCTTCGTGAATCAGAGATTCATTCAGCTCGGCATTAAACACGGCATCGGATAATTCAATGTCGCCGATTTCTTTATTACTTAAATTGCGAACCTTTGCGGTAGGCATAATCTCACTCCGTTTATTTGCGATTTGCGATTGCCGATTTGCGATTTATTTTCTTTTTCAATCGCAAATCGCAAATCTAAAATCGCAAATATTTCTATTTCTTACTTGTTCTTACTTGTTTTTCTAACGACAACCAGACTTCCGTTGGCTCCCGGCACCGCGCCGCGAATCATAATCAGGTTGTTTTCAATATCGACTCTCGCTACGGTCAAGCCTTTCACCGTCACGCGCGCGTCGCCCATATGACCGGACGAACGCGTTCCTTTGATAACGCGCGAAGGATACGCCGACTGACCGATTGAACCCGGCGCGCGCACCGACATCGAGCCGTGCGATTCGGGACCGCGATGAAATTTGTGACGCTTAATGGTGCCCGCAAAACCGCGACCTTTCGATTTGCCGATAATGTCGATTTTATCGCCGTCGGCAAATAAATCGGCTTTCACCTGGTCGCCGACGTTGACGTTTGCATCGTTATCCACACGAATTTCTTTCAGGATACGCGTCGGCGGCGTGCCGCTTCCGGTTTTCTCGAAATGCCCGCGCATCGGCTTCGTGACGTTTTTCAGCTTCACCGGATTGTCTTCGACTAATCCGAGCTGAACTGCGTTGTAGCCGTCTTTGCCGTCCGCCGTTTTCTTCTGCACGACGACGCAAGGTCCCGCTTTGATGACCGTCACGGGCGTAACCGTTCCGTCTTCCGCAAAGATTTGCGTCATTCCAACTTTTCTACCGATGATTCCGTTAACCATCATTATCTCCAATTTCGATTTTCGATTTTCGATTTTCGATTGGATTCGGAAGATTATCTTTTTAATTTATTTGGCGTGAGCCAAATTCCGCTTCCAATCTAAAATCTAAAATCTAAAATCTAAAATAATTTAGCTTTTGCCGAATGCCTTGATTTCTACGTCAACGCCGGCGGGTAAATCCAATTTCATCAACGCGTCAACCGTTTCCGGCGTCGGGTCGAGAATGTCCATCAAGCGTTTGTGCGTTCTGATTTCAAACTGCTCGCGCGATTTTTTATCGACGTGCGGTGAGCGCAAAACCGTCCACTTGTTCTTGATGGTCGGAAGCGGAATCGGACCTGCAACTCTCGCTCCGGTTCTTTTCGCGGTTTCGACAATCTCCTGCGTGGACTGGTCGAGAACGCGATGGTCGTATGCTTTCAGCTTGATGCGAATTTTTTCGTTTAACATATTTTAGCTCTTAGCCGTTAGCCTTCAGCGTCTGCTGCTGCTGATTGCTTAAACTATTCAACAATATCGGAGACGGTGCCTGCGCCGACGGTTCTGCCGCCTTCGCGAATAGCGAACCGCAGTCCCTTTTCCATCGCAATCGGCGCAATCAGCTCGATCTCCATCTGGATGTTATCGCCCGGCATCACCATCTCGACT
>DASVRT010000106.1:0-49274 GCA_036388475.1 Pyrinomonadaceae bacterium | reverse complement strand
GATACGAGATTGATGTATCACTATAAATTAAGGCGCACAATGCAGCGTCGGTGCGGTTTTTACGGAACAATCGCGGAAGGCGCAGAAATATCTCCGCCGATTCCCCAGTTTTGCGCGCGCAAGCTGCCGTTTGAGCTTTGCAGAATATACCAGTTGCCTTCCGCCGAGCGGAAAACCGCAAAATCAGATTTTCCGTCGCCGTCGTAATCGCCGGGCGAAGGCGTATCGGACGAAATGCCGAACTGCGCGGCTCTGAAACCGTCGTTGCTGCTTTGCAGGATATACCACGCGCCGCCGCTCGGTCGGAAAACGGCTAAATCGGCTTTGCCGTCGCCGTCGTAATCGCCCAAAACAGGTTTGTCTTCAGCGATTCCGAATTGCGCGGCGGTAAATCCCTGCTGGCTTTTCAAAAGATACCAGACGCCTTCACGATAAACGCCCAAATCGGTTTTGCCGTCGCCGTCGTAATCCGCCGCGACGGGTTTATCCGACGAAATTCCGAATTGTTTTGCGGCGAAACCGTCACGACTTTGCTGGATATACCAAGTTCCGTCGGAAGGTCGAAAGACGGCGGCATCGGCGGTTCCGTCGCCGTCGTAATCGCCCGGCTGCGGTTTGTCCGCCGCCGCACCGAACTGTAAGGCGCGAAACTGCCCGTTTGAGCTGTTCAGCCAATACCAATTGCCGTCGCGGAAAACGGCGATGTCGGTTTTGCCGTCGGCGTCGTAATCGGCAGGCACGATTTTATCGGTGGAAATTCCGAAATTGGCGACGCTGAAATTATCGGCGGAGCTTCGCCGGATATACCAATTTCCTTCGCTCGGACGAAAGACGGAAACATCCGTTTTCCCGTCGCCGTCAAAATCGGCGTGTCTGGCTCTGGCGACGGAAGTCGCTTCGCCGAAAATCGTGAAGCGAAACGCGGGCGAAACCGAAACGCCGCCGTTTGCGCCGGAATCCGAAATATACCAGCGTCCGAAAAATGTTCTGCCGACCAGCGCCGCATTGTCGGGAATGGCGAGACTCACCGCGCCGTAGCCGTTGCCCGCGCCGCTTCCGCTAAGATTCACGACGACGCGCGCAAACGAAGCCGTCGGCGGAATATTCGTCGTCGCGCCGGTGTCGCTGGCGTCGATGACCAGCACGGCGTTTGCGCCGCCGAGCGCGTTCGAGACGGCGACCGTAAAATTAGGATTGCCGACCAGCGGCGGCTCGATTGCCGTCGCCTGCGGAACGACACCGTTCGAGCCAGCCAAGCCGCTGCCGACAATTTGCGGAACGCGGTTCGATTCCGTGTAAAGCACCGGACGGTCAAACGGCGCGGTTTCCTGCGCGACTCGCGCGTCGGTCAAAGGACGTTTGAGAAACGCCACCAAATCGGCTTTCTGCTGCGCCGAAAGATTGCGCGGGCGAACCAGATTGCCCTGAAAATTCGGCTCGTTTCGGAAATCGCCGCCGCGATTGTAAAATTCGACGACATCTTCGAGCGTCTGAAGACGCCCGTTATGCATATACGGCGCGCGAAGCTCGACGTTTCTGAGGCTCGGCACGCGAAATTCGCCGAGGTCGTTTTGATTTCCCGTGACCTGAAAGCGTCCCGAATCTTCCGCCACCGGACGCAAGCCGATATTGCGAAAAGAATTGTCGGTCAGCAGATTTCCGGCGTGACAGACGTTGCACTGCGCCTGATTGAAAACGTTGCGCCCACGATTTTCCTCTGCGGTCAGCGGCGCGATTCCGGCATTTGCCAAATCCAGCGGCGTGCGGTCGGAATAAAGCGTGCGCTCAAACGTGCCGATTGCCAGCGAAATTCGCGTCGGCGTCACTTCCGGCGTCCCGAACGCTTCTTCGAAAAGCTGCGCGTAAGTGCGATTGCCGATCCAGGCGTTCAGCGCCGCCGGAACGTTCGGCGAAACTGCGAGCGGTTTTGAGTTTGAAATCTGCAAAGCGACTTCGTTCCAGTTTTGCCCGCTGTGCGCCATTTCGCCTGAATTGATGGGCGGCGCGGACGATTGACTTTCCAGCGCCGCGCCGTTATTGATGACGACGGCGTTGGTCAGCGGGTCGCGGTAAGTTCCGGTCGCGCGTCCATCCCAGAAAAGCAGCGGCGAATAAGCGGCATTGATATAAGAAGGCGATTTGCGATTCGTCACCTGGTCGCGGAGTCCGAAAATGTTTGACCATTCATAATTGCCGTTCGCCAGATTTTGCGGAACGCCGCGCGAGCCTGTGACGTCGTCCGCCGTGCCTGAAACGAGGTCTGCGCCCGGATTAATCGAAAGAGAATTACTGAAAACCGAGCGCGAATCGGAGCCGCCTTTGCTCGCCTGATGGCAAGTGCCGCACGAAACCGTCCGCGTCGAGGACATCTGCTCGTCCCAGAAAAGAATTTTGCCGAGATAAGTCTTTGCCGCCGTCACCGGGCTGGCGGGCGGCGCGGGCGGCGGCTCCAGCGGCGAAACCGGTCCCTGCTGCGCGCCGCCCGCGCGAAAGCCCTGTTCGGCTTGGCTGAAACTGCTCGTAATGTTTCCGTTTTCGGCGCGAATCCAGTAGAAATAAGTTTGATTCGGAACGGCGCTCGCGTCGAAAAAATTCGCGGCGGCTGTTATTCCAACTTCGACGGCAGCAGCGGAATCGTTAGTCGTGCTGCGAAAAATCCTGTAATTCGTCGCGCCGCGTATCGCGTCCCAGTTGATGCCGACTTTGTTAAAATAATTTCCGTCGGAAGCGCTCACGCCGGTCGGCGCGGCAAGCCCGGTTTGCCCGGTGACGACCGGCGAAAAAAACTTACTGCTGAAACTAGCCAGGAAGAAAAAAGAAAAAAGAAAAACGACCAGAAACTTGACTCGTTGCATTGACTTCTTTTCCTCGGTTTAAATTTGGAAGGTACTGCTCTGAAACATTAGACACCAAACTCTGTAATTTAGCCTAAGCCTTTACAAAACTTTACACACAATAAAAAATAACTGAATGGCTGAAAACAAAACCAAATCGAAAACCGCGAACCGAAAACCGAGAATCCAAATCGGTTGTCAGGGCTGGAACTACGCCGATTGGACGACTAAGCCTGCCGGCGAGCGGATTTTTTACCCGCGCGGAACGAAGTCGAACGAGATGCTGGAAGTGTACGCGCGGGCATTTGAAACAATCGAAGTCGATTCGACGTTTTATGCGATTCCGGCAAGCTCAGCCGTCGAAAACTGGTTTAAGAAAACGCCCGGAAATTTTACTTTCGCGCTGAAGATGCCGCGCGAAATCACGCACGACCGCAGTTTGAGCGAAAAGTCCTTCCCGGCGCTGGAAGAATTTTGCGAGCGCGTTCTGCTGCTCAAAGAAAAACTCGCCGCCGTTTTGATTCAAATGCCGCCGCAGTTTGAAGGCTCAAAGGAAAACGCGCAGAACTTACGAAATTTTCTGGCGAAGCTGCCGAAAGAAATTCGTTTTTCGATTGAATTCAGAAACCGCGAATGGCTGGTCGATTGGACGTTTGAAGAACTGGAAAAAAACGGGGTCGCGCTGTGCCTGATCGAAGGCGGCTGGATTCCGCGCGAAATGATGTTTGAAGCGATCGGAAAATTGAAAACCGATTACGCATACGTTCGTTTTATGGGCGAGCGCGATTTGACGACGTTTGATAGAACCGTGCGCCCGCAGGATGCAGGCTTGCAGATTTGGCGCGAAGAAATCGAGAAGATAAAAGCGAAGGACATTTTTATTTATTTCAGCAATTTTTACGAAGGCTTCGCGCCGGAAAGCGTGAATAAATTCAGAGAAATGTTCGGGCAGAAAACAATCGACGCGGAAGAATTGGAAAATCAAGGCTCGCTGTTCTAATCTGAAAACGGGACAGTAATTTGAAAGGCGTGTTCCGACAAACATATCGACGTTTATTCGGCAAGGCAAACTTTTTCGTTTTTTAAGCGTAAAATAAAGAGAAATTTAGTTTCGGAGTATCTTTTACAAAATGGCAATGTCTAAAACAGGAAAAATTCTTCTTATCACCGGCGGCGTTCTGGTCGTTTTCTTTCTGATAGCGATTATCGGCATCGCGCTTCTCGCAGAATCTCTCGGCAAACCTGACGTGCCGAACAACAGCGTTCTGGTGTTGAACGTGTCGGGCGAATTGCCCGATTACTCAGCGGAAGACCCGATGGCGAAAGTTTTCGGGATGGAATCGCCGCAGTCTTTCTCAAGCCTGATGACGCAGATGCGGAAAGCGAAAGTCGATTCGCGCATCGGCGCGGTTCTGCTGAACGTCAATTTTCCCGGCATCGGCTGGGGCAAAGCCGACGAGCTGCGCGCCGCGATTGCCGATTTGCGGGCTTCGGGCAAACCCGTTTATGCCTTTATGGAAATCGGGATGAACAAGGAATATTACATCGCTTCGGCGGCGGAGAAAGTTTTTCTGGCTCCGGCGGGCGACATTTATATTAACGGTTTTGCGGCGGAAGTGACGTTTTATCGCGGCTCGCTCGACAAGCTCGGCATCGAGCCGGAAGTCATCGCCATCGGCAAATACAAAAACGCGCCCGACCAATTTACGCGTAAGGAAATGAGCGAAGCGCACGCCGAAGTGATGAACGCGATTATCGACGAATATTACCAGCGCTTTATCAACGGCATTGCCGAATCGCGCAAAAAATCGCCCGCCGACGTGAAAGCGATGATTGACAACGCGCCGTATCACGCGCCGGAAGCCAAACAGCTCGGCTTGATTGACGAAGCCGCTTACCGCGACCAGGTTTACGACGAATTGAAAAATCGTCTCGGCTATAAAGAAGGCGACAAAATCCGCACCGTCAGCGGAAGCAGCTACAAGGAAATTTCTTCGGATTCGCTCGGTTTGAATAACGGCGAGCGCGTCGCGGTCGTTTACGCTTCGGGCGCAATCAACGTCGGGCGTTCCAGCCGCAGCGCTTTCGGCGGCGAATCGCTCGGTTCGGATACTTTGGTCAAAGCCATCAACGACGCGGCGGAAGACACCACAATTAAAGCGATTGTTCTGCGTGTCGATTCGCCGGGCGGTTCGGCGCTCGCGTCGGATTTGATGTGGCACGCGATTGAGAACGCGAAAGCGAAGAAGCCGGTCGTCGTTTCGATGGCGGACGTCGCGGCTTCGGGCGGTTATTATATCGCCTGCAACGCCAACAAAATCGTTGCCGAGCCTTCGACCCTGACCGGCTCGATCGGCGTCTTTATGGGCAAGCCGTCGCTGAAAGGCTTTAACGACTGGCTCGGCATCAGCAATCAATACGTGATACGCGGCAAAAATGCCGGAATCTTCCGCACCGGCGACAAATGGACGGAAGATGAAAAGAAAAAAATGGAAGAGCAGACCAACAAAATCTACTGGGATGATTTCGTGCCGAAGGTCGCCAAAGGTCGCGGAAAAACCAACGAGGATGTCAACACAATCGCGCAGGGACGCGTCTGGACGGGCGCGCAGGCGAAAGAACGCGGATTGGTTGACGAAATTGGAGGTCTGGAAAAATCAATCGAAATCGCTAAACAATTAGCCAATCTGCCCGCTGACAAAGATGTGCGGCGCGTCGTTTTTCCCGAACCGCGCACGTTTTTTGAAGAGTATTTCGGCGGTGGCAGCGAAGACAGCACTTTCGCGCAGTCGAAAGACCGGCAGGCGCAGGAAGCATTGGTCAAAGCGCTGCCCGCAGATATGCGCCGCGCTTTGCGCTACGCCGAGCTTTTCGACCAGATGAGAAACGGCGAAGCGATGTTGATGCTGCCTTACGAATTTGAGATAAAATAACGAGTGAGGACTGAAAAGCGATAGGTGACGGGAAAGAAATACTCTTTCTTGTCACCTATTACTTTTACCTGTTGCTTTTGAACAAACTCAATACATTTTCTGTCAATAATTAGTACACTTTTCACCTCTGCCAACTTCTGAAAATTACCTCAAATTTCGCTTAAACTTCAAAAAACAAAACGATTATCCCGTTTTGGCACGGTCATTGCACTCAGACCAATCCAAACGGACAGATTCGTGTGAAAACTTTGCACGATTAGATTTCAAGGAGGTTTTCTATGATGAAAAACAAGTTATTTGGACTTGGCGCAGCTTTATTAGTTTCTGCTTCGCTAACCGGTTTTGCCATCGCGCAAGACACAACCACAAGAACCACGACTACGACCACAACCGAAAAAAAAGTAGTACAAAATCCTGACGGAAGCTATTCGGTAATCGAATATCCAGTCGATAAAGAAGTGACCGTCGAATTGACTCCATACGGCGTTCAGGGCGCTAAAGGCTGGGCGCGCGTGATGCGTAAAGCCAACGGAACGACCGTCGCGCTCGATTTATCGGGGCTTCCGGCAGATTCGCAAAATTATTATGTTTACGCCGTTGACCCGATGGGAAAAGTAACTTTACTCGGACCGGCGTCGGTTTCTAACGGTATGAGTAAAACTACTTTTACGACGCCGATGAACCAATTTATGCTGGTTCTTTCGCCGAACGAAGGCTTGACGGCATTTAATACCGATACGCCGGTTGTTTTCCGCAGCGCCGTTCCGGCTGGTTATGCAGTCGTTCCGGCGGCAATTACCAGCCCGACGGAAAATAAACAGGTTGCGACGTCGGCGACCGTCGCTTCGACGTATGAAGTTCCGCTGCTCGACGTTCCGAAGTTTTCAAAGACAGCGGAAATCAGAATCAATTTTAGCGGTGACTTAGCGGGCTTAAAAGGCAAAGCTTATGTTGACCCGACTAAGGGCGGCGTAACTAAAGTCAAAATGCGTTTTGACGATATGAAGATGGCTCCGAAAAACAAACGATATGTTTTGTGGGCTTCTTCGCCGGACGGTAAATATACCAAGCTCGGTCAGGTTATCAACACGGGCGAACGTCAGGAATCAGAAATCAGAAGCGAAACGGCTTTAGCTAATTTCGGTCTGTTCGTAACGGTCGAAGATACGGACGTGGCGCAGCCGACCAGCACGGTTTATGCGCCGTTTGTCATCGGCACTCCGTAAGGCGGTCGAATTAGTTTGATAATTCGATTTAAGCGGCAAGTTTGTCTCTATAAACTTGTCGCTTTTATTGACGGTAAACCAAGGTGGTCGTTTTTGACGGTTAATAAATTGTCTATTAGTAAAACGACTAAATATTAATTAATAAAAATAACGGGAAAGGGGTTAATTTATTATGGCAGAACAACAAAATTCAGGAACGGGAAATACAGGTAATTTCGGAAATCAATCAACAGGCAGCGGCGGAAGCGGCGCTTCCACGCAAGCAGCAAAGGATAACACTTCGTTAACCGGCGGCGAATCGGGTTCGGAAAGCGCGGGCACGCTGGGCAATGTTACAAACAAGGTAAAAGGTCTTTACCAGACGGCGGCGGATTCTCAGGTCGGACAAGTGGCGAAAGACGCGCTCGGACAGGTTAAAGACAATGCGAGCACGGCAATCGACGATAAAAAAGCGAATTTAGCTCAAGGCTTGACCAGCGTTGCCGACACGCTCCGGCAGGTCGGCGACACCTTGAAACCTGCGGAAGGCGAACCGCCCGCAAACAAAGTGGCGGAACTGACCACGCAATACACCGAGTCATTGTCACAACAGGTCGAAAAAATTTCGGGTTATCTCGAACGCCAGGATATGCGCGGCTTGATGAGCGACCTCGAAGGTTTTGCGCGGCGCAACCCGGCAATCTTTCTGGGCGGCGCGTTCGCGCTCGGCATTCTGGCGGCGCGATTCCTGAAAAGTTCGAATCCGAATCAGGCTTTGATTAAAACTTCGGACGTTAGTGATTTCGACAGCGGTTTTGATACCACGCCGAGCAGCCTCGGCAGCGCATCGACCGGAAGCTCCTTCAATGAGCCGTCCGCCGGGTCATTCGGTCAAACCGGAAGCTCGTTAGGCGACAAGGGAGATTCATTTGGCGGAACCAGCGGCGCTTTCGACAGCGAAGCGGACAACGTCCGACAGTTTAATACGGGTTCGGGCGCAGGTTCGAGCACGACTTCGGGTTCCGGCGCAGGTTCTATCGGCACGGGTTCGACCGCGACTGGTTCGACCGGCTCGCTGGAAGACTCGTCCTCAACGTCGTCGAACCCGTCGAATAAAACCGGCGACGATTTCGGCTCGTCGAAATTTTAAGAGGGAAAACAGGAGGATAAATTTATGGCACAACCAGTCGTCACCAAAGAAGAGCGCAGTTTAGGTGAACTGTTTTCCGAGCTTGCCAGTGAAACCAGCACGCTGGTCCGGCAGGAAGTCGCGCTGGCGCAGACGGAACTGACGCAGAAAGCAACCAAAGTCGGTAAAAACGTCGGCTTTCTAGTTGTCGGCGGCGCCGTCGGTTATGCGGCGCTGCTCGCCATTATCGCGGCGGTAATCATCGGTCTGGCTAATTTTATTCCGGCTTGGGCATCGGCTTTAATCGTCGGCGCAGTGGTTGGAATCGTTGCTTATCTGCTGATTTCATCGGCGTTAGCCGCCTTGAAAAAGACGGATTTGACGCCGCGTGACACTGTGGAAACATTGAAGGAGGATGCACAATGGCTGAAAAATCAAGTGAGTTAACGAAAGACGCGACCGGCGACGGCGGAATATTGACCGATTCCGACAAGGATATAATTTCGACGGTTGCCGCCACGCCCGACCGCGACGCTTTTATTGAAAAATATTCGGATGACTATGAGGCAAGCGACCGTGAAGTTAGTGATATTACGACCAACACGAGCGAGGACGCGCCCGAAGAAACCGAACAGCTAAAGGCACAAATCGAGGAAACGCGCAGTCAGATGGGCGAGACGATAGACGCGATTCAGGAAAGACTAAGCTTTCAGAATATTTCCGAACAGGTCAAGGAACAGGTTTCCGAACACATCAGCAGTGCGTTTGAAACGGCGAAAGACACCGTTTATGACGCCACTATCAAAAAGGCGGGAGATTTTATGCAAAGTATGAACAAAAGTGTAAATCAGGGTTTAGACGGAATTTCAAAATCAGAAGCGATGCACGTCGTGCGTGCCAATCCGTTGGCATTATCGCTTATCGGATTGGGCGTCGGTCTGCTTTTAATGAACGGCTATAAGAAAAAATCTTCGTATCGCTACGCCAGCGGCGACGGCGGTCATCAAGGCAAAGGCGCGTATGCGTCGGGCGGCGCAGCTTACAGCAATCAGCCTTCGATGCTGAAATCGGCGCAGCATAAAATCACCGGCACGGCAAGCACCGCTTACGAAAGCGTCGGCAATGCGGCGAGCGGCGCGTATGACAGCGTCTCGAACGTTGCCGGAACCGCCTACGAAAGCGTTTCGGGCGCGGCAACCAATGCTTACAGCAGCGTCAGCGGCGCCGCGAGTACTGCTGTTTCGGGCGTGACGGATTATGCCGGACGCGCTTATGAAAAAGTCGGCGGTTTACGCACGCAGGCGGCTGAGCATTACGATTATTACATCGAAGAAAATCCGCTCGCGGTCGGCGCGGTCGCTTTGGCTTTAGGCGCGGCGGTCGGAATGGCGCTTCCTTCGACGCGCGTCGAAGGTCACTTGATGGGCGAAACAAAACAGCAGCTTCTGCAAAAAGCGCAGGACACGGCGGGCGACTTAGTCGACCGCGTGAAACAGGTTGCTAATGAAGCGCAGAAAACAATTACCGACGAAGTCAAAACACAAGCGCAGGGTTTGACGCAATAAATTTTTACTGAGATAAATCGCGTCAATCAACGCAAAAGGCGAAAGAAATCTTCTACGATTTCTTTCGCCTTTTGCCTTTTTATTTTTCCGAAACTACGAAAGGCACGAAGAAGATTTAGTTACAAATAGCACGAATTACGCAAATAAAAACAATAAATAATAATTCGTGTTATGCGCAGCTGATTTTTCTCGTTCTTCTTTCACGTCTTTTTCTGTGCTTTCGCGGCTAATGTCTAATTTGCGTCGCTGCTTTACCAGATTGAGGAAAAGGTATTTTCGTCAAATTCAATCGCGCCGCCGTCCGGCAAAATATGAATTATTTGCGACGCGCCTTTGGCTTTCAAAAGCGGCGATAATAAACCGACGCGATGACAGTTTGCTTTCGGCGTTTTGTGATTGGTCAAAGGTTGTGATTCCGAACACATAATCGCGGTTTTGACTTCGGCGGAAAGTTCCAGAATACGTTCAATCCCGCTTGCCAAATCTTCGGCTTTCGCAATCGTTTTGCCGCCGCATTCGGGCAGATGCTCGTAGCCGATTCCGTTTTCGCGCAAATTTTCCGACAAAACTGCACCGTTAAACTGCACCCAACGCGAGCGCGCCGCGCTTCTGACATCGCACAAAATTTCGATTTCGTATTTTTGCAGCAGATTCAGAAAATCAGCCCACGCGTGCCGCCCGTGACCGATGGTGTAAACTGTAATTGAATTTCTTTCCAATTTATTAATATAGATATAGTAAGATTACAGATGAATTTAGTCCAGATTTGCCGGAGCGAAAAGTCAGCGATATGCTCCTGGCTTAAATTTTTTCGCCGACTTTTAAAAATAACGACGAGTTTTCTAGCGAGAAGCTTTTCGGGAATCCGTTTTGTCCGCGAAAATATTTTATCAATCGCGCTTGCGTCTCCGGCGACAAACGTACATTAAATTATGGATATTACCGCAATCGAACAGGCGCGCGCGCGGGTCGAGCCTTATGTCAAGCGAACCGCGCTGGAATACAGCCGGACGCTGAGCGAGAAACTGGGAACAAATGTTTTCGTCAAGCTCGAACTTTTTCAAAAAACCGGCGCATTTAAAGTTCGCGGAGCTTTTAACAAACTGCTGAGTTTATCGGATAAGGAAAAAGCTCGCGGAGTGGTTGCCGTCAGCGGCGGCAATCACGCGCAAGCCGTCGCTTACGCTTCCAGCGTTTTGGGCGTCGACGCCGTCATCCTGATGCCTTCGTCAACGCCGCGAAATTATGTCGAAGCGACGCTCGGTTACGGCGCGAAAGTCGATTTGCAGCCGACTATTGCCGCGGCTTTCGCCGAAATAAAACGCTTCGAGTCGGAAGGACGAATTTTAATTCACCCGTTCGACGACCCTTTAGTGATAGCGGGACAAGGGACTGTCGGTTTGGAGATTTTAGAAGATTTACCCGAAGTGACGGACATTTTCGTCAGCATCGGCGGCGGCGGTCTGGCGGGCGGCGTGGCGACCGCCGTGAAAGCCTCCAAGCCGGAAGCTAGAGTTTGGGGCGTGGAAACAATCGGCGCGGACGCGATGTCGCAAGCCCTCGCCGCCGGGCATCCGGTCGAGCTTCCGGCGATTACTTCGATTGCCAAAACTCTCGGCGCGCCGTCGGTTTCGCCCGCTACTCTGGCATTGACCGAGCAGCTTCTGGAAAGCGTGACGGTCGTTTCCGACGCCGAAGCGCTCGAAGCGCTGCAATTTATTCTCGAACGATTGAAAGTTTTGACCGAGCCGGCGGCTTCCTGTACGCTGGCGGCGGCTTCACGTTTAAAAAATCAATTTAATCAGCATAACAATCTGGTTTTAATCTTCTGCGGAGGCAATCTTTCGCTCGATGATTTATGCGGCTATATCGGTCGGTAAGAAGGCAAAACTTCTGTTTGTTTGACGCTCGAAAAGCCGTTTTTACTCGGATTTTTTGTTGCCTTAAGTCTAAATTGTCGAAAACACAAGGACCGTAGCCCGAGCGGCTGAAAAATAATGTTGACATCCGATTTAGCAATCAACTGGCGGCGCGGCAATAAAATTTTTCCGCGTCTGATTCGCACCGACGACACCGGATTTTTGCGGGACGCCGAAAATTTAATCGCCATTTTCGAAGATTTTGAAGACAAAACGCGCGGTGAATTAGAAGCCGAACTCGAAGAATACGTCGGAACGGGAACCGATTATCGCATTCTGCGCGGTTTTATTAAATTGCTGACGGACAGATGCGAGTTTGAAACGGCGAGCGTCGCCGAGCCGGAAGAGATTCGCCAAAAAGTTTTTCTCGCGGCGCGCGCATTTCAGCCGGTTTTGCCGGATTCCGGGCAGCGCGAAGAAATTTTGCGCACGGTCGCCGAAGAATTCGAAACCGATACGGAAACGATTTTTTCGAATCTTTACGCCGATTTATCCGGCAATCAGAAATTAATTTCTTTTGAATCCATCACGCCCGAAGATTTGCTCGACCGCTACAATCTGGCGCAGGCGCAGGCTTTGCTTTATAAATGCGTCGAGCTGAAAATCCGCATCGCGCCGCTCGATTCGGTTAATTACCGCGCGATTTTCGGCTGGATAAAGCATTTCGGCTTGATTCATTCCGTCGCGGGAAATGCGGCGAACGGCTACGAAATCACCTTGACGGGCGCGGCTTCGCTTTTTCACCGCTCGCAGAAATACGGAATTCGGATGGCGGTTTTTCTGCCCGCGCTGCTGCTTTGCGCGGGCTGGAAAATGTCTGCCGAAATCGCCTATAAAGAAGGCAATGTGTTTTACGAAATTTCCAGCGAGCAAACCGAGTTGAATTCCTGCTATTTCGACGAGCCGCCATACAAAAATCCCGACATTGAAAAGCTGAAAAAGGCTTGGGAAAAAATTGACGGCGAATGGCGTCTGGAAGAAAATCGCGAAGTCGTCGATTTGGGCAAAACGGCTTTTATTCCCGATTTGGTTTTAATCTCGCCGGAAAATGAAAAAATTTACACGGACGTGCTGGGTTTCTGGACGCCGAAATCTCTAAAAAAGCGGCTCGAAGAATTTCGCGCCGCCGATTTTCGCCAATTTATTTTCGCCGCTTCGCAGGAATTGCGCGGAAGCCGCGAAGAACCGCTCTGGGAAAGCGAAAACGTCCTTTTTTACAAAACGAAAATCGAACCGCAGCTTTTGATAAATATGGCGGAAAACCTCAAATAATTTCGCCCGCGAAACACGCGGAAGCCGCGAAAAGAAAAATTTTAACTCAACGGCGCAAAGATGCAAGCACGCAAAGTTTTTGAACTAAAGTGAAAAATAAAAGTTCCTCAACCCAATTGATTTTCCCTTGCGCCTTCGCATTAAATTTTTCGCGTCTTTTTCGCGGTTTTCGCACGCAAAATTTCTTCAGTCAAACAAGCCGCCGTCGTTTCTCGTTTTCGCGTCCTGAAATTGCCGGACGTCGGTTCGGCGCTGGCTGATGCGTTCTTCGGTCGTGTCGCGCGTGACGACTTCGTACAAAATGGCTTGCTTGTCTTCGTGTTTGCGCAGAATTCGTCCGAGCCTTTGAATATGTTCGCGCGAGGAACCCGAGCCGGACAGAATTATCGCCACCGAAGCGTCGGGAATGTTGACGCCTTCGTTTAAAACTTTCGAGGTCGCCAGCGCCAGCACGTCGCCTTTGTTAAAGGCTTCGAGCCAGCGGCGGCGTTCCTTGACGTTGGTTTCGTGCGTGATGGCGGGAATGAAAAAGCCCTGTGAAATGCGGTAAACCATTTCGTTTTCGTGCGTGAAAATCAAAACTTTGTCGTGTTTGTGGCGAATGAGCAAATCCTGCAAAACGCGGATTTTGGCTTCCGTTCCGAGCGCGATTTTTTTCGAGTTGCGAAAGGCTTTCATCGCGCGCCTGCCGCCTTCGCTGCGGGCGCTTTGCATAATGAAAGTTTTCCAGCCGTCAATCGAGCCGAACGGGATATTTTTCGCCCGCACGAAATCGCGGAAAATCGTTCTTTCGCGCGTGTATTCGGCGCGTTCTTCCGCGCTTAAATCGACCTCGACGCGCTCGACGACGTAATCCGCCAGATATTCGCCGGCGAGCTGTTGCGCTTCGAGCCGGTAAACGAATTTTCCGATTAATTCTTCGAGCAGCGATTCGCCCGCGTCCGAGCGCTCCGGCGTCGCGGTCAAGCCGAGACGAAACGGCGCAATCGCAAATTCCGCCGCGTATTTGTAGCCTTCGGACGGCAGGTGATGACATTCGTCGAAAATCACCAGACCGAATTGATTGCCGAGGCGTTCCTGGTGGCGAAAAGCCGAAGCGTAAGTCGTCACGGTCAGCGCCCCGATTTCGTAAAAACCGCCGCCGATAAGACCGATTTCCGCGTTAAACGTCGTCAGCAGAAGGTCATACCATTGATTCATCAAATCCAGCGTCGGCACGACGACCAGCGCCTGCCGACCGCACGCTTCGATTGCCATCGTCGCCACGTGCGTTTTGCCCGCGCCCGTCGGCAGAACAATCACGCCGCAACGCTCGTTTTGCTTCCATTTTTCGATTGATTCGACTTGAAACAGTCGCGGCTCAAGGCGGAATTTCTGCTTAAAATCAAATTTGTCATATTTTTTCGCCGTATCTTCGTAAGCGGCTTTCGTGCGGACAAATTCCTTGATAATTTCGCGATACTTAAAAGCAGGCGCGCGAAACTGTCGCGTCCGCGCGTCCCAAACGAAGGCTTTCGGAATGGTTGCTTCACCATTTTCGACACCTTCCAAAATTAATGTGCCGGATTCAAATTTGAGTTTGAAATCCGGCGATTTCGATTCGGCTTCCATTTAACTTTTCGCTTCGATTTTCTCCAAGCCGTTCATAAACGGCTGCAAAATTTCGGGAATCAGAATGCTGCCGTCTTCCTGCTGGTAATTTTCCAGAATGGCAATCCACGTTCTGCCGACGGCTAAGCCCGAGCCGTTCAGCGTATGGACGAATTCCGGTTTTGCGCCGCCCGCGCGCCGGAATCTCAGATTCATTCGCCGCGCCTGAAAATCGCCGCAGTTCGAGCAGCTTGAAATCTCGCGGTAAGTCTTCTGGCTCGGCAGCCAGACCTCGATGTCGTAAGTTTTCATCGCGCCGAAGCCCATATCGCCGGTCGAAAGCGTGACCGTCCGATAAGGCAGACCGAGAAGCTGCAAAATTCTTTCGGCGTTTGCGGTCAGTTTTTCGTGTTCCGCTTCGGAATCTTCCGGCACAGACAGTTTTACCAGCTCGACTTTTTCAAATTGATGCTGCCGGATTAAACCCCGCGTGTCGCGCCCGTAGCTGCCCGCTTCGGAGCGAAAACAGGGCGTGTAAGCCGTGTAATATTTCGGCAAATCTTTGGCTTCGAGAATTTCTTCGGCGTGATAATTCGTCACCGGAACTTCCGCCGTCGGAATCAGCGCAAAGCCTCTTTCATCCGTCAGATGAAACAAATCTTCCTCGAATTTCGGCAGTTGATTAGTGCCGAAAAGCGCCTGGCGATTGACGATAAACGGCGGCAGAGTTTCGGTGTAACCGTGTTCGGTCGTGTGCACGTCGAGCATAAAATTGACCAGAGCGCGTTCCAGACGCGCGCCCGCGCCGTTTAAAATCGCAAAGCGCGAACCGGCGATTTTCGTCGCGCGCTCCAAATCCAGAATGCCGAGATTTTCGCCCAAATCGACGTGGTCGAGCGGCTCGAAATCAAATTCGCGCGGCGCGCCCCAACGCCGGACTTCGACATTTGCCGCTTCGTCCGCGCCGATTGGAACGCCGTCGGCGGGAATATTCGGCAAACCGGCGAGCAGGTCGCGCATCGCGTTTTCCGCTTCGCTTCGCGCTTCTTCAAGCACGCTTTGTTGATTCTTTAAATCTCCGATTTCAGACTTTTTTATTTCTGCTTCATCGCGCCGACCGGCTTGTATTAGAGCGCCGATTTCTTTACTTGAGCTATTGCGGATTTGATTAATACGGTCAGCTTCGCCGATAATGCGGCGGCGTTCCGTGTCTAACTCAACAAATTTATCCAGGCTTTCCGCCGGAAAATGGCGATTATTCAGAGCTTCCCGGACTTTTTCCAGATTTTCACGAACAAAATTCAAATCGAGCATTTTTATAAAATTCCTTATTCACATCTCGTCAAATGAAATAATATTATCAACTTAAACTAAAAGGGCGGTCAAAGACCGCCGCATTTGCAAGGCAATCTTTCAATGGTTAAGGGCAGGGCGAGCCGAGCGCGTAGCTGCATTTCTGGCTCCAGAGAAATGTCGGGTTGCTCTGCGAATTGACGACCGGCGCATCGGTCGCTTCGAGCGGCGAAATCCGGCGAACGCCGAAAATTCCGCGCCATTTGCCCATATTCGCATCGTCGCCGAACGCTACCATTTTCGCCGTCTGATTTCCGCTGAAAGTGTAATCCGAAAGCGCGTGAAGTCTGCGCCAGATGCCCCAACTGTCGTAAGCGTCCGTCACGGCTTCGGTTTGTCCCAAACCGTCGGTGACCGGAACGGAATGACCCGCGTCTAAAGAGCAGAATGTCTTTGAAGCGCGGATGACCTGCCATTTTCTTTCGGTAATCTGCGGCAGTTTATTCCAGATGTCGTTTTGCGAAATCAGATGCTGGTTGGTCGCGTCGTCCCAGTAAACCTGCACAATCATTTTCGCGCTCGCCGGAATTTGTTCGGGATTCGTTCCCCAGTTATACCAGGCTGCCATAATGAACAAAAATAAACCGTTTGCGCCCCAGCCCTGCGCCAAACCGCGGCGCGCCATTTCGGGCGTCGCGCCCGCGCCGTAGGAATGACCGGCAAAACCGGCGCGCGTCGTGTCCATAATATCTCCGTATTGCTGGACGGCGGTCGCGAAGCCGTTCCAAAGCTGATTGTAGCGCGTCGCGTGCGCCGCGAATAAATTGGCGGTATAAGGCGAAAAAATTACGATGTAGCCGTTGCTGGAAAGCTGGCGCAGCAGCGTTTCGTAAAATTGAAAGCTCGTGCCGCCGAAACCGTGCGCGAAGAAAACGACCGGAACTTTATTCTGCGGCGTCGCATTAGCGGGCACAAAAACAGAAATCGGCGCGGGCGCGTTCGGGTCCGGATTCGGAATTGATTGCCGCGTCACGGCAAACTGCCCGAAACTGCCGTATTCGCCGCCGCGCGGCAGCGTCGTCGCTTTCGACTGCGGGCAGGGCAGAATCTGCGCCTGAACGACGAAAGCGTTGACGGAAAAAATCGTTAAAATTGTAAGGAAAAATATTTTCTTCATTGAAAACTCCGATTATCCCGGAAATGCGGCACGCGCAAAAGTCTGATTTTATTCCGGGGCGATTTGTTCGAGCGCTTTGGCGATTCTTCTCGCGCGCGTTTCTTCCTTTTTCGCGTCTTCAATCGCCATCACGTATTCGCGCCGGTGCGTGTAGCTCAGCTTTTCCCAAGCCCTTTTCGCACGGCTGTTTTCCGCCAGCGCTTTGGCAAAATCTTCCGGCGGGATAATAACCCGCACTTCCGTGTCGCGCTCCAATTCGACCGTAATCATCTCGCCGCTTTCGACGCCAGCCGCCTGGCGAAATCTTTTCGGGATGGCGACCACGTATTTTCCGCCCATTCGGAAAATCGTGCTGCGATAATCAGCGCCGTTAATGGAAAGTTTGACGGGCACGCGCTTCGCGCCGAAAACTTTTTCCACGTCAAGCGGAATCGTGATGCGCGTCGCGTCTAAATTTTCGTCTTTTTCCAGTAAAAGTTCAAAAGTTTGTTTTTCGCTCATTTGTTCGCACCTCGCCGGATATGTCAGAATTAATCTTTTACACAACTAGAGAACAAGGGACATATTATGACACAAAAAGTACGTAAAGCCGTTTTTCCCGCCGCCGGTTTGGGAACTCGTTTTTTGCCCGCCACGAAAGCGTCGCCGAAAGAGATGCTGCCGCTCGTGGACAAGCCTCTGATTCAATATTCGGTCGAAGAAGCGGTCGCCTGCGGCATCGAGTCGATTCTGATAATAACGGGGCGCGATAAAACCGCGATTGAAGACCATTTCGACATTTCGTTCGAGCTCGAACAGGTTTTAAAGGAAAGAGGAAAAAACGAAATGTTCGACCTCGTCCGCGCGGTTTCCGAGCTGGCGAAAATTTCCTACACGCGCCAGAAACAGGCTTTGGGTTTGGGACACGCGATTTATCAGGCGAAAGATTTCGTCGGCAACGAGCCGTTCGCCGTTTTGCTGGCAGATGATGTGGTCGATGCGGAAAAACCGGCTTTGCAGCAGTTGATTGACGTTTACGAAAAATACAACGCGCCCGTGATTGCGACAATGCAGGTCGAAGGCGAAGCCATTTCGCGTTTCGGCGTGATTGATGCCAAGGAAGAAGTCGAGCCGGGCGTTTTCAAAGTCCGCGAAGTTATCGAAAAACCGAAGTTCGAAGACGCGCCGTCGGATATGGCGGTTATCGGTCGATATATTTTCACGCCGGAGCTTTTCGACGCGCTCGAACATACAAAACCCGGCGCGGGCGGCGAGATTCAGGTCGCCGACGCGATGCGCGAGCTGCTGAACGACGGTTTTCCGTTTTACGCCGTGCGGCTGGAAGGCACGCGCCACGACGCGGGCGACAAGCTCGGATTTTTAATTGCGACGGTTGAATTTGCGCTCAAACACGAAGATTTAGCGGCTGATTTTAAAAAATATCTGAAAACTTTGAATTTGTAGTAAACTTTTTACCGCAAAGACATAGAGAAGGCGCAATAGATGCAAAAGTTTTCGAGTCTGTCATCTCTTTGCAACAAAAATTTCTGGCGAGGTGAAAATTTATGGCGCTTGGCGGAAGAAGTTGGGATGAATGGATTGCGGAGTATTCCAAAGGTCATCAGAATAAAGTCAATCAAATAACGCATAAAATCGGCATTCCGATGATTGCGCTTTCGATTTTGCTGATTTTACCGAGTTTTTTTATCGAGGGTTTTTGGAAAATCCCGCTCGCCTTGTTCATTATCGGCTGGATTTTACAGTTTATCGGGCACGCTTTTGAAGGCAAGCCGCCCGAATTTTTCAAAGACCCTCGATTTCTGATGGTCGGACTTCGCTGGTGGTTGGCAAAGCTGCGCGGGAAGGCTTGAATTTATGGGTTTGGATATAGTCGAAACCGTGATGCGCATCGAAGTGGAATTTGAAATTACGATTCCTAATGAGACGGCGGCGACATTAAGCACGCCTCGAAAAGTCATAGATTATTTGATGACTCGTTCGAAAATCAGCGAAAAATGTTCAAGAGACTATGTCGCCGCCGTCTGGCTGATTTTAGAAGACGAAGCCGGAATTAAGCGGGAAGATTACACGGAAGATTCCCGCTTCGTCGAAGATATGGGAATGGATTAAATTATTTTGGAGAGTTAAAATTGGACGAGAAACAGTTTAGCGGAAAATCGGCAATCGTTACGGGCGCGACGCGCGGCATCGGCAAGGCGATTGCTTCGGAGCTGGCGCGGCGCGGCGCGAATGTCGCTTTTAATTACGCGAGAAGCGCGGACGAAGCCGAAAAATTGAAAGCGGAAATCGAAAATTCGGGCGTGAAGGCTTTCGCGGCGCAATGCGATGTGGCGAACACGGAAGCGTCAGCCGATTTTGTAAAACGGGCGCAAGCCGAGTTCGGAACCGTTGATTTTTTGATAAATAACGCCGGAATCACGCGCGACACGTTGATTCTGCGGATGAAGGAAGACGATTGGGACAGCGTTATCGACACGAATCTGAAGGGCGCGTGGAATTTTTCGAAAGCGGTTCTGCGCCCGATGATGCGCAATGAAGCGGGCGGCTCGATTCTGAATATTTCTTCCATCAGCGGCGTTGTCGGAATGCAGGGACAATCGAATTATTCCGCCTCGAAAGCGGGAATGATCGGTTTGACGAAATCTCTGGCAAAGGAAGTCGCCAGCCGGAAAATTACGGTTAACGCGCTCGCGCTCGGTTTAATCGAAACTGATATGTCGGGCGAAATGAACGACGAACACCGCACCAGGATTCTGGCAATGATTCCGCTCGGACGTCTCGGAAATGTGCAGGAAGTGGCGGAAATCGCCTGCTTTATGCTTTCCGACGCGGCGCGTTATATTACCGGACAGGTCATCCAGCCGGACGGCGGGCTGGCGATATGATTTCGGTTTTAAGTTTTAGATTTTCGATTGGCGGCGCGAATTTCTTGCAATCCGGAACTGAGCCTTTAAAATCTAGAATTAAATATGTCCTACGAAACTGAAGAAGAATCGCCCGAACCGCCGCCATCGCCGCAACTGACGCCCGAAGAATTTCTGGCAGAGCGAAAGCGCGCGATTCGCCGGCGTTCGTGGTGGGCAATCGGCATCGGAGCGGTGCTGGTCGCGCTGCATTTGTTTGCCTTCTTCTTTGTCATCGTTTTCAAAGAGCAGTTTCAGGCGCAATATCCGGAGGAATTCGGCGGCGAAATCAGCTGGAAAATTCTTTTTCAGAGCGTGTTTTTCCTGCTCGGACTTTTTGCGCTGATTGCCGGCGTCTGGGGACTTTATGAAGCGAAAAGAATCAAGCTCGACGATTTGCTTCCTTCGCCCGAAGCCATCGAATTCCTGCAGCAGGCGCGCGACACCATTCCTTATTTTTCATATATTCTCGTCGGCTGTCTGGTCATCGTCACGCTTTTTCAGATGAAAATAGAGGATTTTGAGAACTATCTGGATTTCGGCAGGGAATCGACGAAAGTTGCCGGATTGGTCAAACCGCTGGTCTGGCAGGGCGAATGGTGGCGTTTGCTGACTTATTCCACTTTGCACGGAATTTTCCCGCTTCATCTTTATTTCAACGCGCAGGCGCTTTACGGTTTCGGCGGCTTGATTGAATTTTTTTCAAACCGCGCGCATCTGGGAACAGTCTTTCTTTTATCAATCATCGGCGGCGGGCTTTTAAGCTTGTTTTTTATGCCCGAAGTTCAATCAATCGGCGCTTCGGGCGGCATTATGGGTTTAATCGGCTATATGGCGATTTACGGTTATCGCCGCAAACGCCAATTGCCGCCGGATTTTTTGCGAAGTATGCTGGTCAATATCGGTTTTATCGCGGCGTTCGGCATTATCGCTTACCAGATAGTCGATAATTTCGGGCATTTCGGCGGACTTTTAACGGGCGCGATTTACGGCTTTTTGCAGATTCCGCGCGATTTACATAAAAATCCGCGCCAAGCCGGCGCGCTGGCGGAAGCGTTCGGCTTGATTTCGATGGGAGTTTTTGTCTTCGTTTCAATTTTAACCATTCTGCTGATTTTGCAATATATAAAATTTTAAATTAGTGGTAAGCGGTAAACGGTAAGTGGTAAGCTGCAATTGCAAAATAACGAACTTACCGTTTACCGCTTACCACTTAGCACTTTTAAAATTATGCCGAGAGTTCGCGTTCACCAGCACGTTAATCCGCTGGCGCCTTATTTTCGTTTCGTTTCCGAGCCTCTGGATTTAACGCAGATTTTTGTTAATCCCGGCTTGCCGCTGCATCTGGACATCGGCGCGGCGCGCGGTCGTTTTCTGCTCAGGATGGCGGAGATTAAAACGGATTGGAATTTTCTCGGTCTGGAAATCCGCGAGCCTCTGGTCGAGGAAGCAAATCGTCTGGCGGCGGAAAATAATCTGCAAAATCTGCATTATGAATTCACGAACGCGACAATCTCTCTGGAAAATTTATTAAAAAACTTTCCCGAACACGTTTTACAGGCGGTGACGATTCAGTTTCCCGACCCGTGGCATAAGAAGAAGCACGCCAAGCGTCGGATGGTGACGGGCGAAATGGCAGAAGCCGTCGCCGGACATTTAGCCGCGGCGGGAAAAATTTTTATTCAAACCGACGTGGATTTTCTGGCGGAAGAGATGTTTGAAATTTTTCGCGGATTTAAAGAATTGCGGGAAATCGAGACGAGCGAAAATCCTTTTGCCGTCAAAACCGAGCGCGAGAAAGCGGTGGAGGAAAAAAATCTGCCGGTTTACCGGGCGATGTTTGAAAAGAGATAGCCGCGAAAGGGCGCGAAAAAGCACGAAATAAGAATCAGGAAATTCAGCCGCGGAGCGCACAGGGAAAACAGAGAATGAACGACGAATTAACGCAAATTAACACGAATTTTCAGAAATTCAAGCCGTATTAATCTTTGTTCCAAATTCTCAAAAATCTCTGTGCTCTCAAAAATCTCTGTGCTCTCCGCGGCTGAATTTCTTTCCTTTATGCGCCTAAACGTAGCGAGCGAAGCATATTGCGAAAGGCATAATTATAAGTCGTCGCTTCATTTTCCGGCACGACCGTAATGACATAGAACAGATTGCCGCCCTGCAAGGGCAAAGTGTAAACGGTGACCACTTCATTTCTATTCGTCACCGGCGAGCGCCCCGATAAAACAATCGCCAAGCCGCTTTTGCCGCCAATCGTCGCCTGCGTGTAATTGCTTTGCCGGCTCAGATAATCGTTGCTTTGCAGAAGCCCTTCAACGTATTGCTGCGTGTTTTGCGAAAAGGTTCCGCCGCGCGCCGAGGCGACGCCAATCATCGCGCCGTGCGTGATGCCGCTGCTGCCGTACGCGCCTTCGGGCGCAAACCAGACGTCGGTTTCGCCTTCGGAAACGGTGCCCCAGTTTTCAGGCACGCTCAGGCTGATTTGGCTGCCGCTCGAATAAGTTCGATAGCGTGACGAAGGCGTCTGAACGCGGGTTTCGTAACGACCGTTGACGGTCTGTCCCTGTCTGGAATTGTTCTGCGGGTTGCGCGCGATTTCTTCCATCGACTGCGCGCGCGGCATTCCCTGAAAACGTCGTTTCGTGCTCAAAAATCCCTGCGTTATCTTAATCGGTTCGGGCGAAACGCGCAGCAGACCGGCTTCGCGATTAATATTGTTGAAGCGATTGCCCGGGTCGGGATGACTGCTCAGCCATTCGGGCGTGCGGCTGCCGCCCTGATTGGCAATCGTCTGAAACATATTCGCCAAATCGCGCGGATCGTAACCGGCGCGCGCCATAATCTGCGAACCGAGAATGTCGGCTTGCGTTTCGTATTCGCGGCTGTAAGGATTGACCAGAAATCCCTTGTAGATACTTTGACCGAGCGCCGCGCCGGTTTGACCGCCGAGAATCGCGCCGCCTAAAATCGCCGCGCCGCCGAGAATCTGGTTGAGCGGATTGCTTTGTTTGGTCGCCTGCGCCGTCGCGTGACGAAGGGCGACGTGGCTGATTTCGTGCGCCATCACGCCCGCCATCTCGCCTTCGTTTTTAGCGGCTTCAATCATTCCGCGATTGACATACATCGGTCCGCCCGGCAGCGCGAAAGCGTTGATGTCGCGGGCGTTGACGATTTGGAATGTGTATTGAAACTGCGATTGCTGAAATTCGGGCGGAATCGCGTCGACTAATCTTTGACCGACCTGCTGCACATAGCGCGCCGCCGCCGCGTCGTTTAAAATCGGCATTTGCTGCTCGACCTGGCGCGAAGCGTCGCGTCCGAGCTTGATGTCGTCCTCGACCTTGTATTTGTTGCGCGGCATCGAGACGCGCGTTTGCCCGAATCCTGCGACCGGCAGAATCAAGAACGCCCAGACCAGCGCCAAAGCCGTCAAATGTTTGCTCAAAACTCGCGGAGCGGTTTTTATCATTTTCTCCTCCAAATCCCGAAGTCTTATTTTCCGTGACTGTTAATCTTACCGAAAAATCCGGTTTATAATCAATAAAAAGAACAAGCCGATTTTCAGATGAAAACCACAAAACAAAGTTTGCCGCTCTATTTCGAGTAAAAAAGACGGATTTCGTGTGACGTTACATTTATGTTAAATATTTTTTTTGCTCAATAGACAAGACCGGGCGCTTTGGCTATATTCAAGTAATTCCTTCTTAGATTAAACCTGGAGAATATCGAAAATGGCTTTTAGTTTGCTGCCGCGCGAAGAAGAGTATTTTACTTTCTTTAAGGAAATGACCGCAAGAATTCAGGACGGCGCGGACGCGCTCGTGGCGATGATGCAGGATACCAGCGAAAGCTTTGAATCCTACACGAAAAAAATCAAGAACGCCGAACACGCCTGCGATGAATTAACGCATAAAATCACGACCAAGCTGAACAAATCGTTTATCACGCCGTTTGACCGCGAAGATATTTATATGCTGGTCGTCGCGCTGGACGACGTGCTCGATTACATCGACGCCGGCGCGCGGGCGATTCTGATGTATGACATCCGCGAAATCAACCAGCACGCCAAGCATTTCGCCAAGGTCATCCAGAGCCTGGCGATGGAGCTTCATTCGGCGATTTCCATTCTCGCCAAACCAAAAGACGGGATGAACCAGCACATCGTCGAAATACATCGCCTCGAAAACGAAGCCGACGACGTTTATTTCCGCGCCATCGGCGAGCTTTTTCGGAATACGAACGACCCGATAACCATCATCAAATGGAAGGAAGTCTACGAAATTCTGGAAGCCGCGACCGACCGCTGCGAAAGCGTCGCCAATATTATCGAAAGCGTTATCTTGAAACACAACTAAATTAGTCGAAAGGCGAGAGTCGAGAAAATTCCTCGACTCTCGCCTTTCGATTTCCGACTCTTTTATATGGAAGCTACAACTGCGCTGGTTGTTTTTATCATTATCGTCGCGCTGATTTTTGACTATACGAACGGGATGCACGACGCCGCCAACTCCATTGCGACGGTCGTCTCGACGCGTGTTTTGTCGCCGGGCGTAGCGGTTGCGTGGGCGGCGTTTTTTAACTTTATCGCTTTTGCCATTTTCGGAACGGCGGTAGCGAAAATGATTGGCGGCGGGCTGGTAGATTTAAAACCGATACCGAGCGAGCTGCATCTTTACGTCCTGCTTTCGGGGTTAATCAGCGTCATTATCTGGAATTTAATAACCTGGTATTTGGGTCTGCCGACATCGAGCTCGCACGCGCTTATCGGCGGCTACGCGGGCGCGGCAATCGCGGCATACGGCGGATTCGCCGTAATTATTCCTTCGGGCTGGTATCTGACGCTGACGTTTATCATCGGCGCGCCGCTGATGGGAATGACGCTCGGATTTATCCTGATGCTCTCGGTTTACTGGATTTTCAGAAATACGTCGGTTTCCAAAGTCGATAAAGGCTTTCGCGTCGGGCAGCTTTTCTCAGCCGCTTTTTATTCGCTCGGGCACGGCGGAAACGACGCGCAGAAGACGATGGGAATTATCACGGCGGTGCTCGTCGCCGGCGGAATGCTGGAAACCGGAGCCGGCGGCAAATTGCCCGAAATTCCGCTCTGGGTCGTGCTTTCGGCGCACGCGGCAATCGGGCTCGGAACTCTGACGGGCGGCTGGCGCATCGTCAAAACGATGGGTTCGAAAATTACCAAGCTCCAGCCGGTCGGCGGATTCTGCGCGGAAACGGCGGGCGCGCTGACGCTCGCTTTCGCCACTCATTTCGGCATTCCGGTTTCGACGACGCACACGATTACCGGCGCGATTGTCGGCGTCGGCTCGACCAAACGGCTTTCGGCGGTCAAATGGGGCGTCGCGGGCAAAATCGTCTGGGCGTGGATTTTAACGATTCCGATGGCGGGATTAATTGCGGCGCTAAGTTATTTTATTATCTTGTTGATTCACCGGACGACCGGGCTTTAGAGATTAAATAATAAAAATGTAAGTATCGTCTGCGGCTGTTTGAAAAAAATTCTGAGTCTTTGTCCGACCTATTTGGTGTTTTCATCTTTGTAGACCTTGCTGTTGTCCCAGAAATCCGTTTTGCGAGTCGCAATCGGATTTTGTTTGGCGTATTCAAATTGTTTGGCTCGAAGTCGTAATTCTTCTTCTCTCTGCCGACGTCGTTCCTCGCCCGTGAGCGGCGGCGTTCCTCTTGCGCCCCAATAGTATTTTACCGTGATAAAACCCAGCGTTAGAGCTCCCAGCACAGTTAGAGCCAAAACTATGATAATAATCCAGGCAAAACTAGACATAAGACAACTTTATCACTCTCGCCGGAGGTTTACAAAATTTTCGATTGTTACAAAAAGCCGCGTTTAGAAGACCGGCATAGCGTGGTCACAAAGCCGGCTTTTTCACGCTTTCACACTTTCACTTTAATTTCGTTTTAATAAAACTTCGTCGAGGGTTTTGGTCGTATTTTCCGTGACGCTGACACTGGCGGCAGGCTCGCGCGGAGATTCAAGCTGCGCCGTGTTTGCCGGATTGAGCCGGTCGGGCTGAAAGTTATTGCCAAAATCGGAAACCGGCGCGGCTGATTTTCCCGCCGAGGTGGAAGCGGCGATTTGCTGAAGAATTAAATAGCAGATGCCGAAAAGCGCGCCCAGATAAAAAAGCGAGAGTGCCACCAGAGCCTTGACGGGAACATCGTTTTTGACCAGCGCGAGAACCACAAAAATAAATCCGACGAGCCCGAAACCGCCGATATATCCGAGCGACGACGAAAGATTTTCCGAAACGGATTTCCGCGTTTCCGAATCGTTTTTCGAAACTTTCGCGCCGCACCGGCTACAATAATTTAATTCGGGACTTATCCGGCTGCCGCAATTTGAACAAAACACCTCGATTTCTCCTTTGCCGAAAAATTATTTGATTGGTTTGATTTTTTCTTCGAGCCATTCGGTCAAATCGTCCACCGATTCGATATGCACGGGATGTCCCTGCCAGGCTTTGACGGCGAAAATTATCAGCATCACGGTCGTGACGATTTGAAAAATCCAGTTTCCGACGTTAGCCATGCCCGTGACGTTTCCGACCAAGCCGAGAATCGCGCTGACGATAAAAATCCCGATGTGCGCCGCCAGCCCCTGCGCCGCGTGAAAGCGAACTTTCGTTTCGCTTTTCGGCACGAAAAGCAGAATCAGCAAGCCGGAAATCAAGCCGATGTAAAAAGGAATATACGGCAGAGCGGTCAAAACATTTTCCGGCAATCCGACTTTGGCGACCTTGCGCGAAATATCTTCCGTTTGGGCATTGATTTTCGACGGCTGGAAATGCGCCGGAATTTGCGAGCCGTCGTAAGGCGAACTGAAAGCGTTAAATTCCGCTTCGTTAAAACGCCGCGTTTCTTCCTCGGTCACCGAATGCCTCGGAAATTCGGAAGTCTTATAATTGTTTTTCGGCAAAGCATTGGTTTCGGCTTCCTTTAATCTTTCGGGAAACTCCGGGTCGAGCGGGTTGGTATCGAATTTTTTCTTTGCCATGATGATTAAATTTTACGACATCTTGACCGGTTTAGTTCAAGATTTTTAGCCTGCCCGAGCAACAGTTAAAATGTTTGGAACATCACTCCTAAAAGTTTTAACCTTTTGCTTCTTTCGTCTGAAATAAAAAAGCCTTATCGGTAAATCGAGCGGCGCGCCTGAAAACTTCTAAAAATAAAACCGCGCAAAATAATACAGGATTGGCGCGCCAAAAAGTAAACTGTCCAGGCGGTCGAGCAATCCGCCGTGTCCGGGCAGAATGCTCGCCGTGTCTTTCACGCCCGCGCCGCGCTTCATCGCGCTTTCCGCCAAATCGCCCAAAACGCCGATAACCGTTATCGCCAGCGCCAGCGGAATCGAGAATTTAAAGGGAAGTTCGGGGAAAAACCAGAAGGACGCCAGCGCGGCGAAAGCCGAACTTAAAATCAAGCCGCCGACCGCGCCTTCCCAGGTTTTATTCGGGCTGACCTTCGGAATTAATTTGTGTTTGCCGAGATATTTTCCGGCGAAATACGCGCCCGCGTCAGCGCCGAAAGCGACCAGAAAAAAGAATACGAGCAGCTTTGTGGAAAGATGCTGCACGAGCTTATCGTCAAACCCGACGCGCGTCGAAATCAGAAATCCGCCGAGAAAAGCGATGTACAAAACGCCCAAAACCGTCGCGCCGATGCCCGTCAGCATTTTCGAAAAATCGACCTGAAAACGAAACATCTGCGTGACGAGAACCAGAATCAGGAAAAGCGCGAGCGTGAGAATTAATAAATCCGGCGCTTTCGCCGGCGCGTCGAAAAGAAAGGCGACAAAAAACGCCGCCGCGCCGAGATAAGCAATCGCGGCGTCGGCTTTGAGTTCGAGCTTTTTCGACATCGAAAAAAATTCAAAAAGTCCGGCGCCCAAACCGAGCCCGGCAATTACCAGAAAAAGCCAGTCCGCTTCGGCGCGATTCGGCAAAAGATACGGCAGAATAATTGATAAAATTAAAATTGGAAGCGCGACGAGCGCGGTCAAAAGTCGAGTTTTCATAAAGTCAGTCGTCAGTCGTCAGTTGTCGATTGTCGGTTGCTGACCGCGACATCTGACCTTTGACTACTTGGATTCAATTCCGCCGAAGCGGCGGTCGCGTTTTTGAAAATCCAGAATCGCTTCAAAAAACTGCGCGCGCCGAAAATCGGGAAACAGCGTCGGCGTGACGTAGATTTCGCTGTAAGCCAGCTGCCACAAAAGAAAATTTGAAATTCGCATTTCGCCGCTTGTCCGAACGAGCAAATCGACTTCCGGCAGATTACGCGTGTAAAGATTGCGTTCGATGTCTTCTTCGCGCAGATTTTCCACCGAATCGCCTTTTTCGATCAAAAAACGGGCGGCTTTGCGGCAGGCTTCGAGAATTTCCGCGCGCCCGCCGTAGTTAAGCGCGACGCTCAAAATCGTTCCCGTATTGGCGGCGGTTTTTTCTTCGGCAAAGGCGAGCTGTTTTTGCACGTCGGCGGCTAAACCTTTGATGTTTCCGATTGCCTGAAATTTAATATTATTTTTATGAACGGTTTTCAATTCGCTTTTCAGAAAGCGTTTGAGCATCTGCATCAAGCCGGAAACTTCGTCCTGCGGGCGTTTCCAGTTTTCGGTCGAAAAGGCGTAAAGCGTCAAAGCTCGCAAGCCGAGCCGCGCGCCCGTATCGACCAGAGAGCGAACCGATTCCGCGCCGGCGCGATGCCCGAAAATCCGCGGCTTCCCGCGCTGTTTTGCCCAGCGCCCGTTGCCGTCCATAATCACGGCGACGTGCTGCGGCAGGCGCGACCAGTCGATTGCCGCCAGCAATTCTGCTTCTTCTGATTTGGGTTTGACGACTCCGGCGAAGTGTTCGAGCATGACTTCTGGTTTATCTTAAAATTCTTTCCTCAAGATTGACAATCGCCGTTTGATTTATTTTCCCGTAGACGTGCGGGTAAACCTCGCCGCCGGTCGAGCGCTCGGCGATTAAATCCGCCGTCAGGCGCGCCGGACTGATGTGCAGAATCAGGACTTTTTTTTCATTTTTATAATAGCGCTGCAAAACCTCTTCCAGCTGATTGCGATAGCTGCAATGAATAAAGCCTTCGCTTTCGAGGCTTTCGTGTTCGTAAAACGGCTGGTCTTTGAATTTTTCCCACATTTCGGGCAAAACAATATGATAAATCAGCATTTTAATTAATCGTAATAAACTTTCAGCAGTGTCAAACCGTGCGCCGGAGCGGTCGCGCCCGCTAAGTTTCGGTCGCGACTCACGATTGCCGTTTGAATTGTATCAAAATCTTTTTCGCCGCGCCCGACTTCCAAAAGAGTTCCGGCAATCGAGCGCACCATATAGCGCAAAAAGCCTTCGCCCGTGATGCGAAATTCTATAAGCGAACCTTTGGCGCGATTGTCCCAATGCGATTCGACCGTAAATTCCGTAATCGTGCGGACTTTGTTTTCGCTGTCCGATTGCGCCGAGGAAAACGCCGTCCAGTCGTGCGCGCCTAGAAAAAGGCGCGCCGCGTCGTTCATTCTGCCGACGTCGAGCGGGCGCGCTTCGTGATGCGCGTAGCGCGCCCAGAACGGCGACATTACGGGCGCGTTGACGACGCGATAAACGTAAGTTTTGCCTTTGGCGGAAAAACGCGCGTGAAAATCGTCCGTCGCTTTTTCGACGCTCAAAATCCGCACGTCGCGCCAGAGATTTCCGTTTATTGCAGTGCGCAGTTTTTCCGGCGTGAATTGCCGGGCGAGCTTCACGCCGGCAACCTGTCCTTCGGCGTGGACGCCCGCGTCGGTTCTGCCCGAACCGGCGACGTGAACTTCCGCGTTTTCAAGCAGCGATAGAACTCTTTGCAGCTCGCCCTGCACCGTGCGCTGACCAGCCTGCACCTGCCAGCCGTGAAAATCCGTGCCGTCGTATTGAATCAAAAGCTTGAAATTCATTTTTGGGGAAATAACAACTTAAATCTCTTGCAGGAAATCAACATTGACTCGTCAAACTCAATTTCCAATTCGCGGCAGCATTCAATAAAAAACTTTCGATGCGCTCTGCGCCAATATTCGAGCGTCCGGTCGCCTTCGCCCTCGTCAAAGGCGAACTGCTCGTCGACTTCGCTAAACGGCAAATGACGCACTTCCGTGGTTTGAATGACACATTGCGGGTTTCCGTCGAAATCCGTAATAATGCTGTATCCGCCCACAGTTCCGCCGTCTCCGGCGTCTGATTCATTTTCCATCAGGCTCGCCGTCGCTTTCTTTTTACCTGAAAGAACTAATCCGGCAAGTTTTTTCGACGATTCACGGTTGTGATGAAAAAACCAGATTTCATACGGCTCGTCCGTCTTTATTTCGGTATTTTTCGCGCAAAATTCGCGCCAGAAATTTTGAATTGAATTTGAATTATTCATTTTCTAACGAATAGAGAAGTTGGAATCTTTCGCAATTAACGGGCATTTCAGGACTCGGTTCTTTGCCGAGCGCGGCGCATCGCTGCGAAAAATAATCCCAGTGAACTGCTCGCCAGTAGTCGAGACTTTGGTCGCCTTCGCCCTCGTCAAACGCAAATTCCGCGTCAACTTCGTTATAAGGCAGAACGCGAATTTCCGTCGTCCGCACGACGCATTTCGGATTGCCCGCAAAATCCGTCACGACGCTGTAGCCGTCGCGAACGGGAGCGTCCTCGGGCTTGTCTTCATATTCCCACGGCAGCGAAGCCGTCGCCGTTTTTTTGCCCTGCAAAACGAGATTCAATAATTCTGCGGCGTCATCTGGTCCAAGCCCGAAATGCCAGACTTGAAAAGGCGTACCGGGCTTGATTCCGGGATTAGCCGCGCAGAATTTTTTCCAAAATTCTTCGACCTGCGGTGAAACTTTCATATTTTAATTTGCGCGCGGCTGCCCGGCTTAACGGCAACATCGCCGCGCGCGCACAGCGGACAATCTTCGGTTTTGTAGCTCGGAACCTCTAAAGTCGCCAAAGCGATTCGCGGAACGCCCACGTCGGCTTGCCCGCCTGAACGGTCGATTATCGAAGCCGCGCCCGTTGCTTTCGCGCCGCGACTTTCCAGCGCTTCGATACATTCGCGCGTCGAGCCGCCGGTCGTAATCACGTCTTCGACGACTAAAATTCGCTCGTTTTCCCTGACGGAAAAACCGCGCCGCAGCGTCATCAAACCGTTTTCGCGCTCAGTCCAGATAAAACGCACGTTCAAAGCCTGCGCGACGGCGTAACCGATTATCAAGCCGCCGATAGCGGGCGACGCCACCGTTTCGATATTTTCACCGTTAAAATGTTCGGCAATCGCCCGCCCGAATTTCGCCGCGTCCGCCGGATATTGCAAAGCCAGAGCGCATTGCAGATAATTCGGGCTGTGCAAGCCGCTCGACAAAATAAAATGACCTTCGAGAAGCGCGCCGGTTTCTTTGAAATGATTTAAAATTTGTTCGGAATTCATAAAAAGTCGACTGAGTCGACCGGGTTGACTTTTAACTTCCAACAATCGGTCTCGGGTCGAAAAAGCCGAATGCTTCGACGATTTTTCCGTCGCGCACGCGAAATTTTTCCAAAATCGGAATTATGCCAAAAACCGCGTCGACTTCCCAATGCGTGACCACAAAATCGTCTTCGCAAATGTGCCGGTGAATGCGAACATCATTTATCGCGGGCAGAAAACCGGACAAAAATGCCCGTAAATTTTCCGCGCCCGTGTTTTTCCCCGCCAGCGGGTCTTCAAACGCAACGTCGTCGGCAAGCGGCGCAAGCGATAAATCCTTTTGTTTTAACGCGTTTAGATACGCTTCGACGACTTTGATATTTTCTTCTCTCATTTGAAAATCTCCTCGAAAATTTAATAAAAAGTCACAAAATAAGCTTTCGTCGCGGAAGATTTTACGGTTTCGCTTGTAGCGCAAAGAAATTCGTGTTTAGAATAAATCCAGCGATGTATCCGTATCCTAACTTAATTTCCGAGTCCTTGCTAATCACTGAAACGATTGAATTGCTGCAATCCGCAGGCGGTCGCGCGACGGCGGTCGAGATTGTCGATATTGTGATGCGCATCTCCGCGCCCGATTCCGATTTGGCGAAAATGCTGGTGCTGGATTTGGTCGAAACCGACCCGCGCCTGCAATTAATCGAAGAAACGGTCGAGTTCGTTCCGCTGAATCACGATTCGCGCCAGCTGCTCGAAACGGATTACGTCGTTTTCGATTTGGAGACGACCGGCGCGAAATGCCCGCCGTGCCGCGTGACGGAAATCGGCGCGTATCGCATCGAAAACGGGCAAATCGTCGGCGAATTTCAAACGCTGGTCAATCCCGAAACGTCGATTCCGCCGTTTATCGTCGCTTTAACCGGAATCACGGACGCAATGGTCAGAAACGCGCCGAAATTTGCCGAAGTCATCCCGGATTTTCTGGATTTTATCGGCGACGCCGTGCTGGTCGCACACAACGCGCATTTTGACATTCGCTTTTTGAATAATGAAATCGGGCGCATTTACGATAGCTACCGCGTGGCGAATCCGCATTTGTGCACCGTCCAGCTTTCGCGAAAGCTGCTTCCGCAGATTGAAAATCACCGGCTGCACACGGTCGCCGATTATTATTCAATCAATATCGAAAATCGCCATCGCGCGGGCGACGACGCTTTTGCGACGGCGAAAATTTTCGTCAATTTGCTGGAGCATCTGCAAAGTCTGGGCGTGCGTGATTTGGCGACGGCAAAGAGATTAAGAAGATAGAAGCCTCAAATCCTCTCTGACGGCAAACTGTCTCTCGCCGTCTTTTTCAACTATCGGCGCTATTTCCATTTCTTCTCTTTCTGAAATCTTTTGACGATCATCTCGCGCCGCATTTTCGGCAGGCGGTCGATAAAAAGCCTGCCGTCGCAATGGTCGGTTTCGTGCAGAAAGCAGCGCGCGGCGTAGCCTTCGGCTTCGCGCTCGAACCATTCGCCTTTGGCGTTCTGCGCTTTTAATTTTACTTTTGACGCGCGTATCACGACCGCCGGAACTTTGCCGACCGACAGGCAGCCTTCCTGCCCGCTCTGCTCGCCTGTCGCGGAAACGATTTCGGGATTGGCGGCGACCAGCTTGATGCCCTCGCAATCCATCACGAACAGCCGCAAGTTAAGCCCGATTTGCGGCGCTGCCAAGCCGACGCCTTCCGCCTCATACATCGTCTCGAACATATCGGCGCACAATTTTTCCAGCTCTTCATCAAATTCCGTGACGGGCGCGCCGACCTTTGCCAGAACTTCTTCGGGATATTCGGTGATTTTTCTGATTGCCATAAATACAATTAAAAAATTACGAATTAAAAATTACGAATTGCGAATGAAGAAAATAGTTTTCCCATTCGCAATTCGTAATTTTTAATTCGTAATTGCGTATCATCGCGGAATGACGCCGCGCCGCGAAGCTCTTTTCCAGTCGCTTTTCGTATTAAACCCTTTGTCTTCACGCAAAAGACATTCCGTGCAAACGTCATTCGTTTCGTTGGTCGGACTTAAAAAAGTATTGTAATGGTCGATAATGGTGTCGCATTTAGAGCACCTGACCGGCTCTTTGGCTTGCGCGTTGTTTCTGATGTCGTTAATTTCAGTCATCTCGGTTTTTTCCTCAAGAGTCGAACTCTTTCCAAATAAAAATCCTTCTGCTTTTCAATAGTGTAATTGGCTTCGACGAAATTTTCCAAAGGCTGACACGCAATGCGGGTTTTCGCGTCCTGACAGATTTCTTCGGTCGCGAGCCAGATTTCCCGCGCTTCGGTCGGAATTTCCGAAATGACAAACTCGATTTGTTTTTGCAGAGCCGCCTGGCTCGACAGATTTTCTTCAAAGCTCCACGCGAAAAATTTTTCGTCGGGCAAAATCCGGTTCACGCCTTTGTAATGAAACGGCAGCGAAAGCGCATCGTAATTTTGAAAAACGATAATCGGCTGATTCGGCGCTTCGTTGGCTTCGATAAATCGCGCGACCCGAATCCAATCGCCGCGCTTTGCCATCTGCGGATAGTTTTTATAAACGGCATACGGATACAGGAAAGCAAAAACGACCGCGAAAAAAATCCAGCTTTTGCGCGGCAAAACGGCGCTTAAAAGCAAAGCGGCGAACATAAAAAGCGGCACCAGCAGAACCGCCGTGTGCCGCAGCGCGACATAAACTCCGCCGAGCAGAAAATATGCGCCAAGCAAAAAAGCGATGATGACAATCGAGATTGCGCCGAAGGCTGAAACGTCTTTATTAATTTGCCGGAAATTATTTCTGACAAGCAAAAAACACACCAGAAAAGCTCCGAAACGCGCCAGCCAGATTCTAATGACGGAAATGATTGACGATTCGGATTGCGGCGAAAACTCGGTCGGAAAAGTCAGATTCAGAGCGTGATTCCAGACGATTTTCGCGCCTTCGACAAGGGATTTATCAGGCTGAAAATAGTCGGCGTTAACGGCGAGCTGCTCCTTTATTATCCAGAGCAAAGGCAGAATCGCCAGCCCGACAATCAGCATTTGCAAAAAAAAACGGCGCGCCGCCTTAAATTTTTTCAAAACCAGCAGCGCGACGAAACAACCGGCGAGCAAAAAACCGAGATAATAATTCGTGTAAAGCGCGATGATTGCGAGAAGAATAAATAAAAGAGAACGATGAACGATGAATGATGAATCGCCGGTTCCGCGTTCCGCGTTTCTTTGCTGCGTGTCTCGGCGTTTCAAATAACCATCGTCAAACAATTTCAAAAGCAAAACCGACAGCAGAATCACCAGCGAATAACCGCGAATCTCCAAGCTCGACCAAATCAAAAACGGGTGAAACGCAAACAAAACGGAAACGAATCGCGCCGGCTTTTCGTCAAAAAACCCGCGCGCCAAATCACAGAAAAACTTGATTGCCAGACAACTGAAAAGGATTGATAATAGCCGCGCGAAAAAAATCGAGCCGTCCGGCGTGCGCCATAAACTGAGCAGCAGAAAATAAAGCGGCGCTTGTTTTTCGTCGGCGAAAACGTTTTGAAAAGTCTGAAAAAATCCGTTTTGCGTCGTGTAAAGCGTCGAAGCTTCGTCCATCCAGACGTTCAAAAAATAAGCCGGCGGCAGCGTCACGGCGAGATGCAGAATAATCAGCACGGAAGTAAAGGAAAAGAGCAGCGAGGAAAAATTTCTCCGTTTTATACCGATTTTTTCATCTGTGTTCATCTGTGTTCAGCCGGGGACGAATTTTTCCTGTAAATCGCCCAGAACAAATCTTCCGCCGGATACGGGAAATTGATTTTTCCGGGAATTAATTTCAAAAACGAATCGAATTTATTTCCCAGACGATAACGCAAAAGCGATTTGGCGTGCTCGCCGGAAATTTTTTTCGACGGGCGACCGCGAACGAGTTTTTCAAAACCGATTTCCTGCAAAAAGCCTGATAAAGTCTGCGGCGAAAACCAGTGCAGAACGCTCGGCGGCGAATATTCGTGCCAGGCACGCCCGAAAACGCGCGCCGTCAGGCTTCTGCAATTCCACGTTTCGACGAGCAAGACGCCGCCCGGTTTCAATAAATCAAAAGCGTTTTCAAACGCGTTGCGCGGATTGTGAAAATGCGCCGCGACCTGAATCATCGAAATCGCGTCGAATTTTTCCGCGCTCCGAAAATTCTCGAAATCGCCCTGAAAAATTTCCAAATTGAATTTTTCGCGCCCGGTTTTCGCCATCGAAGCGTTCGGCTCGATGCCGGCGCCGCTCCAGCCTCCGTCACAAAAGCCCTGCAAAATAAAGCCAGCCGCCGCGCCGACGTCGAGAATTTTCCCCGCCTTTGTATATTTCGACAAAATTTTCGCGTAATCGCGCCCGCGCCGCCGCAGCATCTCGCCTTCCGCCATATAATCTGAATAGCCCGCGCCGCCGCCGTTGAAATACGCGTCGCCGTAGATTTCCGCAATGTGATTGCCATTGGTCGAAACTTCGGCAAACCGATGACGACACGCGAGGCAATGGCGCACGGGAAATCCTTTCGCCGCGAAGATTTCTTTGGAATTTGACGAGCAAAGCGGACAATTCATAATTTAGCGATTAGCGATTAACGATTAGCTGACAGTTAACGGCTAATCATTTCAATTCAAACAAAATCATCGCGTCGCATTCGGCGGCGACCGCGAAATTCTCTCGGAGTTCATTTTCCAGATTCGGCTTTTCCGCCAGAAGATTTTTCTGCGCGACGAAATACTTCGCGCCTTTTGAGGCAAACTCGCGGACTTTGGCAAGCGATTGCTGCTCGGTGCAGACGTTAAAGCCTTTGCGGTCGAGCCAGTAAAACATAAACGAAGCGTTATAGGCAACCGGCAAGCCGTCGGCGTCGAAACAGTTTCCGCCGGAAACCAGAATCAAGCCTTCGTTTTGCAAAAATGGCTTAAGCTCTTTGGCGCAGGCGAATGATTCGTCTTTGACGCGATGCTGGAGAAAATTGGCGCGCACGCGTTTGGCTTCAAGCAGAAACGTTCCGGCGATTGAAATCGCCAGCAGAAGAATCAGCGAAATTTGTTTTAATCTGGCGAAAGCATCAAGGTGCGACGAAAAATTGTAATGGCTGCGGAAAAATTCCCAAAACTTTTTCGCGCCGAAGCCGAAAAGAAGCGCGGCGGGCGCGACCGAGAAAATGTGATAATAAATCGCCCAATCGTCGGCAGTTGTGCGAGCGGCGATAACGTAAAACGTAAAAGCCGAAGCCAGCCACAAAAGACAGACGAAAACGACTTTTTCCCGCCGCCCGCGCCAGGCGGCGAAAATTCCCAAAACCAAGCCGAAACCGAGCCAGACCGTAAAAATCTCCGCCGACAGAATGCCTTTTATAAAATAGGAATTCGTGAAAAAATCGGCGCCGACCAGGTGCGTTTCGTTGGAAACGCCGAGCGAATTGCCGTAATTTTTCCAAAGGCTTTTCGCGTGCAGATACCAGAGGGCGGCGGGCAGCAGCGAAAAAATCCCGAACAGCCAGATTTTGCTCTGTTTGAGAGCGCCGAGCCCGAATTTTTGCAGCAGCAAAACGCCGAAAAGCAATCCGATATGCGCCGCCGGAGCTTTGGCTAAAATTGCGAGAGCGGTGAAAAGCGCGGCGAAAATTAAAGCTTTATTTGAATCGCTTTGCAACCAGTTGTAGAAAAAATAAACGCTCGCCGTATAACACAAAAGCATCAAGCCTTCCGGCTGAATCGAAGTCGAAATTTCGACGACCAAAGGATGAAAAGCGAAAAAGGCGAACGCGAAAAGCGCCGCCCAATCGTCCAGCAAACTGCGCGCCAGACGAAAGAAAAACCAGAGCGCGGCGAGCGAAAAGAGAAAATTTATGAGGCGCGGAATGTATTCGTTAAAACCGAAAAGCCGGTAGAAAAGCGCCGTCAAGAAAGGGTAAACCGGAAATTCCATTTCGGCGTAGCCCGCGCTGTTTCCGCGCCAGTCGATGCGCGGATAAAACGGGTTCATTCCCTCGCGCACGTAATTGCGCGAGATTGAAGCGAGGTCGCATTCACGCCACGAAGCACGCTCAACCGGACGCCAGACGTCGATGAAGCGAACCAGCGCGCCGAGCGCGAAAATTAAAAGAAAAACCGTCGGAAGCTTTTTCATCAGGCTAATTTTTCCCCGCCACGACACGCAGAACACAAAGGGAAATTCAAAATAGGCTTAGCTGCTTGATAAACGGAGTAAAATCTTTCTCTTATCTCGTGTGTATCTGTGTCAATCTTTGGTTTCATTTTTCTTTCCTTGTGTCCTGGCGGTGAAAATTCTTTTAGCGTAAAAAACTCAGCGAATTATTCCAGAACGCCGGCAGATAAATCACCGCGCAGACCGCCAGAATCCAGAGCAGAATATTAATCACCGAGGCGCGGTCGCGAAACAGCAATTGCACCGGGTCGCCGCCTTCCTTGCGCTTATGCACCAGAAACAGATAGCGAAAAATGCCGTAGACGACAAACGGCAGAGTGATAAGCAGATTGCGCGTGTGAAAGCGATTCACCGTATCTTCCGCCATCGTGTAAAGCGCGTAAGTCAGAACTGCCGCACCGCCGCAAATCGTCATCATCGCATCGAGAAATTCGACCGAATAATCGTTCAGGCTCGCACGATGCGAACCGGCGTTTTCCTGCAAAAGAATGAGTTCGTGGCGACGCTTGCCGAAACCGACCAGCAGGGCGACCATCGAAGTGCAGAGCACGAGCCACGCCGAAACATCGACTTGCAGAACCAGCGCGCCCGCCACCGCGCGCAGAACGAAACCGCTCGAAATAATGATGACGTCGAGAATGACGGCGTGTTTCAGCCGGAGCGAATAAGCCAGATTCAGCGCCAGATAAATGCCGATAGCCAGCGCAAACGCGGAGCTTAACTGAAAAGCCAGAATGACCGCGCCCGCAAAAAGGAAAATCATCGCCAGCCGCGCCAGATTAACATTCAAAGCGCCGGAAGCGAGCGGGCGATTTTTCTTCACCGGATGCCGCCGGTCTTTTTCCAGGTCGCATAAATCGTTGAACAGGTAAACGCCGCTGCTCGCCAGGCAAAACGCCAAAAAACCGCCGAAGCTGAACAAAACGTTGTGCGCGTCGAGCAATGACCGGGAAAATATCAGACCGCTGAAAACGAGCAGATTTTTTACCCATTCGCGCGGGCGCAGCGAGCGAACTAAGGCGCGCGCCGTTTGGCTAAACGAAACGCCCGCGTTTTCTTCGGTCGCTTCGCCGGATTGTATCATCTCAAATTGTTTCACGGCTTATTTCCTTTGCCTCGGCGGCGTTTTTGCGCGTTTCCGGCTTTGTCTCGATTACGCGCAGGTTTTGTTTCGCCGCTTCCTGCGCGTGGCGACGCATATTGACGACTTCGAATTTGCTTGTAAAAATCTCTAAAATCTCGCTTAAAAATTCCAGCTTTTCTTCCGCCGGTAAATTCATCGCCGGAAAAAATTTGAGTTCGGGCGCGTCTTCGCCGCTCAGAAAATCGAGCGGATGCAGCAGTAAAGACAACTCGGTTCGCGTCAGGCGGCACATATCGATTGCCGTTTTCCAATAAGTTCGGGCAAGCGATTTGGAAAACGTCGAGAGATAAATCACGTAGCTGGCGTGAATCGGCGTTTTGAAAACCGGCAAAGTCGTGACCGGAATTTCGACCAGCGATTTTTCGCCGATTTTCCATTTGTACGGCTTCAAAGATTGAAAACCGTCCGCGAATTTGCCGAAAAGTTTCTTGCGTTTTTCGCGTTCTTCGTCCGACATTTCCGGCGATTTAAAAAAATAGTAAGCGCGGGCGAGCGGCGCGATATAAGTCGGCAGCGTCGAGCAGTCGTATTCGTAATCGCGTTCGCTTAAAACTTCCAGAACCGTCGGCGAAAGGCTGTAACCGGGACCGCGAAAGCCTTTCGGCATTTGTCCGGTAACTTTTTCCAGCGCTTCTTCGGTTTTTTGAAATTCGTCAATCAGTTCCTGTTTCGTGTAAAGATGCAGCCACGGCTCGTGACGAAAACTGTGATTGCCGATTTCGTGATTTTCCCCGGCGATTTGCCCGATTGCTTCCGCGTTTTTCTCCAGCGCGGCGTCCTGCCCGACGATAAAAAACGTGATATTTAAATTTCTTTCCCTCAAAAAACGCAAAACGCGCGGCACGCACGCATCCAGATACGACGGCAGCGATTCCCAGCCCGCGTCGCCGTGCGTTTTCATATAAGACCATTTATTGTCGAGGTCGAGCGAAAGACTCGCAATCGGTTTCATAAACATTTTATTTGCTCGCGAGCAAAATTTTCCTCAAAAAACTTTTCAGCCAGCTGAACGGTTTCGTTCACGTTCAAAGTTCCGTTGACGATGTGCGCCGAGTTAATTACAAAGACGTTTTCCAGCGACGTTTGCGCGCCCGGCAGATTCCGCGAATAATCGAGCGTCGGAATCGGAAAAACCTGCCTGACCCGCGAAAGTTTAAAAGCCAGAACGTCTTTCCGGTCGAAGCGAGCATACATTTTTTCGAGCGCGTCTAAAAACGTTTCTTCGATTTCCGCATCGGATTTTTCAAATAATTTGTCGTCGGGCGCGACGTATTTCGGCAGATAAACCAGCGCGTTTCCGCCAAACTCGGTTTTATCGACGAGCGCCGACATCTCGATAATTCCGGTGAAAGGCGTTTCGTCCGTGATGTTTGTGACGTAGAAATCGGAAAGCGAATTTTTCATCAGCACCGACGCGCAGACGATGCCCTGATATTTTACGTTTTCGAGCTTCGCTTTTTCCGTTTCGGAAAATTGCGGGCAGATTTTTGCCGCAACGCTTGCCGGACACGTTAATATTAGGGCGTCAAATTCCAGCGCGGAAGAATCAGCCGCCGCCCGCGGCGCGGAGAGAACGGAGACTTCCGAAAGATTTTGAAAGGAATTTATCTTTATTTTCTCTCTGAATTTCTCCGTGTTCTCGGCGGCAAAAACTTTTACCTTATTGCCTTTGGATTTCTCAATTTTTTCGACTCTCGAATTCAAGCGAATCCGGACGCCTTTTTGGCGCAAAACTTCGCCGAATCTTTGCAGAACGCGCGCGTAGCCGCCGCGGACGTAGCCGAACATTTCCTTTTTCAAGCCGGAATTTCGCGCCGCATATAATCTTTGAATCGTCGCCCAGATAAACGCGGCGGAAGTTTCGCGATAAGCTTCGCCCAGTTTCGCTTTCAAAAGCGGCTTCCACATTTTTTCAAACGTTCGCCTGCCGGAAAGTTTTGTCAGCCATTCTTCGACCGGAATCTTTTCCAGTCGTTTCCAGTCTTTAACTCGCGAAGCGTAAAAAATCGTCGCGCCCAAACGGAATTTGCCGGTTAAACCGAGCGGCGGAAATTTGAGAAACTCCACGGCGTTCGACATTGAAACGAGCTTGCCGTCGGTATAAAATCCGGTTTTCGTTTCGACCCAGTTAAAATCATTTTCCAAACCCAGTTCGGAAACGATTTTTCGCGTGTATGAATCGGATAAAAGCGTGACGTGATAATGCTTGTCCCAAACGATGTCGCCGATTTGCCACGCGCTCGCCAAGCCGCCGATTTCCGTCGCGGATTCGAAAACGGTAACCTGATTTCCGCTTTCGGCAAGTCTTAATGCCAGCGTTAAACCGAGAAAACCAGAGCCGACTATTGCGATTTTGGACATTTAGAAATAGTAAAAGTTATAAAGTTTATGGTCGCCGTTGTCTCCGTAGTAAGCGGGATAACAGGCTTCTCTTCCGTCCGCGAGCCGGACGGACCAGCGTGTGTCATCGCCGCAAATCACATCTTCTAAATCGGCAATTTCTCCGATTTCAAGAACTCCGATTTGATTTCTCCGGCTGAAGTTTTCGCATTGATAAAGCTTGATTGGTTGTTTAGCTATGACAACGTGCCGGTAAGGCAGCTTTGCGTTGACGTAAGGAATTTTGTGAGCGACTCCGGCTAAGACGAACGCCGTTATAATCCCGGTAAAAATCAAAACACCAAGTTGATGTTTTATTGAGAAAAACGAATTCATTTTTCCGTTACCTCCCGGTTAATGATTTCATACTCCAACCCGCAAGCACAAGAAATTTCCTTATTTCCAACGTTTTCATCAAACCGATGAAAAAGCTGCCCGCATTTGCAGACCGCGCCGACGCTGCGGGCGGGCGAACCGAGAACCAGATGAAAATCGGGAACTGATTTCGTCACGATTGAACCCATTCCGACCATCGCCCAGCGCCCGATTTCCAAATCGTTGCCGATGATGCAGCCCGCGCCGATGGTCGCGCCTTCGCGCACGAGCGTCGGCAGAGTGTGCTCGTCAGGCTCCGACGGGCGCAGAGATTTCAAATCGGGAAAAGTCGCGCGCGGGAAACGGTCGTTGGTAAACGTGGTCGAAGCGGAAATCATCACGCCGTCTTCAATCTCGACCGCCGCGCAGATATAAACCATCGCGTTGATTTTCACGTGGTTGCCGATTTTCACGTCGTAAGCGATATAAGTTTTTTCGCCGACGATACATTCTTCGCCGATTTGCGCGCCGTGACGAATATGCACGTTGTCCCAGACGCTCGTGCCTTCGCCGATTTCAACGCCGTCTTCGATAATCGCAGTTTCGTGAATCTTTACCATTTAATTTTACAAAAGAGAAAGCAAAGAAAATTTACAGGAATGACAGGATAAACAGGGAAAATAGATATTTGCAAATTGTACTTATCCTTGTTTCTCCGGTCGCGAAGCCTACTTATCCCTGTAAATTCTTTGCGGCTTTCCATTGCTTGTATTTTCCGGGCAGACAGCGCGCGCACGGGCGAAAGCCCGCCGCTATCGCCGTTTCTTCGTCGGCGAAAAACACGCGCTGTTTAACGTAATGACCTTTCGCAATCCACATCTTCGCACCTTTGCAATCTAATGTTCCATAGATTTTGTCCCGGCGGTGTCCGCCAAGCTCGCCTTTAGCCGCGCTTTGATAAGGTTTGCGGTCTGCGCCGATAAGAGTATAGGTTTTATTTTCCATAAAACTTAAGCTTCACGCCGCCCGTTGCCGGCTTCCGCCGCCTTATCGCGTCAGCGCGCCGCCGCGTCCGATTTTTCAATCACTTTCTGCCACAGATTCTGATTCAGCGATTTATACGCCGCTTCGATGACTTCGACCGAGGCGAGCGCATCTTCCGGTTTAATCAGCAAATCCTCTTTGCCGCGAATGGCGTGCGCGAAATTTTCGATTTTTGAGCGAAACGCCTGAACTTTGTCGTAGCCCGTGCCGAATTGAATCCAATCGGGATTTGAATTGAGCTTGTATTTCGATTCGCGCCAGCCGATGTGCAAAGTGCCGCTCGTGCCGTAGATGCTTATAAAATAAGGCAATTCTTTGTTAATTCCCCACGTCAAATCAATGCTCGCGGTGACGCCGTTTTTGGTTTTGACCAGCATCTTGATATTTTCATCGACCGAAAGATTCTGCGTCGAGCCGGTTTCGACCGCCAGAACTTCTTCGATGGCGCCGAGAAAATAACGGATAATATCGACCGAATGCGTGCCGTTATCAATCAAAACGCCGCCGCCGCTCGCCGCTTTGTCCGAGTTCCAGCGCCGCGACATATCGACTTTTGCCGTAAAAGAGTTTTCAAACTGCACGACATCGCCTAAGATTCCGGAAGCGACCATCGACTTGGCTTTGACGGCGTCTTCGACGTAGCGAAACTTGGAAGCCATCGTGAATTTAACGCCGGTTTTTTCGGCGCAGTCGAGCATTTCGCGCGCTTCCGACGCGCTCAGGCAGAGCGGTTTTTCGCACAAAACGTGAACGCCTCGATTCATAAAGAACATCGCGATTTCCGGATGCGAATCCGGCGGCGTGGAGACGATAACGGCGTCAACGCTCTCGTTTTCCGCGAGCTTTTTATAATCGCTATAGCTTTTCGCGCCGAAAGGCTCGGCAAACGCGTCCGCCGATTCCTTTCGCACGTCCGCTACGGCGACGAGCCGGCAGCACTCGCTGGTTTGAAACGCCTGCGCGTAAGTTTGAGCGATGCCGCCCGTTCCGATTAATGCAAACTTTAGTTTTTCCATACTTTTATTCAAACAGGATTTACAGGATAATTTTTGATTTCTTCAACTTTAAAAATAATTTCAGAGTTGAAGAATAAGTAAAGTAATCCTGTAAATCCTGTCCATCCGGTTAAATTATTTCCTTGCAGCTTCTACAGCCTCGCGGATTGACGAAGCCAGAAATTCGATGTGTTTTTCCTCGTAGCGTTCGTTGAAAGGCAGAACGAGAACGTCGTGCAAGCCTTTGATTGTTCCCTGAAAGTTATCGTCGTTGTAGTCGACCGCTTCGGGGCGCGCTAAATTGAAAGGATAATGCGAATCGCCGAAAGTGTTCTGCTCGGTGAAAACGCGGCATTTATAAGCCGGTTTGACGACGTAGCGCGGCGCGGAAGCGACGTCGTAAACTTTCAGCGCCTTTGCCAGACCGACCGCGCCGTCTTCGATTTTCGCGTCGTCCACGCGCAGACAGTATTTCCAGTAAGTCATCGTCGAATTTTCCGCCGGTTTGTAGCTTTCGATGCCGTCGATGCCCGCGATTTTTTCGTCTAAAAGCTGCGCCATTCGCTGTCTTTGCTCGACGCAGGCGTCGAGTTTTTTCAATTGTTCGTAAGCCAGCGCCGCCTGCAATTCGGTCATTCGATAGTTCAGCGAAGCAAAATAATGGTCGGGATTCGGGTCGCCGTAGCCCCAGGCTTTGTTGATGAAAAGATACATCCGGCGCGCGATTTCGTCGTCGTTCGTGACGACGATTCCGCCTTCGCCGGTCGTCATATGCTTGCCCTGCTGGAATGAAAACGCGCCGATTTTTCCGATTGTCCCGACGTATTTCCCGTCGAATTCCGCCAGAAAACTTTGCGCGGTGTCTTCGATAACCGGAATGTTGCGCTGGTTCGCAAGCTCCATAATCGCTTTCATTTCGCAAGGGTTGCCGAACAAATGCGTGACGATAATCGCTTTGGTTTTCCCGGACAAAACTTTTTCAATCGTTTCCGCCGTGACGTTCAGAGTTTTCGGGTCAACGTCCGCAAAAACCGGAATCGCGCCCTGAAAGATAATCGGCGTCAGCGCGCCCATATCGGTTATCGAAGTCGTGATGATTTCGTCGCCCGGATTCGGATTTATCGCGGCAATCGCCGTATGCACGGCGGCTGAGCCGGAATTGCAGGCGTAAGCGTATTTCGCGCCCAGACGCTTTGCAAAGCTTTCTTCCAAAAGCTTGCCGAATTTGCCTTTGGTCGTAATTAAAGTTCCTGATTGCAGAACTTCCGTCAGCGCGGCGATTTCTTCCGCGCCGAAGGTTCTGCCCGAAGCGTCCTGGTCGGACGGCAGTTTGATAATTTCTGGTTGTAATGTCGGTGTCATAATTTTATAAAAATGGTCAGAGACTCAGCCGCCGATTTCCGCGCCTGACACGGATTAAATCAATTTATTTCTTATCCGCGTTATCTGCGTTTATCCGCGGCTAATTTTCCTTCCTTTGAAATAGCTTCAAGATTTTCTTTTGGTAAAGAAGTTTTAATAGCGCCCTGATTTCCAAAAAAACGTAATTTTGCCAGATGCGAAAGCAATTTTAAATGCCCGAAAATCGTCCGCGCCGTTTTCATTTTCGAAAATCCGAACAATCGAACTTCCAGAACCGCCGGATATTCGATAATGCGCCCGTCGCGCAAATCCAGCTTGCCGAGCATTTCCGCAACGCCGAGAAATCCGGTTTCCCGCAAATTCAAATCTATCACCGAGCTGCGGCGATAGACGCGAAAACAACTTGTATAAGTGTCGAGCTTCGAGCGCAAGACGCGGCGATAAAGCCACGAAGCGCCTTTCGACAAAAACAGCCGCCATTCGGGAACGTTGCGGACGCCGCCTTGCGGGTGATACGGCGAAGCCGTCACCATATCGACATTTTCGGTCAAAAGCGGCAGCATTTTTTCCAGTTCGTGCGGGTCGTAAGTACAGTCGCAATCCATCGAGCAGACGATTTCCGTTTCCGCTTCGCGCATGCCGGTCATAATTCCCGCCGCCACGCCCTGGTTGATTTCGTGACGAACGATGCGCACGTTTTCCCGCGCGCCGAAAATTTCTTTTAATCGCTCGAAAGTCGCGTCCCGGCTGCAATCGTCAACAAAAATAAATTCCGGCTTATAATTTCGGCTTAAATCTTCTTCCAGACTTTTCAGAGTATTTGCCAGATAAGGCAAAGTCGGTTCTTCGTTGTAACACGGAATAATGATGGAAATCGGTCTTCGGTCCTCGGTCTTCGGTCTTTGAATTTTTATTTGTTGATTTTGAGCTTGTAATTCGTAATTCGTAATTCGTAATTCATTTTTCAGCCCGAGAAATTCCGCCGCGTCTACAAAATTGTAAAGCTGTAGATTTTCCTTCAAAATCCATTCCATTTTGTCGAGCTTGCGGTAATGGCGAACGCGATTATAGCTGGAAGCCGCCGAGATGCGCGGCTGTTCCGGGTCGAGCTCCCAGACGTGAAAATAAAAAACAAACGGTTCAATGTGATTCTCCGTCCACTGGCGGACGGATTTGCGCATCAGCGTGTATGGAATCTGGCGAAAATAATTACCGCCGGAAATCGGCAGAAGTCCCAAACCGAAATCGCGCGTCGAATACGGAAATTCCCAGATTGCCTTGCCGCCCGTGTGCACCTGATGCGCGAAACGCTTCGATTTTTCCTGTTTGCGCGTCGGCAGAAACGAAGCGTCGTAAACGAAACCTTCTTCCGCCAAAATATCGAAAATCCACGCGTCTTTCTCGTAGGAAAGCTTTTCCGCCGCGCGATAGCCGATGATTTTTTGCCCGCCCGCGTCTTCCAGCGCGCGATTCGATTTACGCAAATCTTCGCGAAATTCTTCGGATGTGAGCTGTCGCAAAGAGCGATGATAAAAGCCGCGCGACGCGACTTCGTGACCGCGCGCGACGATTTCGCGGATGAGCTTCGGATTCTGTTCCGCAATCCAGCCGAGCACGAAAAAAGTCGCTTTCGTGTCGAATTCATCGAGTAAATCCAGAGTTTTTAAAGTGTTTTGCTCGTAACGCGGCTCAAAGCGCGACCAGTTTCGCTGCTGAATGAGATTCTCAAACGCGCCGACGTGAAAATAGTCTTCGACCAAAACGGTCAAAAGATGCTTTTTATTTTCGGGAGTTTGATTCATCACAAATTTCAGATTTCAGATTTTAATTTCCAATCCGCGCCGCTGATTTCAAATTTCAATTTCAGATTTCAAAACGAAGACCAAAGACCAAATTTCAGATTTGAAATCCCAAAACGATTTTATATCGTCGCCGTCGCTCTTTGCGCTCTTTGCGCTTTGGCGCGAAATTCTTTTTCCAGAATTTCGACGATTTTTTTCGCGCTTCTGCCGTCGCCGAACGGGTTTTTGATTTCACGCACGCTCTTTATCCACGTTTCAATCGCGTAGTTTTCTTCGAGCATTTTCCGTAAAACCTTCGGATTGCCGCCGACCAGTTTGGCGATTTTCGCTTCGACGGCTTCGGGTCGCTCGGTGTTTTCGCGCAAAACGAAAAGCGGTTTTCCCAGGCTCGGCGCTTCTTCCTGCACGCCGCCGGAATCGGAAACAATCAGCCACGATTTTTTCATCAGCGCCACAAAATCCATATAATCGAGCGGTTCGAGCAGAAATATTCTTTCCCGGTTCGCCAAAACATTTTCGGTCGCCGCGCGCACGTTCGGATTCGGATGAACGGGAAAAATCAGGCAGACATTTTTTCTTTTTTCGACAAAATCAGCCAGCACCTGCAAATTTCCGCTCATCGTTTCCCCGAAGCTTTCGCGGCGGTGCGTCGTCAGCAGAATGCGTTTCAAGCCTTTGGTCTGCTCAATCACGGCGGCGATTTTTTCGCTCGGCACGAGATTTTTCAAGATAAATTGCAAGGAGTCGACAACCGTATTCCCGGTGACGAAGATTTTTTCGTTCGAAACGCCTTCCGCCAGCAGATTGCGCTTGTTTTTCTCGGTCGCGGCAAAATGAAAGCTCGTTATCTGCGAAGTCAAGCGGCGATTCATTTCTTCGGGAAACGGGCTGTAAAGATTGCCCGAACGCAAGCCCGCCTCGACGTGTCCGACCTTGATTTTGCGGTTAAATCCGGCGAGCGCGCCGGCTAAGGTCGTCGTCGTATCGCCCTGCACCAAAATCAAATCGGGCTTTTCCGCTTCCAGAATCTTGTCGAGTTTTGAAAGCACGCGCGAGCAAACCTCGGTCGGCGTTTGATTCCGGCTCATTACTTTCAAATCATAATCGACGTCGACGGCGAGCAGTTTCAAAAAAGGCTTCAGCAAATCTTTATGCTGGCTCGACGAAACGACGACGGTGCGAAAATTTTTCGCTTGCAGCTCGTGAATCACGGGCGCGAGCTTTATCGCTTCGGGGCGCGTGCCGAACAGCACGAGAACTTTCTGCCGCGCCGCGACGATTTCGCCGACCGCGACGGATGATGTTTCTACACTTTTATTGTCTGATTTTTCCATTTAATTTCGGGACACACGAATTACTTCGTAAAACCCAGTTCTACTAAATTTATAAAAAGCCTTTAATTCCTTTTAAAATCTTTCAGGTTGGAAAAAGAAGCGTCTGCTAAGGCGAGATTCTGACATTTTATTGCAAATTATCCAAGCGTTTTCAGGTAACGGAGAAGATACTTCTAATTTTGAGAATAAATTAACGGGCGAAACAAGCAGGCATTTCTATTATAAGCGCAAATCGAGAAATCAGACAAGATTTTTGGTTACATCCTCTGAATTCAGACGATTTGACCTTTTTTGTATCGAAATAAAACATAAAAGGCATAAATCCGAGTGTGAAAAAGCGTTTCCACGTGAACGTCGAAAAGAAAAAGGTGAACGATAAAAACTTATCGTTCACCGATTTTAAAAGCTATTTATAAATTTTATTCCGGCTCGCCTTTACAGCCCGGACCGAACAATGCCGGTTGTTTGGTGCTGATAATCGGATAATTTTCCGCTTCGGCGTTTTTTTCCAGCCAATCCATATATTCGGGCGGAATCGACATATCCGAATAAATCGCTTCGACCGGGCATTCCGGCAGGCAGGCGTCGCAATCAATACAGGTATCGGGATTAATTAAAAGCCGGTCGGAAAGTTCGTGAAAGGCTTCGACCGGGCAAACCGCCGCGCAATCGGTGTATTTACATTCCACGCACGGCTCAACTACGATATACGTCATTTTAAAAAAATCTCCTCAGCAGAATAATAAGTTAAAAGAAAGATTATACTTGTCATTAAGCGATAGACAAGTGTTAAAATGCCTTCAATATTTATTACCAACAAATTTTAAGGAAAAGCTAGATGAAATTAAAAGCAGAACGCGAATTATCATTGGATTTTCTGCGCGTGTGTGAAGCCGCCGCGATTGAATCCGCCAAGACGATGGGACAGGGCGACCGCAAATATTCCGACCACGTGGCGGTCGAAGCGATGCGGCAGGTGATGGACACCGTGCCGATGCGCGGGCGCATCGTCATCGGCGAGGGCGAGCGCGACGAAGCGCCGATGCTTTATATCGGCGAGGAACTCGGCGGCGGAAATTACGCCGAAGAAGAACGCGCAAATTTTCCCGAAGTCGATATTGCGGTCGATCCGCTCGAAGGCACAAATTTGTGCGCGCTCGGCGCAAACAACGCGATTGCCGTTTTAGCCGCGGCAGAGCGCGGCGGGCTTTTGAACGCGCCGGATATTTATATGGACAAAATCGTCGTCGGTCCGTCGTGCAAAGGCGCGGTCGATATTGACGCGCCCGTTAAAGACAATCTGAAAAATATCGCGCGGCGTTTAGGGCGAGATATTGACGATTTGACGGTGATTAGTCTCGACCGCTCGCGTCATAAACAATTAATCAACGACGTGCGCGAAGCCGGA
>DASVRT010000105.1:0-6848 GCA_036388475.1 Pyrinomonadaceae bacterium | reverse complement strand
AGTCGAGATGGTGATGCCGGGCGATAACATCCAGATGGAGATCGAGCTGATTGCGCCGATTGCGATGGAAAAGGGACTGCGGTTCGCTATTCGCGAAGGCGGCAGAACCGTCGGCGCAGGCACCGTCTCCGATATTGTTGAGTAATTAAATAAAAGGTTGAAGTTATGCCGAGAGATAACATAATTTTACAATGCACCGAGTGCAAGGAACGCAACTACGTGACGACGAAGAATAAGAAAACCACGCCTGAGCGCCTGGAATTCAAAAAATTCTGCCGTCGCTGCCGTTGCCACACCGTGCACAAAGAAAACAAATAGTTAAGGTTAAGAGTCAAGAGTGGAGAGTCGCGAGCACGAGTTTTTGTTCGTTACTCTCCACTCACTACTCTCAACTAATTTAAAGGGGTATGGTGTCAATGGTTAGCATGGAGGTCTCCAAAACCTTAGGTCCGGGTTCGAGTCCTGGTACCCCTGCCATTATAAATTTTAGGAGAAACAAAAGTGTCAGAAGCAATTGACACCGTAGACAATAATAAGGAAGGCAAGGGCGGCGCCGGGCAGTTTGTGCGCGAAACGCGCGAGGAACTGACGAAAGTTTCGTATCCGTCGTCCGACGATGTGAAGGCAACGACTTTGATCGTTATCATCAACGTCATCTTTTTTGCCGTTTTCTTATTTTTGGTTGACCGGGGCTGGACTTACCTTCTGGAAGGCTTTACCTGGTTAGTCAACAAACTTGCGGGAATTTAAAAAATGAAGCAGTGGTATTTTATCCATACTTATTCCGGGCATGAGAACAAGGTCGTGGAAAGTCTCAAGGCGCGTATTCGCGACCTTGAACTCGGCGATTTGATTACTTCTGTTCTCCTGCCGAAGGAAACAGTGGTGGAGATGCGCGGAAACAAGCGCATCGAATCGAGCCGGATGTTTTATCCCGGCTACGTGCTGGTCGAAATCGAATGCGATGAGCGCGGACGAATTCCCGACAACGTTTTTCACGCGATTAAATCAACGCCCAAAGTCACCGGGTTTTTAGGCGGAAAAAATCCGACGCCGCTGACGCAGGAAGAAGTCGACCAGATTGTTCACAACGTCGAAATCGCGGCGGAAAAACCGAAACCGAAATTCTCCTATACCATCGGCGAAATCGTGAGAATCAAATCGGGTCCGTTTGCCAGCTTTACCGGCAAAGTCGAAGAAGTAAACGAAGAAAAAACGACTTTGAAAGTAACGGTGACGATTTTCGGGCGCTCGACGCCGGTTGAATTGAGCTTTCTGGACGTCGAAAAAGTTACGTTTGCGGAAGAAGAATAAACGAATTTCAGATTCAGATTTGCGATTTGCGATTGAAAAGCCGCGAACCGCAAATTTTTATAAACAGTTACAAAAAATGAGGACATTTTTGAGTTAGTTTTTTATCGAAACTCAAAATCGTAAATCGAAATTATGGCGAAAAAAGTTACAGGTTATATCAAATTACAGATTCCCGCCGGAAAAGCGAATCCGGCGCCGCCGATTGGTCCGGCGCTCGGACAACACGGCGTCAACATTATGGAGTTCTGCAAGGCGTTCAACGCGAAAACGGCGAACGACGACCCGGATATGAAAGTGCCGGTCGTGATTACGGTTTTCGCCGACCGCTCGTTTACGTTTGAAACGAAAACGCCGCCCGCCGCCGATTTGCTTCGCAAAGCATCCGGCATCGCTAAAGGTTCGGCGACGGCGAATAAAGCGAAAGTCGGAACGATTTCGCGGGAAAAGCTTGAAGAAATCGCTAAATTGAAAATGCCGGATTTAAACACGACGAATCTGGAATCAGCCGTCAAGACGATTGAAGGCACGGCGAAAAGCATGGGCTTGACGATTGAATAGTTTTTAGAACAGGGAGAAATGTTTGCGAGCCTTCGCAAATTTAAAAACATTTCGTTTGAACCTAATATTAAAATGGCTAAAAAAGGTAAAAAATACAGAACGGCGCTCGAAAAAATCGAGCCGAACAGAAAATACTCGCTCGAAGAAGCGATTGGCAAAGTCAAGGAAATCGCTTTCGCCAAGTTTGACGAAACCGTCGAATTGACGATGTGGCTCGGCGTCGACCCGCGCAAAGCCGACCAGATGGTGCGCGGAACGGTCGTTCTGCCGAACGGTCTGGGCGGAAAGGCGAAAGTCGTCGTGGTTATCGCGCAGGGCGATAAAATCCGCGAAGCCGAAGAAGCCGGCGCGGATTTGGCGGGCGGCGAAGAAATCGTCGACCGCATCAAAGGCGGCTGGCTGGAATTCGACGCGCTGGTCGCGACGCCCGATATGATGGGCAAAGTCGGTCAGCTCGGAAAAATTCTCGGACCGCGCGGTCTGATGCCGAATCCGAAAACCGGAACAGTGACGATGGACGTGCGCACGGCGATTCAGGAAACGAAAGCCGGTAAAGTCGAATATCGTGTCGATAAAACGGGCGTCATTCACGCGCCGGTCGGCAAAGTTTCTTTCGACGCCGAAAAGCTTCAGCAGAATACGAAAGTTTTGATGGATGCCGTCGTTAAGGCGAAACCGCAGACGGCGAAAGGTCGCTACGTCAAGAAAGTGAATCTGGCGGCGACGATGAGCCCGGGCGTTCTGCTCGATGAATTAGTTATAGTCTAAGGAGCGAGGGAATAAAAAATGAAAACAAGAGCAGAAAAACAGGAAATTTTAGATACCCTCACCGAAGGGTTTCAGAATTCAAAATCGGCGATGGTCGTCAGCTTTAATAAGCTGACCGTCGCCAAAGACCAGGAATTTCGCAATCAGCTGCGCGACGTCGGGGCAAAATATCAGGTCGTCAAAAACACGCTCGCCAGATTAGCCGTCAAAGGAACGCAGCTGGAAGGCGCAACCGAACATTTTAAAGGTGTTACGGCGGTCGCCTGGACGAACGACGACCCGGTCGTGTTATCGAAAACAGTTTCAAAATTCGTGAAGGACAACGGCGAAGTGTTTACTTTCAAAGTCGGCGTCGTTGACGGAAAAGTCGTTGATTTAAGTCAGGTTCAGCAAATCGCCAGCCTGCCGTCGAAAGAAGAGCTTATCAGCAAGATTCTGTTTTTGCTCAATGCTCCGGCGCAGCGCATCGCGACGGTTATCAATGCCGTTCCGCGCAATCTCGCCGTGGTCATTAAGCAAATCGGGGACGCGAAGCCGCAAACCCAGCCGGAACAAAAAACGGCTGAGCCGGCAGCGGAAAAGGCTGAAGAATCTGCGCCTGCGGCAGAAGTGAAACAGGAAGAAACCGCAGCGGCGCCGGAAGCAAGCGCCGAAACGCAGGAAGCGCCGACGCCGCAGGAAGCTGAAAGCGCCGGAGGCGGGGAAACTCCAGCCGCCGCGCCGGAAGCAGAAGAAAAGTCGGAAGAGTAAAAATTTTCTAGCCGTGCTCAAGGTAAAACGAGCGAAGCGATTGTCAGGTCGCTTTGCCGCTCGGATAAATTCGGATGGAGATGCAACCGGAAGCGTTTATCCCGTGGGTTCTGACGGCTGACGTAAAGCGAAACTATCCCGTAAAGATAGTTTTAAAACAATAAACAAAAGAACCCTAAATAAGGAGAGATTAAATAATCATGGCAGTTACAAAAGATGAAGTAGTTGAATTTTTGAAGGGAATGACCCTTCTGGAAGCAAGCGAACTCGTGAAAGAGTTGGAAACGGTTTTCGGCGTTTCGGCGGCGGCGGCGGCAGTGGCAGCGGCTCCGGCGGCGGCAGGCGGCGGTGACGCGGCTCCGGCGGCGGAAGAACAGACCGAATTTGACGTCATTCTGCAAGCGGCGGGCGCGGCGAAAATCAACGTTATCAAAGTCGTTCGCGAAATCACCGGCTTGGGTCTGAAAGAAGCTAAAGATTTGGTTGACGGCGCGCCGAAAGCGGTAAAAGAAGGTGCATCCAAAGACGAAGCGGAAAGCATCAGAGTCAAACTGGCAGATGCCGGCGCGACAGTTGAAGTTAAATAGTTTGCTTGTTAGAATAAAAGGCAGGCGATATTTTGACCGAGAGGAAAAACTTGTCGCCTGCCGATTTCACTCTTTTGAAGTTCAAAACAGGTTTTGAACTTTTGGGATTTGGTTTTTTCCGAGATAAAACGGGAGAATAGGTGTCCTTTTTCGGCACACTCAGAAAATTTATTTCGTAGCAGTCGCTGCTAATTTTAAGCGGTCCGGGCAGGCTTTGCCCTCGACCGCATTTGCCGTCTTTGTTAAAAAGTTGTTTGCCTGAGGAGTATTCGTTTGCAACGATTACGAATACTACCAGCAAAACGCGCACAAAGCAACAGAAATTTTCTTCAGAACAAAAATATATATGATTGCCAATCCGCTCCAAACAAATACAAACGGCTTAGGTCGCCGCACGAGCCAGGCGCCTAAGCGGGTCGATTTTTCAAAAATTTATACATCGGCACGCATCCCGAATCTAATCGAGGTTCAGCGTGAATCATACAATCGTTTTTTGCAGATGGATTTACTGCCCGAAGAGCGCGACCAGATTGGGCTCCAATCGGTCTTCGCTTCGGTTTTCCCGGTTTCGGATTTTCGCGGCACGGCGACGCTGGATTTTGTCGAGTATCAAATCGGCAACTGGCAATGCAAATGCGGTTTGCTGGAAGGGCTCGAACATCTGCGCGCCAACTGTAAAGAATGCGGTTCGAAAATCAAGGTCGACCCGTTCAGCCCGGCGGAAGTTCTCTGCGGACATTGCGGAACTTTTAACTCGGTGCGTCCGAAACTTTGCTCGAACTGCGGCGAGCCGGTCGGTCTGAAACACAAGCACGACCAGCAGGAATGTCAGGAACGCGGGATGAGCTACTCAGTGCCGCTAAAAGTCAAAATCCGTCTCACGGTTTACGACAAAGACACGGAAACCGGCGTTTCGACGATTCGCGACATCAAGGAAGAAGACGTTTTCTTCGGCGAAATTCCGCTGATGACCGACAACGGAACTTTTATCATCAACGGCACGGAGCGCGTCATCGTTTCGCAGCTTCACCGCTCGCCCGGCGTCTTTTTCAAAGGCGACCGCGGAACTTACGTGGCGAAAGTCATACCGTATCGCGGCTCGTGGATCGAGTTTGAATACGACCAGAAAAATATTCTTTACGCGCGTCTCGGCAAGCGCAAAATCCTGGCTTCGATTTTCCTGCGCGCGCTGGGCTTGTGGCTCAACCCGCAGGTCGAGATGAAAAATCTTTCGGACTCGATTCTGGAAGAAGTCATCAAAAACTCGAATTTTTCCGACGGCGACATTTTGCGGTTATTTTACGCTACGGACGAAGTGCGCCCGCAAAAGGGACGCCTGTTCGTCAAAGTCAGACCGGAAGGCGACAGCAATCTCATCGGAATGCGCGCCGAATCGGAAATCAAAGGCAAGGACGAGCCGGTTGTGCGCGCCGGAAAGAAAATCACGACCTCCGCGCTGCGCGATATACGCAAGCTCGGTATCGAAGAAGTCGAAGTCGGGCAAACCGATTTTGAAGGCGCTTTCGCTTTAGACGACGTCATCAACACGGAAACCGGCGAAGTGATTCTGGAAGCCAACACCGAACTGACTTCCGCCAAGCTTCAGCAGGTGATTGAAGAAGGCGTGGAAAGCTTCACGATTTTCTTCCCGGAACGCGATACCATCGGCGGCGTGATTACGCAGACTTTGAAAAAAGACACGATTACCAAACCGGTTGACGCGCTTCTGGAAATTTATCGCAAGATGCGCCCCGGCGACCCGCCGACCGTGCCGACCGCTTATAAATTGCTCGAAGGAATGTTCTTCGATGCGCGGCGTTTTGATTTATCGCGCGTCGGGCGCTTGAAATTCAATATCAAAATGGGCAGACCGGAAAAAGACCGTATCAACGACCCGCTGCTGTCGGCGTCGGATTTTACGGAAGTCGTTTCCTATCTGCTGCGGATGAAAAAAGACCACGAGCATTTCGGACAGGACGATATCGACCATTTGGGCAATCGCCGCGTCCGCGCCGTCGGCGAGCTTCTGGAAAACCAATTTCGCATCGGTCTGGAAAGAATGGAACGCGCCATCAAGGAAAAAATGTCCATCCAACAGGATATGTTTACGACGATGCCGCGCGACCTCGTCAACGCGAAACCCGTCACGGCGGCGGTTCGCGAGTTTTTCGGTTCGTCGCAGCTTAGCCAGTTTATGGACCAGACGAATCCGCTTTCGGAAATCACGCACAAGCGTCGTTTGTCTGCGCTCGGACCGGGCGGGCTTTCGCGCGAGCGCGCCGGATTCGAAGTCCGTGACGTGCACCCGACGCACTACGGTCGCATCTGCCCGATTGAGACGCCGGAAGGTCCGAACATCGGTTTGATTTCGAGCTTGTCGTGCTTTGCGCGCATTAACGAATTCGGTTTTATCGAATCGCCGTATCGCAAAGTCGAAGACGGTCGCGTCGTCGAATACGTCAAAATTTACAACGGCGGCGACACCGGATTTAAACCGAACGAACACGTCCGGCTGGAAGACGTCGAAGCCGCAAACGCAAAGCTCAAAGAAGGTCAGCGCCAAGCCGAGTTCGAGCCGTTTCCGTTTTATCTGACCGCCTGGGAAGAAGATAAATGGATTATCGGTCAGGCGAATATCGAATTGGAAGAAAACGGCTACATCGTCAATGAGCGCAACGCTTCACGTAAAGCCGGCGAATTTATCACGGCGACGCGCGACGAGATTCAATATCTGGACGTTTCGCCGAAACAGCTTGTTTCGGTCGCGGCATCCTTGATTCCGTTTCTCGAAAACGACGACGCGAACCGCGCTTTGATGGGTTCGAATATGCAGCGTCAATCAGTTCCGCTGCTCCGCGCCGAGGCTCCGTT
>DASVRT010000104.1:0-25884 GCA_036388475.1 Pyrinomonadaceae bacterium | reverse complement strand
GTGCGTATTGATACGGGCTACCGCATAATCGCCCTGCTGTCCCCACTCGAAAACGCTCAAAGCGCCGTCCGACGATTTTCTGACGAAAAAGAAGTTCTGCGCCGGGTCGGCATTCGCGCGCCAGACGGCGATGTCGGTTTTGCCGTCGCCGTCGTAGTCCAGCGGCGTGTCGCCGAAAGGATCTCCGATGATTACCGGCGCATAACTGAAAGAATCAATCCCGATGTAATTGGAATTGTCGCCGGTCGGACCTCCGCTGGTCACGAAATAGCGAAAAGCGATGCGACCGTTCGCGCCGCCCGCCGGAAGTCCCGACAAGATAATCGTGAATTCCGTCCAGACTTCCGGGTAAGCGCCGACGGTCAAATCCGGATTGATGCTCCGTAAAAGAGTAGTAAAATCGCCGACCGCGGTCGAACCCGTACCGACATCGGTGCTTGCGCCGTTGGAGGATAAGCGAACTTCCAGCCTCTCGGGAAATGGATTTGCAGCGACCGTTCGCGTCCAGAATCTAACCACGTCGCCATTGCTAAACGTGCGATTCGGCGTCAGCAGCCAGTTGCTGATGGTATTCGCGCCCGTCGTATTATTGAAATTAGCGGCGATGTAAGAAGTGACGGGTCCAGCCTGAGCCGGAAAAACCGCCGAGTTCCCCTGAAACCAGCCGGTCGTGCCGGTCGGCGTGCTGTTGTTCTGCATAAACCAGCCGGCAGCTGGAAGCTGCGTAATGTTTTCAAAACCTTCGGATATCGGAATCTGCGCGCGAGCAACGCCCATTCCGCCCGCCAGCAGAAAAGCCGTAACAATCAAGACGACGGCGACTGTATTTTTAAAAGGACGCGACAGCGACAGCGATTTTATATTTTTCTTCCGGCTCATAAGAAATTATTTATTGAAGCTTAACTGTTGGGCGGTGTGTGCAATTTACTTTCTTTGTTTTTGAAAGTCAAGAAGTTTTCCCAATGACGAGAATTTAAATAAAAAAGGCGAGCCGTTTCCGAACTCGCTTTTTTATCGGGTTTGATTGCTGCCTGCTAATCGCCGGATTGGTCGCCCATTTTTTTTTGATACGACCAATTTTAGAAATAAAAAAGGCAGAGCGAAGCGGTTCGCTCTGCCTTTAACCGCTTTTGGAAAGTTATTTGACGGCGGTCGTATTCGCCTTTTGTTTCGGGTCATACGGCGTCGCCATATAGCGTTTGACGGCTTCCTGCGCGTTGTCGTAATCGTCGCCGCTGGCTTGGGCGCGCGTGTAGGCGGCGACGGCGCGCGTGCGGTCGCCTTTCGCGTCGTAGGCGTTGCCCATCTTGATATTCGCCCAGACTTCCAGCCACGACGGGCGCAAGTTTCCGGAAAGAGTCGCTTTATAATTATCAATCGCCAAATCGTAATTGCGCTGTTCGAGAAACAGATTGCCGAGATTGTAATAAATCCACGAATTGTTCCGGTCGAGCTTTAAAGCCGCTTCAAACTGCTGCTGCGCTTCGGCGAGATTGCCTTCCTTGAACTGCTCGATGCCGCGACGGGCGACGCTTGAGACTTTCAAATCTTCGGAAATGCGCAACAGCTTGTATTTCGGGTCGATGACGACTTCCAGCGGCTTGCCGTTCGATTCGATATTAAAATCGGCGCTCGCGTCTTCAATCAGAACCGTCTGCGTTTTCATCTCGCCTTCGCCTTCGGCAACCAGTTGGACATCGACCGGCAGGCGCAGGTTATCGTAGTTTTGTTTAATCGTGCCGCGCGTCACGAATTTGCCTCCGCTGGTACGGATGATTTGATATTCGACGGCAAATTCGGGAACGCCCGTGCCTTCGACCCAGCGCGCGAAGAAATAGCGCATCGGCTGTCCGGCGACCTGCGTCGTCAGTTTTTCAAAATCGTCAATCGAAGCGTTTTTGCCGCGATGCTGCGCTAAAAACTGGCGCATAAGCTGGCTGAATTTCTGCGCGCCGAGCGTTTCTTTCAGCAGGCGATAAACCAGCGCGCCTTTGCCGAACATTATGTATTGATACGCGGTCGAGGTATCGTCGAGCGCCGACGGCGCGCGCAAAAGCGACGCGGTCTGTTCAAACGTCAAAGCTTTTTCCAGCGTTTCGCGCTGCAAAGCTTCGAGCTTGGTGTTGGAAATTCCCGCCTCGCGCAGTTCGAGCGCGCTCCATTCCGCCAAGCCCTGCGAAAGCCAGGCGTCGTCAAACGATTTCAAGCCGACGGTTTGTCCCCACCATTGATAAGCGGCTTCTCGCTGCAATCTTTCGGCGGCGACCGGGCGCGACTGGTCAAAAAATCTGTCGGCGATAAAAATCATTCCGGGCGCGGTGTAGAAATCGAGCGTTTCGTCGTCGGTCTGCGCGATAATCAGGCGCTTGCCGCTGTCCGGCTCGCCGTATTGTTTGGTGTAAAAATCGAGCGCGCGCCCTAAGGTTTCGCCATAGCTCGAAATGAGCGCGTCGCTTCCCGCTTTGGTGTAAAACTGTAATTCGTAATCGGCGAAACGCAGCGTTTTCGGCGTGTATCTGCCGTAAGCGAAATTGCCCGGAAGCGCCGCCTTCGACTGCGTGAAACGATATTTTCCGCCGGTTGCGGAAACCGGCGCGTCGCTGTATCCGATTAATTGATAACCGCCCGGCAGCGTTATCGTGATGTCCGAAGTGGCGCGGTCAGCCGCGTAATTGTGAAACGGAAACCAGCGCGCCGCGTACATCAGATAACCGTTTTTATCGCCGACGTAAGCGAGCCGTTTGGTCAGCAGCGGTCCGCCTTCGGGCGTCGCCAGCACGCCGCTGTATCTGAAACGCAGCGTGACGGGCACATTTGCCGGAATCGCGTCGCCCAAATCGACTTTCACGCTCGGTCCCAAATCGGAAACGCCGACCTGGTCCTGCACGAATGTAATCTGGCTTTGCGAATTGGTCGAAGGCGCGGTCGTTTTGCTTTTCGGCGTAGTCGGCGCGGTTGCCGTCGATGTTGTGCCAACGCGCGAGACGCTTTCGACTTTTAAAGAGCCGTTGAGTTCAAACGCGACGGTGCGCGTTTCGGCGAGCGGCGTAAAAGTGACGTCCGCCACGGCTTGCAGCTGATTTTCGGAAGGATTGAGCTGGACGTCCATTCGATAATTCGTCACGTCAAACGGAGCGCGCTGAACCTGTTGCTGCGCGAGGACGGAAAAAACCGAGAGTAAAATTACGGCTGAAACCAGCACAAGCGATGGAAAGAAACGTTTCTGCATTTTTATCACCTTTTGGAATATTGCTGTAAAACTATTTTTTGCAAAACTATGATGTCTAAAAAATTCTTTTCGTTTGCTTGCAGGCAATAGAATTAAGTTTGTTATAAAAAGCGAAACTAAAATTTAATCGCCGGACGTTTTCTTCGGCGGAATTTTTTCTTTCGTAAATTCGACGACTTGAAACAAATCCGGCGTTTTCGGCAAAAAGCTGATTTCGCCGGGCAGGCGCTCTATTTCCAGATAATCGTCAAATTCCCGGTAGCCCGTATAAGAACTCCATTCATAACGGTTTTCGTGCGGATTCATCGTCGTCACGCCCATTTCATCGAGCTTGGCGTAAAAGCTCCAGCCTTTGAGTTCCGATATTTTTTTGTCCCATTTAATATAGCCGTAAACGGTCGCCGCGACGGATAAAGCCAGCAAAAAGAAAAAATGCGGCTTGATTAAATGCTCCGCGCCGAGCAGAGCGTCGGCACAGGCAATCACCGCCCACACAATCGCTAATTTCGACGCGTAAAAATAAGCGTGCTCTTTCAGGGCTTTAAATCTGAGAGCCTTTCGATAGCCTTTAACCGCCAGCTCGTCGTCGATTTGAATTCGCGCTTCTATCACAGTTTTAGATAACGGTCGTCACGATTTCGCGGATGCTTCGCTGCAATTCTCTATCGTCCGTAATCGGCGAGCACAAGGCGACTTCCGCCGCATTGACCGGCGCGATGCCTTTCGAAATCATCTGCGCCGCGTAAATCAGAAGCCGCGTCGAAACGCCTTCTTCCAGACCGTGACCGCGCAGGTTTCTGACCTTTTGCCCGATGGTGACGAGGTCGCGCGCCGTCGCTTCGTCGATGCCGCCTTCGCGGGCGACGATTTCCGTCTCCGATTCGGCGGGCGGATAATCGAAATCCATCGCCACAAATCTTTGCCGCGTCGATTGTTTTAAATCCTTCAAAATCGATTGATAGCCCGGATTATACGAAACGACGAGCATAAACTCCGGCGGCGCATCGACGACCGTTCCGCGTTTTTCAATCGGTAGACGCCGCCGGTCGTCGGTTAAAGGGTGAATAATGACGACCGTATCCTTGCGCGCTTCGACGACTTCGTCGAGATAGCAAATCGCTCCGGCGCGGACGGCTTTCGTCAAAGGTCCGTCGTGCCAGACGGTTTCGTCGCCTTCGAGCAAAAATCTGCCGACAAGGTCCGTCGCCGACAAATCTTCGTGACAGGCGACCGTTATAAGCGGTCTGCCCAGCCGCCACGCCATATGCTCGACAAAACGCGTTTTTCCGCATCCGGTCGGACCTTTCAGCATCACGGGCAGCTTTGCCGCATAAGCGGCTTGAAAAAGCTCGACTTCCTGCGCCACCGGCAAATAATAAGGCTCGCTTTCGACTTTGTATTTCTCAACGGCTAATTCCATAAATAATTGCTCGACTGGTAAAAATTTATCTTAACATTCGCCCGTGTTTATACAAAAACTGAAATCGCAACCTGGATTTGTAGGGGCACGTCTCAGTATCTCTACAAAACTACTTGAAATTGAAAAAGGCGACAATCTTTCGGAATGCCGCCTTTTTCTTTTACGAATTAAGTATTTTCTTCTCTTGTGCCTTCGCGCGCTTTGCGTCTTAGCGTTAGAAAATTTCTTTCTTAAATTATTTCCCTTTAAAAGCAGGTTTTCGCTTTTCCAGAAATGCCGCGACGCCTTCTTCCTTGTCTTCGGTCGAAAAACAAATCGCGAACAAATCGACTTCGCGGCGCAAGCCTTCGTCCAGATTCGAGCGCGCGGCGAGCTTCACGGCTTCTTTCGATAATTGCAGCGCGACCGGCGCTTTCTGCGCGATTTTATTGGCGAGTTCCAGCGTTTTCTCTTCGAGTTCCTCTTTTGAGAAAACGTGATTGACCAGCCCGAACCGCAAAGCCCTTTCGGCATCAATCATATCGCCCGTCAGAATCATTTCCATCGCTCTGCCTTCGCCGATAAGGCGGGTTAAACGCTGCGTCCCGCCGCCGCCGCACATAATTCCGAGATTGATTTCCGGCTGCGCAAACCGCGCGTTTTCGCTGCACACGCGAATGTCGCAGGCGAGCGCCAGCTCGCAGCCACCGCCCAGACAAAAACCGTTAATCATCGCGATGACGGGTTTCGGAAACGTGTCAATCGAATTAAAAAGCGTCCGCTCGTAAAATAAATTTCTCTGCGATGCAGGCGTCTCGCCGGCAAATTCCGCGATGTCCGCGCCGGCGACAAAAGATTTTTCGCCCGCGCCCGTGACGACGACGACGCGCACCGCTTCGTCTTTCCGCAGTTCGTCGAGCGCGGCGACGCCTTCTTCGTGAACTTTTCTTCCGAGAGCATTAAGTTTTTCGGGGCGGTTAATCGTTATAATGGCTACGCTTTCGCGTTTTTCAACCAGGATAGTTTCGTAATTCGTCATAGTTCGCAAATCGGAAATCGTGAATCGTAAATCGTTAATTGAAACTTACATTTTACAATTAACGATTTACGATTCACGATTTCCGGAAATTTTATTTTTCTTCTTCTTCGCTCGGCTGGTCGTCGGCAATCCACGCGACGAAAAGCCGGAGCCAGTTTTCCATCGTTTCGGTAATGGCGACGCCGACGCGCGCCGTTCCGTAATTTGACGGCGAAACGCGCACGACGCGCGCTTTGACTTCGACCGGCACGCCGTCGGGTCGATGCGAGCGAATGTATAAACTTTCGCCCTGCGAGACTTTTTGATTCAGGTGAAACAACGCGCCCGTCGTGGAAATATCGTCGGTTTCCGTCGGCTCGCTCCACGCCGCGCCGTCGTCCGCGCGTCCCGAGACGACAATCGGCAGCCGCAAAGCCATTCTCAGCGCAAATCGTTTTTCCTCGTACTGGGGCTGTAGATTAGTTGCCATGACAAGTTTTGAAGAATCGAAAACTTCGGGTAGAACGTGCAGCTAGTTTAACACGAAACCCGTTTAAACAAACAATGAATTAAAAAAAAGCGGATAAAATTTAAACCCGGCGCAATCTATAATAAAGGCGTTTTATTTATCATTCGACTAGCCGCTGAGTGATAGTTATACTAAAGGTTACAAAAAATGCCAAACTTCCGCAAAAAAAATTTTAAACTTTAAGAACAGGAGAGTTTGTTGAGGAATATGCCGCAAACCGAAATTAATCGTAAAGTCGTTATTTTAGGTTCGGGTCCCGCCGGTTTAACCGCCGCCATTTACGCCTCGCGCGCGCAGCTTGAGCCGACGGTCATCGACGGACCGCAGCCGGGCGGGCAATTGACGATTACGACCGACGTGGAAAATTATCCGGGCTTTGCCAAAGGCATTATGGGACCGGAATTGATGAACGAGTTCAGGGCGCAAGCCGAGCGCTTCGGCACGGAATTTCTGAACGTCTGGATTGATAAAGTCGATTTGAGCGAGCGCCCGTTCAAGCTTTACGGCAAGGCGAGCCAGGACAGCGCGGAGATTTCGACGGTAGTCCTTGCCGAAACTTTGATTATCTCGACCGGCGCGTCGGCGAAATGGCTCGGCATTCCGGGCGAAGAACCCGCGCCCGTCGGCTTGGGCGGCAACGGCGTTTCGGCGTGCGCCACCTGCGACGGATTTTTCTTTCGCGGAAAAGAGGTGGTCGTGGCGGGCGGCGGCGATACGGCGATGGAAGAAGCGACTTTTCTGACGCGTTTCGCCTCGAAAGTCACGATTGTTCATCGCCGCGATTCGTTCCGCGCCTCGCGCATTATGCAGGAGCGCGCGCTCGCCAACGAGAAAATCAAGGTTCTGTGGAACACGGAAATCAAGGAAATTCTGGGAACCAAAGAAGCCGGCGTGACCGCAATCAAAATCTACAACAATCAATCGAAGGAAGAAAGCGATTTTCCGACCCACGGCGTTTTTATCGCCATCGGGCACAAACCGAACACAGACCTTTTCAAAGACTGGCTCGACCTGAACGAAGTCGGCTATATTCAAACCGAAGGGCGCACGATGAAAACCAACATCGAAGGCGTTTTCGCCTGCGGCGACGCGCAAGACCATTATTATCGACAAGCCGTCACGGCGGCGGGAACCGGCTGTATGGCGGCAATCGACGCCGAAAGATTTTTAGCCGAACACGGCGAAGCCGAAAAAGTCACGGCGACGAATTGGTAACTTGAAAATTAAGAATTAAAAATTACGAATTACGAATTGAAAGAAAGGTTTCCTTCATTCTTAATTTTTAATTCTTAATTCTTAAACCTGCCTACTGTTTCCTGACTACGCTTCCCTTGACCGTTTCGAGCTTCTGCGGCGTTTTCTCAAGTTTTGCCGGATTGTAGCCCGCGATTTCGATTTTTCGTAAAATCTTTTCATAAGTCGCGGCGCTCATTTCGGGCGTGCGGCTTAAAATCCATAAATATTTGCGGTCCGGGTTGCCGACGACGGCGTATTGATAATCTTCGTCCAAATCAATCACCCAATACGGCGCGGACGAGAGCCACGCAAACGAGCCTTTCAATTTCGCATTCGTTTGCGTATCGACGACTTTTGCCGTTCCGGTCGCGTCTTCCGTTTTTCCGTCTTTAGTCAGACATTTATTGACGATTTCGACCTCGCCGTCCGGTTTAAAATTATAAGTCGCGGTCGTATTGCCGAAACATTGTTTCTGCGCTTTGTTCGCGTATCTGGCGATTTCAAACCACGTTCCGCCGTAGCGTTTTAAATCGACGAACGAAACGGTTTTCAGTTCGCCCGTCTTTGTGTTCTGACCCTGCACAAACGTCGCCGCTGCTAATAAAGTCAGGGCAAAAATCGCTAAAATCCATTTTTTCACTTGTCGAGCCTCCCGGTTCTCGTTAAGTTTTAATAAATTGCTTTACAAATATTCTGCCACAATTTGCTTTCGCCGTTGCAAGATTTTTATAATTTTTCTGAAACCGGCTCAAAAATCATTTTGCGTTCTTTGCGGTTAAAGAAATTTTTTAATGCAAAGAGCGCGAAAATTAAGACGCCGAGAACGCCAAGAGCAGTTTGTGAGAAAATCTGTAGTTATTAATAATTTAAGAGGTTATAATAATTTATATGCCGATTTATGAATATCGCTGCGCCGATTGCGGCGTCGAGATGGAAAAAATGCAGAAGATTTCCGACGCGCCTTTAACCGTTTGCGAAGCTTGCGGCGGAAAACTGGAAAAACAAGTTTCGCGCTCCGGTTTCCAGTTCAAAGGCTCGGGCTGGTACGTCACCGATTATTCGAACAAGGGAAAAAGCGAGACGAAAACCGAAGCCAAATCCGAAACCGAAACGAAATCGGAAATTAAAACGGAAAAAAGTTCGGCGGGCGAATCAACCGCCGGAGGCGATGCTGCATCAAAGCCAGCAGACAGTTTACCCAAAACATCTAAAACGGAATGAGGAAAAATGAAATTTTCGGCTAAAAAGGCGTTGTTTTTGAGTTTATGCGTTTTGCTGATTTCCGCGCCGGCGTCTGCTCAGTCGCGCCGCAGCGCGAAAGACACGTCCGGCGACGGCGGAACGATTCTGAGCGTCGTCGCCGCGCGCGCCAACGGTTCGCCCGACCCGATAAAAGCCGAAAATCTTTTTCTATACGAAAACGGCATCGAGCAGAAGATAAAAAATTTCACCTTCGACCCGTCGCCTTCGCGGATAGTCGTGCTGGTCGATAATTCGCAGACCTTGCGCGCCGAAGTCGAAACGCTGAAAAATGCGGTTAAAGAGTTCGTTTACGAAATTTACGAAGGCGATCAGGTTTTCGTCGTCGCCTATGACGAAAAGCCGGAGATTATTCAGGAATGGACGGACGACGCGAAAAAGGTCGAAACCTCGCTCAACACTTTTCGCAAACAGGGCAACCCGTATCTGTTCGACGCGATGGACGCCGCCGTCCGCGAAATTTTACTGCCGCTGATGCCCGGCACGCGCAAAACCGCCGTCGTTTTGATCAGCGACGGGCTTGACCGCGGAAGCAAAACGGCTTTTGATAAAATTCTCGGCGAGCTGCAACTGGATAACATCACGGTTTACGCGCTCCAGCTTCCCGACCGCACAAACGGCGCGTATCGCCGCAACCAGCCGAAAGCCGCGACGGTCATCAACGAGCTGACTGAAGGCACGGGCGGAAAAATCTTCGACTTCGAACAGCCGCAGGTCGCCGCCAAAGCCATCTGCGACGAGCTGCGCAAAAACCGCTATCTGCTTTCGTATTTTTCCGCCAACACTTCGTCTTTCGACGCGCGCCGCGTTTTCCTGCTCGGTCAGGAAGGCATCAACGTCCGCACCAAAAACGCGCACCCGCCGAACGTGAAATAGAAATCAGCCGCGGATGAAGGCGGATAAATTAACAGGATAGCCAGGAGATTCAGGATAAAAAAGAAAGCTCAAAGCTCATAGTTTTAAATTATCCCGTTTATCCCGCCAATCGTGTTTAAATCCGCGTTTATCTATGTTCGTCAGCGATTCCATTATCTTTCTTCGTATTCTCTGTGGCAAAGTAAACTTCCTTGACATCGACCTTTGTGTGTTTTAGCTTTGAAGCACAAGCAAAAGGCTTACGTTTTTTCCGTCAAGTCCTGGCTGTAAGGAGACGCACCGTGAACGACCCGAAAGACCCCAAAAATCTGCCGCCCGACGATTTTTCCAAAACGACGCCGTATATTCGCCCGACGAAAGAAGAATCGTCGTCCGGCGCACCGAAAGACGATTACACGAGCGATTGGGAAAAAACCAATTTCAATTTTTCGCCGCCGCCGCGTCGCTCATCGCCGCCGCCCGAAGACGATTGGGGAAAGACGGCGGTCAATATAAATCTGCCGCGCAGCAGCAGCAACAGCAGTAATCAGCAGGAAGATTTCGGTAAAACCTATATGCCCGGTCAGATGCCGCCGCAACCGCAGCAGCCTTCGTCCGGCTGGGATATGACGCAGGCAAACATCAACCTCGGCGGGCACGAAGATTTCGGCGGCGCGCCGAAACAATCCGACTTCGGCGCGACGACGCCGTATATCAACCTGCCGCAGGCGGAACGCGCGAAATATGAAAACACGGTTCAGCCGTCTCAAGCGCCCACGCCGACGGAAGAAAAAACCGCCGCCAAAAAAGCCGCGACTCCGGCGTGGGTCTGGTTCGGCGGCGTGGCTTTGTTGTTTTTTCTGCTCGCGGCGACCATTATCGGCGCGTATTATGTTTTCTCGAAAAAATACGGCTACGACGTTCTGGTCAAAGGCGCGCAGCCGCAGAGCGAAGTTTTCGTTGACGGAACACGCTGGGGTTATACTTCGGGAACGGGCGATATTCTGGTCTCCGGTTTGACCGCCGGAACGCACAAAATCGAAATCAGGCATCCGAATTTCACATACGAAATCGAGCAGACCAACGGCGAGGACGGCGGAAAAACCGTCGAAGTCATTGCCAAAAGCCGGCAGAAACAAATTGAGCCGCCGAAAGACGATTGCGCCAACATCAAAAAAGGCGATTTTGCCAAATCCGAAAAATGCGCCAACGACGCGCTCGATAAACTCGGCGAAAATTTCACGGTTGACGAGCTGCTGCGCGCGATGAACCTGTATATCATCAATTTCGCGAGCGGAAAATTCGACATTCCGCCCGCTAACCAGAAGTTTCTGGAAAAATCGGCGGGCTATATGAAAAAGCTCCCGCCGAATGTCGTCATCGAAGTCGGCGGTCACACCGATAACACGGGCGACGACGTCAAAAACCAGAAGCTTTCGGAAAATCGCGCCAATGCCGTCAAAGACGCGCTGATTAAATTCGGCGTGAATGCCGATATTTTGCAGATGAAAGGCTACGGCAAATCGAAACCGAAAGCCTCCAACGACACCGAAGACGGCAAGTTTCAGAATCGCCGCATTGAATACATCGCGCTTTCAAAATAATTTTTTTTAACGCAGAACCGCAAAGCGGCAAGAACGCGAAGAAAAGAAAGATATTCGAAACAACGGATTAACACGGAAAAACACGGATTAAATCAGAAATAAATCCGTGCTAATCAGTGTTAATCCGTTGTTTCATTTCTTCTTTGCGCCTTTGCCGCCTTGCGAGTCAGCGTTAAATTGTTTTTCAAACCGAGCGGGCAATCAGCCATTGCGCGAGAAAATAAGTCGAAAGAATCAGGATTTTCGCGAGAAAAAATTCCCCGTTAAATTTGTTGTAAGCTAAAAGCGAATCGGACAAAACAAAAAACATTGCTCCGGAAACGGCGAAAAGCCCGGTCGCCGTTTTTTGTGTCAGGTAAAAATTCCAAGCCGCGCCGAGCATCGTCGAAATCGCCAGCGCGTAAACGACGACCGCAACCCGCAAATTTTCGGGAACGCCGCCCGAAACCAGCATAAAAATCGCGGCGCCGACCAGATACGCCGAAAGCGAAATCGGCTTGAATTTTCCCGCGCCCGCTTTGAAAAACGCCGCGCTGTAGCAAAGATGCGCGACGAGAAAGCTCGCCAGCCCGAAAACAAAATTTTGGGGATTAATCAAAAACGTGTCGCCGACGAGCGAGAAAACAAAACCCGCCAGAATCGCCCGGCGATAAAAACCTTTTCTCTCGCCGTAAAACCAAACCAGAGCGATAATGAAAATCATCGTCGCCGGCTTGAAAAAATACACGAATCGCTTGTCCTGATAATCAAAATAAATCGTCAGAACGGCGGAAACGAAAGTCAGGAGCGAAAGAATTTTCATCGAATTTACAAAATCAGGCGTTTATCGCCCGCGCGCCGCGTACGTTTTTCGCGGTCGAAATATTCGAGCAGCGGAATGGCGTATTTACGCGAGATTCCGGCAATTTCCTTAAACGTCGCCATATCGATTAATCTGTCGGAAGTCTGCGCGGCGTAATTTTTCAGTTGATTGATTAGTTCATCGAGCGCTTCGCGCCGGAAATAAAAATCTTCCGTGACTTTGACAATCTCCGCCGTATTCAAAAAAAGCTGAAAAACCTGGCGCGCCTGCCGGCGGTCGAGCTTTGTGCCGCGAATCGCTTCGTCGAGCGCCGCGTCCAGCGCCGGAACTTCGAGACGCGCCTCGCGATAAATTTTTTCCAGCCTTTCGCGCAGAATTTTTTCTTCCGACGAAAGCTCCGGATTATGCGCGGCGGCGCGCACCAAATCTTTTTCCGCCGTGATTTTTCCGTCTTTTTCCAGCGCCGCCAGAATCGCCTTGAAAATTTCCGCGGGCAGTCGCGCAAAGATTTTTTCGCGCAGAGTTTCGCGACCGATGCCTTGCGAAAGCGGCTCGCGCCGGTGATGCGCTTCGATTTCGGCTAAAGTTTTCGCTTTCAGATTTTCAAACGGCGTGCGCGCCACATAAAATCCGGCGGCTTCGACCACGGATTTTTTCTCGGAATTTTCCGCCAGAGCTTTTCGCAAAACGCTTTCGCGCCAGCCCGTCCGCGCCTGCAAACCGGCGAACCCGGCGCCGCGCTCGCCCGCCGTTTCCAGATAAATTTTCGCTTGTAGAGCTTTATCGCTCCGGTTTTCGGCTTCAATTAAATTCTGCAAAACGCGGCGCGCGCTTTCCGTATCCTTGCGCCGGTGTTTTGCCGCCTGCGCGTCTAAAACGCGCCCGCCCGCGATTGTTATCTGCGGCGAATAACTGCGAATGATAAAACGCTCGCCCGGAATCGTCGCGACCGGCGTTTCGAGCCGTAATTGAATAAAATCCTTTGCGCCCGGCGCGATTTCGCCCGTTTCGTTTAAAACCTGAATTCTGGCTAAGGCTTCGATTGTCCCGAGATGCGCGCGGACGCGCTGGCGCGAGCGCAAACCGCGTTTCGCGTCTTTCAAAACTTCGATTTCCGCATCGAAAATCTGTGTCGGCTGCAAAGCGTCTTTTTCGCACAAAACCATTCCGCGCTCGATTTCCGCGTGTTCGATGCCGCCTAAGTTGACGGCGGTGCGCTGTCCGGCGCGCGCTGTTTCGACCGATTTTCCGTGAGTTTGCAAGCCGCGCACGCGCACTTTCTTTTTGAGAGGCAGAATTTCCAGTTCGTCGCCTTCGCTGATTTCGCCGGAAATTAAAGTTCCGGTGACGACCGCGCCGAAACCTTTGACCGTAAAAGAACGGTCAATCGGCAGACGCGCGACGGTTTCGTTTTTCGGCGGCGGAATCTGCGCGGCGAGATTTTTGAAAGCTTCTTTCAGCTCGTCGATGCCGTCGCCGGTTTTGGAGCTGACGGCAATGACGGGCGCGTTTTCGAGAAAGGAATTTTCGACTAGTTCCTGCGCGTCGAGCCGGACGATTTCGAGCAGCTCGGCGTCAACCATATCCGTTTTCGTCAAAACGATTAAGCCCGCTTTCGTTTCCAGCAGGCGGCAGATGTCGAAATGCTCGCGCGTCTGCGGCATCACGCCTTCGTCCGCCGCGATGACCAGCGCCAGCAAATCGATTCCGGACGCGCCCGCCAGCATATTTTTGACGAATTTTTCGTGTCCCGGCACATCGACGAAACCGATGCGCACGTCGCCCAAATCCAGTTCGGCAAAGCCTAAATCAATCGTGATGCCGCGCCGTTTTTCTTCGGGCAGACGGTCGGCGTCAATGCCCGTTAACGCCCGCACGAGCGAAGTTTTTCCGTGGTCGATGTGTCCGGCGGTGCCGACGATAATGTCCATAAACGTCACGGAAAAGTTTAAAGTCCAAAGCGCCTCCTGTAAAGCAGATGCGGCTTTGGACTTTCCGAAATAAAATCGAATTTATTGCGTGACCTGAAAATCAACCCACTGTGAAACCGTCTGATTGGTCAGCAAATCCTTGACGATAACCTGCAAAGCGTAATCGCCCGGCTGCATATTCGGGCTGAGCCGCATATAACCGTAATCGCCGATGCGCGTCATATCGTCCTGCTTTTCGAGCTGGCTGGCTTGCGGCTGCCCTTGCGTGACGAGCTGACCTTCGCGGTAAAGATTGACCTGCACGGTTAATTTCGGCTGATTGGCGGCTTTGTCGAGCGCGGCGTTATAGAGCGTGTAGGAATACGCCATCACCATTCCGCGCTGGAACTGGCGAATTGCCGGAATGGACGTGGTCGGCGTCGCCGTAATCGCGTTTTCGGGCTTGACCTCTGCCGGCACGCTAAATTTTCCGGTTTCATCGACCTGGCTGACGGTCAAGCCGGACAAAAAGATTTTATCTTTTTTCAGCGCGGGAACCTGTATAATCTGGCTCGCCGAGCCGAGCATCTTGCTGTTGGCGTCGCGAATGGCGAGACGGAAATTATATGTCCCGTCCTTTTTCACCGGCACGTCCACGCTGTAAACCAGACCGTTCTGCCGGATAAGCTGAACCGCTTCCGCCGGAATCAACACTTTGTGAGTGTGGTTAAACTCATCGACGACATCGTTTTTTTCGTCCAGAGTGACGGCGAAAACATCGAGCGCCACTTTTTTCGAGCCGTTGGCGTCGTCAATAAAAGTGATGTCTTTACCGTCCACGTGAAGCAGCGCGCGGACGAAGTTTCCTTTCGCCGCCGCGTTGCCGAAAAATGCCGTCAGGCGTAGATTCATTCCCGTTCGCGGCAGCGGCGCGACGGCGGCTTCGTAAAGCTCGCTGTCGCCCGTCCGCCGACTGACGTTCTGCTTTTCGTCGACTCTGCCCAGAAAACCGGCGCGCGAAACCACTTTCAGTCCGGGACGACTGACCTTGATTGAAACTTGATTGAAATTCTTTCCCTTAAAAGTTTCGTCGTCGGGCTCGTAAGCCAGCAGGTAATAACCTTTTTCCAGATTCAGCGCGCGCCCGATGGGCACGTCCAGAAAATTTTGATTTTTAGAAAACGTGCCGCCCGTTTCGCGGGCGAGAAAATTCAGCCCGTCCTGCGTCCCGAACAAAAGGCTCCTGCGTTCCTGAGCGACTTTTTCCGCGTTGCTGTTTCCGCCATCGACGTCTCTTCTGCCCGAAACGTCGTCAACCGCTTCAATCGCATCCGTATTAACCAGCCCGCGCGTGTCAATCGTGTTGAAAACGACAGCGGCGCGATTCGCCGTGTCGGTTAACCCTCGCAAGGCGGCTTCGGTGCGGACGCTGTGCGTTCCCAGAGGTTTGTCGGTTCTGGTGCGCAGCGGGATGCCGTCCGACAAAAGAAAAACCACTTTGCGCCCGCCGACGCGACCCAATCCGCGCACGATGTAATTCAACACGTTGATAACGCTGACCGATTGAATATCGCGACTCGCGTCCTCTGCCGCTTCCTTTATCTTTTTATCCGTTTCCGTCAGAAGGTCGTCGCGAATCGGCTCGAAAACGGGTCCGCCCGCCGCCAGGCAGCCGCGATTCGGATACCAGATGATTTTGCGGACGAGATGGAGAAGCTGTTCTCTATCGGAAGTAAATTGCTGAAGCAGGCTGCTTCCGCCCGTGGTCTGGTAAATCGCCACCATATCGCCGGGCAACATCTGCTGGCGGATAAATTTGTTCAGGGCTTCGCGCGCGGCGTAGATGCCGCTGGCGGACGCCGTGCAGTTATCGACGACGAAAGTAATCAAACGTCCTCCGGACGAGCGACCTGTAACGGCGGGCGACGGCGGAAGAATCGCGTTCCTGTCTTTTTTCTCAATCTTAACCGGCGCGCTGTTCGGCGCGACCGTATTGACGTAGGAAAAATTAGTGATTTTCTGCGGTTTGCCGTCCTGCAAAACTTCGAAATCGGCGGCGGTCAAATCCGTCACCTGATTGCCTTTTTCATCGGTCACAATCGCGTCGAGCTGGACGAGTTTCGTGGTGATTTTGACTACGTCGTCTTCGTCCGTCGCCGGCGGCGTGGGATTCGTTTGCTGGGCAAAAATCGAAATCGTCGTCAGCAAACAGATAACTAATGCGAAAGAGAATTTTTTCATCCCGGATGCTCCAAAAATTTATAAACGATAGATTGGTTTCGCGGTCACCGCCGAAACAGTGCGGGCAATCTGCTGTTTCTACGAATTTTACTCCGTTGCGGCGACGGGCGGCAAGGTTGTTTTGTTCTATTTCATTTGATTTTGGCGAAAATACGTCGCGACGCCGGCGAACCGGATTTTTGTCGGCGTCCGCGATCGGCTCACATTAACAGATACGCCGCGAGTGCGGGCAAGCCCTGCGAAATTATAAAAATCGCCAGCGCGGCGGCAAGCGAGAAAAGCCACGCCGTTTTTCCCGTCTGAATTTTAAATAGTTTCAGAAACAGGCGTTTGCAGAGCATCAGAAACAACGGAAAAAACAAAACTCCGCAAACCAGAAACGCGCCGATGCCGTAATCCTTGAGCGGAAATTTTTCGATTGAGCCGTCCCAAGCCATCGCCAGAACGACGCCGAAAACGACAAACATCACGAAAAAGCCGACCGCAAAGCCGATAAAATTCGTCGAAACGGAAAACGCCAGCGACCGTCCGAAACCAGTCCAGCCCTTGCGATTTATCCAAAAGGCTTCCAAAAGCGTCAACCCGGCGACCGCGACCAGAAAAATCAGAACAACCGCCCACTCTTTAGCAACACCGGACATTTTTCACCTTCGCAAATATGATTTTTCCCTGACTGCGCTTGTTCGTGCCGTGATTATAGACGATAAAGCGGTAAGCGGTAAACGGCAAGTTGCAATTGATAAAGCTACAATCTCGAAATAACGAACTCATCACTTGCCGTTTACCGCTTACCACTTTCAAACTTTTTTCGTATACTTTGTAACAACGTTAACAAAATTCTTCCAAAATCCGAGAGGTGACAGAAAATGCGAATTCTTCGTTTTATGACTGCTTTGACCGTGCTGTTTTCGGTCTGCGCAATAACCTTTGCCCAGAGCAGAGGCTTTGATACGAGCCGGATGGACACTTCGGTCGAGGCTTGCACCGATTTTTTTCAATACGCGAACGGAACGTGGCTGAAAAACACGGAAATTCCCGCTTCGCAGGCGCGCTGGGGAACTTTTAATATTCTCGGCGATAACAACAACGCGATTCTCAGAGAAGTTCTGGAAAGCGCCGCGAAAGCTAACGCCGCGCCGGGCAGCGACACGCAGCTTATCGGCGATTTTTACGCTTCGTGTATGGACGAAGCGGCAATCGAAAAAGCGGGCGCGCGCGCGCTCGAACCTTTTTTCCAGCAAATCGACAAAATCAAAACCGTCGAGGATTTTCAGCGCCAGATTGCGCTGATGCACAACAGCGGCTTGCCCGCGCTGTTCGGCTTCGGCGGGGGCGCGGATTTGAAAAATTCGTCGATGGTCATCGTCAACGCCGGGCAGGGCGGCTTGAGCCTGCCGAACCGCGATTATTACACGCAAAGCGATGCAAAATCTCAGGAAACGCGCTGGAAATTTACGGAATATATGACGAATATGTTCAGGCTGCTCGGCGATAAGGACGTCGATGCGGCTTTAAATGCGCAAACCGTAATGGGCATTCAGACGCGGCTCGCCGTCGCCTCGCTGCCGCAGGTCGAGCTTCGCAATCCCGACACTCGCTACAACAAAATCGCGCTGACGGCGGCGCAGGACATCACGCCGAATTTTTCGTGGAAGAATTATATGACCGCGCGCGGCGTTCCGGCGGTCACGGAAATCAATCTCGGTCAGCCCGTTTTTTTCAAGGAAGTAAACGTGATGGTCAGGGAAGTGCCGCTCGAAGACTGGAAGACTTACCTGCGCTGGATGACGATAAACGCTGCCGCGCCGTCGCTTTCCAAAGCTTTCGCCGACGAGAATTTCAATTTTTACTCCAGATATTTAAGCGGCACGAAAGAACAGCAGCCGCGCTGGAAAACCTGCGTCAACGCCGTGGACAACCATCTCGGCGAAGCGCTCGGTCAGGAATACGTCAAAAAAGCCTTTACGCCCGCCGCGCGCGCGCGGATGAACGAGATGATCGACAACCTGCTGGCGGCGATGAAAGACCGCGTCAACAAGCTGGACTGGATGAGCGCCGAAACGAAAAAACAGGCGCAGGCAAAGCTCGCGACCTTCAAGCGCAAAATCGGCTCGCCCGATAAACTGCGCGGCTACAGCGGCTTAGCCGTCAAACGCGATTCCTATTCGGCAAATGTTCTGCGCTCCGGTCAATTTCAGGTGCGCCGCAATCTGCTGGATATTAACCAGCCGGTTGACCGCTCGCGCTGGGGCTTTACGCCGCCGACCGTCAACGCTTCGTATTCGGGCGTGAACAACGACATCACGTTTCCCGCCGGAATTTTGCAGCCGCCTTTCTTTAATCCCGCCGCTGACGACGCGATAAATTACGGCGCTATCGGCGGCGTTATCGGGCACGAAATCTCACACGGTTTCGACGATTCGGGCAGCCGTTTCGACGCCGAAGGAAATCTGAAAATGTGGTGGACGAAGGAAGACCGCGCCAAATTTGAGGAACGCGCCGCGTGCGTCGTCAATCAATTCAACGGCTACGAAGTCCAGCCCGGTCTGTTTATCAACGGCAAACTGACGCTCGGCGAAAACATCGGCGACCTCGCCGGTCTGACCGTCGCCTACGACGCTTACAAAAAATCTCTGGAAGGCAAGCCGCAACCGTCGGAGATTGACGGCTTTACGCCCGAACAGAGATTTTTCCTCGGCTGGGCGCAGGTCTGGGCGGGCAAATACACGCCCGAAGCCGAGATTTTACAGGTCAAGACCAACTCGCACTCGCTGCCGCGCTGGCGCGTCAACGGTCCGCTCTCGAATATGTCGCAGTTCGCTCAAGCCTTCGGCTGCAAGTCGGGCGACAAAATGGTCAGAACGGATGCGTGTCTGATTTGGTAAAACGATTAGGAAGTGGTAAACGGTAAGCGGTAAGATGCAATTTCAAAGTATCGAATTTTTATTTAAAACTCGAAATTCAAAACAACGAACTTATGGTTTACCGTTTACCACTTACGACTATTTAATGAACTCATTCCAAGCTGCCCGCGTTATTTTCGCTATAAATTCTTTCTCCGCGGGTCTTTTCATCTGCTTTGGAGTCGGAAACAAAAATCGAGACAGCCGGTTCCGTCGCTGCCGGATACGGAATACTTCAACACAATATTAAATCGGCGTCCCGTTTTTGCTAATAATATCGGTCTGCACCTTGCGTTTCGGCTGTTAAAAATAAAAAGGCTGAAAGATTTCTCTCTCAGCCTTTTTATTTTATTGCTTATGCCTATCGTTTAGCCTTAAAAATCGTCGTCCTCGTCGTCGACGAAATCGCCGAGCGAGCCTTCGACTTCAAAGACTTCTTCAGTTTCCGCTCCGTCCAGAATCGGGTCGCCGTCCGAATCTTCGAGCGAAAATCCGTCGAGGTCGCCGTCGGTTTCGACGAAAGGCACGTCCATCGATTCGGGCAAATCCAGACCGCCGCGAATATCGGCGTATTCGTCGTATTCGTCGGTCTTTTTCTGGTTCATCGTCGGGTCGTGGTCGATGACGATGTTGCGATAGGATTTCATACCCGTTCCCGCCGGAATCAGGCGTCCCATAATGACGTTTTCCTTCAGCCCGCGCAGATAGTCGATGCGTCCGGAAATCGCCGCTTCGGTCAGAACGCGAGTCGTTTCCTGGAACGATGCCGCCGAGATAAACGAATCGGTCGAGAGCGACGCTTTCGTGATGCCGAGCAGCATCGGTTCAGCCGACGAAGGCTGCCCGTCGGCGTCCAGAACCCGGCGGTTTTCGTCTTCGTAACGGAATCGGTCAACCTGTTCTTCCAAAAGGAAATCCGTGTCGCCGACATCCTTAATGCGTACCCAGCGAAGCATCTGGCGAACGATAACCTCGATGTGTTTATCGTTAATCAAAACGCCCTGCAAACGGTAAACTTCCTGAATCTCGTTGACCAGATATTCCTGCAACGCTTCGGTTCCGAGAACGCGCAAAATATCGTGCGGGTTCAGCGGTCCGTCCATCAGCGGTTCGCCCGCTTTGACGCGGTCGCCTTCCTGCACGTTGATGTGCGTTCCGCGCGGAATGTCATATTCGCGTTCGCCGGCATCGTCGCCGGTGATGATGAGCTTGCGTTTACCTTTCGAGATGGCGCCGAATCTAACCGTGCCGTCGATTTCCGACATCACGGCGGTTTCGCCCGGACGACGCGCTTCGAACAATTCGACGACGCGCGGCAGACCGCCGACGATGTCTTTTGTTTTCGTCGTTTCGCGCGGGATTTTGGCGATAATGTCGCCCGCCTGAACTTCCACGCCGTCTTCGACTAAAAGATTCGCGCGAATCGGCATCTGGTAAGTTTTCAGAACCTTGTTGGCGGCGCTGCGGATTTCCAGACGCGGCTGATGTTTTTCATCCGAGTCTTTAACCACGAGGCGTTTTTGTCCCGAAACTTTATCGACGTCTTCTTCGACCGTTTTGCCTTCTTTCAAGTCCTGGAATTTAACCGTTCCCGGCACTTCCGTCAGAATGGCGAAAGTGAACGGGTCCCAAGTCGCCAGCACTTCGTCTTCCTTGACCTTCTGACCGTCGGCAACCTGAACGTGCGCGCCGTAGACGATTTGATAGCGCGCCACTTCGCGCCCGCGGTCGTCAACCAGCATCAACTCCGTCTGGCGGCGAATCGAGATGCGTTCTCCCTCACGGTTGGTGATGACTTTCAGCTCTTCGGAATATTTGACCGTTCCGTCCATCGCCGCGACGTGCTTGGTTTCCTGTTCGAGTCGCGCCGTGCCGCCGACGTGGAAGGTTCTCATCGTCAACTGCGTTCCCGGCTCGCCGATTGATTGCGCCGCGATGACGCCGACCGCTTCGCCGATTTCGACGCTCTTGCCCGTCGCCAGATTGCGCCCGTAACATTTCATACAAACGCCGCGCCGTGATTCGCACGTTAAAACCGAGCGAATTTTGACGCTTAATAAACCCGACATTTGAACTTTCGACGCCAAATCTTCGTTGATTTCCTCGTTTGCCTGAACGATAATCGTTCCGTCGACCGGGTCAATCATATCGTCCAGCGACGTGCGACCGACGATGCGGTCACGCAAAGATTCGACTTCTTCGCCGTTGCGGACAATCGCTTCGGCGCGGATGCCTTTCAGCGTTCCGCAATCCGGCTCGGAGATAATCACGTCCTGCGCCACGTCGACCAGACGACGTGTCAGGTAGCCCGAGTCAGCCGTTTTCAAAGCCGTGTCAGCCAGACCTTTGCGCGCGCCGTGCGTCGAGATAAAGTACTGCAAAACGTTCAAGCCTTCGCGGAAATTGGCGACAATCGGCGTTTCGATAATCTCGCCGTTCGGTTTCGCCATAAGCCCGCGCATACCGGCAAGCTGTCGAATCTGCGCTTCAGAGCCGCGCGCGCCGGAATCAGCCATCACGAGAATCGGATTCATCTCGTTTCTGGCTTTTTCGCGGTCGTTCATCGCTTTGAACATTTCTTTCGCCACGTGGTCGGTGACTTCCGACCAGATTGCCGTCACTTTATTGACGCGCTCCATATTGGTCATCGTCGCGTCTTCATACTGCATCTGCAATTTGTTGACGTCCTCGTTCGCCGCCCTGATAATATCCTTTTTGTTGGGCGGCGTGACCATATCGTCGATGCCGATGGAAATTCCCGATTTCGTCGCGTAAAGAAATCCGAGCGTTTTCAAATCGTCCAAAAGAGCGACCGTCTGGTCGTGTCCGAGCCTTAAGTGAGCGAAAGTAACGAGCGACTGCAAGCCTTTTTTCTTGAGCGTTCCGTTGACGAACGGCAGGTTATCGCGCTGCAAGCGGTCGTTAAAAATAACGCGTCCGACCGTCGTATCAATCATTCGCGTGACGTTCGTTTGCACCGCCGCGCGCATAATATCCTGCGGGTTGTGCTCGCGCTCCAAATCAATCAAATCGCCCGTGATGCGAAGCTTGATTTTGGTTTGCGTTTCGACGGCTTTCGCGTCCAGCGCGAGCAGAACGTCTTCGGTCGAACCGAACGAACGCGCAATCGTCGTGGTTTTACCTTTCGTCACCTGTCCCTCGTAAGATTGACCTTTCATTCCTTCACGGTCTTTCGTCAGATAGTAACAACCCAGAACGATGTCCTGCGAAGGAACGGTAATCGGCTGACCGGACGCGGGCGAAAGCAAGTTATTCGATGCAAGCATCAAAACGCTGGCTTCAATCTGCGCTTCGGGCGAGAGCGGAATGTGAACCGCCATCTGGTCGCCGTCAAAGTCGGCGTTGAACGCCGTGCAGACGAGCGGGTGAATTTTAATCGCTTTACCTTCGACCAGAACCGGCTCGAAAGCCTGAATGCCCAGCCGGTGCAGCGTCGGCGCGCGGTTCAGCAAAACCGGATGCTGTTTGATGACTTCTTCGAGAATGTCCCAAACGACCGGCTCCTGCCTTTCCACCATTTCACGCGCCTGTTTAATCGTCGCCGCGTATTCTTCTTTTTCCAGTTTGTTGTAAATAAACGGCTTGAACAGCTCCAAAGCCATTTTCTTCGGCAAACCGCACTGGTGCAGTTTCAGTTCCGGTCCGACGACGATAACCGAGCGTCCCGAATAATCGACGCGTTTGCCCAGAAGGTTCTGGCGAAAACGTCCCTGTTTTCCTTTCAGCGTTCCCGAAAGCGATTTCAAAGGACGATTGTTTGCGCCGCGCAGAACGCGACCGCGACGACCGTTGTCGAACAGCGCGTCAACCGCTTCCTGCAACATACGTTTTTCGTTGCGGACGATGACTTCCGGCGCGCGCAATTCAATCAGTTTTTTCAAACGATTGTTGCGATTGATAACGCGGCGATACAAATCGTTTAAATCCGAAGTCGCGAACCTGCCGCCGTCCAGCGGCACAAGCGGGCGAAGCTCCGGCGGAATCACCGGAATCACGTCCAGAATCATCCATTCGGGATTGTTGTGCGAGCGCATAAACGAATTCGCCACTTTCAGACGCTTCGAATATTTCAGTTTTTTCTGCTGCGACGTTTCCTCGCGCATTTTTCCGCGCAGTTCCGTGACGAGTTCCGCCACATCGACCTTCATCAAAAGCTCTTTGATGGCTTCCGCGCCCATTTTCGCCACGAATTGATTGGGATAATCGCGCGTCAATTCGCGAAAACGCTCGTCCGTCAGCAAATCCTTCTCTTTTAATCCCGGAACTTCGCCCGGGTCAACCGTGATATACAGCTCGAAATAAAGAATTTTTTCGAGGTCGCGCAGGGTTATGTCCAGCAAGTGACCGATGCGCGACGGCAAGCCTTTGAAAAACCAGACGTGCGAGCACGGGCTGGCAAGCTCGATATGTCCGAGGCGTTCGCGGCGCACTTTCGCCTGCGTGACTTCGACGCCGCATTTGTCGCAAATCACGCCGCGATGCTTCATTCTTTTGTATTTTCCGCAGAGGCATTCCCAATCCGAAACGGGACCGAAAATACGCGCGCAGAAAAGACCGTCACGCTCCGGCTTGAACGTGCGGTAATTAATCGTTTCCGGCTTCGTCACTTCGCCGTGCGACCACGAGCGAATTTTTTCGGGCGAGGCAAGGCTGATACGAATCGCTTCAAAATTTGGCGTTAATTGTGTTTTATTATCTTGTCTAAAAAGCATTATTTCTCCATTTTAGATTTTGGATTTTGGATTTCAGGATTGGATAAGGACTTTTGAAATTTAATTCCTTATCCAATCCTGAAATCGGCAATCTAAAATCGAAAATTATTCGATACCTACACCAACCGATAAAACTTCACCGACACCGGCGTTAATCGCTTCTTTGTCAATTTCGTCTTCCATAATCAGTTCGACATCGAGACAGAGCGATTGCAGCTCGCGCACCAGCACGTTGAACGATTCGGGAATTCCGGCTTGGAAATCGGAATCGCCCTTGACGATTGACTCGTAAATCTTCGAGCGTCCCGCCACGTCGTCCGACTTACAGGTCAAAAGTTCCTGTAAGATGTGCGCCGCGCCGTAAGCTTCGAGCGCCCAGACTTCCATCTCGCCGAAACGCTGTCCGCCGAATTGCGCTTTACCGCCCAAAGGCTGCTGCGTAATCAAGCTGTACGGTCCGATTGAGCGAGCGTGAATCTTATCGTCAACCAGGTGCGAGAGTTTCAGCATATAGATGTAACCGACGGTTACTTTCTGCTCGAACTGCTCGCCCGTCAAACCGTCGTAAAGACGCGTTTTGCCTGACGGACCGACTGACGGCGGAAGATTCAATTCGTCAAACTTGGCGTTGGCTTCGCCGATGTACTGCTTGATTTCAGCTTCGGTCGCGCCGTCAAAAACCGGCGTGGCGAAATGATAACCGAGCACGCGCGCCGCCCATCCGAGATGCGTTTCGAGAATCTGACCGACGTTCATACGCGAAGGCACGCCGAGCGGATTCAAAACGATGTCGACCGGCGTTCCGTCCGGCAAATACGGCATATCTTCTTCCGGCAGAATGCGGGCGATAACGCCTTTGTTGCCGTGACGACCAGCCATTTTGTCGCCGACGCTCAATTTGCGCTTCATCGCGATAAAGACTTTGACCATCTTGATAACGCCCGGAGGAAGCTCGTCACCTTGCTTTAACTTGGTGATTTTTTCCTCGTAGATGTCGCTCAAAATGTTGATTTGACGCTCGGTGCGCTGCTCGTAATCCTTGATTTCCGAAGCAATATCAACCGTTCCGCCCGCGACGTCGGCTTTGCGAAGCAGTTTCGTGTCTACGCCTTGCAGCATTTCGCGCGTCAGCGCCTCGCCTTTTTTGACGACGACTTCACCGGCGTCGCTCAAATCCTTAACGAGCTTGCGACCTTCGAAAAGCTCGTAAATACGCTCGTTGCGCTGTTCCTGCAAAATTCGAATTTCGTCTTCCAAATCGCGGCGCAAATCGTCTTCCTCGTTTTGCTCGATGTCCAATGAGCGCTGGTCTTTGTCCTGACCTTTGCGTGTGAAAACCTGAACGTCAACCACAGTTCCGTCGATTCCCGGAGGCGCGGTCAAAGAAGCGTCTTTCACGTCGCCGGCTTTTTCGCCGAAGATGGCGCGAAGAAGTTTTTCTTCCGCCGTCAACTGCGTTTCGCCTTTCGGCGTTACCTTGCCGACCAGAATCGAGCCCGGTTTGACCTGCGCGCCGATGCGGATAATTCCCGATTCGTCCAAATCGCGGAGCATAACTTCGCCGACGTTCGGAATATCGCGCGTAATTTCTTCGGGTCCGAGCTTGGTGTCGCGCGCTTCGATTTCGAGTTCTTCGATGTGAATCGAAGTGTAATAATCTTCTTTCACAAGGCGCTCGGAAACCAGAATCGCGTCCTCGAAGTTGTAGCCGCGCCACGGCATAAACGCGACCATCACGTTTCTGCCCAGAGCGAGTTCGCCTTTATCGGTGCAGGGACCGTCGGCGATAACCTGACCTTTTTTCACGCGCTCGCCGACCGCGACAATCGGACGTTGATTGATACAAGTATTCTGATTCGAGCGGGTAAATTTGACGAGCGAATAAATGTCTGCCGTCACCTCGCGCGAAATCGTGCCGTCAACGTTGTGGTCGGCTTTGATGATAATGCGCTCGGAATCGACGTAATCGACGATGCCGTCGCGTTTCGCCACGACGACCGCGCCCGAATCGCGCGCCGCCACCTGTTCCATTCCGGTTCCGACATACGGCGCTTCGGCGCGCAGAAGCGGCACCGATTGGCGCTGCATATTCGAACCCATCAAAGCGCGGTTCGCGTCGTCGTGTTCGAGAAACGGAATCAAGGATGCCGCGACCGAAACAAGCT
>DASVRT010000103.1:0-9511 GCA_036388475.1 Pyrinomonadaceae bacterium | reverse complement strand
CCGCCGAATAAACGCCGGAAAGAACTTTCATCAACGTCGATTTGCCCGCGCCGTTTTCGCCGACCAGGGCGTGAAACTCGCCTTCGTAAAGCTCGAACGTCACGCCGTCCAAAGCTTTCACGCCGGGAAATTCCTTGCTGACAGCACGCATTTCCAGAATCTGGTTCATAGTTGACTGAAAGCTGAGCTGTTGACTGAAAATTGTAAGAAAGACTCAATTAACTCAGCAAACTCGTTTAACTTTCAGTCAACTCGCTGAACTCTTACTGTTTCGGACGCTGCTCAGCCGGAACGTTTTTGTAAACGTCTTCAAATTTAGCGTAGCCGTCTTTGATAACCGTTGTCATCAGATTGTCTTTATCGACCGTTTGAACTTCCAGCAGAATCGACGGCACTTCTTTTTTGATAGCATCGTTCATAAAAGTTTTCGCGTCGGTCAGAGGCTCTTTTTTCGCCAGCTTAATCGCCGCTTCGACCGCGCCGTTAGCCAGCGGGACAATCGGTTTGTAAACGGTCATCGACTGTTTGCCTTCGGCGATTGACTGCAAGGCGCTTATCTCGGCATCCTGTCCGGTGACGAAAATCTGACCGTCCAGTTTTCTTTTCGCCAGCGCCGAAAGCACGCCCGAAGCCATTCCGTCATTGGAAACGACGAAAACGTTGACCTTGTCGTTTTGCCGCGTCAGGGTGTTTTCGGCAAAGTTCAGCGCCAGCTCGCGACTCCAGTCGTTGATGTGCTGCTCGGCGACGATTTTGATTTTGCCGCTGTCAATCGCCGGCTGCAAAACCGCCAGCTGTTCTTTTTTCATAATATGCGCGTTGTTGTCGGTTCCCGCGCCGTAAACCATCACGTAATTTCCTTCGGGAACTTTTTGCAGCACGTATTCGGCGATTTTTCTGCCGATGACGGGAACCTGATGCGAGATATAAAGGTCGATTTTGTCGGAATTTATCAGGCGGTCGTAGCTGATGACCGGGACGCCTTTCGCCTTTGCCTTGTCAACCATCGAAGCCGCCTGCGTCGCGTCGTGCGGCGCGATAACGAGCGCGTCGATGCCCTGCGTCAAAAGATTGTCGACGTCGTTTGACTGGCGGCTGGCGTCATTATTGGCGACCGTTATCACGCACTCGACGTTCATCGCCTTGCAATGCGCGTCAAAAGCGGCGCGGTCGCGCTGCCAGCGTTCTTCTTTGACCGTGTCCATCGCAAAACCGATTTTGAGTTTGCGGTTCGGGTCTTTCGTCTGCGTGTTGCCGGATGTCGTATTAGTCGCGTTTTGCTGCGGCTGTTGAACACAGGCGGCGGCAAACATTGCCAGCGTCAAAGACACAAAAATTAAAAGTCTCTGCATAATTTCTCCTGTTAGATTTGCTGATTTCATTACAATATTAGGTCAAAACGGATTTTAATTTAATGTAGATTTAACGACAAGCAGGAAAGCAAGTAAAAAGTAAAAAGTAAAAAGGTAAAAGTAAAAAGGTAAAAGGTAAAAGGCAAAAGTAAGGAAGTAATTTATTTTTTTGCCTTTTACCTTTACCTTTACCTTATTGAAAAATTCCCGTATTCAGTTTCGTCACGATTCTTCCGACCGGATAAAGCCCGACGCGCTTGTCGAAATACGGCGAGCGCTCGTAGAAAAATCTCAATCGCGCGCCCGCGCTTTTGCGAAAGTTTTCGTCTTTTAGTCTTTCTTCAAACTCCTTGCGCAGACCGGCGTCTTTCGCCAGCATATCGCGCGCGACGTCTTCCATAATGTAATCGCTGAAATATTCTTTCTGCTCGAAAATCGCGTTGAAAAATCCCCACGCGGCAAAGGAATCGCCCGATTGCGGCTCCAGCAGATGAATCACGACGTTTGCCGTTTCCTGATTCAGCGGAACGACGACGGAATTTGGCGGAAATTCGCGCGTTTCGCGTAAAGAATTCGTTTTATAATTCATCGGCAGCCGACTTTCAAAAGAAGCGGGCGACCATTTCGGCTCGGTCAGGCGATAGCTTTCGACCTCGATTTTCAGAGGTTTCGAGATTCTCTGCAAGCGAACGCCGTGCGCCTGTAAAACTTCGACGACGCTTTGCCACTGCGGCGGAATAATGTAATAAAGCGGCGGCGCGACCGCGGCGGAAATTTTTACTTCATCGAATTTCGGAATGGTCACGTCAAGCGGCTTTTTCCCGTACACGAGGCGTTTTGCGCCGGAAATATCGCTGTCTTCCATTTTGTATTCGACGCCTTTAAAATCGAACGGCACGGAATTTTTGGTAAACTCGAAACGAAGCGGAAATTTATCGCCCGCATCGTAGATTTGCCCGCGCCGAATCGTTTCGGCGTCGGCTTTGCGATTCGCTTCAAAAAGACTTTCCTTATTCAGATTTATTTCTTCCAGCGTTTTCCAGAAAACGTCGTAAGTGCCGCGAACACGGGATTTATAAGGTTTTAAAGAATGCGATTCAATCAACAAGCCGCCTCGATTTCGCAGCGCGGAATAGCCCGTAGCAAAGCGCGGCGTGGCGATAAAAGTCGTCACGCCGGAGCTGACTTCGCGCCCGTTAAATTCCAGATAATGCGACAAGAGATTGCCTTCTTTTTCCACTTTCGGCACGACTTTTTTCTCGAAAATCTCGTTCATCCAGTTTTTGATAAACGGCGAGACTTCTTCAAAATGCGCGAATTCATACGTGATGTTGTAGCGAAAGTCCGCGCCGTCCGTGACGTGCGAGTCGATAAAAAAATCCGGTTTCCATTCGTTCCAGAGATTTAGAAAAGCGCGCGTTTCCGGCGCGTCGGCTTTCATATAATCGCGGTTCAGATTCAGATTCGCCGACGTTCCGCGAAAGCCCATCTCGTCGGGTCCGACCTGATTGATGCGGTTATACGCCGAAAAAAGCTCGTGCCCGTCCACGTTGTAAATCGGAACGTAGAGAATCACAATGTTTTCGAGCAGGCTCAGACGAGTTTTCGTTATCGCAATATCGCGCAAGAGCGCCAAGCCGGCGTCTTTTCCGTCGGATTCGCCCGCGTGGATGCAGGCTTGTATCAAAACGACGGCTTTGCCTTTTTTTCGCGCCGCGTCCGAAGTAAAAGTTTTGCCCGCGGCGGCAATCAGAAGCGGTAAATCGCGTCCTTCGCCGCTTTTGCCGAAAGATTTGTAAATTATCAAATCGGAAGACTTATCTAATTTTCGGCTGTATTCTATCGTTTCGGAATAACGCGGCGTTTTCCGGTAGTCGGTTTGTTCGGCAAAAGTTTGCCATTCGGTCGGAATATTCATCGATTCACTCTGCGCAAAGACGTTTAAGGTCAGAAAAGCGGCTGAAAACAGCAGCGAAAAAAGCGTTTTGGTCATATTCTGAATTAACGAAACAATTTTCTACGATAATAAACCATTTTTCGCGCAAAAAGAACTTTCTTTATCGGGCAAAAATCTGGTATGATAATTTCCATCAAATTTATTTGTCTGAAGTTCGTAAGTTATATAAAAACTTAGCCTTAAATTTAACAAATGTCGCCATTTTTTATTGACATCGGGAAATAATTCGTGTAAAAGATACAAGGCATAGATTTTTTTAAATTATTGATTCAAAGCGGTTCAAGAGGAGAAATATGAATAGCAAAGTTTGGATTCGGAAAGCACTTTCCCTGTGCTTGGTTGTTGCGGTCTACGCAACATACTCAATGGTCGGGTTGGCAAGTCCCGACAAGTTGGTGGGCGAGCTGACGGTTTCGGGTAAAGCCGTCAATGGTGAAATTCCGGTTGTTAAAGTTAACGGTGAAGCGGCACAGAGCGGTCGCGCAATTTTTTCGTCAAGCACTATTACGACGTCTGAAAGTTCCAGCGCGATTATTAACCTCGGCAAAATTGGTAAAATCGAACTTGCCCCGAACACGACCATTTCGGTGTCTTTCAATGAAAACGGTTTAAATGGCGACCTCGCTGCCGGTAAAGTAACGGCTTTAAGCGCGGACAACGTCAGCATCAAAACCCCGAACGGCAAAGTGACAAAACTAAGCGCCGGTGAATCCGTCATGGCGGCTCAGCAAACTGATGACGACGATGATAATGACGGCGGCGCGGCATGGTGGATATTTGCTTTGATTTTAGGCGGCGCGGCAGCAGCCGTCGTTATTGCGGCAACCACTGATAACAACGATATTAACTTAGGCGGCGGAACAGTTGTCGTCAGCCCGAATCGTTAATCAGTGTGAGCCATTTTTATATCTGGTTTGATACAGGAGGAAAACAAATGCACGGCAAAAATTGGATTCGTAAATCTATTACATTTTTAGCCATCTTCGCCGTTTGGAGCGTCACTTCGATGGTCGCTTTAGCCGCACCGACAGATGCGACCGGCGTAATCAACGTCACCGGACAGGTAACCGTCAACGGTCAGCCTGCGGTTTCTAATTCAACTTTTATCAGCGGCGGCACGATTGCGACCGGCGCGGATTCGACGGCAGTCGTCAGCTTAGGAAAAGCAGGAAGAATTGAACTTCTCGCCGATTCTACCTTGACTTTAAAATTTACTGAAAGCAGCATTATCGGTATGATGCAGGCAGGTAAAGCCCGCGTTTCAAATGCCGCCGGAGTGGCGACGACCTTTACTACTAAAGATGCGACCATTCTGGCTGATGCGGGACAAGCAAACAGTTTCGCTCTCGAAATCGAATGCTCGCATACGCACGTCGATACTCTGAGCGGTCTGATCACGATGCGCACCGGCACGAACGATAAACAGGTTGCCGCCGGAACCGACGCGGTCGCCGGTAATCTTTCGCAAACCGGCTGTAAGCCGTGTCTGCGTCCGGGAACGGTTATTCCGGTTCCGGTTGCCGGCATCGGCGCGGGCGCAATTGCCGCGATTCTGCTGGCGGTCGCCGGAACGGTCGGCGCGGGAATATTGCTGGGCGGCGGCGGCGGCAATATAGATACCGGCGGCGGAACGATTGTCGTTAGCCCGACTCGTTAGTCTTGAGCGGCTGGCTCTTTTAAAAGGCGAAAAGCCATAGCTTTAAACCCTGCGGGTCATGTTCGATAAAAACGTGACCCGCAAAACTTTGTTTACGTTTGTGAATTATTTAACAAGTCAGGAATAATATTTATTTATGCATATTGCAGTTATTGGAACGGGTTATGTCGGATTAGTCACCGGCGCGTGCTTCGCCGAATTCGGCGTTGAAGTGACCTGCGTAGACGTTGACCGAAATAAAATTGAGCGTTTAAATGAAGGTATTATACCGATTTATGAACCGGGCTTAGACCAGATTGTCGAGCGCAACAGCAAAGCCGGTCGTCTTCATTTCACGACCGACATTAAATCGGCAGTCGAACAGGCTTTAGTTATTTTCCTAGCCGTCGGCACGCCGCCGAAAGCCGACGGCTCGCCGGATATGAGCTATTATCAACAGGCGGCGAAAGACATCGCCGAAGCGATGAATGGTTACAAGGTTCTCGTCACGAAATCGACCGTGCCGGTCGGGACGGGTAACTGGCTGCGCGGTTTCGTCGCCGAAAATCAAAAGGTAAAAAGCAATTTCGGCGTCGCTTCAAACCCGGAGTTTTTGCGCGAAGGCGCAGCAATCGAGGATTTTAAGCGACCTGACCGTGTTGTTATCGGCAGCAACGAGCCGGACGCGATTGCGATTATGAAAGACCTCTATCGCCCGCTTTATTTAATTGAAACGCCGATTGTGATTACCTCGCTCGAAGCCGCCGAGCTTATCAAATACGCGGCAAACGCTTTTCTCGCGACCAAAATCACGTTCATTAATGAGATTGCCAATTTGTGCGACGCCATCGGCTGCGACGTTCACGACGTCGCGCGCGGAATGGGAATGGACAATCGCATCGGGCGAAAATTTCTGCATCCCGGTCCCGGTTACGGCGGCTCGTGCTTTCCGAAAGACACGCGCGCCTTTACCAAAGTCGGCGACCAATTCGGCATCGAAACGATGGTCGTCGATGCCGTTATCGAAGCGAACGAGCTTCAGCGGCAGGCGATGGTTCCGAAAATCGAAAAGCTGGTCGGCGATTTAAACGGCAAACAAATCGGCGTCCTCGGTCTTTCGTTTAAACCCGAAACCGACGATATGCGCGAATCTCCGGCGATTGATATTATCAAGGAAATGCAGAAGCTCGGCGCGCAGGTCAAGGCTTTCGACCCGGTCGCGATGGAAGAAGCCAAACACTGCCTGCCCGATGTCGAATACGCGACCGACGAATACGACGCCATCAAAGATGCCGACGCGCTCGTTATCATTACCGAGTGGAATCAGTTTCGCGCGCTCGATATGGAAAAAGTCAAAAGTCTTCTGAAATCGCCGAAGATTGCCGATTTGCGCAATATTTACGAGCCGAAAGATATGCGCGAGCTGGGATTTGATTATGTCGGCGTCGGGCGTTAATTTGCAGTTTTGACTCAAACGGTTAAAATGATTAGGCGGAAGGTTTTAGAGCTTCCGCCTTTCTTATCTTTCCTTTTTAAATTGAATATGAATTTAACATCAAAAGTTTTAGTCACCGGCGGCGCGGGCTTTATCGGTTCTAATCTGGCGGACGAGCTTATTCGCCAGGGCGCGAAGGTCACGATTATCGACAATCTTGCGACGGGTTTTCGTGAAAATCTCGAAGAAATCAAAGGCGATTTCGAATTTGTCGAAGGCGATTTAAACGACGATTCGGCTTTGCAGAAAGCGCTCGACGGAACCGAGATTGTTTTTCACCAAGCCGCGCTGCCGAGCGTTCCGCGCTCGGTCGATAACCCGCAGGAAACTCACGCCGCCTGCGTCAACGCGACGTTTAACTTGCTTTTGAAAGCCCGGGACGCAGGCGTAAGGCGTTTGGTTTACGCCGCTTCCAGCTCGGCTTACGGCAATCAGGAAATTCTGCCGAAAGTGGAAACGATGCGTCCCGAACCGCTCTCGCCATACGCGGCGGCAAAATTGATGGGCGAATATTATTGTCAGGTTTTCAGCAACGTCTACAACTTAGAAACGATTTCCCTGCGCTATTTTAACGTTTTCGGACCACGCCAGAATCCTTCTTCGATGTATTCCGGCGTAATTTCGCGCTTCATCGACGCCTTGATGAGCGGCAAAACGCCCATCATTTACGGCGACGGCGAACAGTCGCGCGATTTCACGTTTATCGCCAACGTCGTCTCAGCCAATATCAAAGCCGCGCAGGCGACAAAAGGCATCGGTCAGGTGATGAACTGCTCGAACGGCGAGCGCATCAGCCTGAACGAGCTTTTGGAAGTCCTGAAAAAAATAACCGGCAAATCCGATGTGCAGGCTGAATACCAAACCGAAAGAGCCGGCGACGTGAAACATTCGCAAGCCGATAACGCGCGCGCTAAAGAATGTCTGAACTACGAAAAACTCGTCGGTCTGGAAGAAGGTTTAAAGAAAACGATTGACTGGTGGAAACAAAGCCGCTTCGCCGGGAATAATTCGTAAACGAGAAATTTTTCACACGAAATCGACTTGCCAACTTAAATTTCAATGTGTATCATTTTTATTTCGGTTAGTGAAAATATTTCGCTAGTGCGAGGCGTTCTTTTCTAAAAAGTGGTCCGATAGCTCAGTCGGTAGAGCAAATGGCTTTTAACCATTGGGTCGAAGGTTCGAGTCCTTCTCGGATCACCACTATTTACAACGAATTAAGGCAGCCGTCGAAGCTGCCTTTTTCGCGTTTGGACACATTGAAGGACACATTGAACTTTCAGCCGATAACCGCCAGCGGATTTTCGCCGCCCGCTTCGCCGGTTTCGACTTCCCTGCTTTCCTCAAAAGCGCGCAAACTCATCTCGACGACTTCCGCGCGCTCGAAGTCGAGCAGGTCCCGGTAAAACGTCAACTCGTCAGTGATGGCGTTGTGCAGCTCTGCCGGGCAAGCCGGATTAGCCAGCAGCGCGGCGATTTGCCGCGCCAGTCGTTTGCGATTCGTATCTTTGTATTTAGACATTTCTTTTAAGATTGCAACTCTTTAATGGTCACTGCTCGAACGACAACGCCCAAAATTTTTATTTCGTCTCTGCGGCAAACGAAATCTTCAAAAGCCGGATTCGACGCTTTGAGCGTGACCTTGCCGCGTTTATTAAAATGAACGTGCTTGGTAAATGTCTTGCCGGTCGAAATGATTTGAACGACGCAAACGTGTCTCGGCGTAATCTCGGAAAGCTGAAAATCGTGCTCACATTCCAGATAATCACCTGCTAAAATTCCGTCGCCGATAAGCGAATCATCGACAATGTGATAGCCTTTGACCTGTTTAAATTCGACTTCCTCGTTTTCGATTTCTTCATCGAATAAAAATTCGGCGCTCAAAATATCGTTATCATCTTGCTCAACTTTTCGTTTCCTTGTATTCTTTTTCATTGAAAGACTCCTGATTTTTAATTAGGGGAACAAAGAGAGGCTTTCCTGGCTTGACCGTTGAGGAAAGCCTTTCGTGTTTTATGCCGCCCGGCGCTGCCGAGCCAGCCCGACGTGCAAGCTCAGAGCCGCCGCGGCGTGATAGCAGACCAAACCTTTTTCCGCGCCTTTGCAGGTGCATTCGACGGTTTTATAGCCGTTGTTCGATTTCTTACAAATCACCGTGTAGAAGCCGCCACCACTACCCGCAACGCGATAATGACCGAAGCCGCCGAACTCGACGCGCGGGCGAAGTTTTTTCGCTTTGGCGATTGCGTTTTGTAACTGCTCGATTCCTTTTAATATAAACATTTGATTTCTCCTGAATTTTATTGGTATACTTGTGTCTTACAAGTATTATTATACATAATTGCTTGTGTAGTGCAAGTAGTTTTATGTAAAAAGTGAAAAATATTTTATGAGTGAAAACCCAGACTTAAATGATTTAATTTCCATTGCGGACGCGGCACAAATCCGTGAGGTTTCTTACCAAGCAATCCAAGACCTTATCAAACGCGGAAAACTAAACGTAACGGAAATCGCTGGGCGAAAACTGCTCAGCCGCCGTCAGGTAGAAAGCTATAAATCCGAATCCGGAGGCAGACCGGCGAAAATAGAAAATAAATAATGTCGGCTCTCGAACAATCAATGCGCGAGATTATGAAGTCAGCCGTCGAAGAAGCGAACGCGCCGCTCTTACAGAAAATTGACGGCTTGGAGCGTCAGATTAAATCGCTGCTCAGTCAAATGACCATCAAACAAGCCGCCGAATATTTGAAGGTGACTGAGCAGTCGATTCGCAACTGGTCGGAGCGCAATGAAGATGAAAATCCGTTTCCGATTCATCACGCCGGCGGCGACCCGCGTTTTATCCGCGCCGAGATAGACCAGTGGTCGAAAGTCGAAGCCGAAAGGCGATTGAACAAACGGCGCGAGCAGAAGTAGGCAGAAAAAATAATTGAGGGGTAAATTATGCCGAACAAACTCTACACGTTTCTTTCCCGGAGCAGTTCCGGCGAGCCATATCAAGTTGAAGTCGCGGTTTTCGATTCAGAGAAAATCAGTATGCATTGCTCGTGCAAAGCAGGCTTGTTAAAGCA
>DASVRT010000102.1:0-17739 GCA_036388475.1 Pyrinomonadaceae bacterium | reverse complement strand
TGAAATCGCGTCAATGAATTTATGACTAAAGCAACAATTTGTGCTATTACATAAACTAATAATATAAGAAATTCTGATGGTGCGTATGTAGAAGCGGTGGGTTGGGTTGAAGCAGGGAATAAAAACGCGGGACATCGCGTTTACGGGCAAACGTGTGCTATCTAATTGTGTAATACGGAATTGTATTAATCTTGTTGCGGTTCTTCGTATGCGGGGTCAAGTGCGGAAAGTTCTTCGGGGGATAAATCGGAAACGTCTTGCAACCACCATTTAAAGGTTTTGGTCTTTTCAATAAATTCATCAAAATCTGTTTTTTCGATTTTAACGTTTGCACCGAATTTGTTTGCTTTTAATTTTTTGGCTTGTATAAGACGTTCTATGGTTCGGCGTGATACGCGCAGTTCAGCGGCAATTTCATCAACCGTGTAAAATCGTTGGTTTTCGCTGTTCATCCCCCGAAAACGCCCCCTAAAATAAAAGCCACAAGAAATTATGGCTGTAAACTATTGAAAGTATTGGAGCCGGTGAACGGACTTGAACCGCCGACCTGATGATTACAAATCAACTGCTCTACCAACTGAGCTACACCGGCTTGTATTCGCTGCAAAACCTTTCGCAGCCGCAAACGAAAATACTACAAAAACAGAAAAATTTTCGCAAGCAGGGAAAAGAAATTTCGTGGTTTGTTTAACTGTTAAAATATATGTTGACGATTGTTTTACAAAACGGTTACGATAGAATGTGCCCGCAAAGGGTGTTCAGGCATCTTTTCCAAAAGACCTCTTTACTTGTTATCAAATAATAAATCTCGGACAAATAAAAGGAGAATTCCAGTGAAAGCTTTGCAGATTAGTGCGAAAAGTCTTGCGATAATGTTTTTGGCGGTTTTTGCTTTAACGGTAGTCAGCGCCTCCGGTCAGGAGCCGTTTCGTCAGCAGCCAAGAGCGACGCCGACGCCGAAATTGGTCATCAATCGAATACAGAGAGAGCTGCCGGTGGCGGCGAGAAATAATCTCTATTGCGCCGGCTATATCCAGAACGCGCCGGTCAACACCGATTTTGAAGTGGTCGGCGCGAGCGACGAAAGAGAACAAAACGTTTACGCCGAAAACGATTACGTCTATCTCAGTCGCGGCGCGAATCGCGGCGTCAAAGTGGGCGATATGTTTGCGGTGACGCGCCCGCGCGGAAAATTCAGAACCCGTTTTTCCAGAAAGGGAAATTTGGGAATTTACGTCGAGGAAGTCGGCGCGGTCGAAGTCGTCAATGTGAAATCGGAAGTTTCGGTTGCCCGCGTCGTGACTTCGTGCGACAACTTTTTACTGGGCGATTTGCTGCAGCCGATTCCCGCTCGCGTCAGTCCGGTGTTTCAGCCGCGCCCGATGTTCGACCTTTTTGCCGAGCCGACCGGAAAGGCGCAGGGCAGAATCGTTCTGGCGCGCGACGAGCGCGAAGCTTTGTCTGCCGAGCAGGTTGTTTATATCGATTTGGGCGCGGAAGACAACGTGCAGGTCGGCGATTATCTGACGATTTATCGCCCGCTCGGAACCGGCGGAGTTTTAAATTCCGACCAGCACATATCTCTGAGCGCGCGCGATGACGGTTTTCAGAGCGAGACTTATCGCGGCGGAAAATTCTCGAATCAAGCGCCGCGAAAATCGGGAAGCGAAGCGGAAGGAAAAATCGTCTCGCGCCGGGATGCGAAAAGCCGTCGCCCGCGCGGTTTGAGAAAAATCGTCGGCGAGATGGTTATTTTAAATGTCAAAGAACGCACCGCGACCGCTTTGATTACGCGCAACGCGCAGGAAATTCACACCGGCGATATGGTGGAGCTTCAATAATCAATTACGAATTACGAATTACGGAATTACGAATTAAGTTTGAATAAATCAATAGTTTGAATTTACTCAATCATTCGTAATTCGTAATTCCGTAATTCTCTATAGTTATGAGCACAATCAGATGTCCGCAATGCAATCTAACTAATTTTGCCACGGCGCTTGCCTGCAAGCGCTGCGGTTATTTTTTTCAGCCTCCGGCAGAAGTCGCCGTGATGAATCCGGCGGCGGGACAAAATTCTTTCGAGGGCGGCGAGCAGCAGGCTTTTAATGAATTTCAGAACGCGGCTCAGCCCGCAAGCTATACGCCTCAGCCGCAGTTTCCGCCGCCGCGACAAAATTATTACCAGCAGCAGCAGCAATACCAGCCTTATCAAATAAACAACAAGCAGAAAAGCGGTCTGGCGATAGCTTCGCTGGTGCTCGGTCTTATCGGCTGTTTTGTTACTTCGCCGATTGGATTGATTCTGGGCATCGTCGCGATGGTGAAAGCCAACCGGCGTCCGAGTGAATACGGCGGAAAAGGCTTGGCGATTGCGGGCATCGTCCTGAACGGCTTGGGGCTTTTGTTTCTGCCGGTCATCGTGGCTATCGCCGTGCCGAATCTGCTGGCGGCGCGCCGCGCGGCAAACGAAGGCAGCGCGATTTCGACCATCCGCACGCTTTCCGATGCCGAACAAAAACATATGGCTTCGATGTTCGGCAAATGCGGCGATATTCAAACGCTGATTGCGACGAAACTGCTTAACGACTTAAGTCTGGCGAAAAACGAAAAGAACGGCTATCGCTTTATGGTCGTCAATCTTCCCGTCGGCGGCTGCGAGATTATCGCCACGCCGCTTTCGACTTCGCACGGAAAGCGCTCGTTTTTTTATTCGACCGAAGACAATGTAATCCGCGCGGCGGATAAAAAAGGTCTGTCGGCGGATAAAAATGATTTGCCGCTCGGCAACGGTTTGCGGGAAGAGCCGGAAGAATCTTTATGGGGACAGCCGCCGAGCGAGTCGGGCGCGCTTTCCACGCTCCGGACGCTGCACGCCGCGCAGATGACCTACGCCGCCACGGTTGGAAACGGCAGTTGCGGCAGCTTGCGGGATTTGGCGAACTCACAGCTTATTAAAAATGATTTAGCCGACGGCGAGGAAAGCGGCTATCGTTTTGCGGTTAAAAAAATCTCTCAATTCGGCTGCGAACTGACCGCCACGCCGGTTTCGAACGCCGCGGCGCGTTCCTTTTACGTCGGCAATGAAGGCGTGATACGCGGCAAGGCGAAAAACGGTGTGCCCGCCGATAAAAACGACCCGCCGATTTACTAAAGGGTAAAGGATAAGGGATAAAGAAACTTTAGAAATTGAGCTTTGAATTTCGAGTTTGTAATTGACTTATTTACGCAATATTCAAAACTCAACTCTTTTCTTGCTTTATCCCTTATCCTTTACCCTTTACCCTTTATTTGATTTCCGCCGTTTCCTGTTTGGCGAAAACGGCTTCGGCGAGAGTTTTTCGTTTTTTATTTTCGACGAAAAAGTATTTAAAGTAATCAAGCATCGACCAGCAAGCCGTAATGACGGCAATCCACAGCGCGCCGCGCCCGACCAGATAGCCGAAAACGCGCCAGTCGTTCGTATTGACGGAAAGACTGAAAAGATGCGCGAAAGCCGTCTGCACTTCCGCGACTTCCCAGAAGCGAAACGTCGGCAGACTCCAGCCGAAATTTGAAACCGGCGGATTTCCCGTTGCGCCCGCGACGAGCAGCGCGACAATCGCCACGCATTGCGCCCACATCTTTATCTTGCCGATTTTCTGCGCCGCGATGACGATGCCTTCGCTTGCCGCGACCGAGCGCAAACCCGTGATAATAAACTCTCTGCCGAGAATCACGACGACCGCCCACGCCGGCGCGAGATGTTTTTCGACCAGCACAATCAAAGCGGCGGAAACCAGCAGTTTATCGGCAATCGGGTCGAGCAGCTTGCCGAAATTGGAAACCTGGTTGCGCCGCCGCGCCAGATGTCCGTCCAGAATATCAGTCACCGAAGCGGCGAGAAAAATGGCGATGGCGAGCGCGTAGCTGCTGATGCCGAACCACTGGTCGGCAAACGGCGTGAGCAGTATAACGACCAGCAGCGGAACCAGAACGATACGCGCTAAAGTTAGATAATTCGGCAGGTTCACTCAGTTTAAAAGCCTCTCAAGCTAAAGTTTAGGCGTGCAAAAAAAACGTGTCAAGAACAAAGTCGAGCGATGACACAAAGATTTAATTTTCGGGCGCAAATGTGCGGCGGCAGGCGGCGACCACCGGCACCGGCGAATTTATATAATAACCTTGCTCCGTCGTTTCTCCGCCGAGCCGATAGCGGCGGGGTTCATCGGCAAGTGTGATAAAATTATTATTAGTCCGCCGCAATATTTATCTTTGCAAAGAGAGGTTCGTTAACTCTCTCTTTCCGGATAGGAAGACGGGCTGGTATAGGAGGCTTGTTATGATTCGCGTTTTGATGCTTGATTTAGGTGGGACGCTTATCGACGGGGGCAATCAACTCTTTCCTCACGTTCCGGAAGCCCTTGAGATTATTCGGGAATTTGAAACCGAGGCGCACGAACCGTTATCTATCTGCCTGGTTTCCGACTTTTATATGCCGACGCCTGCCAGAACCGTACAGGATATTTTTCAGGAATACGTGAGCTTGTTAGAAAATTTAAACCTCCGGCAATTGTTTGAGCCGGTCGAGCGGCGCGTCACGCTTTCGACGCACGCGGGTGTAAACAAGCCGGAGCGTCGTATTTTCGAGCTTGCCGTCGAGCGTCTCGGTCTTAAGGCGAGTCTCGACGAATGCCTATTTATTACGGAGAACGCCAAGCATACTGAACAGGCTCGCCATCTGGGAATAAAAACTCTTTTGTTCGGCGAAACGGTGGCGGAAGACGGTTTCAGCGATTGGTCGGAGGCTCCGCTGCTGATTGCTCAAATGCTCAATCCCGAAAGCCTGAACAATCTTGAAGGCGCTTTAAGGCTGCGGCTGGCGGTCGAATACGATTTGGAGCTTATATTTGTCGGCGAAAAATCTGAAGACGGCATCATTCGCGGTCAAGTGAATAAATCGCATTCTTTGCCGGTCTCCGGGTTTGAAAGCCGGCAGAGTTCCGTCCTAACGCTTCCAGTCAATGTAGAAGTAGAGATGAATAATCAGGGACGAATTTTAGCCGTCAACAGCGAAGAACCCGATAAGGAAACTCTGGACGACGCGGCGCATTACATTAAAACTCTGGACGAAAACAAGCAGATATCGCGCAGGAAAGGACCGCTCGCGCAGGGAGAAACCCACCGGGAAACGGTTAATGAAAAAGGCGAGAAGCGCATCAAGCGGGAACGCTTCTCAGCCTTTTAAGAAAGCCGACGATTTTATCTGCAACAGCGGCACACAAATCGAACTCGTTCGAGGATTTTCTTGCCGCCGCGTGACCTTATTACGTGAGTAGTGGGCGGTGTACGCGGCGCGGCGGTCGACGCAAGCGCGGCTGTTCGGCGAGTCTTCGGGCGTTTCTCTCCAAAATCGATTTGATTGTGCTTTAAGAGACTTTCGACAAAGCTGCGCACCTCGTCGGTCGTCGTGAAAGACTCAGGCAGAGCGCTCATCAGCGCCGCTCTGCCGCCGACGCCGCCGACCAGAACGGGCTCGGCGGCAATCGCCACCACTCCTTTTAATCTTTCGCTCAGTCCCGTCAGCGAAACCTCCCGGTGATTGACGGCTTCGGCTACCTGTTCACCGGCAATTTCCAAAGCGTTAACGGTCAATCTGGATTTAGGGTCGGCTCCGATTCGCTGTTTGAGGTCGCTGCGCGTCGCAGCGGACAGAATTTCACCTTTTTTGGCAGCCGCGACCTTCGGCGCAGAACCCGCCAAAGCGGCTCGCGGCGCCAGCATCGCATTGGTGCCCAGAGTAATATTGTGCCGGGCAAAGGCATCACGGATAGCGTCACGGTTCGCGCCGCTATTAAGAGTTTGGTCAGCCGCCGCCATTGACCGTCCGACCGCCTGGAAAAAACGCGGGGTTTGCGACGCGGAGCTCGCGCCTTTAATCAATAACTTGCCCGCCGTTTGGGCAGTCGTCAGCAGCGTCTCCTCATTTTTGACCGGGAATGAATTGAAGACGTTACGGATTACGTCGTAGAAACACCCGCTGAAGACGCGTCCGAAACTATGAATCTCCGAGATTAATACATCCGGCGGACCGCTTGAAGGGAGCGTGGTCGGCAGCTGCCAGCGGAAATTATTCAAGGCGTGTCGCGGAGCCGCCGCCGGATGATTGGCACCTATCGCCAGCCGCACCGCCTCGGATAATTCTTCCGCCGCCGCTTCGACAAAATTGGCGGTACCCAAATCCGGCGATGCCGCCAGCAAGGCGACGCGCGTTTCCCGGTCGAATAAAGCCGTTAAAATCGCCAGACAATCGCCGAAGGCTTCGTGAAAAGCGTTCGGCTCGGTCAGCGTGCTCGACCACAAATCCGGGCGGATTGTGTCCAGTAAAGCGTGACCGGCTTCGTGGGCGACGACGTCCGTGCTCGCTCCTGAAAAAGTGGTTTTCGTGCCGGTTGTAAACTCGAAAAACGACAGGCTGTCGCCGTCGTAAAATGCGTTTAAATCATTGCCGGCGTTTTGATTCAGAACCAGCTTCTTGCGGTCCGGGCTCGACCGCGCCCAGGAGGTCAGATTGCCGTTCAGCGCTTCCCAGGCTTCCAAAGCCGCCAGCGCCGCCTCGCGGCATTGCCAGAAGAGAAAGCCGGGCGTGCCGGGGTTGAAAAGTCCCTGACTGACTTGATTTACAAACGTGAATCCGGCACGTCCCGCCGGACGATTACGACGCGCGTCTTGTTCCCGCATCGGCAGCGACGCCAAAGCCAAAGGGTCATTCGGAATAAAATTTATCGGCATAGTTTCTCCTTTTTTGTTATAAGCAGGTCGAATATCGGACATCTCGCTAATCGGATTTGTCCGGGTTATCAGGCGGAAGCGTTTAACGTATCCAAACTATATGACTAATCGCTCGCATCCATTACACAGCTCGCCCCGAAATTTTTACCGGACATTCGATTATCAATAATTTGGCGGCGGCTGATGCGAAGTGAAAATCCGGCTTAAAACCGCTCCGGGCAGAGCTGGCGACGTTAAAAGATTTTTGCTGCTGTATTTAATTGATGCGGCGAACTATCTTACATAGACCGATATTTATAAGTCAAGAAAAATATAAAATGGCGGCGGCGTAATTTTACGCCGCCGAATCGAAAAGGCAGAAACGCGAATGTCGATGAGCATTGATTTTCCCGATTTTCTGCGCGGAAGGCGATGGCGATACCTTCGCCTTCCGCGCCAGAGGTCGATTAATTTATTGTCAGGCAATAAAAAAGCGTCCGCCCTGATTGGCGAACGCTTTTTTTTAGAAGAAACTTTCCGGCGCTGAATTATTTGGTTTATGCAGCGGATGCTTTTGCGAGCCTCATTATTTATGCTTTAAAGCCAGCTTTAAAAAATTCTCGAACAGGATGCGACCGTCGCGCGATTCGTTCGGGTGCTGCCAGCGCGTCGGGTTTTTTGACCAGTCTTCGAAGGATTTTTCCAGGTGAAACTGGACGGCGTAAATCAATTGACCCGCCGAGCGTTTGACCATCATCTGATTTTTGCAGAGATAAGCGGTCGCCAATAATTTAAAGCCTTCGGGCACGCCTTCGATTTGCAGACCGTGATTTTGCCAGACTCTTAAAATATTGTCCTCGGTCGTGTATTCCTGCCAGACGCCGGAGGTCGGGTCGTCGATGCCTTCAAAAATCGGGTCGCTTTTGTCGATGATTTTGATAAAGCGATATTGATATTCGACCGTGCGACCGGCGCGTTTTTCCGACGGGTCGAGATTGTCCAGCGTCGTCAATTTACCGCCGAAACAAGTGCCGACCAGTTGATGCGCGCCGCAAATCGCGAGCACCGGAATTTTTGTCGTTTTTAAAAATTCTCCGGCTTTTTCGATTTGCGCGGGATTGTAATAATCGAAGTCGGAAAGCGTGCCGCTCATCACAATCGCGTCGGGTTTGAAAGCCTTTGCCGCTTCGCCGACTTCCGACAAATGCACGGTCAGAGTTTTCGGCTGCTGGACCAGCCGCAAAACGTTTTTCGCGATGTTGTCGCAAGCCATTCCCGAAATCTTCCGCTCCCAGCGCAATTTTGATTCGGTCGTGCCGTTCCATTCCTTTTTCGCCAGCTCGGAAAGGTCGGTTTCGTAGCGTAAAAGGTCATTGACGATTAATACTTTGGCGTGCTCGATTTTTTTCTCAATCGGCTCGTAGCGGCAGAAATTCTGCCGGTTAAACGGAAAGGGAAGCGATTGAGCTTCGTATTTTGTTTTTCCTGCGTCTAGCATACCTCTTTAATGATATAACAAATTACTGAAAAAGTGGTAAGTGATAAGTGGTAAACGGTAAGTTGCAGCGGAAAAGTCGCCATCTCAAATCAGTGAACTTATCACTTACCGTTTACCGTTTACCACTTTATTGCCGTTGTTTCGTGCTTTGGCGAAATTCCGGCATCAGCGCGCCCGCGCCGATTTCGTCCAGCTCGCCGCGGATTTCCTTGATTAAAGCGGCGCGCAGCTTTCCTTTTAACTGCGGCGTTTTGTCGCGAGTTTCTTCTTCGAACAGCAGGAGCGCTCGCTGCCAGGACGATTCGAGCTCGTCCGCCAGATGCGAAATTTTAGTGATGTCATACGGGACGGCGATTTCCTGGCAGCCGAGACGCGCGAAAACCTGCAAATATCTCGCCGTCGATAAATCGGGACACGAAAGCCGCTTGTTCCTGACTTTCAGTTCGACGCCGAGCAGGGTGTGTTGAATTTCCGTTTTATTTTCGCGCATTTCGACGTCGAGCCGGTAGGCGCGCGTGCGCAGCGTGCGGATTTTATCGCGATAAATGACCGGCAGCCAGTTATCGTTTAAATTTTCTTTGATATGCGAAGCGATTTCCATTTAGCGAAAAGCGAAAAGCGAAAATGAATAGTGAAAAGTGTTCCTGCTTTTCACTATTCATTTTTCACTATTCACTGCCGGAGCGTCATGACCGGCGAGTTTCTAAATTTTTCAATCACGCCGTCGCTGAAAATTCCCAGATAAAGCACGCCGAGAACCGTAATCAAAAGAACCGCCGCGAGGCTCACGGGAATTTTCGGGTCAATCCATTCGGTCGTTCTTTCGCGGAAGAACATGACAACGATTAAACGCAGATAATAATAAGCCGAAATTGCCGTATTGACCACGGCGACGACGACTAAAAATGTCAGCAAAACGTTTCCGGCTTCGAGCGCCGGACGGAAAACGAGAACTTTGCCCATAAATCCGGCGGTCAGCGGCAGCCCGAGAAGGCTCAGCATAAACAGCGAAAGCGTAAACGCCAGAACCGGCGATTTAAAGCCGATGCCGTTGTAATCTTCAAACTCGGTGCGGCGGTCGTTTTTCTGCCCCAAAAGAGTGACAATCGCAAACGCGCCGAGATTCGTCACCGCGTAAGTCAGCATATAAAACGCGACGGCGATAATCGCTTCGTCGCGCTTATCGACGGTTTTCGCCATTCCCGCGCCGAGAAAACCGACCAGCGCGTAACCGGCGTGCGCGATTGACGAATAGGCGAGCATTCTTTTGACGTTGTTCTGCGCGATGGCGGCGATATTGCCGACGGTCATCGTCAGCATCGCCATCACGGTCAGAGCCGTAATCCAGGATTCGTGCAGAAACTCCGACGCCTGAATTCCGACGATAAAAGGAAAGCCGAGAACGAAAACGCGCAGAAAGGAAGCCAGCGCCGAAGCCTTCGGTCCCGCCGCCATAAACGCCGTCACGGGCGTCGGCGCGCCTTCGTAAACGTCCGGCGTCCAGACGTGAAACGGAACCACCGCCGCTTTAAAACCGAAGCCGACAACCATCATCGCCGCGCCCGCCAGTAAAAGAGCCGGGAAATTCGGATTCGAGATTTTCGCGGCGATTTCAGTCAGATTCGTCGTCGCCGTCGCGCCGTAAATCAGAGCCATTCCGTAGAGCAGAAACGCCGAAGCAAAAGAGCCGAGAATAAAATATTTCATCGCCGCTTCGTTCGAGCGCAAATCCGTGCGCCTGAGTCCAGCCATCACGTAGGTCGCAATCGAGAGCGTTTCCAGACCGAGAAAGATGATGACGAGGTCGTTGCCCGAAGCCATCAGCATCATCCCGAACGTCGCAAACATCAGCATCGAGTGATATTCGCCGATTGGCACGTCCTCACGCTCGACCCAGATGGTCGATACCAGAATCGTCAGCGCCGAAACCAGCAGAAAGACGACCGAAAAGCTCAAGCGCAGACCGTCGAGCGCCATCATTCCGTTCCACGCCGTTTGCGCCGCGCCGCCGTTTGCTGTCCAGAGCGTAAAAAGAGCGACCGCCGACAAAGCCAGACCGACGAGCGAAATCGCGCCCGTCACTTTGCGCTGTTTCGGCGCGAAACAATCGTAGAGCATCACGATAACGCCGACGACCGCGACAATCATTTCGGGCAGAACAATCGGCAGGTTGACATTCGGATTGACTAAAGTTTGTTGTAATAAAATCGTGTTCATTTTAATTTTTCTCGCCGGTATTTTCTTTTTTGACTAAATAATTTTTCTCGCCGGCTTTTACCTCGATTGGTAAAAAATTTTCCTTCGGCGGAATCGGGCACGAAAAATGCGGGTCTCCGTAAGCGCACGAAGGATTAAACGCCAGATTAAAATCCAGAATCGTTTCTTTGTCTTTCGGCATCGCGATATGGATATATCTGCCGCCGCCGTAAGTTTCCTTGCCGCTCGTCGCATCTCTGAAAGGAATAAAAAGCGAGCTTTTATATTCCTGGAATTTCGGGTCGTTCAGAATGCGCTCGCTTTGATAAGCGTTCAAAACGTAATCTTTGCCGCTCAATTTAAAGCTCAGCGCGCCGACTTTTATATATTTGTGCGCGGTGCCCGTAGAGGTCGGCATCATAAAATATTTCTCTTCGGGCGTTTTGATAAATTCCGCCTTAACGCGAAATCCGGCGTCAACCGGGAAATAATTCAAGCCTTGAAATTTTGCGACATCGGCGGGCGGCAGCGGCGACATCTGCGGGTTGCGAAAATCCTTTTCGCGCCCTTCGCGAAAAATTTTAATGTCGTCCGTGCCGTAATAAGTCTGCGCGCGGATGAAACCGGCAAGACAAAGCAAAATCGAAATTGTAAAAATAAAAGATTTCATCCGGTGAATTTCTAAATCTAATTCTTCACGCGCCGAGGGTTAAAGCTTTATTCAATCATTTTAGTTGTAAGTCGCCCGTCTTTCCAGTCCGAAACGCGAATTCTCCTTTTATTTCGGCAAGTTTAGCGTAATTTGGACATATTTCATTCGATGCGCCGCGAGGATTAGTTCCGTCTGACGCGAATTGTCAGCCAGCCACTGCGCCGTCTGCGGATTCGCCGCCAGTTTATCAGCCGCGGCGGCGTCAAGCCAGACCGCGCCGCCGTCGCCTGTGATTGCCTGAATCTCGCGCTGAAATTCCTCCAATGTTATAAAATTAAAAGGCTTCCAGACAACCGCCGGATTAAAGTATTTAACCAGCCGGTTGTTCGTGTCGAGCGAATCGAACGCCGCCGTATTCGCCGCGTGAAAGACGACGGTTTTCTCCGACCAGACTTGATTAGCCCGCAAAGCCAGCGCCAGCGGCGTGTTTTCGCGGACTCTGGAATTCGGGTAAATATAAAAAAGAAAATTATAAAGACAAAGCGCGGCGACCAGCGCCGCCAGCCGCCAGCGCCGCTTTTCCCGAAAGCCTTCAAACGGCGCGAGCATCGTTCCGAGCAAAAGTATCAGCGCGGGAAAATAAAAGAGCCGGTAAAACGTATTTCCGGGAATAAAGAAAAATAAAAAAAGCAGATACGGAAGCGTCCACGCGCAGCAAAGCAGAAATATTGGTTGTCGATAAATTTTCCGTTCGCCAATCGCCCGCCGCCAGATTCCGAATTCTTTCGGATTTTTCAAAAACCCGAAAGCGAAAAATAAAGCCGAAACGCCGAAAAGAATTGATAAAATAACGGTTAAAACGTTACGGTCGAAAAGGCGCGAGCTGCCGTCGAAAAACATCTGCCGGTGACCGCGCAAAGTCAGGCTCAGACTTTGCCGGGCGCTGCGGCTAATTTCGGAATCCGGCGCAAAAGAAGTCATCCAGAGGACGAAAGATTTTATGTCGAAAGCGCCCGCGACCAGATAAAAACTCAAACAATACGTTCCGAAAGTCAGCAGAAACGCGGCGAAGCCGTATTGCAGAATGACGAATATCCGGTTTTTTCGTTCGAGCGAAATTGTCTGAAAAATTAATCCGAAAACGACGACCGGAAAAAAAAGAACCGCCAGCTCGTGAAAAAACATCGCGCCGGAATGCGCCAGCGCCAGCAAAAACGGTCGCGGCGCTTTGTCGGGAAGGAGAAAATAAAAGCTGACGAGCAGAAAAAATATGCTGATTGGATAAACGTCCGCGTCGATGGAAAATCTCCACCACGCGGCGCAGAAAGCGAAAAGCGCGGTCAGCGTCAGACTTAAATATCTGGAATTTAATGCGCGCTCCAGAATTTTAAAAAAAACGAGCGCCGACAAAACGGAAAAAACAATCGTGACGAACTGCAAAACGTAAAGCGCGCGCAGCTGAAAGCCGAGATTTCGCGCCGCGTGAAAAGCCAGATAACCGAGCGCGTTATAAAAAAGATGATTCGGATGCAAAAGGTGCGCGCCGAAATTAGGGCTGTCTTCGATAAACTGCGAGTAGATAAGCGCGTCCCAGTAAAAATCTTTGGTCGGAAACGCCGCATAAATCGCGAATACCGGCAGAGCCAAAAAGAAAAGAGAGTATTTTCTTAAATTATCAATAGAAAATACTCTCGCCATATTCATCGTAAAATTATGAGTTTTAAGTTTTTAATTTTGAATGAATCATTTCATAACAACTCAAAATTCAAAACTCGGAGCTCAAGACTTTATTTATATTCGGTCACTTCGGTAATCGTCCCGCCTTTTTCCTCGCCGCTGACTCGCTGCTGAATCGCCGCGACGCTTTCTTTCGAGCGGTTCAAAAACGGCGCGGGATACACGCCCATAAAAACCATCAGCAAAACGAGCGGCGCAATCAAGCCGATTTCGCGCGCGCTTAAATCCCGCAAGCCTCTGTTTTTCGGATTCGTCACTTTGCCGAAGAAAACGCGCTGCACCATCCACAAAAGATAAACCGCCGCGAAAATCACGCCCGTTCCGGCGAGCATCGTGGCGATATGATTCCAGTTCGTGCCGCCGGCGCTGGTCAGCGCGTGCGAGTTCCACATTCCGAGCATAATCAGAAATTCGCCGACAAAGCCGTTCAGAAAAGGCAAGCCGATGGAAGACATCGTGGTTATCACGAAAATCGTCGCGTAAAGCGGCATCACGTTTGCCAAACCGCCGAAATCCGAAATCTGCCGCGTGTGCCGTCTTTCGTAAATAAATCCGACGAGCAAAAACAAAGCGCCGGTCGAAACGCCGTGACTCAGCATTTGATACAGCGCGCCCTGCATTCCCAGTTCCGTGAAAGAAAACATTCCTAAGATAACGAAACCCATATGCGAAACCGAAGAATAAGCGACCAGCCGCTTTACGTCGGGCTGCACCATCGCGACCAGCGCGCCGTAAATAATTCCGATAACCGCCAGCACGATGAAAATAGCGGCAAATTTGCGCGACGCTTCGGGAAACAAAACGAAATTGAAGCGCATCAAGCCGTAAGTTCCCATTTTCAAAAGCACGGCGGCGAGGATGACCGAACCGGCGGTCGGCGCATCGGTGTGCGCGTCCGGCAGCCAGGTGTGAAGCGGAAAAAGCGGAACCTTGATGGCAAAGGCAATCGCAAAAGCCCAGAAAAGTATCGCGCCCGTCGTGCCCGCCAAAGCCATCTGTCCGCCGCGCAGCGAATTGGCAAGCGTGACGAAATCGAACGTTCCGACGCCCGTCTGCTCGGCGTGAATATAATAAAGTCCGATGATGGCGACGAGCATCAGAAGGCTGCCGAGCATCGTGTAAACGAAAAATTTAACCGCCGAATAGATACGGTTTTCGCCGCCCCAGATGCCGATAAGAAAGAACATCGGAATCAGCGACGCCTCGAAGAAAAGATAGAAAACCAGCAAATCTAAGGATACGAAAACGCCAATCATCGCGCTTTCGAGCAGCAGCAGAAAAATATAAAATGCCGCCTGGCGTTTTTCGACCGCGCGCCACGTCGAGATAACGGCAATCGGCATAATAAACGTCGTCAAAATCACCAGCCATAAGCTGAGACCGTCGACGCCGATGTGATAATTCGTATTTATCGCCCGAATCCACGGAACGTTTTTCTCAAAGAAAAATCCGCTCGCCGAAACCGCGCCGCGGTCGATGAGCAAAACGAGCGAAACGAGAAAATTGACCAGCGTAAAGCCGAGCGTCAGCCATTTCAGATGACTTTCCTGCTTCCAGAACATATTATGCGCCAGCGCCAGAACAGCGCCCACGGTCGGAAGCAAAATAAGAATTGTTAAAAGATTTTCTGCTATGAAATCCATTTTTTTTAGTGGTCGGCGGTCATTAGTCAGCCGTCAGTTTTAGCTGACGGCGGACTAATGACCGCCGAATGCTAACTAATTAGCTTAAACCCGTAATAAATAAAATAACCGAGCACGACCAGCGCGCCGAGCAAAATGAACGCGGCGTAACTGCGGACGAATCCGACCTGAATCTGGCGCACCACTCCGCTGAGCGCCGCGACGAAATGTCCCGCGCCGTTGACGATGCCGTCGATAAAGGTTAAATCGAAGCCTTTCCACAAGCCTTCGCGCGAAAGCCTGTTCAGCGGATCGACGATATAGCCGTTGTAAAATTCATCGATATACCATTTGCGTTCGAGCAGTTTCGGCATTTTCCGCAGCGGAGTTTTGCTGAATAAAGCTATTCCGATTCCGATGCCGGTCAACGCCAGAGCAACGGACAAAAGCGCGAGCCAGCGCTCGGTCGAGATTTCTTCGGCTGAATGCGGATGCTCGTTGGCTTCGCCCGCTTGTTTTCCGGTCGTGGCTTCTTCGGATGATGAAGATGACGCGTAGAAATGTTTGACTTCCTTTTTCTCAATCGCGGCGGGCGAATGCGAATCCGTCCCGGCGCCGTGTTTACCGCCGACCTTGGCAATAACAGGTGCGAGCGTGTGTTCAAATACGTTCACGTCGCCCGCGCCGAAAATCGAACTCATCGCGTAGGGAACTCCAAGCAATCCGCCGAAAGTCGAGAGAATCGCCAGCGCCGCGAGCGGAACCCACATCGTCCACGGCGATTCGTGCGGCTTAAAGTTTTCGTCGATGTGATGATGTTCTTCATCGTCGTCAGGGTCGTCGTGCGCCGAATCGTGTTCTTCGTCGTGCGCGTGATGCGCCATTGCGTGAGCGTCGCCGTGCGTCGTTTCAGCGTCGTGCGCATCGCCGCGGGCAAAAGCGTTTTCTTCGGCGTGCGCCGCGTCCGCAGGATGGTCGCCGTCAGGCAAAGCGAGCGTAAAACGCTCCTCGCCGAAAAACGTCATCCACATCATTCGCGTCATATAAACGGCGGTCAGAACTGCCGTCAGCAAGCCGACGAGCCACAAAATCATATTGACGTGAACGCCTAAAAACGTCGCTTCCGCGGGCGCATTGGTGGCTGCGAAAGTTTTATAAAGAATCTCGTCTTTCGAGAAAAATCCAGCCCAAACCGGAATTCCGCAAATCGCCAGCCAGCCCGCCATCATCGTGATAAACGTAATCGGCATATACTTGCGCAGGTTTCCCATCCGCCGCATATCCTGTTCGTGATGCATTCCGTGAATGACCGAACCCGAACCCAAAAACAAAAGCGCTTTGAAAAAGGCGTGCGTCATCACGTGGAAAATCGCCGCGATAAACGCGCCCACGCCGCAGGCTAAAAACATATAACCGAGCTGCGAAACGGTCGAATAAGCGAGAACTTTTTTGATGTCGTTCTGCGCCAAGCCGATGGTCGCGGCAAAAATCGCCGTCGCCGCGCCGATAACGGCGACAATCAGCATCGCCGTCGGCGCGTTCTGGTAAATTCCGTTACAGCGGACGACCATATAAACGCCCGCCGTGACCATCGTCGCCGCGTGAATCAGAGCCGACACGGGCGTCGGACCCGCCATCGCGTCCGGCAGCCAGGTGTAAAGCGGAATCTGCGCCGATTTACCGCACGCGCCGATAAACAACAAAACCGCAATCGAAGTGATTCCGCCCGCGACGATTGCGCCCCACGTAAACGGGTCGGCGGGCATCGCCGCGATTAAATTCAGCGAGCTTTGCACCTGCGCGCCGTCCACCACCTTATCGTAAAACGAAATCGAGCCGGTCAGCGAGAAAATCAGAAACATTCCAATCAGCACGCCCCAATCGCCGATGCGGTTCATCACAAACGCTTTTTTCGCCGCGCGCCGCGCTTCGTCGCGCTTGATGTAATAGCCGATGAGCAGGTAAGAGCACAAACCGACGCCCTCCCAGCCGACGAACATCAGCAGAAAATTATCCGCCAGAACGAGCGTCAGCATCGAGAACATAAACAAATTCAGATACGCGAAAAAGCGATAGAAACCTTTGTCGCCGTGCATATAGCCCGTCGCAAAAATGTGAATCAGCAAGCCGACAAACGTGATAAAACACGCGTAAATTCCCGAAAGCCTGTCCATTCCCAAACCGAAATCAGCGCGAAAACCGCCGACCTGAATCCACGTCCAGAGATGGTCGAGAATCGGTCGGTCGGCGTGCAGCGCGCCGCCGTGGTCGACAAAAGCGATGATAAACGCCACCACACAGGAAACGCCGACCGCCGCGCACGCGATGGTGCCGCTCAAGGTTTCGTTTCTGATTTTCAGCCAGCCGCCCAGAATCCAGTTGATAAGCGCGCCGACGAGCGGGGCGAAAATTATTAGACTTAAAAAATTGTTTTCAGTCATTTTGCTGTAATTTAATAATGATTTGGTGAATCTTTTCCTGTAATTCGTCCAATTCTTTCGGTGCGCCGTAAAAATTAAAGACGCTTTTAGTTTTGTTCCCGATGGTTAAAGTCGTCGTGATTTTTATCGCGTGAGAAACTCCCTGCGTCATTCCGTTGGGTAATTTTTTATCTGTATATCTATCTTCCAGCGCGAAAAATTTTATTTTCTTAAAATCGCTGATTAAAACTTTGACCTGCTCAACCGAAATTGAAAATGTGTATTTTCCTTTTAATCTAACACCCGAAAAGCCTTCATAACTGACAATCCCGTTTCCGTCAATCAACGCGGAATATTCGGCTGTGCAGCCGGTACAACCCATTGAAGAACCGTCGCGCTTCGTTTCGATTTTGACTTCAGCCCAATTTATTTCGTCATCGGCGGAACTTACCTGTGCGAAATTGTTTTCAGAAATTCCGAAGATGCACAACGCTAAAATTAACAGGAAAAACTTCTTCATCAACAAGCTCCTCAAACATCAAAGTTCAGCATTTAGCTAATTCTTTAAAATACTCGCGTCGTCGACGTCAACCGAGATGCGGTTGCGGAAAAACGCGATGATGATGCCCAAGCCGACCGCTGCCTCAGCCGCCGCGACCGACATCACCATAAAAACGAAAAGCTGTCCGGTCACGTCGTCGTAAAAGCGCGAAAAGGCGACGAACGTCAGATTGACGGCGTTCAGCATCAGCTCGATGCACATAAACATCCCGATGGCGTTGCGCTTGTAAATCACGCCGACCGCGCCGATGGTAAACAAAATTCCTGAAAGTGCTAAATAAGTTGCTAAAGTCGGTTCCATTT
>DASVRT010000101.1:0-29003 GCA_036388475.1 Pyrinomonadaceae bacterium | reverse complement strand
GCAGACGCAGATGAGGATTTTCCGCGACGGCAAGCTGCTTCTGGAAGGCAAGCAAACCACGCTCGACGTCGCCGGACAGACCAATATGCAGAAAATCGCGGCGGGCGGCGCGATGAGTCTCGGAAACGCTCTGCCGGCAGGCGACTACGTTCTGCAAATCATCGTGACGGACAATCTGGCAAAAGAAAAACGCCGCCTCGCGACACAATATCTGCCGTTTGAGATTGTGGAATAGAAAAAATTTTTAGCCACAGAGAGCACAGAGGTTTTGAAGTAAAAAGGCAAAAGGTAAAAAATCATTTTTTACCTTTTGCCTTTTTTCTCTGCGGCTGAATCTTCAAACAAAAAAGCCGTCTGACCTAAAAATCAGACGGCTTTTTTGTTTGCTGTGTTTTTGTCTTAAACGACTGCGCCCGGATAGCTTGCGCCGAGCCTGCTTTCGTCGCCGTCGCCGAGCGAGTTGACCAGCTCGTAATGAAAATAGTCGAACTTGGCGGCGACCGACGGCTGAACGCGTTTGTCGTACATCTCGCGCGAGCGGTCGATGGCTTCGCGCAGGCGCTCGTAAAGGTCGTTCGCCTCGCGTCCTTCTTTGACTTTCTGCTCGTTGTAAAGCTTGATTTCCGAAACCAGCAGGCGGGCAAAACGTCGCGCGTCGTTGTGCAGGCGGCGCTCGTCTTCCGTGACCTCAATCGGCAAATCGACGTTGCGCTCGCTGAAACGAGTGCGCACCGGCGAGGCTGCTGCCTGCACGGGCTGGACAACGGCAGCGGTTTCGACCGCTTCGCCGAATCCGTTCTGCGGCTTTTCCGCAACGGTATCAAAAGAACCGTAGGAAGGCTCTTCCTGTGCGGGCGCGTATGCTTCCGCCTCCACCGGCGCCGCGTAGCTGTTAAACGTTTCCGTCTGCGGCGATTCAAAAACAGGCGCGGTTTCAAACTGGTATTCGCCGGTTGAAACCTGCGGCTCTACGCTCGGCTGGAAAGAATAGTCCTGAGCGTATTCGCCCGCGCCGGTTTCCGGCAAACGACCTGTTGTGTATTCGTTTTCGACCACCTGCGGCTGATTCCAGGAATCTTCATAAGTCGGAAAAGATTCTTCTTTCGGAGCGGAATCTTCTTCAAACGATTGAGTCGGTTGATATGATTCGACGGCGGGCGTCGGTTCCTGAAAATAAGCTTGCTGTTCCGAAGAAGCGCCTTCGGAAACAAAACCGCGCGATTCGACTCCGGCTTGATACGCCGGCTCGCTTTCAAAAGAAGTCTGATAAGCGGGTTCGCCGTACGAAGATTCGGAAACAGCCGGAACTTGTTCGTAGCTTTCCGTTTGCTCGGATGAAGTCTGCTGAGACTCTTCGACCGCCGGCGCGGCGGCAACCGCGGATTTTTTCCTCGAAACGGGTTTTGCCGAAGCCAGCAGCTCAACCGTCAAGCCTGCTACTTTCACTAATGTTTCCAGCGCGTCGGTGTCGAGATGCGCGCCTTCGTTGCCGTAATCGGCATAGAGAACCGCGACGCCGCGACCGCGCGCGACGAGCGGAATCGCATACATTCTTTCGGGCGCGCCGAATTCCAGCTTTTCCAGAATTCCGGCATCCGCCGAATAAGTTCCTGCCGAGCTTTCAACCGTCGCCAGCGATCGCGCGGCTTCGCTCAAAATGCTGTCGGACGAAACGGAAAGAAAAACTTCGCGGACGGCGTCTTCGTTTTCGCCGCGCTCGGCGCCGAATTTGCGCCAGCCGACAAAATGCTCGTTTTTGACGACGAAAAATGCTCCGCGCGGCGCAAAGTGTGCCGCGTGGTTGACCAGCGATTTCAGGATTTCGGATTGAGAATTTTTGCTGCTGATTTCGTTAATGGCTTCGCGCAGTTCGGCAAAACCGGCTTTGTGCGGAGCGTCGGCGGCTGCCTGTTTTTCCATTTCTTCGGCTTCGGCAATCGCCGTCGCCGTAATCCGCGCGCCTTCGTCACGCGCCAGACGCAAATGCTCGACGACCGAATCTTTAAATCCGGCATCGACTTCTCTTTCAATATTTACGCGGGCAAACGCAGTTTGGAAAATCTGGTCAAGCTGCGCTTTGTGTTTTTCTATCTCAGATTCGACGCTTTCCTGAAGCTGAGAGATCTCCTGTCGCATTTCCGCGAGAACGGTTTTGAGATAACTCTCGAATTCAGTTCTCAGACTTAGTTCGAGTTCTTCACTATTCACTTTGGTTTCCTCCGTTTTGACAAACTACAGCAATTTTAGGGATTGAAATGGCTGGCACGTATTTGGGTGACAATTTGAACGCTAGAGATGGAGTGACACTTTAACAAAAATTGTCACCTTTGGCATTATGAACAAAAATAAACATTTATGTCAAGAAACTTTTCAAAATAAATGAGAAAAGCGTTCGGCTGAAATATAACCGAACGCTTTTGCAAACTATTATTTACTATAAACTTTTAGACTGTCACGACCGAGATTTCCGGGTCGATTTCTTCTTTAATCATATTTTCAATCGCCATCAGCGTTCCGGTCAGGCTCGACGGGCAGCTGCCGCACGCACCTTCATAGCGAATCTGCAAAGTCTTGTCTTCCAAGCCGACGATTTCCAGCCAGCCGCCGTCGCTCGCCAGGTAAGGGCGGATGCGCTCGTCCAAAAGCGCTTCGATTTCACGAATCTGCGGATTATCGTCCAGAGCGGCGGCAATCGCTCCGCCGACCGATTTTGCCGCGCCGTTACCGTTTGTCACCTGGACTGATTCCGCCGCGCGAATCGGCACGGCTAATGTCGGCAGAATCTCGTCCCAATCGGCTTCGTCGGTTTTCTCGACCGTTATCATCTTGTCCATATAGAAAACCGAAACGACATCGCCGATGTCGAAAATCGATTTTGCCAGCGCATTGTCCTCAGCATCTTTCGCGGTCTTGAAAGAATGCGAAGTGCCGTGGCTGACCGGCTCTTTTAAAATAAATTTCACCGCGTTCGGATTCGGTGTTTCCTGGATGTCTGCAATCTTTGGCATTACTACTTTTTCTGTTTAACCTCTGTAAAAACTGTGAAAACTTCAATTTTATAAATCTTTACATTTTTGTCAACTTTATTATAGCGCTTCTGCGCGTCTTTTGCATTTCCGGCGAAGCGTTAAAAGCGTTAGATGAAAAATTCCCGTCTTGTTTTGCCGTTGTTTGTGAGATAAATTACAGAGGTTTATTTAGTAGCAGATTTGTATCGAAAAAAAACGGAGATAATTAATGCTGAAACAAATTTCGTTTTATCTGGTTTTAATTCTGCTGTTTTCAGTTTTCGTTTGCGCTCAGAAACCGGCGCCGACCCTAAAGCCGAAAGCGATTCTGCCGTCGGCTGCGCCGCAGTCGCTCGCCGCGCGCGTCAACGCGGCGATTGCCGATTTTAAAGGCAAAGTCTGGATTTACGCGAAAAATCTCGACACGCGAGAAACATTCTCGCTGCGCGGCGGCGAGCGCGTGCGCACGGCGAGCACGATAAAGCTGCCGATTATGGTCGAAACTTATTTTCAGATTAACGAAGGCAAGCTCCGCTGGACGGACGAAATCATTCTGACCAAAGAAAAAAAAGTCGGCGGTTCGGGCGTTTTGGGCGAGTTTTCCGACAACACGAAAATTGATTTGCGGACGGCGGTTAATTTGATGATTGTCGTCTCCGACAATACAGCGACCAATCTGGTGCTGGAAAAAGTGACGTCAGATGCGGTCAACGCGCGAATGGAAAGCCTGGGCTTTACCGATACCAAATCAATCCGCAGAATTTTCGGCACGGAGAAAGACAGCCGGATTGCGACCGACCCAATTATAAAAAATTTCGGGCTTGGCGTGTCGTCGCCGAAAGATATGGTCGGAATATTGGAAATGCTCGAATTCGGACAATTGGTAAACAGCGAGGCGTCAAAAAGTATGCTCGACGTTTTAAAACGCCAGCAATACAAGGACGGCATCGGGCGCAACGCTCTGGACACGGTTCCGGTCGCTTCAAAATCCGGCACGCTCGACCGCTTGCGAAGCGATGTCGGCATCGTTTACACGCGGCGCGGGCGCATCGCGATGGCGATTACGGTTGACGATATGCAGGTCGTGCATTATGCGACGGACAATCCGGGAAGTTTATTAATCTGGCAACTCTCGCAGATTTTGCAGGAAGGCTTGGCGAAGTAGTGTAGTAGTAAAACAGCCGGACGGATTTTAAGCGCAGTAAAGCTTTATCCTGTTAAAAACAGGTTTGCGAAAATAATGAGCGGCAGTTCCAGTCTGACCGCTCATCGCCAATTAGCCGAAATTATTCGGTAATATGAATGTCGTCGGTTTTGTTAACTCTGCCCGATAAAAACAGACCACCGCAAACCAGCGCAATCAATGCGCAAATACCGGCAATGATTATCGGCGTGTAACTGACGCTTCGCGGCGGCTGCCCGATAAAAACAATAAACTGCCAGATAGCGATACCGACAGCAATCAGTGCTACAATTGCGTACAGCAAATCCTTCACAATCAATCACCTCCGTTTTCGAGAAAGCTCTTGCCTTCCGAAGTACTGCTGGGTTTATAACCATAGACACGGCTTTTGCAAAAACCGCGCCTCGAAAATTATTTTCAGACTTTCAAACTACTTTAAGGAATGCAATTAATAGTAACGCGATTTTTATCGAAAAGGCAAGATTTTTTTACAAAACGGCTTTTCTTGCCGCCGAAATCCTTGACGCGCGCCAGGCGATAAGATAAATATTTTATGCTTTTTCAATCTAACGAAACAAAATAAATGACCGAATACGAATAAATATGTGGAAAGACTTTAAAGCGTTTATCGCGCGCGGAAATATTCTCGATTTGGCAATCGCCGTAATTATGGGCGCGGCTTTCGGCAAAATCGTCAACACTCTGGTCGAAAAAATTATCCTGCCGCCCATCGGCTGGATAACCAAGGGGTTCGACTTTTCAAAGCTGTATTACGATTTGAGCGGCGAACATAATAATATGCAAGACCCGAAGGCGCTGGAGGAAGCTCTCAAAAGCGGCGCGCCGTTAATTATGTACGGTCAACTGATTACGGATATTATTCAATTTTTGATTCTTGCGTTTGTCGTCTTTTTAATTGCGCGCTGGTCGCTGAATTTCTTTAAAATATTTGAAAAACCCGCCTCTCCGCCGACCGGCGAGGAAGTTTTGCTGGCGGAAATCCGCGATATTTTGAAAGGCGGCAATCAAAATGCGGAGATTCGGAAAGAAAATTAAACGGTAACGATAGGATTGGCAGAAAGATAATAAATTCATTGTTTTATCCTCTGTTCTCTCCGGTTTGCGTTCGGCATTTCGGTTCGGAAATTTTAAAAACGCCAAACTTTTTCGGGAACGACACAGAAATCTAGTTTGACGTCGGCGTTGTGAGCGTCTTCGATTGCCTCAACCGGAGAAAAATAACTCAGACCGATTTTTAAACAATCTTTCCGGCAGCGGCTCAGAAATCTGTCGTAAAAACCTTTGCCGTAGCCGACGCGAAAGCCTTTTTCGTCAAAGCATAAAAGCGGAACCAGAACCAGATCGATTTTTTCGGCTTCGACCGATTCATCGTGCGCCGGTTCGTGAATCTGCCACGCGTTTCGGACGAGCTCGGTTTCGGGCGCAAACTTCAAATTTTCGATTTCGCCGGCGTGAAAATCGACGCGCGGCGCGAGAGTTTCAAGCTGCGGAAAATCCCGCCATATGCGCCGGAAAATCGGCTTTGTCTCAATCTCGCCGAATTTTTCGATCGGCAGAAAACAATGCAGATATCGAATTTTGCGCAAATCAAAATTGCGAAAAAAATTTGCCGTAATCTGCCGGCTTTCCGCGCGTCTTTCTGCCGCCGAAAGCGATTTCTGGCGGGCGAGATAAATTTTGCGGAGTTCGGCTTTCAGCATTTTTAGTTGAATCTGTTTTTAAGTTTAACCGAATAGCGGCGACTGACCGGGAAGTTTTCGCGGTAATTTTTCAGGCGAATCCGAAACGTCCGGTTAAACCACGATTCGATGTGCTCGATTTCTTCCAGATTGACAATCGTTTGGCGGTGAATCCGCAGAAAATGTTTGTCGGGAAGTCGCTCTTCCCATTCGCGCAAAGGTTTTTCAACTAAAAACTTTTTTTTATCAATTGTCCAAATTTGTGAATAATCGCCCGCCGCGTTGATGTGCGAGATGTCCGAGACTTTCAAAAATACCGAGCGCGCGCCGGGTTCGAGAAAAATGCGGTCGTCAAATTCGAGCGGGCGAAAGTCGTTTTTTGTCTCGTTTTCTTCGCTCAAACGCTCAATCGCTTTCGCCAGCCGCTCAGGGTTAACCGGCTTTAAAAGATAATCGAGCGCGTTGACTTCGAAAGCGCGAATCGCATACGCGTCAAACGCCGTGACGAAAACCAGCTTGAAATTCCGCTCGATTTTTTCGAGCAAATCAAAGCCGTTTTCGCCGGAAAGCTGGATGTCGAGAAAAACGACGTTCGGCTTTTCCTTTTCAATTAAATAAATCGCCTCGGTCAGATTTTCGGCTTCGCCGGCAACGCTTATTTCATCAAATTCCGACAAAAGCCCGCGCATTTCCTTCCGCGCCAGCCGCTCGTCGTCGATGATGATGGCTTTGTATTTCATTTGATTTTGGGCACAGTTAAAAGAGAGAAATTAACCATCCCGCTTCGCGCTTACACGGATGAACGCGGATAATTTAACAGGATAGACAAGATAAACAGGATAAAAAAACGAAACTCCGCGTTTGTTTTTAATTTATCCCGTAAATTTTCTCCATCCTGTTTGAATCTGCGTTTATCCGCGTTCATCGGCGGTTAATTTTCTCTGCTTTGCAATCTCAATCCGCGCTTTTACCAAACCGTTTTCCTGCAACAGTTCGAATTTTCCGTTTTCGCCGGACAGGTTTTCGAGCCGTTCGCGCACGTTTTTTAAACCGATGCCGTTTCCCTTTCGGCGCGGATTGTTTTGCAGATTTCCCGTGTTCGAAATTTCCAGAAACAATTTATTTGCCGCGCCGCGCGCCGAGATTTTAATTTTCAGCGGTTTCGGGCTGGTTTGCAAACCGTGTTTTATCGCGTTTTCAACCAAAGGATTCAGCAGAAAGCACGGAACTTTGAAACTTTCCGCGCGCGTTTCGATATCAAACTCGATTGTTAATTTATCTTCAAACCGAATTTTCTCAATCGCCAGATAGTTTCGCACGGCTTCCATCTCGTCGCGCAGAGAAATTTTTCGGGCGGTTTCATTCAGCAGCGAATAGCGCAGAAATTCGGACAATTGCGTAATCATCCGTTTGGCGCGCGTCGCGTCTTCGTCAACGGAGGCGCGAATCGAATTTAAAGCGTTAAAAAGAAAATGCGGATTCAGTTGATAGCGCAGCATTTCCAGCTGCGCCTTTTGCGCCAGCGCCGAAGATTGCAGAGCGTTTTCGCGCTCGGTCTGCCACGACCGCCAGTTTTTGACGCCCAGATATAAAGCGCTCCACGCCGTCAGAGTCATCGCGTAATCGAGCGCGATGCGCGGGCTGCGGGCGAGATAATTGTCTAAATTCAAAATCGGATTTGTCAGATACGCGTAACAAAACTCGATGCCTGTCCAGGCGTAGCCGAAAATTCCAGCGCAAATCAAAACCAGAAAAACCAGCCAGCCGATTGAAAGCCGGTTTCCGAAACGACGATAAATCGGGCGCATAAAAACCGAAGTCAGAAAAAATCCGGTCAGCGCGCGAAAGCCTTTCAGATAAAACAGATTCAGAAAATTTCCCGGCTGCGCGACCGTCAGAAAGGTAATGTAAATCGCCACGAAATAGACGATCCAGCCCGCCGGTTGAATCGTCCAAAATGACGGTAATTTATTTTTAAAATTGAACAGTGACATTTTTTAATCACGCTGCCGGCTATAAAACTTTAAAAGATTTTGCCCGCGAAAGCGCGCGAAAGAACGCGAAAATAAAAACGAAGACAAGATTAATTATTCTCTTTTCTTTTTTTGTCTCTTTCGCGTCTTTCGTGGGCGGTTTCTTTAGTTCCATTTTATCTTCAACTCAGATTATTTAGCTGTTGGCTGCGCTTTCGGCTCGAAATGAAAACTCTTGTTGACGATTTTCCACTCGCCGTCGATTTTCAAAAGCGTCATATAATCGACAAATTTTCCGCTCGGATAATCGAGAATAATCTTGCCGACGCCGGCATTTCCCGAAACTTCGACGCTTTCAATCCAGCGTTTGCGCTGCGCTTCGTCCGCCGCGGGTTTTCCGTCTTTCATACCATTGATGTATTCTTCAAAAGTGCGCGTCGCGTATTTGCCCTCGCGGATAAAAATCAGCTTGCCTTCCGTGTGAAAAGCTTTGCGCATAAATTCGGGATTTCCCGTCGCGTGTCCCTTCAAATAATTTTCGAGCGGAACTCGCGCCGATTCCTTTTCCTTTTCGTCCGCCCAGGCATTGTAGCCGTAAAACAGGCTGCCGATTCCAACTAAAACAAATAAAATCGTAAATTTTTTCATCAGTATGGCTCCTTTTTATTTTTGAAACTGACCGCAGGCGAAATACTATAAAGCGCTCGCTTTGGTTGATATGAATTTCCTTTTCATAAATGCGGCTTTTGATAAGATACGCGAGTTTTACCGAATTCTTTACAAAAAATCTGTGAGCGGTCGGAAGGCTGGCTGAGCGGTCATAAAATATTTTCGTTTTAGCGAATCGACGGCGACTTGCGGGCTTTTTTATCCTGAAAATAGCGTTTTATTCTTTCGGCAAAAATTTCGGAATGCTGTCCTGAAAGAGCCGGACGTTTTTCCATCGCCGGTCGTGCGCGACCCTGGTAAAAATAGATGAATTGCCGAATCGCCGGATGAGGATAATACTTGAAATCGAGCTTCTTGCCGAGAAAGGCAGTATAATCAGGCGGAGTTATTATATTTTGATTTTGTCCGAAAACATTCGCGCCGCCGAAAAATGTTCAGATTATCAGAAAATATAAACTTGATTTTTTCATCTCCGTTTATCTTATTTCACAATCCAGCCGTGTTGATAACATCTTCATCCTTGCGGAAAATTGCCGCTTCGATTTCATTTTCTATTTTTAAATGCAGGCTGCTGACGGCTTTATTATCCACGTTTCTTTTCCGGTCGCAGCTTGTTCGGCGCGCTCGGTTTAACCGTCGAGTCCGCCGACGGCTTAAAAGTTTGATTAGCCTTTGAGTCGGTTATCGTTTTAGAAGTCGCCAACAACTTTGATTCTTCCAGGGTTTTTAGAGCCTCTTTCGCCTTTTTGCTCAATCTCTTTTTTTCTTTCGCCATTGTTTGTTCCCTTTCTGTGCTTTGAAATCTGTCGTTTTTATAAATTAACCGATTAAATCAGATTTTTACAATCCAGCCGCCGCCCAAAACTTCCTCGCCGTTGTAGAAAATCGTCGCCTGTCCCGGCGTAATAGCGCGCTGCGGCTCGTCGAAAACAATCCGCGCGCGGTTATCAGGCAAAGCGTAAATCGTCGCCGTCGCGGGTTCGTGACGATAACGCACTTTGACTTCGGCGCGGACAGGTTCCGTCAGTTCTGCAAAGGCGACCCAATTGACGCCTTTTGCCGTAAATTCGAGTTGTTCGAGCTCGTCTTTTTCACCGACGATAATTTGATTTTTCAGGCGCTCAATCTGCACGACATAAAGCGGTTTTTCGTGCGCGATGCCGAGCCCGCGGCGTTGACCGATGGTGTAGCGGTGAATGCCCGAATGCTCGCCCAGTTTTTCGCCTTTCGCATTGACGATTTCGCCCGCTTCGGGCAATTCGTCCGAGCGGTTTTCGTGTTCCAGATAGCGGTCGATAAACTCGGAATATTTGCCGTCCGGCACAAAACAGATTTCCTGCGATTCCTGTTTTTCGGCGACATACAAATTCGCCTCGCGCGCAATCTCGCGCACCTCGGATTTGAGCATTTCACCGAGCGGAAAATAGGCGCGCGAAAGCTGGTCCTGCGTCAATTCCCACAAAAAATAACTTTGGTCTTTCCAGTGATTTCGCCCGCGAAACAGTCGATAACGATTCGCCGTTTCGTCGTGTTCGACGCGCGCGTAATGTCCGGTCGCAACTTTGTCGCAGCCCAAAGATTGTGCCAGTTTATCCAAAGACGCGAATTTCAGACGCGAATTGCACGCCACGCACGGAATCGGCGTTTCGCCCGAAAGATAGCTTTGGACGAAAGGCTCGACGACCGATTCTTCAAAATCTTTTTCGAGATTTAAAACATAAAACGGCATTCCCAGACTTTCCGCCACGCGCCGCGCGTCGTAAACGTCGTCCAGCGAACAGCAGCGCGACGGCAAAGGGTCGCCGTTTTCGTCGACGTTGATGTGGCGGCGCTGATTCCACAACTGCATCGTGAAGCCGACCAGCTCGTGCCCCTGTTCTTTTAACAGAGCCGCCGCGCTTGAGGAATCGACGCCGCCGCTCATTGCTACCGCGATTTTCATAATCACTCCGAACTGACAGTATAACGATTTGTTTGGATGTTGAAAACTTTTCAGAAATTGCTTGACTTTCAAAAATAACTGTCTTATCTTTTGTATAACTCGGTCTTAAATTTTGTAAGACCCGCAATTTTAAAGGACAAAAATATGCTTTTATCAAAAACAGAGGCTTTAATTTTACAAATAATGTCGGGAAACGGCTTCCGCGAAATATATGGCTTGGAACTTCTGAGACTTTCCAACGGCGGAATCAAACGCGGAACGATTTACACCACGCTTCAACGAATGGAAGACAAAGGTTTTGTTGTTTCACGACAGGAAGAAAAGCCTGCCGATGTTTCGGGAATTCCGCGACGACTTTATGTAATTACAGGCATAGGTCAACGAGCTTTGCAAGCGAGTGAATTGATGTTTGAAGGTTTGGTATTAACTTCAAATTAAAGGGATAATTTATGAGATTTCTAAAATGCTTCAATATTTGCTGTAGTCTCTTAATAATATTAGTCTTTATTCAAACTGAAATATATGCTTATGATGTTATTGTCAGCAATGGAGCACCAACCCATACGACAATCCAACAAGAAAACAAAATTCACTACACGAATTCTGAACAGGGCGCTGCGTTTGATAACTTTGTCAGAAGTACATTTATTTCATTCCTAACTTTAACTGCAATTCTTCTAGTGTGTCCCTTTTTGATAATTAATTCAAAAAACAGAGCGAAAGAAAAAATATCAAGCCCGCCCGCATCAATTTTGCTCAAACTCGCAGGATTCCTTCCAAAAAAACATCGTGAAACTCTTATTCAAGAAATTTCAGATATGCGTTTTGAGTATTCTGAAGCATTATCGGAAAAGAAATTTTGGCAGGCGAGATTTATTGTTTGTTCTTATTATATTGGTTTTGGCTGGTCAGTTGTAATGTGGGTTTCTGACAGAAGAAAAGAAGTGCTTGGAATTATTCCAAAGAAAGATTAAAAACAACATTTATATTTTATTCCGCAATAGTTTGAAAAAACGGTTTCAGGTTTTCTCTTATCGCTTCGGCGATGGCTTTTGAGCCTTCGACGTTCGGGTGTCCGATGGTTGCCAGCTCGCAGGTTCGGGCGCGGAATTTCAAATCGGTTAATTTCTTCAATTCCTCTATCGTTTCGCCGCAAACTTTTAATCTTTCCTCAGCCAGCGCGTCCTGCGCTCGACCTTTTTTTCCGGTTTCATAAACCAGAGGTTTTTTCGCGGCGATACTGTTTTCTTCTTTAATCGGCGATTCGACGAAGACGGCGCGTTGTTTGCCCGCTTCCGAATTTAAACGTTCGATGGCTTTTTTGAATTCGCGCGTGGAATCCGTCGCCCAAATCTGCGAGCGTTCAATCATTTTTTGGCGATAGGATTTGAGCAGGCGGCGATTCAGCGGGTTATTAATCGCGGATTTCAGCGGGCGCGGGAATTCGTAGATTTCGAGCAGGTTGTTGAGCATTGTGCCGGCGGGCGTGTATTTTGACAGAAACGGATAATACCCGACGACGACAATCAGCGCGTTCGGAAATTTCGTGGCGGCTTTTTTGAGCATTTCAAACATCTTTTCGCGGCAGTGTTTGACGATTTCGCGTTTCAGTTCGTCGTTGTCTTTTAAAGGGTTGAGAATCACCGAAAGCCTGATGTCCGTGATGCCGCCCGTGAGCATTATCAAATCGACCGATTCGGGATTTTTGTATTCGTTTCCGGCAACGTCAATCTGCGCGTTAATGCTCGGAAACGAAACGTTGACTTCCGGGTGATAAAATTCGGTCTCGCCGATTTCCGCTTTTTCCAGTGCGTCCGATTCGAACCGGCGCAAATTGATGCTCGCGCCCGAATGCGCTTTGATTTTCACGTTTATCTCGCGCGTGTTTTTGAAAACTTCCGTGCGCAGCCATTCTTTGGTCAAGTGATAAAATTTATGTTCTTCGCGTAAGCCTTGTCCCCAGACGAGCGAATCGCCGACGACCAGAAAATCGAACGCTTCATTGTTTTCCGAATCGGCGAAAAGCGGCGCGCTCAGCGCGCTTCGCCCGCCGAGCGCTAATCCGGCGAAGGCTCCGAGTTGTTTGATAAAGTTGCGGCGCGAATGTTTTGTCATTTTTAAGATTAATGATTCGGTAAATTTCGTGCAGTTTAATAATAAAATGCTTCGGCAGAAGCGATTGTGAAGGTTATTACACTTTTGTAGATTGACACAATCAGTAAAGATTTTAGTTGCTATCGGGAATGTTTACGATGCACGCAAGATTAGATGGCTTAAGCCGATACGGAAATTTCGACGGCGCTTTTTTAATTTTAACGACAATTCGAGAAAAGAAAAGCATCCGGAAAATCGGCTGCGCCGGCTTTCAACTTCGAATTCCAAACCCTGATTATTTCTGAGCTAAGCTGTTAAAAATTCTGATAAATTGTTCGCTTATCGTTCCGGTCAGCAAGGGCGCGAGAATGACCAGCACGCGCGGCAGCGAATCTATAAAGGAAAAGCTGAAAAATTGCAGTTTATAGTCTTTCGGCAAATCTTCTTTATTTTGCAGCGAATCCGCCGCCGTGCTTTTTAGCGAAGCGTTGACGTAAATCGTGGCTCGGTTTTGAAGAACATAATAAGCCGGCAGATAAATCGCGGCTAAAAGCAGCGTGTATGAGCTGCCGATGACGAAAGTAATGGTCGAAAAAAAACTGTTCAGCTCGTTTTCCGGAAAAAAAGTCGCCGTCCAGCTCAGCAGCGAAGATATTTGCAGAACTCCGACGATGAGCATCGCGGTGGCAAAATATATAACCAGCCTTAAATCTTCGACTTGTTCGGAAAGGTCGCGCAGCTTTCTTTCCACGCTTTCCTGCGATTTTTCTTCCGCTTCGGAATCGCGCAGAGAGTGGCGAAATAAAATTGCGGAGATGGTCAAAACCGTCGCCATCATCGTCGTGACGGCTAAAAAATTAAGCAGCTTAACGGCATACTCGATGTAAGCTATGCCGCCGTCGCCGGTTTTTATAGCCGAATCGATAATCGGCATAATTATCGGCGAATTATGTATCAGCGCGATAATTCCGAAAGCCAGCGTAATAATTAAACCGCACACGACATATTTATATTTTTTGGTCTTGACGGCTAAAAGCAGATAGATGGTTAAGCCGATAATGCTGATTAAAATGTTTATTCCGACGAAAAATATCCAGACAATCTGCCCGCTGTAGCGATTCGCCAGTATTCTGCGGCTGACGGCGTAAGTTTCCGTTTCATTTCCGTCTTTATCCTTATCTTTTATTAAGCCCGGCTTGCCGTCCGTTTCCGTAAACACCTTTTGCGGCGCGAAAAGAATATGTTTTTTGATGTCAATCGACGAACAGAAAGATGAATTGGATTCATTGCAGACGTTCAAAACCTGCTGCCCCGCCAAAAATATCATCATAAAAATAATGAAAATAATTAAAGGCGTGGCGTTTGCCCAGCTGCTTTCGAACCATTTTTCCGTCATAGGCGTCAGACCCTCGGCTTGCTTGCGGTAAAGGTAAATTTATTCAGCGTCTTTATAACACGAGATGCCGCATCAAGCAAAATTTTTTTTGCTTTAAAGCGAGCTTATTATTCACAACTTTTATTTTGACGCGTTTGATTGATTAATTTGCAGAATAAGATAAGTAACTTTGCGGTTTGAGCCGCCCTGAAGCTTTCGCGCCCACGAAGTTTCGAGCTTTGACCATTCGGAGGAATTTAAAACGCCGCTTTCGAGCAGTTTAAAACCCGCCGTTTCGTATTTCGGAATCAAAACGCCTGTCAGATAACCGGCAGAAAGCTTCGGCAATTCGAGCCGCTCGATTTCCGATTTGTCGCGCTCGTCGTCAATCCCGATAATGATTTCAACCACGCATTCGGGCGCGCCGATGCGGCGCAGGCTTTCCAGAACCTTTTCATCGCCCGAAACGACGGCGCGCAGAAGACTGCCCCACGGGAAATGGATGTGAATCTCGTCCGCCGAAGCGTTTAATTCTTCGGGAAGATTTTCGACCGCCGCCTGCACGAACAGAACATTAGCGAGACCGCCTTTCGACGGTTTGCGCGTCGCCTTCATCGAGATTTTTTCCAGCGGTTTCGCGTTGGCGTCTATCCCGATGTAAAACTTGTGCGGATTGGCGCGCGCCGCCGCCGATACAAAGCGACCGTCGCCCGTCCCGATGTCTATCACCACGCCTTCGCCGGTATGGAGCGACAAGCTTTCGGAGTTCTTCCCGGTCGAGTTATCAGATTGTGCTGCCACGAATTGCTTTAATCATACTTTTGCCTTTCCGTTTTCGCATTATAATGTTGGACGGATTGGACTGCAAGATGTAAATTTTAAATTGCTTTATGAAAAGGTGTCCGCAATGCAACAATCTTTACCCGGACGAGACGCAGTACTGTCTGAACGACGGTCAGCTTTTGATTTCCGAGCGTTTGCCGCTGCCTTCCGAGTTAAGCGTCGATGACGAGGAAGTAACGGTCATCAGGCACGAACCGATTGTGGTCGATTTATCCGCCGCCGCGGCTAATGAGCCGAAAACCGAAACCCTGCCGTATCAGAATCCGCCGCCGGTTGAAAAAATTCCGGTGAGAACGAAATCGAATTTCGGAAAATATCTTGTTTTCCTGATAACCGGCTTATTGCTCGGCGGCGGTTTGGTTTTGGCGACGCTGTTTCTGTCCAGAAGCTTTTACCAAAATAACGCGGCGGCGAACACAAAAACGACCGCAAACGTAAATGCCAATCGGACAGTCGGTAATATCGAACCGAAACCGACCGATTCGCCCGCCGACAAACAGTTGACGGCAAAACCCGAACATCAGGAAAGAACCGATGTCGGCGACGACGAATTCAACGGTCGGGTGATAACGCTCAACGCCTACGTTCGCTCGTCGCCGAGCCGAACGTCGCCGGAACTCGACATTTTGCCGATTGACGACCGCCTGACCATCACCACCCGCGACAACCCGAACAGCCCGTGGTTTCACGTCGTCTGCGAACACGGCACCAGCGGCTGGATGCACGGCAATACGATTGAATACACGCGATAATGAATTAAGTGATTTTATTTTGACCGTGTAAAACCTTATGTCGCCGCCGGAGAAAATACAACGAATCCGTATTTGATTTACGTAATTGTTGTATCAGTTATTACGCCCGTCAAAAACGGAGCAATAATGGCTAATATCGGCGGCAAAGAATCCTTGATTGAAAAACCGAAAAATTCAATTTTAAAATCCGCCGCTAATTTATCCTTCGTATAATCCGACTTACCTACGAAAGCCTCTGCTCTTTTTCGTAAAATATAATAGGCGGGAATATACATAGAAGCTAATAGAATCGTAAATGTAACGCCCATTGTAAGAGTGAACGTGGCAAAAAATTCACTCATTTCTTTAATATTTTCCGGGAGCATCCTTAAAGCCCAATTTAAAACAGCACTCGCTCTTAAAATTACGACAACCAGCAAAAGCATAGCAATATATAAAACAAGGCGTAAATCTTCAACCCTATTTAATAGATTTTTTAACTGATGCTCCAAATCGCCTTTTGAATTTTCCCCTATTGGTTGGCTGACTGTATATTTGCCGGATAAAATCGCATAAATAGTCAATACCGCTGCGGTCAATATCAGGTTGCCTATGAAATCGCCAAATTTTATGGCGTCTAAAACTTTAACGTGTCTTAAGATGAAAGCGGCGTTTGCATTTCCGATAATTTTGTCTACAACAGGCTCCACAACAGGTATATATGCCGCCCATAAGAGAAATGCGAAAAAGACACAAAAAAATAAACAGAGTAAGGTATATTCGAAATTACTCCAGTATTTATGAATAAGAAGAAAGTAAATGACTAAACCGATAACCCCAAGAAAAGCGTTTATTCCGATAAAAAACACAAAAACAAACTGTCCGCTAAATCTTTTTGTAATAATTACAATATGACCGGAATCCTCTATACAGGGAACATCGACGGCGTAAATATTCAAAATCAGTTTAGTAAGACTAAAGAATCCAAAGAATATAAGGAAAATAATTAAAGGCGCGGCGTTAATCCAGCTACTGTCAATCCATTCTTTTTTCATAATATTTCCGCCAGGTTTTGTTACGTTAATTTCCGTTTAACGCGGAACTTCGACGGTTTTGATAATGTCGGAAATCACGGCGTCGGTCGTCGCGCCGTCGAGTTCAGCTTCGGCGCGCAGCGCGAGGCGGTGGCGCAGAACCGGCATCGCCACGTCGCGCACGTCGTCCGGCGTCGAAAAATCGCGCCCGCGAATCGCCGCCAGAGCCTTTGCGCACAGCAGCAGCGCGACCGAGGCGCGCGGGCTTGCGCCGTAGAGAATATTCGGGTGATTGCGCGTCCGGTGCACGATTTCGACGATGTATTTCTGCACGCCCGGCTCGGTTTTCATTTGCTTGACCTCCATCCGGCAATGCTGAATCGCCGTCACGTCGCCGAGCGGCAGAATTTCGATCTGCTCCAGATGCCGCGAGTTAAAGCCCGCGTCCCAGCGCGCGACGATTTCCTGCTCGGCGCTTTGCGACGGGTAATCGATCAGAATTTTCAGCAAAAATCTATCGAGCTGCGCTTCCGGCAGCGGATAAGTTCCTTCGTATTCAATCGGATTTTCCGTCGCCAGCACGGTGAACAGCGGCGACAGCGGGTGACGCTCGCCGTCAATCGTCGTCTGGCGCTCCTCCATCGCTTCGAGCAGCGCCGACTGTGTTTTCGGCGGCGTGCGGTTGATTTCGTCCGCCAGCAGAATGTCGGTGAAAATCGGTCCTTGCCGCAGATTGAATTCCGACGTGCGAACATTGAAAACATTCGTTCCCGTAATGTCGGACGGCATCAAATCGGGCGTAAACTGAATGCGCGAAAACTGCGCGCCGACGATTCGCGCCAGCGTTTTCACGGTCAGCGTTTTCGCCGTTCCCGGCACGCCTTCCAAAAGCGCGTGACCTTCCGCCAGGACGGCGACCAGAATCTGCTCGATAACCTCGTCCTGCCCGACGACGATTTTCCGAAGCTCGTTTAAGATGTGCGCCACGGTCGATGGCGTGTAAGTCAACCCTTTTCTCTGTTGCGGCGGCTGTTGGGTTTCAAATTCCGGGTTCTCGAATATTTGTGTTTCTTCTTGCATTTTTAAGTTTATTTATTTACGACGACAAAATCGAAAATTGTTTTGACGGCTAAAATCAAAACCGTCGCGATGAAAATTCGTTTAATCCAAACGTCGTTCAGTTTAGTGACGACGTGCGCGCCGGCGTATGCTCCGCAAAACATCGTCACGGCTAAGATAATGCCGATTTTATAATCAATCAAACCCTGATAAGCGAAAACCGCGCTCGCCGCCGCCGACGAAAAAACGTTGATAAGTTTTGTGTTCGCCACCGCTTCGGTAAACGTCATCCCGAAAAAAGCGACGAAACAAGCCGTTAATATCGTCACGTAACCGCCGCTGTACAAGCCGCCGTAAATGCCGAGCAGAAACGTCAAAGCGTAAGCCAGAAGAATCGTATTCGGCGAAATCTTTTCGGCTTTCGCCACGCCCGCGTCGCGTTTCCAAAGCGTAAAAATCGTGACGACAATCATCGAAACGGAAACGATGATTCTCAGCGTGTTTCCCGTAATCAACCCGACAAGCCCGGCGCCGACGGTCGAGCCGATTAAAGTCAAAACAACCAGCTTCGGCATTCGCTGCCGGTCAATCACGCCTTTGCCGAGAAACGGAATCGTCGCGCCGATTGCCATAAACGTCAGCCCGAACATATTGGTCGCCACCGCCACGCGCGGGTCGATGCCGAACTGAAACATTATCGGAACGGTGACCAGAGAATTACTGCCCGTCACGACGCCGACCGCGCTCGTGATAAAGAACAGGAGAATCAGCAAAACTACAGCGGTCGTTGACATAAAATCAATTAAAAATTAAGAATTAAAAATTAAGAATTACGAATTAAAAGATTCAGCCCGATTCCAATTTTTAATTCTTAATTGATAACTACATTCCTTTTCGCGTTGTTCTTTGCCGCTTCAACCCGAGTTTTTCTTCAATCTCGCGCAGGCGGCTCGTCAACTGCAAAATTTCTTTTTTGCTCGTCGGCTCGCCGTGAATAATATCTTCGCATTTGAACATCAGATTTTCGAGCGCATCGACATCGAGTTTCGCTTTTTCGGCAATCAGGCGCGCCAAATCTTTCCGCGAAGTTTGAAAATTGTCCACGCCGACAAAGCGCGCCATCGTGCGTCGAAACTCGGAATAGATATTTTCCAGCGCCAAATCGTAGGCGCGCGTCCGCTGCTGCAATTCAGCCATCGCCGAAACGTATTCGAGCTTTGACAATCGGTTCGGCTCGGCGGCGGGCAGAGCGCGCGCGAAACGCCGGCTTTGCGTGAAAAGAACAACCCCGAGAAGCAGAAGAATCTGCACGAAAATCGCCGCGACCGGCGTTCCGGCAAAATAAGCCAGCATCCGGTTTTCATTCGCGCCGTAACCGTGATGAAATTCGTCGAACGCGATTACGCCGCCGCGCGAAGCGACCACGTTGATTGCCATCTGCGCATTGTCAACCTGGCTGATTCCGGCATTGGAAATCATATACGGGTCGCTCAGAAAAACGATTTGACCGGAACCGTAAGGAAAATCCACCAGCAAAGTTTTATCTTTATTGGCGAGATGAACAACGGGCGCGCTCTGCGCCGGGGTTTCGACTTCGGACATCGGCGTCGGCAATGCTTTCGGCGGTGCTATGCCAATACCGCCGTCGCCGCTCCCTTGCCCGCTTCCGCGACCGGCTCCCGTTTGTTTCGGCGGCGGTGGCGGCGGTTCGTCATATTCTTCATCTTCATCTTGAAAAACGGGCACCGGCGTCGGCGTCGTCACTTTAAAATTGCCGGATTTTTCCGTTCCGCCACCGTATTTCGGCGCGATGGGCGACACCGAACCAGTTTTCAAGCCGTCCTCGCCCGTCGCGCCGAAATACTCCAATTTTACCGACGACGCAAAGCGCGAAGGCTGAACGGCGTTGATATTTCGCGTGTAAATACTCGGCTGAACGGGCTTTCCGGCAGTTACCTTATCGGTCATCTGCGGTTGACTCGAAGGGTCTGTGCCGAAGGGAATTCCCTCGATTTGAGCGATCTGAACCGACCAGTTAGCCGTTGTCGAAAGCAATTTCCGGTGCGGCTCGCGGTCAATCACGACCAGCTTTCCGCCGTCGGCGACCCAGCGCAGAAGATGTTCGCGCTCGTCGTCGGTAAAGTCGTTTTGAAAATTACCGACGACGACAAAAGTTTGCGGCGCGTCTTTTCTCGACGATAAAAGAGCGAGCGGCGCTTCCTGCCAGCGCACCGAGCGCCTGCCGGTTTCATTGAGCAAATCAAAAAAAGCGCGCGTGCCCGTCGCGCCCGTGTTATAAGTCGAGCGATTCGGATTCGCTTCGCTGTCGGGAACTTTTTCTTTCTGGACATAAGAGGCGGCATTCAGCCCGACCAGCAGGATTGCCAGAAAAATCAAGCCTAAAAATACGAAGAGTTTTTGCCGCATCTTTCTTCAATTAAGAATTAAGAATTAAAAATTAAAAGTTAAGGCAAGACGCAATTTTTAATTTTTAATTCTTAATTTCTACTCTTTACCGTCTCGTTATACTTCTCTCTAAATTTCTCCCAGTCCTCATCCTCCGCCTTGCCGAAGCCATACCAGACGGTCTCGAAATTATTGGTCAGCACGTTCATATTCCGATACAGTTCGGGACGCTTGCGCACGTCGCGCAGGTAATCGCGATTGGTTTTGTGATTTGCCAGTCCGATGATTTTCCGGTCGCTCAATTCGCACAAAAGCGCGATGTAACCTTTGCGAATCGCCGCCCGCAGATTTCCCTCGCGCGCCAGCCGCTCGGCTTCGCTGAAAAGATTGTGCGAAGTTTCGTCTGCGGCGAGCGTTTCGCCTAAAATGACGCGCTCTTTTTTCACCGTTTTCTCTCGGTTAAAAAATCTCTCGCGCAAAAACGGCGCGAAGCGATAAAGCAGAAAACCGATAATGCCCAGCACCGCGCCCCAAATCAGCAGATATAAAATAAAGGAGAGCGGCTGCGCCGCTGACTGGTTTTCCTCCAGTATCGGCGTCGATTTCGGAAAAAGGCTGGAAAGCCAGTCAATAAAATCATCTATCGCCTTTTCCAGCCCGGTTTTCTCTTTTTCTTCCGGTTTTTGATACTCGGCGCGGCGCAGGATTTCCTCAAGCTTTTGTTTGTCTTCGTCTTTCGCGCGATTGGAACTTTCCTGTTTTTCCAGCTCGTCGAGTTTGGCTTCGACGGCTTCGAGCCGCTCGACGACTTCGCTTAAAATCGCCTGTCGCTTCACTAAAACCGCTTCTTCGTCAAAGGTTTTGAGCCTGGCAAAAAGCCAGCCGTGGTCGGCTTCAAATCTCGCGCCCTGCAATTCGACGGTTTCCGTCGGCGGCAGCGTCGAGCGAACCGCCTTTAAGCTTTCGCTCTCTTCGGCGCGAATTTCGGCTTCGGTTTCCGATTCGTCGTGATTGAGCAAAAATTCCAGCTCATCTTTGACCTTTTGAATTTTGGTGCGATATTCCGATAAATTGGCGGCAAAAGCCGAAACGGAAAAGAGAAAGGTAAAAACAAGAATTTTTGCCAGCCAGGTGAGTTTTCCGTTTCTCATTCTTTTCTTTTTTCGTTTCTCCGTGCCGTTTGTTTTCAGTATAGCTTAATTAAGTCCGAGCGTGGTGAAAGGCGGCTTCGGCTCCTGCCGCGAGCTTTGCAGATTGGTCGTCGCCAGAGCGGGCTGTAAAGGATTAGTGTAGTTTGGCGATAAAGCCGGAATCGCGCCCAGCCGCCGCGCCGCCAGCAGCTCGATGTCATAACCTTCGTGCCTGACGCGCTCATCGACGTACAGCAGACAAAGCCCGACCATCCAGACCGGCATCAGCAAAATCAGACTTGCCTGCGAAATAGCTTGATTGGCAATCGTATACCAGGCGGGAATCGCGTCCGGATCGTAACTGAAAAACTGGATGCCGTTCAGGTAGGCGTACCAGCCGAGCGGAACGTATAAAAGCAGCAGCGCCGAATAAGTCGCCAGCAGCGTAAAAATAAACAACGCGTAGAGCCGCTTGACGTTTCCGCTGGCGAGATTCGCGCTTCTGCCGATTGCCGAAAAAACTCCCTGTCCCTCGACCAGCATCACCTGCGGAACATACGCAAAACGCGAAGCGACCAGAAAGAAAACCCAGCCCGCGCCGAAAGCGGCGGCGGCAACCAGCAGCACGGAAACGGTAAAAGATAAAAAATCGGAAAAACTGAACAAATAAACTGCTGCGATGACCGCCAGAAAAGCGACTATCATCCCGATATAAAAAATGAAAAACGCCGTAATGCCGAGCAGAAAGGTAATCAGGGTCGAAGCGAGAATCAAAGCTGACAGCCGCGACCAGGTATTCCGGTAAGTCTCGCGCACGCTAATCGGCTCGCCGAAAAGCAGGTGACGCACAAAATTTCGCGAAGCGCCGCCCATCACGGCAAACACCGCGACCGTTTCAATGAGCCAGATAACCATATTTCCGAAACTGGTAAAAAGCCATGAGAGAATGTAATCGTCGGGCTTGCGGTTCGCGCCGAACGAAAATAGCTCGCGCCCCAGAATCGTCCAGCCGATGGTGAATAAAGTGCCGAGAATAATCGGCGGCGAAGCAATCCAGACAAACGTCCAGAAATTGTTGCGGTAAAGCCGGACGGCGCGGTCAATCAAATCGCCCGCGCCGAGAGGTGTGAGAGTAAGTTTGAAGGCGAAATCCTGCAAAAAACGAATCCTTATTCAGATAACTTAAACGTATCAATATTAACACAATTTTTCGCATCAAAAAAAGGCGTTGCTTCAAGCGAAGCAACGCCTTACATAATCAAATCCAAAGTTTGGACTAGAAGCTGAATCTCGCCGCTACCTGAACGATTCGCGGAGAAAGAGCCTGCGTAATCTGCCCGAAGGTAGAGCTGTTAATATCTAAAGATTGACCAACCGCAAAGTTAGTTAAATTTAAGGCATTAAAGGCGCTGCCCTCAATCCTGAACGAGTAGCGTTCGCCGAAAGTGATTTGTTTGGCAAGCGTCAGGTCAAGACTGTAAAAGGTCGGACCGTTAACGATATTGCGTTCCAAGCCGCTCGTCGTTCCCGGAGCATTGTTGAAAAACACCTGTCCCTGGAAAGCCGGCGAGCCGAAACCGTTCGCGCCGCGTCCGGTTCCGCCTATCGAAGTATTAATCGTTCCGTCAGGATTGCGTCCGAGGACAGAGGGCGGCAGGAAGAAAACTCCGTTCGGCGTTTTGTAAACACCGACCAGTTTTTTCAATTCTTCCTTGGTCAAGTTGGTAACCGCCGTCTGGCGATTCGAACGTCCGGCGCGGTTGAGCGTGCCGCGAACGTCGGTGAAGGTCACCGGCGCGCCCGAACCGATTTGCAAAATTCCGCTTAATTGGAAGCCGCCGAAGATTTTGTCCACTATTCCGCCCTGGTTTAAGAAACGCTCGCCTTTGCCGAACGGCAGCAGGTAGATAGCGTTTAAATTAAACTTGTGCGTCTGGTCGGACAATGCGCGCGAGTATTCCAAATCGGGATTCTGGTTATCGAGCAGCGGGTCGAACCTGTTTTGCGTGTCGCCCGTGGCATTGGTCTGCGCGCCCTGCGAATTCGTCAAACTTTTTGAGAACGTATAATTCGCCTGAACTAACAAACCGTGTGCGAAACGTCGGCGCAATTCGACCTGCAAGCCGTTGTAATCCGAAACGCCGCCGTTATGAAGGTAATCCGCCACGCCGGTGCTCGGGTTCGGCAGAAATCTAACGTTGCCGGTCAAACCGTTCTGGATATAAATAAGCGCTAAATCGGCGGGCGTTCCCGCCACCAGCTGACCCGTAATAGTAGCGTTGGTCAACAGACCGCCGCTGCCCAGGTTCGGGAAAACCGTCAGCGCCTGGCATCCGGGATTTTGGACGACGGTGCAGCCCGCGTTGCCCGTCAGCAAAAAGTTTGCGCGAGCGCGATTAAAATCGGCGACAAAGCCGTTGCTGCGAATGTCAATCTGATTCAAATCGACTGCTCTGAGCAAGTCTCTGCCGCGAGTTCCGACGTAGCGGACTTCGAGCACCGAGTTGAAGCCGATGTCGCGCTGCACGCCGAAGTTAAATTCGTGAACCTTCGGCGCGCTAATGTCCGGGTCGATGCCGTAAACGGTTCCGAAGAAGTTAAAAGCCGCCGTGTTATTCGTCAGGTAGGTACGATTACCGTTGAAGGTCGGGGCTGGAATGACCGGCAAATTGTTGACGCGCGCGTTAAGCGCCGTGGTTCCGGTCAAAGGATTCAGCGCCGCCACGTTCTGGAGCAGTCCGGCATTGCCGACGCCGGCATTGATTACCGACTTGAAAAGCTCGTCGTTGATATAGCTGATGCGATAACCGCCGCGAATAACCGTTTTGCCTTCGCCGAGCAGGTATTTACCGAATCCCGAAGTGCTGCGCGGAGAATACGCGATACCGATGTTCGGAGAAAAATTGTCTTTGTCGCCTTTATAAAAGGTATTGGCTTTGCCCGCGTTGCCGCCGACAAATTGATACTTTCCGTTCGGGTTGAGAATTGCCTGAACCGGGTCTTCTCCGTCAGCGATAACCGGCTCGAAAAACAATCCGTCGACCGATCTGACCGGCGTGTAGTAATCGTAGCGAAGCCCGAAATTAATCGTCAAATCCGAGCGCGCGCGCCACTGGTCGGAAGCATAAAGCGCATACTGCTCGTTCTGATAGCGGCGTACGTTAGTCGCGCCGGGAACGAATCCCGAGTTTTGCGACGTCACGTTAAAGGCTTGATTGCCGCCGCTGATGATGCCGCCGAGCAATGCCAGAAGCGAGTTTGCCGCCGCCCGCTGCGCCGTCGGAACGGTGCCGGGAAACAATGCCGTATTGGCAAACTGCGTAGCGCTGATTTGCGGCGTGTTGGTGCCGACGCCGATGGTATAAGTCGGGACGATAATATCGCTTCCGACTCCGTTGCCGTCGTTAAACGAGCGGATTCTATTATATTGTATCTGCCCGCCGAATCGAACCGAATGGTTGCCCGCGATGTAGATGGCGTTATCCTGTATGTTATACGCTTTTGTGCGCCGACCCTGACTTAGAAAAGTATTTTCAACGTTAGTGATTAAAGGAAGCGTAAAGATACTGGTCGGTAAAGCGTCATTTCGCAGAAATGACGGGTCGCTGATGTAAAGTCCGCCGTTTAGCTCGTGTGAAAAGTTGCTGGAAACGGTCGATGTCCATCCTAATGAAAGAAACGGGTTATTTGAAGGCTGGTTAATATTAGGATCAATATTAAAGGTCGTGTCCGCCGCGGTGCTTTGCAGCGTCTGGAAAACGTAGCGATAAATTCCCTTAAAGGAATTTGTGTCGTTGGCTTTATAGTCGATGCGCGTCGTGTAATTTGTCTGCTCCTGGTTGCCGTTCTGATTAAAGCGATAGCCGGTCGTGACGCGCTGGTCGCCGGCTTCGGTCGAGTTTCCGGCGGGAGTATTTGTCAGGATGCGGCTGGCAATTAACGGGTTGATGCCCGTGATGCCCGTGCCGAAAGCCGGATTAAATAAATTGACGGTCACGGTTTGTCCGGCGACGATTCCGTTTGCCGGGTCGTTCGCCGCCGCCGTGTAGGTGAATAATCCCTGGCGGGCATTGTTGGTCAAGGTCGTCGCCAAACGGCTGACGGGAATTCTGTCGAGCGTTTTCTGATACAGAACAAAGAAAAACAATCTGTCTTTTCCGCTTTCCCAAACCGGTCCGCCTTCACCGAAATGAAAGAACGGCAGCGGTCCGCTCAAGCGTCCGCCAAACTCGTTACGGTTTCGATACGGGAGCGGAACTTTTCCTCTGTTGTTGAAAAAAGAATTGGCGGCAAATTCGGAATTACGATTATATTCCCAGACCGAACCGACGAATTGATTGCCGCCGCGCCGAATCGGAAATTGAATCTGACCCGAGCCGAAACCGTCTTCGACGTTTGCCTGGCTGGAAATAGAAAATTCTTCGACTTCGTCAACGATGGGACGCGCCGGTGAAAAATCCGTCGCATTGGCGCGAATAAAGTTGTCCTGAACGTTGACGCCTTCAATCGTAATATTCGTTGCCGAAGTGCGCACGCCGTTGATGGTGCTTTGCTGAAACGGATTGGAAGCCACGCCCGCTTGCAGGGTGACGAAATTAAGCGGGTTGCGCGTCAGCAGCGGAAGCTCGGTCAACTGTCTGTTCGAGACGTTTCCGCTTATCTTGGCGTCGGTCGAATTAACTATGTCAGTGCCCGCCGTAACGGTGACTGATTCGCTGATTTCTCCAACCTGGAGTTGAGGCGTCAGGTTGTAATCTCTGCCAATCTCAAGCTTTACTTCTTTCGCCGTAAAGGTCTTGAAGCCTTGAGCGGTAATCGTCACGGTGTAGTAGCCGATTTCAAGGTTTGAAACTTTAAAACCGCCGTCGGTGTCCGTCGTAACGGTTATTTCCTTACCTGTTTTATTGTCTTTAACCGAAACCGTAGCGCCTGGTAAAACGCCGTCGGGACCGGAAACTGTTCCAATCAAACTACTCGTCGTTATTTGCGCAAAGCTGGTTACAGCTAATAAAACGAGTAGAATACTTGAACTTAAAATTTTCTTCATGTCGGTTGCATTCTCCAATATTTAGTTTTAGGTATTTATAATCTTCTACTTAAGTTTGATAGATTATTGCGATCGTTTCGAAATGAATTGGAAAATGTATTTGAGCAGAAATAAAGCAATCATTATGCCATTTCACCGGGAGGAGCTAAAGGAAAGTAAATAATGCAGTTAAACTTTCCCCGGCGTAACTTAACAAGTGATGTTAATCAAATTTTTGGATTAATATCAATTAATTTTGATTAATATCACTTAATAATAGAGTTATTAAATACTTTCGCCCGCGCCGGCGAATCTTAACCTAAGACCGCGCCGGAATATTATAAGTTTTAATTTTCGAGTTCAGCGTCGTCGCGTTTAAGCCGAGCAGACGCGCCGCGCGCGATTGATGACCGCCGGTTTGTTCGAGCGCGCGGCGGATTAAATCAATCTCGAATTTCCGCACCTCGTCATAAAAATTTACGCCGCGCGAGATGTCTATGTCGGACGAAAAGCCTTCGCTGTCCCGCATCATTTCGCGCGCCATTTCCGGATTGCGCACTTCCGGGCGCAGGCATTCGACGGTGATGTCGTCGGTCGGCGCGATAACGACGGCGCGCTCGATAATGTTTTCCAGCTCGCGGACGTTTCCCGGATAATAATAATTTTCTAAAAGCGATAAAACTTCCGGCAGAATTTGTTCGGAAATCTGACGCCCGTTTTCCTCGTTGTATTTGCGGATAAAATGCAGGACGAGCGGCAGAATATCTTCGCGGCGGTCGCGCAGCGGCGGCAATTCGATAGGCACGACCGACAAGCGGTAGTACAAATCTTCGCGGAAAGTCCCGTTGCGCACCGCTTCTTTTAAATCGACGTTCGTGGCGGCGACAATGCGCACGTCTACTTTGCGCGGCTGCGTGTCGCCGAGCGGCGTAAACTCGCGCTCCTGAATCACGCGCAGCAGCCGAACCTGCGTTTCGAAACGCAAATCGCCGATTTCGTCGAGAAAAATCGTGCCGCTGTCGGCAACGTCAAACAAACCTTTTTTCGCGCCGACCGCGCCGGTAAACGCGCCTTTCGTGTGTCCGAAAAGCTCCGATTCGAGCAGTTCCGAGGGAATATTCGAGCAGTTGACGACGACAAACGGCTGGCTGTTGCGCGGCGAGGCTTCGTGAATCGCTTTGGCGACCAGTTCTTTGCCCGTGCCCGATTCGCCCGTAATCAAGACGGTCGAGCGCGCCGGCGCGACCCGGTCAACCATCCGGAAAACGTTTTCCATTATCTCGGAACGACCGATAAAGCCTTCGCGTCTGACCGAACGCGTCATCGCGTGCCGCAGCGTCTGGCGTTCTTCTTCGTGACGGCGTTTTTTCACGCCGCGCCCAATCATCGCCAGAATCTGCTCGTTCTGAAAAGGTTTGCGGATAATGCCGGTCGCGCCTTTTTCCCACGCCGAAATCGCCGTATCAAAAGTCGCGTAAGCCGTAATCATCAGCACGACGGCTTCGTCGTCGATTTTGACCATTTCTTCCAGAGCCGTTAAACCGCCGATGCCCGGCATCGAAACGTCCATCAAAACGACATCGTAAGGCTTGCGCCCGTAAGCTTCGAGCGCTTCTTCGCCCGTTTTCGCCAAATCGACTTTGTAACCCGCGCCGGACAGAATCGTTTCCAGCACATCGCGCATAATTTCCTCGTCGTCAACGACGAGAATCGAACCCTTTTTCGCCATAAGTTATTGAATATACCAAAATTCGAGCTAAAAATTTAACGCCGAGTGCAAGCAGCCAAAGACCGGAAAGAATGAAAGAAAAGCATTTTCAAACTTTCCCTTTTAGTTTCGCCTTATTTTTCTTTGCGTCGCCGCGTGCTTTGCGGCTTTGCGTTAAAATTAAAATAATGATTTACGACAAACTCGCCAAAAATTACGATAAAGCCTTCGCGCCGTTTGAAAAACGATTCATCTCCGAATGGCGCAAGGAAACTTTATCGCATCTGCCCTTAAATGCTCGCCTTCTCGAAATCGGCGCGGGAACCGGCTTGAATTTCAAATTTTACCCGGCTTGCCGGCAAGCCGTCGCCAGCGAAATCTCCTTCAAAATGCTTGAATTCGCCGGCGCGAAAACCGGCGCGATAGAGCTTGTTCAAGCCGACGCCGAACGCCTGCCGTTTGCCGCAAACACTTTTGATGCGGCTTTTGCCACGCTCGTTTTCTGCTCGATTCCGAAGCCCGAAAACGCTTTCGCCGAACTGCAAAGAATCGTCAAGCCAAACGGGAAAATCGTTTTGCTCGAACACGTGCGCCCGAACAATCCGCTCGGCTTCGCGTTTGATTTTCTAAATATTTTTACCGTCGCTTTAATCGAAGACCATTTCAATCGCCGGACGGCTGAGATTGCCGGAAACGCGGGCTTGAAGATTCTGGAAGTGAAACGAAAAGCTTTCGGAATTGTAAATCTGATTGTTTGCGGAGTGGAGAAATAATAACCTGCGCAAGCCTTAGTCATACGCTTTGATGTCAGCCGCACCGGGCTTCACGTATCACGATACAAAGCCTTTGTATCGTAGTACGACAAGCTTGTATTAACATACAAAACCTTTGTATCGGCATACGACGAGCTTGTATGGACATACAAAGCTTTCGTATGCTGATGCAAGCTCGTTGTATGTCGATACATCAATCTCGCTTCGCGATACGAGATTGATGTATCACTATAAATTAAGGCGCACAATGCAGCGTCGGTGCGGTTTTTACGGAACAATCGCGGAAGGCGCAGAAATATCTCCGCCGATTCCCCAGTTTTGCGCGCGCAAGCTGCCGTTTGAGCTTTGC
>DASVRT010000100.1:0-61297 GCA_036388475.1 Pyrinomonadaceae bacterium | reverse complement strand
CGTTCGGCAACTTCGGGAATCGTTTCCAATCCGTTTTCATAAGCTGAAACAACGCGCTCGCGTAAATCTAAAGAATAGGCTTGCATCTTTCCAAGCTAATCTTATTTCAGAGCTTTACGCAACTGAAAACTGCTATAGTATAACTAAAACTCCCGAGCAAGAGTGATTCTGTTGCAGACAACCGTTTTAAAGCTAATCAGGCGCAAAATAGTAGTTTCAAAAACGCCTTTTTCGGGACGATAAAAACAGAGTATTATTTGTCTCGGAAACGACCCTTTTTGAGACAAATTCAAAAAGCTATCGGTTTTACAAAAAATTCGGCATTTGTCGGACGCGGTTTTAGTAACGCAGTTATTTGCAATATTTTATAATTCGGCATAAATCAAAGTTCGGTGTCTTCTCTTAAAGTTGAGGTAGCTCTTATGACAAAGAAAACCTTTTTATTCATCTTCTTTGTTCTGGTCTTAACACTTACGGTATCGGCGCAGGCAACAAAGACTTTAATTCTTCCTCGACCTACTCCGCCGCCAGGAAATATCGAACTTATAAACGACTACACACACATTGCAAAACGCGGAATTGATGCCGCCGTCGGAGAAATCACTAAACCTGGCGGAATGACAATCAGTTATTTGATTGGAAATAATGCTGAATCAGCAGCAAGCAGAATGTGCGGCAGGAAAGATTCTTGTCTTTGGTATAAGGGACAAATAATCAATGGTCGAGAAGTATGGCTCGGACTATCAAAGGAAGGAAAAATTGTGGCGACCTTTCCGAAAGAGCGAGCTAATTTTTACGCAGACACAAAAGCGCCGGAAGACATTGCTGATTTTCTGATTATGGTTATGACTTACAAAGTTAAAGAATCACCTGTTCAGGATAAAACAGCAACGAAAAAGCCAAAACAGAAATGACTTTATGCAACGCGACACCGAACAAATCATTGCACCGAAGCCGCCTACAGCGACCTTCTTATGTATGTTGTCCATTCCGGCGGCTCGGTGAACTCTGCCGTTAACAATCTCAAAAACGCCCGTTTATAGAATGAGTTATAATCATTCTCAGAAATGACCCTTTCTGAGACGCAACGGTCTTATCTTTTCAAATAATAAACGGTGCGCAAAAGCTATGAAATTGTGAAAGATTAAACCTAAATTTTACAGGCGTCCGGCAAATTAAATATTCTCTGAGCAAAATCTCTAGTTTTTGCACATCCACGCCAGTTCCTATAGTAAAACAGTTCATTCAAAAGAATTTAAAGAAAATGTTATAAAAAGATACTTAGAGGTCCAGGACTATACTAAGGTCGCAAAACATTTTAATCTTTTACCTGGCACTATTGTTGGCTGGCATAGAAAATACAAGAACAGGAAAAAATAAATTGATAAACTATTCGCATTAATTTTTACATATTCGCGCCATTTTTTGCATATTCGCATTATTTCTTACAATTTACAACACCTGACAATTTAGCCGCACAATTGTTTCGACGTGATGCGTTTGCGGAAATAAATCCACGGCGGTGACTGATTCGATTTTGTAATCTGTGGTTAAAAGGTTTAAATCTCTGGCGAGGGTTGCCGGGTCGCAGGAAACGTAGGAAATCCGGCGCGGCTTGAGCTTGAGCAAAGCGTAAATCGTTTCCTTTTCCGCGCCCGCGCGCGGCGGGTCGAGCAGAACGAAATCTATTTTCGGAAGCTCGCTTTGCGCTAAAAAATCAGAGACGTTTTCCGCCGCAAATTCGATGTTCGAGAGCCGCGCGCGTTCGGCGTTTTTTTGCGCAAACTCAATCGCTTTTTCGTTTGCTTCGACGCCGAAAACCTTTTTAAATTTTCGCGCCAGAGGCAGCGTGAATAAACCGACGCCGCAAAACAAATCGAGCGCCGTTTCGCCTTCCGCATCAATGGTCGCCAGGCGTATCAAATCGTCAATCAAAAAGCGATTGCCCTGAAAAAAGCTTCGCGCGTCGAAATAATATTTTTCGCCGCGCGCCTCAAAAACAATCTCGTCGGTCGGCTCGATGAGCTCGCTCGAATAGACGGAAACGTCCGCGCCGTTCGTCGCCGCTTCAATCTCCGGCTTTTCCGCCCAGAATTCGTTCCAGCCGATGTTTCGGCGAATGGCGGCGAGCTTTTCCTTTAACGCGGGCGCGAGAATCGGGCAGGTTTCGACGTCGATAACATCGTGCGAGTGACGACGAAAATAACCGAGTTTTTGCCGGCGCGAATCGACGTGCCATTGCGCGCGCACGCGATAATTCAAATCGTCGGAACTGGCGATAATCGGAATTTCGTTTTCGTATTTGATTTTGCCGATTCTTTGCAGGCAATCGCGGACGATTCCGACTTTGGCGGCAAGCTGCGCCGCGTAATTCATCTGCTGGAAATCGCAGCCGCCGCAGCGCCCGAAATAAACGCACGGCGGCGTTTGCCGGTCGGGCGCGGGCGCCAGAATTTCGACAATCTCGGCAAAGGCGACTTTTCCCTTTTTTTCGCGGACGCGGACGCGCAGCTTATCGCCCGCCGCCGCCAGCGCGACAAAAACCGTCAAGCCTTCGGCAAAAGCCAGCCCGTAACCGCCGGACACGATTTTCTGAATGGTGACGTCGATTGTTTTGCCCTGATTTTCTTTTTCGGGTTTTTGCCGCAAATTTATTCTTTCCACGCGAAATCGGAATTTCGGAGAGCTTCCTTCATCGTTTCCAAATCTTTATCCGAAATATAAATCAAAGTAAAGAACAGCGCGTAGCCCTTTCGAGCGGTGGCGTAAAATCTTTGTTTATAGCCGTTGCGCTGAATATCGACCGAATAGAAAATTTCGTTTCCTAATTTTTCCGAGTTAATCGTTTCCGAGTATTTGAAATCGGGCGGCATCTCCACTTTCTTAAACGACTGAACGGTGAGCCGCATATAATCCTCGCCGTTTCTGACCTGGACGAGCGCGGACGTTTTTTCCGCCCAAAAAATCAGAGCCGCGTTGTTGTCCATTCCCAGGATGTCTTTCGAAGCGGTAAAAAGCAGTACCAAACGCTGGACAGCCGCGTCCAGAGCCTTTTCGGTCTGCTCGTTTTTTCCTTTTACGGCGTCGGCGCCGGCTTGTTTGATGGCTTGGTTAGCGGCGTTTTCCTGAATCAACCAGCTTTCGGGAACGGTTATTTTCACGCCGAAAAACTTATTTTTATAAGTGCCGCCCTCGAAAGCGCCTAAAAAATTCGCCTGAGAATTGTTCCGGCTCGCATCGGCGGGCGGAGCCTGGACTTTCGCCGGAACCGTCTTTTTGCTCTGCGCAAAAATGTGATTGGTCAGCGAAAATAAAGCGATGACGAAGAAAATCAATAACGGGATTTTTTTCATATTTTTCGTTTTTATAAATAAAACAAACTCAGGCGCGGGATTTCCGCCGTCTCGCGCAAGGTTTTGAGCAGCATCAAATCGAAAGTCCGGTCGTAAACCTCTTTTTCCATTTTGCCGCGATACTGCGCCATTTGTTTATCGGTTTCGGCTTTGAGCGCGGCGAGAGTTTTTTCGTCTGCCGTTTGAAGCAAAGCGGCGTCGATTAGTTGTTCCAAATCGCCGAGCGCTTCTTCCAGGCTTTCCGCGTCGTTAAAGCTTTTTTCAAGCTCGGCGAGCCGCTCTGAGGCGCGCCGCAGCACTTCGTGCAATTCGCCTTTCGCTTTCGCCTGCGCCTGCGCCAAGCTCTGCGCCGCATTTTTCAGATGCGTTTTGACGTTTTCGTCCGAAAAAAGCGAATTTTCGCTTTCGGTTTCCGCCGCTTCGCCGCTTCCGTTCGCCTGACTTTTCCCGACCTGTCGTTCGAGCCATTCCTCATACTGCGCGTCGATTTCCTCGCGGCAATACATCAGCGATTTGACGCTCCGGCGGCGTTTCGGCTGATTGTCCACGCCGTCGAAAACTTTTTCGATGCCGCGCAGGATGATGTGCAGCGGCACGCCGCGTTCCTGCCACGATTCAATCAAAGCCCAGTCGAGCGGGCTTAAAAACAGGTATTTTCCGCGACGGCGGTTAAAGGTTTCTTCGATTTCGGAGAAGTAATTAAAATAATTCAAGAGAGTGGTAAACGGTAAGTGGCAAACGGTAAGTGGCAAACGGTAAGTGAAAGAGACGAACTTGCCACTTACCGCTTACCGTTTACCACTATTCCAATCTGATTTTCATACTGCGCAGCGTGCGCAAATCTTCGTCGGTTAATTTCAGCGAGACGTCGCGCGCGAAATCTTCGGCGCCGTCACGGGCGATTTCCAGCAAGCCGATTTCCAGCTTCAGCGATAAATTCGGCTCGTAACCGATTTCGCGCAGGCGCTCGATGGCGTCGATGACGCGCTCCGATTTTTCGATTGCCGAATTTATCGCGTCACCCAGCTCGCGCACCGCCTGTTTTGCATTTTCGTCAAGTTCCATCGCCGTTGGTAAGAAAATGCTACGTCAGTCAAACGCAAAATGCAAAATGCAAAGCGCAAATACGAATTACGAATTACGAAAGGTTGAATTAATTCAGAGGTTTGAGTCGATTTAATAAATTCACAATTCGTAATTCCGTAATTCGTAATTCTCTAAGTCGGCGGCGCCGGCTCGGTCTTCTTTTTCTCCGGCGCTTGTTCGAGATGGCTGGCGACCGTCCACGCGGCGCGCCTGGCGGCATTGTTTTCGTATTTGATGCGGACAATCGCATCCAGACGGCGCGAGACGCTCATTCCCCGGCGGATGGCTTCGACCAATCCGCCGGTCGCGCCCGCTCGATTTTCGACCGAGCTGTCAGCCGCCGCGCCTCTTTCGTCCACCGCTTCAATCAGCGCCTGTAATTTATCGAGAAAATCAATTGCCAAGCCGTATTCGACAAACTTGGCTTTGAGCGGTTCGGCGTCCGCCAGAAAGGCGCGCGCCGTCGCCAGAATATTCTGCTCCGAACGGTTGCGCGGCAGGCGAAACTTCAAATCGCTGCCCGGAATTTCATCCTCGAAGGCGTTGGCGGCGCGGTTGATATTGCGAATCATCTGCCTCAAGGCGTCAACCTCGTCGTCCTTCACGCCGACGTGCTGGCGCGCGCTGCTCTCGCCCGAGCTTTGCTCGGCGGCAAACGTCCGTATCGTCGTAATCACCGCCGACAACTCGGCAAACGCCTTCCCGCCGGGCGAAGCCGCCGGAAAATCGGCAATATTGTCCTGCAAAAACACTTCTTCGCGCTCAAACTTCTCAAGTTTGCGCCTCTGACTTGCTTTCATGGGCTTATTCTCCTTTTAATTAATTGTTTTTAGTTGTGAATCTTCGTCGTTCGGTTGTGAATGTCCGCCGTTCACCTGTGAATCTTCGTCGGTTACCTGTGAATGACCGTCGGTCACTTGTGAATATGTGTCGGTCACCTGTGAATCCTCGTCGGTCAGTTGTGAATCTTCATCGGTCACGTGTGAATCTTCGTCGGTCACTTGTGAATGTGTGTCGGTCACGTGTGAATCAGCATCGTCCGTCTGTGAATGAGCGAAATTCACGAAAAATTTACAACAAGTCGCCGCTTTTGGCAAGTAAAAAATGATTTTGCTATTTATTAGTAAGTATTATTTGAAAAAGTAAACCAAATCAAAGAACTGTGTGATGATAAGAATGTCGGTTATCCTTTTTAGTTTATATTTATTCAATTATGGTTAAAATAAAAGTATTCAGTTATAAACGAGATAAGAATGTTGTTGTAGATGTTGAAAATGTTCCTGACGAAAGTTATGAATTGATTCGTGAAAATTTTCTTCATCAGTTAAGCGAGAAAAAGATGTATGAAGCAATTGCAGATGGATATGTTTATGCAGTTGAATTATGTCCGACTGCAAATCCAAGCGATATTTGGCAACATATTATTTACAGAACATACATTGAGGAAGGCAACAATGAACAGAGTTGGAAAAGAGCGAGTGGTCAAGGATTTGAGGTCGCATTTGCAAAAATTTACAATCCTCATTTAGCTGTTTATGGAATTCGTTTGGTGGTGTTGAGTAAAAGTTCGGCTGAAAAAGCACTAAAGGAGATGAAACTTACCGGAAAAATTGAGCCATCAAAAATGGATATTGCTATTGAAGGAAACTGTGATTTGCAAGCTAATGAGTGGAGAATATTTGGCGTTGTTCATGCAAAGACGAGTTTGGCGGAAAGAATAAAAGATGATGCGCCAGCCAGCAGAATTATTATGGAGCACGGATTTATTTCCGTTGCTGCAACTTTAGATTCAAAATCATTTCCACCTCCGCACGGTGACGGAATAAATCATGGCGAGTTAGGTGGAAGGACATTTGCATCAGGCTTAAAAGAGAATCAACCGAAAAGAAATTATTTTGAGAGAGATGGAGATTTTACAAGTGGCTATTCTTATAATTTAAGAACACCGCCGAGTCCACAAATTACTCTTTCAGGCAGCCGGATTAAAACACTTTCCTTTTCTGAACTACAACCTGATGAATTTGTAAATGACATTCAAAATTTTTGGGTTGCCATAAGAGCAGAGATTTGTAAAAGGATGCCTGTAACAGGCATTATCTAATCTATTTTTCAAAAACCAAAATGTGTTCTTTAGCGATTCCGCCGCCGTCGCTGCCCATATTTGCAATTCGTTTTTTGCGAAGCTCTCTGGTGTAGTGGTGTTTTAGTTTCACTCCAATATTTTTGAAAAAATCGACAGTGATTTGAGCATTATCAAATTGTGTTCTCGATAAAACACGATTACCGATTACGATAATGATATTTTTTTTCACTACTCGTTTTATCTCCTGTAATCCTAAATTATAATCGTGATAAAACGAAACAGCTTCTTTGTAATGAGTTGTATTTCTTTGATGAACATTTTCCAATGAAGTTTCAAGTGATTCTGATTTTGGCAACTGATTTATTTCTTTACTCGCGCCAAGAAATAATTTTTTATGCCTGGTGATTTCTTCTTTGGAATAGCCCAGCCATTCCAGCATATTTTTTGAGAATTGAAAGTAACCAACTCCGTTTTTGTCATCAGCATAAGGTGGTGAACAAATAACGGAATGAAATGATTCATTTTCGAAATCCATTTTCTTAATATCGCGAACAGCAATATCAGAAACTGAATCTTGTGGCAAAGTAGTAATTCTTTCGTAAGCAATTTTGTAGCGCTTCTCAAAAGAACGTAAAACATCGGGGTTGAATTTATTAAAATCTTCTTCTCTCAATCTTCTCAGTCGAACTTCGCCTCTATATGTCAACATCACGTCTCGAACCGTCGCTGAAAAAATTGCTTTGAATAAATTATTGAGTTTATTGTCGTGTTCTGTAACGATATTGATTGCTTTGATAAGAGAATTGATAAAAGGCAAAGAATCATTTTTAAACCAAAATCCTAACTGCGGATGAATTTCGATTCTGTCTTCCGTATTTGTATTTTCTGTTATGCATATAATTTCAGTATATGCACTTTGAAGTTTGTGTCGGTCAATGTAAGTGGTTTTTGCCTTGCTAAGAATTATACTTAGTGGATTTACATCTCCACCTGCATTGTCACGATTATTTAAGGTTGCTTCAAGCAAGACACCGCCTCCACCACAGAAAGGGTCTAAAATATTTTCGTGTTTTGGCACATAAGTTTGAATCAGTTTTTTTACAAGTGGCGGATTAATTGCTGCTACGTAAGGATGCAAGGCGTGAAGTGAGTATTGTGAATCATGTCCATTAAATGCTAAGTCAACATCATACAAATTGGGTTCACTTACCCGATTTTTTTTTATGGGTTGGATTTCATTTACCTCAAAAATTTCTCTGAAAGCTGATATTGGCATAGTAATTATTCAATTGTCGGTTCTGTATGTGTGATTGTTTGTTTGTTCAGCAAACTTCAACGCATAAAGCTTACGTTCGTTATCTATTTCTATAGTAAATTAGATGTAGGAATTATCCAATGCGCTTCTTAAGCTTTACTGATTAAATAGAGCAATAAGAATCTGCCTATTCCAAGCAGCAAGAAACCGGCGAAATTCAAAATAAGATTAATACCGTTACTGAATATATTAACTTTTCAGCCCAAATGTTTTCGGCGTTCGATTGTGCTAATCTATTGCCGTTATGACAGCAGAAAGACGCGAGAGATTTGAGACTTCTTCGGGTATCGAACTGCCCAATGATTTTAACCCGGACAATTCGGATTTCGATTACGAAACGGATTTGGGCGAGCCGGGCGCGTTTCCCTACACGCGCGGCGTGCGGCGGAATATGTATCGCGGAAAATTCTGGACGATGCGGCAGTACGCGGGTTTTGCGACCGCCGAAGAATCGAACGCGCGTTATAAATATCTTTTGTCGCAAGGCACGACCGGCTTGAGCGTGGCTTTCGATTTGCCGACGCAAATCGGGCTGGATTCCGACGATACGCTGGCGGCGGGCGAGGTCGGGAAAGTCGGCGTGGCGATTGATTCGGTCGAAGATATGCTGACTTTGTTCGGCGGCATTCCGCTCGATAAGGTTTCGACCTCGATGACGATAAACGCGACGGCTTCGACGCTCTTGTGTCTTTATCTGGCGGTGGCGCGCAAACAAAACGTCGCGTTCGACAAGGTCAACGGCACGATTCAAAACGATATTTTGAAAGAATACATCGCGCGCGGAACGTATATTTACCCGCCGAAGCCTTCTTTGAGACTAATCACCGACACTTTCGCTTTCTGCGCCGCCGAAGTGCCGAACTGGAACACGATTTCCATCAGCGGTTATCACATCCGCGAAGCCGGTTCGACCGCCGCGCAGGAAATCGCTTTTACGCTGGCGGACGGCATCGCCTATGTCGATGCGGCGATTTCGGTCGGGCTGGAAGTCGATAATTTCGCGCCGCGCCTGTCGTTCTTTTTTAACGCGCACAACAATCTGCTGGAAGAAATCGCCAAATTTCGCGCCGCGCGCCGCCTCTGGGCAAAAATTATGCGCGAGCGTTTCAAGGCGCAGAATCCGAAGTCGCTGATGCTCCGCTTTCACACGCAGACGGCGGGCTCGACGCTGACCGCGCAGCAGCCGGAAGTCAATATCGTGCGGACGACGATTCAGGCGCTCGCCGCCGTCCTCGGCGGAACGCAAAGCCTGCACACCAATTCGATGGACGAAGCGCTGTCGCTGCCGACCGAAAACGCGGCGCGCATCGCTCTCCGAACGCAGCAGGTTATCGCTCACGAAGCGGGCGTCGCCGACACGGTTGACGCGCTGGCGGGTTCTTTCGCGATTGAAGAACTGACCAATGAATTGGAACAAAGGGCGGTCGAATACATCGAAAAAATCGACGCGATGGGCGGAATGCTGCGCGCCATCGAACAAGGATACGTCCAGCGCGAAATCCAGGAAGCCGCCTATGAATATCAACGCGCCGTCGAAAAACAAAACGCTGTCGTCGTCGGCGTCAACAAGTTTCAAATCGAAGAAACCGAAACGATTCCCATCCAGCGCGTCAACCCGAAAATCGAGCGCGAGCAAGTCGAACGCCTGCAAGCCGTCCGCGCCCGCCGCGACGCCGCCAAAGCCGCCGACGCTTTGGCGAAACTGGAAGCCGCCGCCAACGGCACGGAAAATCTTTTGCCGCGCATTCTGGACTGCGTGGAAAGCTGCGTCACGGTCGGCGAGATTTCGCACCGTCTGAGAAAAGTCTGGGGCGAATACCGGGAAGCCGTCACCGTTTAAAAGATGAGCGAAACCGGAGAGGAAATCAGAAAGCTTGACGATGAATTAGCCACCGCCGTCCTGCGCCGCGATTCGGCTTTTATGGACGGGCTTTGGGCGGACGAGGCGTCTGTCATCACGCCGTTCGGCGATTTGTTCGGCAAAGATATGATGATACATTTTGACGAGAAACTCGTTAATGAATCAATCGTTACCGGCGAAATCGAAGTCAGAGTTTACGACCGGACGGCGGCGGCGGTCGTGACGGGACGCACGACGATTAAAAGTCGTTACGAAGATTTGGATTTGAGCGGGCAATACCGTTTTACAAGAATTTATTTAAAACAGGAAGAAGATTGGAGAATCGTGGCGTATCAAGCCGCGCGCATCGAACAATAAATTTATGGCTGAAGAAAGAAACGTCGAAGAACTGGACTCAAAAAACGAATCGACCGAGCTGCGCTCAATCCGCGACATCGTCAAGGATTTATCCAAACCCGTCGCCAAGCGGCATCTCAGGACGCGCAAGCAGGGCGGCAAGGAATTGACCTATATTTCCTGGTATGACGCAGTGAAATACCTCGACCATTACGCGCCGGGCTGGTGTTATGAAGTGCGCTCGATAAACTCGATCAGCGGGAAGCTGATTTTAACGATTCGGCTTTCGATTCCCTGTCAGGAAGGCGTTATTTATCGCGAGGCAACCGGGCAGGAGGAAGAGGAAACAACTTCCTACGGCGATTCCAGCTCTAACGCGGAATCAATGGCTCTGCGGCGTGCGGCGGCGAAATTCGGTCTGGGGTTATATCTCTACGACCAGTAAAATCGGCTGCCGGTTTGATTGCGGAGTCAAAGGATATTTGTAGGGGCGCGGCATTTACCCGTCGCTCCTACATTTTTGTTTCTAAACGCTCGAAGGCTGCTCCGAATTATTTCCCTTTCTCGCGCGCCGGTTGCGGAAGCGGCGCAGCGCCAGCGAAAGTCCCGTCCAGACGAGAAACGCGCCGCCGAGCGATGCCAGCCCGGCGATGATTTGCCCGACGATGCCGAACGATTCGCCCGTATGCGCAAACCGCATCCACGAGCGCACGCGGCGTCCGGCGCTGTTTCCCGAATACGGCTCCCATTTGGCAACTTCACCGTTTTGAGCGTTAAAAGTCGCCGTCGAGCTGGCAAAAGGATTCAACTCTTTGCCTTCGCGAATCGTAAAAACTACGGGCGCTTCGGCGGAAGCCGGAACGCGCAGGGTGATAAATTCCCAGCCTTCGGTTTGCTGCGCGGCGCGATTCCATAATTCATCGAGGTTTGCGGGCACGACAACGCTCGTTTCCCTGTTCGGTTGATTCTGCGGCGCTGCCTGCTGCTGTTGCGGCACTTCGCTGCCGGTCAGCGTGTAAACCAGATTGCCCGCCCATTGATACGAAATGACCATTCCGGTGACGGTCAGAATTATCAGGACGAGCGACGACCAGAAACCGATGGTGTTGTGCCAGTTGAAATTGCGAGCTTTTCCTTTTAATCCGCGCCGGAAAAACATTACGGCTTTAAAATTCCGCCACGCCAGCCGCCGCGGAAACCAGATGTAAATCCCGGTAATTGCCAGCACGAGAAAAGCCGCGTTGGAAAAGCCCGTGACCGCCCTGCCGGCGGCGCGATTTTCGCCGCCGGCGCCGAGCCAGCGATGCCAGTCGGTGACGAAACGAAAAAAATTGTTGACGCCTTTCGCGTCGCCGCCGAGAATTTCGCCCGAATACGGGTTCATATAGAGCGTGCCTTCGCGCCCCAGAGCGAAAGCGGCGGAAGCGCTTTGGTCGGCTTTGAGCGTCAAGCCGGTCGGTTTCGCGTCCGGCTTGGCTTCGCTCAATTTTGTAAATAATTCGGTCGGCGTCAGCTTCGCCGCGCCCGTTTCCGGCGCGGCGACATAACGCACGTCGCTTTCGGCGTAATCCTTGATTTGCGCTTCAAACGTCAAAATCACGCCCGTCACGCACATTATAAAAATAATTATCCCGGTCGTGACGCCCGCCGTTAAATGAAGCCAGAATAAAACTTTACGAAAAGATTTCATATATAAATGAGAACAAATAAAAGCGCCCGAACGCAAATCAAATTTTCAACCTTTAGCGGTCCGCCGTTTTCTTCCTAAAAATTAAAAGTCGTGCGGAAAGTCATCGTGCGCGGCGCGGCAATTTCGATGCTCGAACCGACCGAAGCGTTGACGTAAATCAGCTCGTTAAACATATTTTCGACATTGAAAGCGAAATTAACGTGTCTGTTCAGGCGGTAAAACAAAGCCGAATCGACGCGCGTGTAGGACGGCAAAACCAGCGGGTCGGGCGCGGCGAAAGTCTGCGCGCCGTTGCTTCCCAGCCGTTTGCCTTGCCGGAACAAACCCAGACCTGCGCCGAAACCTTTCAAAAAGCCTTCCGAGCGGTCGTAGCGCGAATAAATGTTGTAAGCCCAGCGCGGCGATTTTTCGGCGCGCGAATTCGGAATCGGCGACGACGAAACGGCGGCGGTCGCCGGAAATCCTTTGTAAATCGCGTCCAGATAGCTGACGCCCGCCGAAATTCGCCAATCCTGCCGCACCTGAAATTCGCCGGTCATTTCGGCTCCGCGCGCGCGCCTGGTTCCCGCCGGCGTGTAATAACGATTGCCGCGCGGATTCAAAACATTAACGTCCGACTGCACCAGCGCGTTGTCAATCCGATTTTGAAATAAGGCGAGCGTCATCGAAACGCGGCGATTGAACAAATCGTATTTCGCGCCGATTTCGTAGTTTACGCCGAGCGTCGGCGCAAAAGTTCCGCGATTTCCCTGCGCGTCTTCCAAATCCGGGTCCACCGGATTAAAGCTCGTCGAGTAGCTGGCGTAAACGGTAAATTCCGGCGCCGCGTTGAAAACAATCGAAGCGTTCGGCATCAAATCGCTTTTGCGCACCGCGCCCGCCGCCGGCTTGTTCTGCCCGTAATTAAAGCCGAGCGTAAAATTCCAGCGCCCGTTATCCAGCGACGTTCGATTCTGCACAAAACCGTTCCAGACAACGTCTCTGCCCCACGCGCCGAAAGCGATGGGCGGAAAATTATCGACGAGCGGCGAAAAAGTTTGTCCGGTGTAAATGTTTACCGGCGACTGCGCGGCTGGAATCGCGCCCTGCGCCGCCGTCGCGCGCAAGTCCAGCACTCTTTCGTAAAAACCTATCTGCGTCGTGTTTTTCCACCAGCCCGTGTTCAGCCATTCGTAGCTCGCGTCGGCGTTAAAATTGTTATACCGCCGCTCGGTCAGGCTTTTCGCTTGAATCCGCGAGACGGTGTTTTGATTGATAAGCTGGTTGATTTGCGCCGTCGTCGAAACTTGCGGCGTAAAGGAATTAATGTCCGTGTCGAACGAAACGAAGCGATAAGCCGCGTTGACGCGAATTTTTTCGCTGACGACGCCGCGAAAATCAATTCCCGCCCAACCCGTTTTTTCGATGCGCCTGCCGCCGAATAAATTGACGTCCGTTGGCGATAAATCGTTTTCGTTTATCGGCGAATTGATGCCGTCGTCGGTTCCGAGAGAAGTCGTCGGCGAAACGACGATGCCGCCGCCGTAAGGGCGATTGTGGCGCGTGTATTGCAGGCTCGGCGTTAAAACGTAGCGACCTTCTGCGTCTAATTTAAAGGCAACGGAAGCGTTCGCGTAGCGGTTACGGTCCAGCGTGTTCGCCGTAAAATAATTCATATTTTCGAGCGTGAATAAGGCTCGATACAAAACTCGCTCGCTTTTGGTAAACGCTCCGGTCGTGTCGAGGTCGATGCCGAAAGACGGGCGCTCGCCGAGCGAAACGCCGTTGCCGCTGTAACCGCCGCCGCGCAAATCGACGCGCGTAAACGGCTGCGCCTGCGGCTTTTTGGAAATCAAATTGATAAATCCGCCGGGCGCGCTCGTCTGCCCGTAAACGAGGCTCGCCGGACCGCGCAAAACGACGGCTTCCTCGATGCCGAACAACCCGGCGCCGAAACCGCCGCTGCCGACGTTGATGCCCGAAAAACCGTCGAGCCGCGTGTCGTCCGGCGACATCCGGTAGCCGCGCGAATAAAAATGATAACTGCCGTTGCGATAACTGTTCGGCGTCGTTCCCGGAACGTATGTGATGAGGTCGGAAACCTGCCTGAAATTTTGCTCGCGGATGCGCTGCGCGCCGATGACGCTGATGCTGCGCGGCGTTTCGCGAATTGAAACCGGCAATTTCAGAGTCGATTCGACCGCCATTTCCGCGCTGTCCATGACGATTGTCACCGACTCGCTGACCGCCGACGGCGCGAGCGTCAAATCCGAATTCTGCTGCGGCGCCGACAAGACGATTTCCCGTTCGACGGCGGCGAAACCGTCTTTCTCGACCGTCAAAACATATTTTCCGAAAGCTAAATCCTTGAACGAAAAACTACCGTCGATGCCGGAAATGATTTCACGCCTGCCGCCTTTTTCGTCGCGCAGAACGATTCTGGCTTCGGGAATAATCGCCCGGTTTTCATCGGTCACGACGCCCTGCAAAAAGCCGGTCGAATTCTGCGCCGAAACCGCCGGAACGAGCAGCATCGCCGCAAAAATAAAAAACAACCCGAAGTTAAATAAATGCCGATGTCTTTTTGATACCGTCATATCAATCGGAACTCCTTTTACAAACCGGAAATCATCCGAAATCGCTTTCCGGCAAAACTCATATCCGGCTCTCGCTTGTTGAAAAACAATTAAAATCTTCGGCGTAGTAAAGCAATTAGCTGCGTTCATTCAAAAACAAAATTAAATTTTATGAATGTGAAATTGAAAATCGTTTTCAATAAGAATCGAATATAAAATAATGCGCCGACAGTGTCAAACGCAAAAAGTTATTTCGTCTAATCACAAAATTAGTGACAAACATTGTTTTAATATGTTAGTCTGACTTTCGAGTCTTTTCTGACTCGTCTCTCAGCACACCTGATTTCCCGGAACCGACAAACCCGAATTTCAATATGGAAAAATTGAACGAATATCTGCAAACGCTTCTTTCTACGTGTGGTTACGAATTGCATCTCGAACCGAATAAACAACCTTTTGTGGTCGCGTCAAACGGCGCGACGGACATCGCCAACACGCCGCTTTTAGGAACTCAAATCAGCACGATGATTTTTCCGCTGATTCCGGTCAACGTGCGGCAGGAGTTGCCGAGCCGACCGGAAGTCGAATTTACGCACGCGCACAACCTCGGCAATTTCAGTTTTCTGGTCAAAAAATCGCCGTCGGGCTTTAACGTCACAATTCGCCCGGTTCTTTCTGCGACCGCCGCTGCGCCGCCGCCCGAACTCGAAGCCAAAGCGTCTTCGCCGATATTTAATCAAACGGTAAAGGAAACGATTTCTTATCCGACCGAATCGAATTTTTCCGCTTTTAATCAGGAAGCGATTTCGCCCGCGACGAAAGCCGAGCCTTTTTTGTTTAAAAGCTCTTCAGCGGAACGCGAACAAATTTCCGCTTTTGTGCCCGACTCGTCTTTCGCGCCGGAGTTTGTCATCGACAAAGAACCTGCTGCCTCATTTGAAAATGACGCCGCGCCGCCGCAAATAGAAATCGTCTCGGTAAACGACCCGGAATTTATCACGACTTTTTCCGACACTTCAGATTACGAGCCGCCCGGGCGCCGCGACGATTTTTACCCGCAAACCGAATCTTACGAACCGCCGCAAAATAATTTCACCCAGCAGCAGACGTCGTTTTCACAGCCGACTTTTCAAGCCGAACAAGCCTTCGAAGAATCTCAATTCGCGCCGCCGCAGGCTGAGCAATTTGTCGCGCCGCCGGTGCAGCAATTTTACTCGGCGCCGGAAGCAGCGCCCGCTAGTTTTGTCGCCGCTTCCGCCAATCCGCAGACAAAAGCGCGGATGGATATGATGTTCCAAAAAATGGCGGAGCTCGGCGCGTCGGACTTGCATCTGTCGGTCAGTATGCCGCCGATGGTGCGCAAGGACGGCAGAATGCAGGTTCTGCAACCCGGCGAAGCAGCCATCACGCCCGCAATGATGCGCGAGCTTTTGAACTCGATTATGCCCGCGAAAAATCAGGAAGAATTTGCGCGCCGCAACGACACCGACTTTGCCTACGAGGTTGCGGGCTTGGCACGTTTCCGCGCCAATATTTTTATGGACAGGAAAGGAATGGGCGGCGTTTTCCGCATCATTCCGACGAAGATTCTGACCGCCGAACAATTGGGACTTTCGCCCGCCATTATGCATCTGTGCGAATTATCGAAAGGCTTAGTGGTGGTCACCGGACCGACCGGAAGCGGAAAATCGACGACGCTCTGCGCGATGATTGACAGCATCAACAAACGTCGCGAAGACCACATTATCACCATCGAAGACCCGATTGAATTCACGCACGAAAATCAAAAATGTCTGGTCAACCAGCGCGAAGTTCACAATCACACCGGCAGTTTTAAAGATGCGCTGCGTGCCGCGCTGCGCGAAGACCCCGACATTCTGCTCGTCGGCGAGATGCGCGATTTGGAAACCATCGGAATTGCGATTGAAACGGCGGAAACCGGACACCTCGTTTTCGGAACGCTGCATACGACGACCGCCGCTTCGACGATTGACCGCATCATCGACCAGTTTCCCGCCGACCGGCAGGAGCAGATTCGCGTGATGCTGTCGGAATCGCTCAAAGGCGTTATCGCGCAGACTCTGCTGCCGAAAAAAGGCGGCGGACGCGTCGCGGCGCTGGAAGTTTTGATTGTCACGCCGGCGATTTCAAATCTGATTCGCGAGGGCAAAACCTTCCAGATTCCTTCGGCGATGCAGACCGGCAAACAGCACGGAATGGTGATGCTCAACGACGCTCTGTTCGGATTGGTGCAGAAAGGCTTGGTCGAGCCGGTTGACGCTTTTGTCAAAGCGATTGACAAGCCGAGTTTCGAAGCGCTTTTGCAGCGAAACGGTTTCAGGCTTTAAGCGAATGATGAGTGATAGGTGACGGGTGATAAGAAGTTTCTCGTTTCGGGAATGTTTCGGAATCCTGATGGACAAGATTCACGTCACTATCAACTTATTATTGAGTTTCATCAGATTCGGGATAGTTTCCGGCGGGGTCGATTTCATCCATCCGGTAAGACATCGTCGGCGCGAGCACGGTGATATATTTTTCCCACTCGCGGCGCAGCGAGATATAAATTTCTGCGCCGGCTTCTTCGTCGGCGATTGTTTTTATGTTCGCCCGGCGAAGTTTCTGCACCGCGGCAAAGAAGCGTTTGCGCCAGCGTTCGAGCGTTTCCGCGTCAAGCTCCGGCGGCTCGTCGGGCATTCCCTCGGGAAGAAAAGTGTCCGTCAGCGTCGTCACCAGCATCATCGCGCCGCGCCATAACTGCGACACCGCCGCCGAATTCTTCAGCCACGAATATTCCTCGTCGTCCAGAGCGCCTTTGATAATCGACATCGTGTCAAACGCGATGAGGGTCATCTGCGATGTCGAGTAGAAGGATTCTTTAAAGCGGAAATAAAACAAAACCGGATAGAAATGATGCGACTCTTTCACTCTGGACATTTCACCCGCCCAGTTTGCCAAATCCGAATAACCGTTGGTGAATTTTCCGTCGGTTCCGAGTCCGGCGACCAGTTCGGCGGCATCGCCGGTTTCGGCGGTCAGCAGATAAGTCTGTAACCCGAGCGCATTTCGCCTTTGCAGTGCGTTGTAAACCTGCATCAGATACGTCAGCGTCAGCGAAACGACCGACATTCCGATAAGCGAGTTAAACAGGTAGAGCAGACGGAATCCGCCGGTCTGCGGCGAAAAGTCGCTCGCCCCGACTATCGCCATACTGCCGCCGCCCGCTTCCAGCGCCGTGATAAAATCGCTCGGCGTCTCGCCGCCGCTCGATTTCACAGACGAACCGAGATTCGGATGAATAATCAGCGCCGCGCCGCACGTCAGCGTCAATGCCCAGAAGAGGACGAGAAAAATGAGAATAATCGGACCGCAGAAAGATAGGACGAGACCGCGATAACTACCGAAAGGCTTTGAAACGAGCCGGAAAAACCGCCAAATCAGTCGCGCCAGACGGTTGCTGACGATGCCGCTGCCGATACGCGCGTAAAGCACAATCAGAAATATGTCTGTCAGAATGAGCAGAAACAGCAGCGCGCCGAGCGCCTGCTCTAACCATTGAAGCGCGCTGTGTTCTCCCATGACGTCTTTCCAAATCCCGCTGACATTATTCGTGAAGTTAGATGACGAAACCAAAAACGAGCGCGGGAATTAACTCCTATTTAGTCGTTCCCGCGTTCATCCGACCGATTATTGATAAACACTGTCCGGTTTATCTATTGCGCGCCGCCGTTGCCGTTCATTCCCGGTTTCAGCACGACCTTGATACACGAGTCCTGTTTGTACTTGAACATCTCGTAGCCTTTCGCCGCGTCTTCCAGAGGCATCTCGTGCGTGATGATAAACGACGGGTCAATCTCGTCGTTCTGGATTTTTTCCAGCAGCATCGGCATATATTTCTGCATATGCGTCTGCCCGGTTTTCCACGTCAGACCCTTGTTCATAAACGCGCCGATTGGAATTTTGTCGCCCGCGCCGACATAAACGCCCGGCATTGAAATCGTTCCGCCTTTGCGGCAGCTCATAATTGCTTGCCGCAAAACGTGAACGCGGTCGGTCGCCATCATCGCGGCGGTTTTGACGGCATCCAGCACTCCATCGACTTTGCCGCCCGCGAGCGCTTCGCAGCCGACGGCATCAATACAACGGTCAGGACCGCGACCGCTGGTCATTTCCATTAACTGCTCGTATACATCAACCTTGTCGAAGTTTATAGTCTCGGCGTTGTTTTCGTTTTTCGCCATCTGCAAACGTTCCGGCACGTTATCTATTGCTATCACCCGACCCGCGCCGAACATCCAGCAGCTTTTCATCGCAAATTGTCCGACCGGACCGCAGCCCCAGACGGCGACCGTGTCGCCTTCTTCAATCTCGGCGTTTTCCGCCGCCATATAGCCGGTCGGAAAGACGTCGGAAAGAAACAAAACTTTCTCGTCGGACAAGCCGTCAGGAATTTTTAAAGGTCCGACATCAGCGAAAGGAACGCGCAAATATTCCGCCTGTCCGCCGGCAAATCCTCCGGTCAGATGCGAATAACCAAAGATTCCGGTTGGCGAGTGTCCCATCATTTGACGGGCGATTTCGGCATTCGGATTCGAATTGTCACAGCAGGAATAGAGACCTTTCTGACAGAAGAAACATTCGCCGCAGGAAATGGTGAAGGGCACGACGACGCGGTCGCCGACTTTCAGATTATTAACTGCCGAACCGACCTCGACGACTTCGCCCATCGGCTCGTGTCCGAGAATGTCGCCTTTTTCCATGGTCGGCATATAACCGTCCAAAAGATGCAAATCAGAGCCGCAGATTGCCGTCGAAGTAATTTTTACAATTGCGTCGCGGGCATTTAGTATTTTCGGGTCGGGAACTTCTTCGACACGGACATCATTCCTTCCAAACCAACAAAGTGCTTTCATTATCTAACCCCCTTGAACTAAAAAAACAAAAGGAGAAAAATCAGTAAAAATAGCGAAATTATCATTTAATACTTATAAAATTTCTCTCCGCTAAACGAAAACATTTATTAAATTTTTCCGCCAAAAGCTCTACGAAGCATTTCTGATTTGCTCGGGAGATTGCCGCGCGGAAGTTTGTCCGACCGTCGTCGGCGCCGTCGGATTTTTCGCTGCGCCCCAATCCTGACTACTCAATTGCTGAGCGCACAAAACGTCTAAAACCGTCACGCCCAGAACCGCCGGCGCGGCGCCGGTCAGACGTTTTTATTATTCTCCGGCGCCATAAAAACGGCGCCCGGATAAGCCAAATCAATCGCATCGCCGCCGACGCGCGTCCAGACCGCTTCGGTCGGTTTCTGTTGACTCAAGATGCCGATTCCGTGAGCGATTTCGCGCAGCCCGAGCAGCGGCAGAAAATTCCCGTAACGCTGGCTGACGCCAATCAATTCGCCGACCCGCGCCGGCATTAACAACTCGGATAATCCGAGCGCGACACTAAAATAACCCAGACCTTTGGCGAGTTTTCCCGTGCCGACATTTGCCGCGCCCCTGTATTTCAGTTCCGTCCCGTATTCCGCTGAATCGGGTTCCTGCTTGTATCTGGCTCGCTTCCCTTCAAAAACTGTCTGCTGGTCTGGTGATTGTTGATTAGACTGATTTTCGCTATCTTGTTCCGTATTTTGATTTTGCGGTTGTGTTCCCGTTGCCATTATCTTCTTCCCTCCTTTTCTCGTTTTATGTTTTCGGCTTTAAAAAGATAAAAGAAGATAAAAGCCCCGATGCCGCAGTCTCACAAAATTCGCAAAGATAAGCGGCATTTAATATGCTGATTTTTAATCCTCGATAATCGTTTCCAAAATCAAAATTATACTTCGGACACCCGACACAGTTTGTTCGTTAGATTACGGACGGTATAGAATTGTAGAAACTTAAAAACACTTTCGAGGAAAAAAATATGCAGGAAATTACCGCTACCGAACTGAAACGAAGAATGGACGCCGGCGACGACATTCAACTGATAGACGTGCGCCAGACGGACGAATACGCCTTTGCCAAAATCGAGGGCGCCAAACTGATTCCGCTCGGCGAATTGATGAATCGAATCGGCGAAATCGACGAAACGAAAGAAACCGTCGTGCATTGTCACGCCGGCGGGCGCAGCGCGCGGGCGATTGACGCGATGCAGCGCTCGGGCTTTAAAGGCGAGCTGAAAAATTTAAAAGGCGGCATCACCGCCTGGTCAAACGAGGTCGACCCGACAGTTCCGAAATATTAGTTAACCGAGTTGACTGAGTTTTTGAACTTCTAACTCAGTCAACTTTCAGTCAACTCTCCAAACTTATCTCTTTGCTCATCCGCACGATTTTCATTCCTTCCTCGACCTTTGTGCGGCAGGCGAGCGCGGGCTTTTCGCCGTTTTCCGATTCAATCCAAATCCGGCAATTGGCGCAGTCGCCGTTCCAGCAGAATTCGCCCATCGAAATCGCTTCCAGCGCGAGATATTGAAAACAGCGCAGCAGATTGTTGTTTTCGGGCACGCTGGCGGTTTTATCCAAAATTTCGATTTCGACCAGCTTGTCGAACGGCTCAAAAATGTCCTGAAAATCTTCGATATTCATTTTTCGTTATAAATCTTAACGCGATTTTTCAACAAAAAGTAAAAAGTAAAAAGTAAAAAAGTTGAATTTCGGCTTTCACTTTTTACTTTTGCCTTTTTACTTTTTACTTTTTATTTCCGTCCGTCGCTAAGGTCTGAAGCTTTTCTTTTTGCTCCGGAATATATGCCACGAAGGCGCGAATCGGCGCGGATTTTGCGCCTTTTAGCGAAACCATCGCGACCGAGCGTTTCAATTCGTGTTTTTTGATTCGAACCAGCGCGAGTTTTTCGTTTTCGATTTCTTCGCGCACCGTCCAGGAAGGCATCAGGGACACGCCTAAATCGTGTTGAATCATCCATTTGACGAAATAAGTGTCGTTCGATTCGAGCGCCGTTTCCGGCTCGACTTTTACTTTTTTGAAAAAATCGTCGGTCGCGCGCCGGATCGAAGCGCCGCGCTCGAACAAAATCCAGCGTTCCTTTTCCAGTTCCTTAATCTGCACTTCGCCTTTTTCTGCCAGACGATGTTTTTTGCCGACGACCAGAACCAGCTCGTCTTCAAACAATTCGACGACCTGCAAAGTCGGCGAATAAACCGCGAGCGAGGCGAAACCGACGTCGGCGACACCGTTTAAAATATCTTCGACTGTTTGCTCGGTGCTGGTCGTCGTGCGAAAAATAAGCTCGATATTCGGATTCGCCTCCATAAAATCTTCAAACAGCGGCGCGAAAAGATAGACGAGCGCCTGTGTCGCCGCGGCGACGCGCACTCTGCCGACCAGAGCCTGTTCGCGCCCGCCGACTTTTTCGCGCATTTCCTCGGTTTCGTCCAGAATCCGCGTCGCGTATTCCAGCGCGACTTTTCCGGCGTCCGTCAAAATCACGCCGCGTTTGGCGCGGATAAAAAGCGGCACGCGCAGTTCGGCTTCGAGCGCCTTGATTTGATGACTGATGGCGGACTGCGTCAGATGCAGCCGCTCGGACGCGCGCGTAAAATTCAAAGTTTCCGCCACGACGCGGAAAGTTCTGAGTTGCCAAAGCTCCATTGTTTTCGTCAAACCTCGCAGACATTAATTTGATTCATAGCCTTAATGAAAAATTAGAGTTGGCATTTATGGTTAAAACCCAACTATACTTCTTCTCGGACGCATCAAACTTGTGTCTTGCTTAATGGGCTTTCTAAAAGTCGTTTTGAAATCTTTCTATGCTCTCAGCGAGATTTCGGACGGCTTTTAGAAAGCATTTTTTTGGAGGTGTTCTCACGTATGTTTTACGGAGGTTTATTTTATATGATTTTTTACACGCTCGATTACGTTGTTGAGAAAACTTTAAAACAGAATTTGACCGCAGAGCAAATGTTTCTGAAGAAATTTACCGGCGGTCGGCTCACCAATGAAGAAGCGCGCCACTTGTTTGAAAGAATCGAAGACCACAAATGGTATGTCAGCGAAAGGCTCGGCAGAGACGTCGGCTTAAAGGTCGCGGCGTTCGATTACCTGGAAAATATTTACGAAGGCGGAAACGATTCGACCAAATCGGGTCGCCGCCGGCGCAATTTCAATTTAAAGGTTTACGAAAACCTGTCGCTCTCGGCGTAAAATTCGATTTAATTCTTTTGCAAGCCGCCGTTCATTATCAAATGAGCGGCGGCTTTCGGCTTGAAATTTATGGCGGACGGCGTTTATCAATTCGTCTTTAATTGCTAAGATGTTTACATAACAAGGAGGATTTTTCATAAAATGGCGCTTGTAATGTATATAAAGCCGAACTGCCCGTATTGCCAGAAAGCCCGCGATTATTATAATGAAAACGGCATCGAGTTTCTCGAATACGACGCGCAGACCGACCCGGCGCGGCGCGAGGAAATGCTCGAATATTCGGGCGGCGATTTGGTCGTGCCGTGCATCGTAATGGATGGCGAATACGTTCAATCCGGCTGGGGCGATCCGCCGCGCGGCTGAACGATTTCGCGCTAGCCGACCGGCAGTTTGCCGGCGAATAAAAAATTTGAGACGAGAAACCACAGGTCAAGACAGGAAAGCCCGCGAGATATTTTAAATTTCTCCGGCGTTTTCCGGTTTCTGTCTGTGGTTTCATTTTTCTTTCGGTGTTACAATTCACTTTCTTAATAACAGTTTAGTTTTCGATTTGCCATTTTAGAAATTTTTCATAAACTTAGAAGCTTACGGTCAACCAAAATCGCAAATCGTAAATCTAAATGAAAACCAAATGATTGGCTCGACCATTCACCAATACAAAATACTGGAAAAACTTGGCGCCGGCGGACAGGGCACCGTCTATAAAGCGCAGGATACGAAACTCGACCGCACGGTCGTCATCAAAGTTCTCCCGCCGGAACTGACTTCGAGAACCGCTAATTTTAAACGCTTTGAGCGCGAAGCCCAGCTTTGCTCGCAGCTCGACCATCCGAACGTCTGCACGATTTTCGATTTCAACGAACAACACGGCATTTATTATATCGCGATGCAGTATATCGAGGGCAGAAACGTCCGCCAGCTGGTCGCCGGTCGCCCGCTCGAAATAAAAAGCGCGCTCGGCATCTGCATACAGGTTTGCGACGCGCTCGCCTACACGCATTCGCGCGGCATCATTCACCGCGACATCAAGGCGGGCAATGTGATGGTGACCGAAACCGGGCAGGCGAAAATTCTGGATTTCGGACTGGCGAAGCTGATTTACGACGAAACCGAATTCGGCAAAGGCGTCGATAAAACCGAGATAACCGAAGTCGGAATTCCGTACGGCACGGCGACTTACGCCGCGCCCGAACAGGCGAAAGGCGAGCGCGCCGACCACCGCGCAGATATTTTCTCGACCGGCGTTCTGCTTTACGAGATGCTGACCGGAATCTGGGCTTTTCAGGGAAAAACCGTGATTGACGTGCGTCACGAAGTTCTCTACGGAACGCCGAAACCGCTCGCCGATATGCGTCCCGAGCCGACTCCGCCGCAGCTTCAGCTGATTCTCAATAAAGCGCTGGCAAAAAATCCGAAAGACCGTTATCAGAAAATCGTCGATATGCGCGACGATTTGCGCAACGTGATGCAGGAAATTTCCGGCGTTCCGATGTTTCAGGGCGACACATACACGCCGCGTCACCTCGGCAACAACAACGTGATGAAGCGGGCGTGGGGCTGGATTACCGGAAAAAGCGTGGAATCGCCGTCGCAGCGAACGCCGTCGGTTTCCTACCAGCCGAATGCTAATTCGACCGAAACGCCTTCGATGACGGCGACCGGCGCGGAAAAGAAAAGCGTCGCCATTCTGCCGTTCAAAAATCTGAGCGGCGACCCGGCGTCGCAGTTTTACGAATTTTCGCTGGCGGATGCCGTTATTACCGAGCTGGCGCAGCTAAAATCGCTGATTGTGCGCCCTTCGTCGGTGATTGCCAAATATCAGGGAATGGAAGTCGACCCGCGCGAAGCCGGGCGCGATTTGCGCGTTCACGCCGTTTTGTCGGCGGGCTTTATGCGCTCCGGCAACAAGATGCGCGTGACGGCGCAGCTGCTCGACGTGCTGACGGGCGACATTCTCTGGAGCGACCGCATCGACGCCGAAAGCGACGATATTCTCGCGCTTCAGGATATGATCGGGCATCGCATTCTCGAAGGCTTGGAGCTTGAGCTTTCGCCGAAAGAGCTCGCCCGTCTCGGTCGCCGCCCGACGGAAAACGCCGGAGCCTACGAAGAATTCTTGCGCGGGCGCGACAATTTCGGACGCTTTATTTTCCGTACCGTTTCGATGGAAGACTGCGAAGCGGCAATCGCCAACTTCCGCCGCGCCATCGAACTCGACCCGCATTTTGCGCTGGCTTACAGCGGGCTCGGCGCGTGTTACGCCAATCGCGTTTTCAAGGGAATCGGCGACCCGGAAGATTACACTTACGCCGAATCGGCTTTCAGCAAGGCGTTTATGTATGACCCGAACGTGACGGAAGCGCGCGTGCTGATGGTTCTGATTTATCTTTCGCGCGGCGAAAAGAAAAAGGCGCGGGCGGAAATCAATCTTTTGAAAGAGCAGTTTCCCAACGACGCGCCGCTTTATTTCGTCAAAGGCACGATGCACCGGCTCGACGGCGAATACGATGCCGCCCTGAAAAGCTGGGATAAACTGACGCGGCTCGACCCCGCCGCCCGCGTCGTCGCCAGCTACAATAAAGCGCGCATTTACATCTATCAAAGGCAGTATGACAAAGCCATCAAGGAGCTGAACGAGGGCGCGAAATCCGAGCCGAGTCATCCGCTGGTGAAGATTTTCCGCGCCTGCGCCCTGTTTTACGGCGGCAACGTCGCGGAAGGCGTCGAAATGCTCGGGCAGGTACTCGACGACAATCCGCAGATGGAAGGCATCCGCTCGCTGTATGCGCTGTTTCTGGCTAAACAAAAACGCTTTGACGAGGCGCGGGCGCAGCTGACGGAAGAAGCGCGCGGGCTGGCGAAAGCCGACCACGATATGGCTTTCTGGATGGCTTCGGCTTATTCGCAGCTCGGCGAAATCGACGAGGCTTTCAAATGGCTGGAACGCGCCATCAAGCTCGGCAACGAAAACCGCCCGTGGTTTGAGACCGACGATATGCTCGCGCCGATGCGCGAAGACGCGCGATTCGCAGAATTAATGCAAAAGATTGACCACTAAGCTTTCCAGCCGCTTTCGAGCGGCTTTTTTATTTGGCTTTGCGCCTGAAAAGTTTGTGAAATTTCCTGCCGATTCGTGATTTAATTACTTCCTATGATTTCACGCGCACGCCTTCTTTTAATCATTCTGGTCGCGGCGGTTTTTCTTTCGCTGGCGGCTGCTTCTTCGCTGACGAATCGCCCGCAGATAGACGAGGGAATGTTTGCCAGTCCCGCGCTGAATCTCGCCGACAAAGGACATTTCGGCACGACCGTGCTGGAAACGGAAAACTCGCCTTTGACGCGCATCGACCAGCGCACTTACTGGGTGATGCCGCTTTTCCTGGTAAATGTTTCGGCTTCGTTCAAAGCGTTCGGCGCGAGCATTTTCACGATGCGTCTGGTTTCAATTTTCTGGGGTTTGGTGTTGCTTACCGCCTGGTATTTTATCGTGCTGAAGCTTTCCGGCAATCGAAACATTGCGTTTGTCTGTCTCGCTCTGCTCGCCTGCGACTACACTATTCTGGACACCGCTTCGTCGGCGCGAATGGATATGATGAGCGCCGCGCTGGGCTTTGCCGCCGCCGCGGTTTATCTGCATTTTCGCGAGCGTAATCTTTTGCTTGCCGTCGCTTTGAGTCAGACTTTGGTCGTGCTTAACGGCTTAACGCACCCGAACGGCATTCTCGCCTTTTTTGCCTTGATTTTCCTGACGCTTTATCTCGACTTCCGGCGGCTTTCAGCGAAACATCTCGCCGTCGCCGCGCTCCCGTATTTAATCGGCGGCGCGGGCTTCGGCTATTGGGTTCTGCAAGACCCGCAAGCCTTTCGCGACCAGTTTATCGACAACGCGCTGATGAGCGGCAGAACGAGCGGTTTTTCGTCGCCCGTGCAGGCTGTTCTCCGCGAATTCACCGACCGTTACCCGCACGCCTACGGTCTGGGCTTTACGTCTTCCGGTCACGGCGAGTTCGTGCGCCTGAAAAGCCTGATTCTGATTGGCTACGTCGCCGGACTTCTGGGAGTTATTTTCACGAGCAGCCTGCGCCGGAAATATTTTGCGCTGCTGGTGATGTGGGCGATTTATTTCGTCATTATGGCGATTCTCGACGGGCAGAAAGAAACGCCGTATCTGGTTCATATCGTCCCGTTTTACGTGGCTTTTCTGGCAATTACGCTTGACGCGCTCCGGCAGAAAAAATTCCTGCCGAAACCGCTTCTCGTGACCTCGGTCGTTTTATTCGTCGCCTTGCAGATGGGCGGAATGGCGCTGCGCATCAGGAAAAACACCTACGCCAACCTGTATCAGCCGACGATTGATTACCTGCGGCAAAACGCGGGCGAGCACGATTCGATTATGGGCGGCGCGGGTTTAGCTTTCGGTTTAAATTTCTCGGAAAAATTTATCGGCGACGGCAAATACGGATTGACGAGCGGCAAGCGTCCCAAATATATCGTCTACGGCGACGATACGCATCTTTCGTGGATTGAATCGAAAGTATTCTATCCCGAATTTTACGAGTATCTTCCGCGCCTTTTGGACGAGCAATACGAAGTCGTTTACGAGAACGAAGGTTACAAGGTTTACGCCAGACGGCAGCCCGAAACCTCCACGCCCGCGCCTTCGGATTGATTAAGCTTTAGAGCAAATTTTAAAGGCAGAGTCTCGCTCCGGGAGATAAGGAAAGTTTTTCTTTCTTTATCTTTTATCCTTTATCCTTCAGCCTTTACCCTTTTATTTCCCGCCGACCGTCCGCGCGTCCAAATCCGCGCCGATATTTTTTCCCTGAAAACCTTTTCCGCGCAAGGTGCTGTCGGGTCGCAAAGTAAAATCCCGCGCTTCGAAATTCACAAAACCGAGCTGGCGAAGCGACGACGGATACATATTTTTTCCGCGATAGAGCGCGCCGTCGCCGCCGATAATCGCGTTAAACGAAACGTCGCCGCCGGGGAAAAATCTGTCGATCGTCTGTCTGCCCGGCGCGGTTCCGTCGCCTTTAAAACCGTATTCGCCTTCAAACAAAACGTTGTTGCGAAACAGGAATCCGCGCACGACGCCGTAAGCGTTGGCGGCGTTTCCGTTCTGGATAATCGTATTGTTTTCAATAACAAGCCCGTCCCAGTCGGCGGATTTCATAAAAAAGCCCTGACCGTTCCACTTTGCGCCGTCGATGTCGTCGAAAATATTATTGCGAATGGTCAGTTGATGCCCGCCTTTTTCTTCCGAGCCGTTCACGCTCAGGGCGTTTGCCGAACCGCGCACGATGTTGTTAATAAAAACGATGTCGGCGGCAGTCGCGCCCGCGCCGCTGTCGGTGGTCGATTTAATGACGATTGCCGTGCCGTCCTGCGCGCTTCCCCAGTTATTCGTCAGCAGATTGTTTTCGATGCGGATGCGTCGACCGTTTTTGATTTCAAACAAATTCTTGACGTCCCAGCCTTCTTCGCGCCAGTTCAAAGGCTTATTCATCCAGTTATGGCGCACGACGCAGTCCGACGGAATCAATCCCAAAGCGGAACCCGCGCCGCCGAAAAGAATATTTTCCGCCGCCGCTTCCAAATAATTATTGACGATTTCGATGTTGCCGTCCGTCGCCCAGACGGCAATCGCCTGCGATTCCTCGCCTTTGCGCTTGATGTCGGAAATATGGCTGTTCGTGATTTTCAGAAAGCGCCCGTTGGCGGCGATGCCGCGCCTTTGCCCCTGCGCGGAAGTGCCGTGAATATAAACGCGGTCGAATTCGATGTGATGCGGCAAATCTTCGAGGCGTTTTTCGTCGGTCGAGCCGATTTTGATGATGTTGCCGATGCCGTCTTTCGTGCCGCCGAATTCGATGCCGACAAAGCGGTAATGATGCGCGGCGGGTTCGGCGTTTATCACGGGTTCGTTGTTCGGCGAGGAAATTTTCGGCAAAACCGCGCCGTATCTTTTCGGGTCGAGGCGCGTCTCGGCGGGCGGAAGCTGCGGGTCGGCGACGGAAGTGCGAATCGTGACGAATTCGTTCCCGGCTTTGGCGGGCAGATTGAAATTGCCTCTAAACGCCGCGCCCGCCTGAAGCAGAATCGTGTCGCCCGGTTTCGATTTGTCCAGAGCCGCCTGCAAATCGCCGCCGGCGCGGACGACAATCGTGTTTCCCGCAAATTCCAGAGCCGCTTCCTGCACGAAATTTTGATAAGCGTAAAAGCCGAAAACGGCGAGCGGCAAGGCTAAGACGAAAACGACAATAATTAAGAAAAGCGGTTTGTGAAGCCGTTTTTCAACTGCTTTGCCGCTTTGCTGCCCGCGCAGATTTTTTTCGCGTTCTTTCCGCTTCTGCGCCCAGATTTTGGCGTTACTGCTGCTGCTGCTGCTCATACGTTTGGCTCCGAAGAAATAAAAATAAACGCCCATTTTGCGGCGCGCCCATCTTATTATTTTAATAATAAACCCGATAATATGCGCTTTTCACATATTCGCCCGCCACCAGATTCCAACCGGCGACTGAAAGCCACCAGCTAAACGGCGCAGGCGTCTGAATTCCCGTGCGCGCCGATTCGATGCCGATTTCCACGTTATTTTCGATCGAAACTTTTCTAAAAGTCCACAGCGCGCGGCGCGTGTGATATGCCGACGTGACGAGCAAAACGGATTTCAGATTTTCGGCTCCGGCTTTTTCGGCAAGCGCCCGCGCTTCGTCAATCGTTCCCGCCACCGGCGACGGTAAAATTTCGATAGCGGTCGGCGAAACGCCTTGTTCGATTAAGCTTTTTCGCGCCAGCTCGACAAATTTCGGATTTCTCTGCTCCGCCTGCGACCAGCCCGCCTGCCCGCCGTCGTCGGTCAATAAAATCCTTTCGGAAATTCCCTGCCGGTAAAGCTCGGCGGCTTTCTGCGTCCGCTCGGTAAAAGTCGCCGAACCGCCCAAAATCAAAATCGCGTCGGCGCGCTTCAAAGGTTTTTCGACAATCAGACTTTCAGCCAGAAACGGCGCGAGAAAAATCCAGGCGAGAAAAAGCAAAAGTATAACGCTCAAAATCCTGAAGCGGCGGCTCGAACCTTTTTCACTTTTCGCCTTTTTCACTTTTTACCTTCTCGATGACTTCGCGCAGCTCGTCGATTTTCGCTTCCCAGCTTTCCCGTCTAATCGAATCGCTGATTTGCGCGCGCGACGCCGGATTTTCGAGCGCCGATTCAATCTGCCGGATAAAATCTTCGTGCGTTTTTCCGATGCGGCAATGCTTTAAAATTCGCACTTCGGGAATGTCGGTCGAAACTGTCTCCAATCCCGCCGCCAGATATTCGCGCACTTTCAAAGGATTTGCCGCGAGCGTTAAATCGTTGACGACAAAAGGATTCAGCGCGACATCGAAGCCTTTGCAAAAAGCCGGCAAATCCGCGTAAGGCTGGCGACCGAGAAAATGAACGTTGGAAATCCCGTCCAGAATTTTTATTTTCTGCTCGGCATCAACGGCGATTTTGCCGATTAAAACGACGGAACCGTTTTTAAAATGCGCGGCGATTTTTTTTATCAATTCGAAATCGACCCAATCGGCTAAAAGTCCGTGAAATCCGATAACGGGCTTCGGCAAATCTTTAATTTCGTCAGGAATTTGCGTTTCTTCGTCCAACGATTTGCGAAAATGCCGCCAGTCCGTGCCGTGCCGAATCAGAAAAGTGTTCGGGTTAAATTTGCGCTTCGATTCGAGCAGCTTTTCCGCCGAGACGACGACCAAATCCGATTTTCTGAAAAGCTCTTCCTCGATTTCCTTTAAGCCCGCCGCCGCGCCCGTAAAAGCCGTGTATTCGTCAACGCAGTAATAAATCAGGCTTTCTTCGCCGAGCCTGCCAGCCAGCAAGCCCGCCGCCGGATTAAAAACCATATTTAAAGGCTTTTGAAATTTGAGTTTCCGCATCGCGGCTTTCACCTGCGAAAGCAGAAAACTCTGGTTAAATTTCCTGACGGCTTGGTTTCCATAAGCCGGAATCGCCAGCGGATTCAGCACGAAAATATTTTTTTCGACTTCGCGAACCGGCTCGGTAAAAGCCTTTAATTTTTTGAAAATCCGCGAAACGTCTTTTGACGAAGCGGTCGGCATCCGGTTGGCGATGGCGTTTATCCACAAGATTCGATTGTCGCGCGACAAAACGCGCATCAGGTGAGTTTTCGAAAGCGGGTCGCCCGTCCAGTCGTGGCTGAAACACAAAATGTCGCGCCCGCGCAGAGAAGCGCCGGAGCTTTCAATTTTTTCCTTTATATTTTCGGCTTCCGCAGTCAGCATAAATCAGATTGTGACGAACTCTTTTGCCAATTCGCTTTCTTTATTTTCGATAGTTTCGCCGTCGATAAACTGCCTTTGCCACATTTCGAAATTAACCAGAAACCAGAGTCTTTCGTCGTGGTTTTCGCCCGCGTTATGCCGCGCGACGATTTCGCGCGCGAAATCGGCGTTGAAAATTCCGCGCGATAAGGCGCGCGCGCTTGAAACGTATTCTTCGACGACGTGGCGAAACTCGTTTCGAAACCAGTTTCCGACCGGAACGGGAAAACCCATTTTCGGGCGATTTAAAATTTCGACGGGCAAAATTCCCCGCATCGCCTCGCGCAGAATCCATTTCGTCGCGCGCCCGCGAATCTTCATTTTTTGCGGCAGTTTCGCCGTATATTCCACCAGTTTGTGGTCGAGAAACGGCACGCGCGATTCAATCGAAGCCGCCATCGACATCTGGTCCTGCTTCATCAAAAGCTCGTGCAGGTAAGTTTTCGTGTCGGCGTAAAGCAGTTTGTCGAGCAAATCTTCCGCGTCCGTTTGCGAAAGATGATTTTGCAAATCCGCGTATGGATTTTTCTCCGCAATTTTCTCTTTCGTTTCATCGCTCAAAAGATTTTCCTGCATCGACCTTGAAAAAATGGCGAAATTATCGAAATACAAATTTTCCATATCAGCCGAACGCGACAGGAACGTGCGTTTTAATTTTCCGCTCGAAGGCAGATTTTCGAGATTGTTTTTGACAAACTCGCGCAGGAAATTCGGCGTCAGCGATTCGTATTTCGCGCCGTATTTCAAAAGCGCGAGCGTTTTCCGGTAGCGCCCGTAACCGCCGAGAATCTCGTCGCTGCCTTCGCCCGTCAAGACGACTTTAACGTGTTTCTGCGCCAGTTTCGAGATGAAATACAGCGGAACGGACGCGATAAATCCGAGCGGCTCGTCTTCGTGCCAGACCAGACGCGGCAAAACTTCGAAAAATTGTTCGGGCGTGACGGTGATTTCGTGATGGTCGGTCCGGAAAGCGCCGGCGACCAGCCGCGCGTATTCCAGCTCGTTGGCTTCGCGCTCGCTGAAGCCGACCGAAAAAGTTTTAACGGGCGCATCGACAGCGCGCGCCATCATCGCGCAAATCGCGGATGAATCAATGCCGCCCGACAAAAACATTCCGAGCGGAACGTCCGCCATCAGCCGCAGCTCGACCGATTTTCGAAAAAGCTCGCTCCATTCTTCGACAAATTCCGCGTCCGGTTTGTTTTCGTGTTTCGGCGCGAAGGAAACGTCCCAGTATTTCCGGATATTGATTTTCCCGTCTTTCCAAATCAGTGTATGACCGGGCGCAAGGCGCTTGACGTCCTTGAACAAAGTCTCGTCGCCGGAAGTTCCGTGATTTGCCAGCTGGTCGGGCAAAACATTGAAATTTATTTCCGCGCGGACGGCTTTCGCTTCCAGCAGGCTTTTGATTTCCGAAGCGAAAAATAAATTTCCTTCCGCGTCGTGAACGTAATAAAGCGGCTTGACGCCCAATCGGTCGCGCGCGATAAACAATTCTTTTTTGCGCCGGTCCCAAATCGCGAAGGCGAACATTCCGCGCAGTTTTTCGACGCACTCCGCGCCGTATTCCTCGTAAAGATGCAGAATCGTTTCCGTATCGCAGTGAGTTTTATAAACGTGATTTTTGGCTTCCAGCTCGGCGCGATAATCGGCGTGATTGTAAACCTCGCCGTTGTAGACGAGGCAAACGGACGCGTCTTCGTTAAACATCGGCTGCGCGCCGTGCGAAACATCGACAATCGAAAGGCGTCGATGTCCGAGACCGACGTTTGCCTCGACGAAAACGCCGCCGTCGTCCGGTCCGCGATGATGAATCACGTCGCGCATCCGGCGCAGCGTCGATTCGTCAACGCGGCGTTTATCGCTTGAAAATGCTATTCCGTTGATTCCGCACATAAAATTCGTTTAGCCTGATTGATTCCGCGTTTCCGTTTTTTCAAGCCGCGCCGCTTTCCAGTAAATTCCGTAAAACGCTAAATACGAGCCAGAACAGCCACAGCGACGAAACATCGGACGACAAAGTTTTTTCGCTTGAGCCTTCGCTTTGCGCGCCGCTTATCTCTTCATAGAGACTTAAAATCGCGGCGATATTCCGGTAATCGTCCGGCTTGGCGGATTTTATTTTCGCGCCTCGCCCGAGCGTCGATTCTATCGCTTTTTCCAGCGCCGCGCCATCGCCTTTCGGTATCAGGTAAACGCCTTCGGGACGCATTCCGTTGTCGGTCGCGATGACCGGCGTGTCCAGATGCAGCGCCTCGCGGATGGAAATCGCGTCGCCGTCGTAGGCGGTCGTGCGAAGCAAAACGTCGCAGTCGTTTATTAAATGAAGCGTGACGGCGTGCGCGACGTCGCCCGCCAGCAAAATGTGTTCGCCGGCGGGCGCGGCGGCGATGATTCGGCGCAGCTCGTCTTCCAGCTCGCCCGCGCCGGCAATTATTAAACCCGCATCGGGAAATTTTTTCCTGATTTTCCCTAAAGCTTCAATCTGCAAAGGCAGATTATACGCCGGCTGAAGAAGCCCGACCGTCAGCAAAAAGGGTTTGTGCGCGGCGGCAAATTTTTCGAGAGGCGCGGGAACGCGGACGTTTTCGTTCGGATTCTGATTGAAAAACGGGTAAATCAGACGAATTTTTTCTTTTGCCGCGCCGAATTTTTCAAACATTTCGACCTGCTGCGGATTGACGCAGACCAGACGCTTGTAAAGCCGGAAAATAAAACCGCGCAGAGAAAATTTTCGTGCCGCGCGCCCTTCTTTCGATAAAGGATAGCCGCCGGAATGAAGCGTCAAAACGCTTTTCCCTCTCGCCGCCAGAGCGCAGACCGCGAGCAGTCCGAGCACGCGCGTCGGGATTTCGCCGCCGATATGAATGTGCAGCAAATCGTATTTTAAATTGAGCAAAAGCAGCGCCAGCGCCAGCGGCGTCTGCGGATGATAAACGTCCGGTTCGCCGCCGGCGGTCTGCGCGCTGCGCGTAATGTTGATAATCGAACACGCGTGTCCGGCGCGGCGCAGCTCGTCGCGAATCGCCAGCATATTGCGCTGAACTCCGCCCTGCGGCGGCGGATATGGTCCGAGAAGGAGAATGTGCATTTCTTAAAAAGCGAACGATGAAGGCGAAATGATGAACGCGGAATTAATTATGAATTTTGAGTTTTGAATTAATGATTTTCGGCAACTTAAAATTCAAAACTCAAAACTTTCTTTTGTTCATCGTTCATCGTTTATAAAACCTCATCCAGATTAAACTCGCACGGCAAGCCCGTTTTCACCGATTCCAGCATCAGCAGGCAGCCGAGCGTCGCGCGCGTGCCGTCGCGGGCGGTGACCTCGGTTTCGTTTCCGTCACGTAAAGAGCGGACGAAAGATTCAAGCTGCGCCGTGTAGCCTTTTTCGGCAAACCAGCGCGAATTTGTCTTCGCGGTTTTTTTCTTCACCGTCAGGCGCTTGAAATCTTCGGTCGTCGCGGCAACGCCGGGCGCGAAGGCTTCGACTAATTCGCCGCCGGATGTTTCGCTGCCGACGACCGTGTAAATAAAATTTCCGATTGAGCCGTCGGCAAACTTGATTGACGCGGCGACGTTATGCTCGTCAAAGCCGTAAGCCGAAACCGAAACCGGCTCGCTTTCCAAAAGCCAATACATCAAATCGACAAAGTGACAGCCTTCGCCCACCACGACGCCGCCCTGACCGCTTTCCGCCGCCCAGCCGTTTTCGATGCCCGGCGAATTCATCCGCGTCGAAACGACCGCCGCGCCCGTGCGATTTTTCAGCTGCTTTTTCATCTCCGCGTAATACGGCGCGTAGCGGCGATTAAAGCCGACGGCAAGCTGTTTGCCGCTCGTTTTGACGGCTCGATAAATTTGCCGGCATTCTTCCAGCGTAATCGCCATCGGTTTTTCGATAAAAACGTGCTTTCCGGCGTCGAGCGCGGCGATTGCCTGCTCGGCGTGTTCTTTGTGACGACTGGAAATCAGAACCACGTCAATCGTTTTATCATTTAAAATTTCGTCGAATTCCGAAGTGTGATACGCCGCATTAAAACGCATCGCGTAAGATTTTCCGCGCGCGCCGTGACCGGAATAAACGGCGCGGAGCCGAGCGCCGCTAATCTTTTTCAACGCGGGCAGATGCGCCCATTTTGCCAGATTTCCCGCGCCGACCAGCGCGAAATTTATCTCGCCCGTTTGCGGCTGGTAATCGTCGACGACGATTTTTCGTTTCGGCTGATACGATTCGACGGCGTCTTGAAAATCGTTGACCGGATATTTTAAAACGACGGCGAGGCTCGCTTTGCCGTTGCCGTGCATAATCGTTTCGTAAGCGCGCGGCGCGTCTTCGAGAGCGTATTCGTGGCTGATTAAAGGCTTGACATCGACTCTGCCGGCGGAAATCAGGCGCAGAAATTCTTCCATATTGCGATTTTCCGTCCAGCGCACATACGGCAGCGGATAATCGACGCCGCGTTTTTCGTAGCTCGCGTCATAGCTTCCGGGACCGTAAGCGCGCGCCATCAAAACTTTCAGTTCCTTGATATACATCTCGCCGCGCGGCATTTCCATCGGAACCGCGCCGACGACGACGATTCGCCCGCGGTCGCGCGACATCTGCGCGGCTTGTTCCAGCGGTTTTGCCGATTTCGAAGCCGCCGCGACGATAACACAATCCGCGCCGCGCCCGTTCGTTAAGGCTTTCACTTCCGCGACCGTTTTATCGCCCGCAATCAAGCCGAAATCCGCGCCCGTTTTTCGTGCCAAATCAACGCGGTCGGGCTGCAAATCAATCGCCAGCGGAATTCCGCCCTGACAGCGGACTAATTGCGAAACCAATTGCCCGACGATTCCCAGACCGATAACCGCCACGCTTTCGCCGACGCCGATTTCCGCCAACCGGACAGCGTTCATCGCAATCGCGCCGAGCGTCGTAAAACACGCCGCTTGAAAATCTACGTCGGCGGGCACGCGCGCGATTAAATTTCGCCCGACGTTTATCGTTTCGCCGTGTCCGGTGCCTTCGCCGCCGTAAGCGACGCGCTGACCGATTTCCAAATCCGTAACGGTCGGATGTTTTTCAATAATAATTCCCGCGCCCGAATAACCGAGCACGGCGTAATCCTTAAATTTCGCGCGGACTTCGTTGACCGTGCTCATCGGGTCGGTTTTCAGCATCACGTTCCAGACGGTTTTCAGATGCGAAGGATTGTCGGCGACCTCTTTCACCAGGCTGTCGGTGTGAATGTCGGCGGTTTCCGTGCCCGCGCTGATAAGCGAGTAAAACGGGCGCACCAGAACGTGATTTGCCGACGCCGTCGGGTCGGCGACCTCGTCAACAATAATTTCTTTTAATCCGCGACGGATAACTTGTTTCATAAATTTACTTCTTCAGTGAAAAGTGAATAGTTTGTTCGACATCAAAAGACTTTCTTCTCGTTTTTCGCTATTCGTTTTTCACTTTTCACTAGCTTCAATCTCCAAAAATTTCTGCGGCTCGGGCTTCCCTTTCAATTCAGCCGCGAGTTTTTCATAGAGCGCGAGCCATTGCGGGCGAATCGCCGCCCACGAATATTTCGCGCATTCTTTCCGCGCGTTGTTGATAATCGCCGGCGCGGCTTCCGGGTTTTCCAAAAGATAAATCGCTTTTGCCGCCAGTGCTTCGGCGTCGTTCGTTTCGACCAATAATCCGGTTTCGCCGTCCGCGACGATATACGGAATGCCGCCCGCATTGGTCGAAACGACCGGCAAGCCCGACGCGAAACATTCAATCAAGGAACCGGGCATACAATCAAAATTCGGCGAGTTCAGATAAATATCGACCGAATCATACAACGCCGCGATTTTATCGTGCGGCACCAGACCGATGAACTCGACATTTTTCAAATTCATTTCCCGCGCCGCGCGTTCCAGTTTTTCGCGCTCGATGCCGTCATTGGCGACGATAAGACGCGCGCCGGGAAATTTTTCGCTGATAATGCGGAACGCGCGAAAAATGCATTCTATGTTATAGAGCGATTCCAGAATGCGGTTTGATAAAAAGATTGGACGCAGTTTTTTTCGCGCGCGGAAAGTGAATTTATCGGTGTCGATGATGTTGAAAATCGAGCGTCCTTTAACGTCGAATTGCTCGAACACGTCAACCAGATAACCGGACGGCGAAACGACCGCGTCCGCCATTCTGACCGTCCACAGAAAATATCTGCCCCAGCCGCGAAAGAAATTTTCCGCCTCGCCGCTGCGGTAATTGATAATCGTTTTTTTGCCGAACAATCTGGCGAGCAAAACCGCCGGCACGACCGACAGAACAAAACCGTAATAGGCAGCCGAAAAAATATGCACGATGTCGGCGCGCGGAATTTTTCCGAGCAAATCGAAAAGATATTTCAGCGTCGTGACGGCGGTGCGCACGTACGGAATTTTTTGCAGGCGCGGCGCGACCTGCGGATTTATCGGCTGTAAATCGACTTCGAGATGCGACTCGCGCCGGAAATTCTCCAACAGTCGCTGCGCCTGCACGGCTTGCCCGCCGACCAGCGGCAGCGCGGGCGCGATGATGAGAATTTTCGTTTTTTCCGTCGATTGATTCATTAGCAAGTGAAAAGTTTTTACCGCAAAGACGCCGAAACGATGAACGATAAACGATGAAGGCGAAATTGCAATTCATCGTTCATCGTTCCGCGTTCATCGTTTTCTTTGTGATTAATCATTTCCTTTCCCCGTTCTGCAACAATCTATCATACAAATCCAAAGTTTTCTTTAGCTGCGCCGCGGTCGAAAATTTCCTTTCCGCGACGGCTCGCCCGCGGGCGCCGAATATTTCTGCTTTTTCCGCGTCCTGCAAAAGCTCAAGCAGCCGATTCGTCATCAATGCATCGTCGTTCGAGGCGACGAGAAAGCCGTTTTCGCCTTCCTCGATCGCTTCGCCCGCGCCGCCGACATCTGTTGCGACGACAGGCTTTCCAGCCGCCATATATTCCAGAATCGAATTGGAAAAACCTTCCGTCCGCGAGCTTAAAACGCAAATATCGGACGCCGACAACAGGCGCGCCGTGTCGCCGCAATTATCTATAAAGAACGATTCGTTTTCCAATCCCAAATCTTTCGCCAAATCCTTCATTTCGCGCAGCAGTTCGCCTTCGCCCGCCAGCACGAAACGCGCCGCCGGAAAATTTTCTTTCACGCTCCGGGCGGCGCGCAGAAACATCGCGTGATTTTTTACGTCGCTGCGAAAATTGGCGACAATCGTGACGAACTTCAAATTCCCGTCCGCCGGCAAATTGAAGCTTTTCAAAACTTCCGCGCGCGAATAGTTTTTCAAATCGAATTTCGCCAAATCCAGACCGTTGTGAACGACTTCGATTTTTTTCGCCGGAACGCCCGTTTCAATCAAATGATTTTTGACGGCGGCGGCATTGGCGACGACGGCGTGCGCAAAAGCATAGGCGCGCCGCTCGACGAATCTCTGCCCGCCGGTTTTCGTTCCCGTCTCGCGTTTCGCGGCGATGCGCACCGGAACTCGCGCCATTCGTCCGGCAGTCATACCGAAAACGTTCGTGTAAAAATCGTGCGTCTGAATGATGTCGATGCGGTTTTCGCGCAGGAATTTGCGGCAGCGCGAAAGCTGGCGAGCCATATTCATATCATAAAACGAGGTGAGCTTGAATTCGGGAATTTCCGTGAAACCGAGTTTTTCGACCGCGCCGCGCAAAACGCCTGCGCCGTTCAGGCAAGCGACAAAAATTCGGTGAGTTTTATCTTCGTGCAAAAGCCGTATGAGCTGCGCGGCTTGGCGTTCCGAGCCGCCCGAATGAAAACTGCCGACGAGTTGGAGAATATTTTTTTTCACTGGCGTGCGGAAAAAAGGAAGAAGCGCCTGGAATTAAGCCGAATATAAGATAAACGATGGCGGCAGCCGAATGTGCCTTTAAGAGTTTACTCCGATTGCTCGAAATTTTTCAATATATATGTGCGCGCGCGGCGGGCGGGAAGCGAGACGCTGAAAATGCTTTCGCTCGTTCTGACGTTCAGTTTATTGCCCAGACGCCGCGCCGCGGCGAATTTTAAGGCTTGCGGGTATTTGATGATTTCGCGGTTGTTAACGACGAAATTTTTGCCGTCGATTAAAACGAATTCCTCCGGCAAATCTTCGCTCTCGCTCAGACGCGCCCAGACAAAGCGAAAATCCGAATCGAAAAATTCGGTGCGGACGATTTCCTCGCCGTCCGAGTAAACAAAAATGTCGGTGTAGCCGCGAAATTTGACGACAAAGGCGCGCGCGCCCGTTATTTCCGTTTCAAAAATTTCGGGCTTTTCCGAAACCGAGGCAATCGGAAACAGAAACGTAAAAAATTCCTGCGCCGCCGCGCCTTTCGATTGAAACTGCAAAAACGGCGCGCGCGCGCGCCTGCCGTAACAATCGGAAATCCAGTTTTCGCTCATCTGCCAGCCGCCGTTGTCGCCGACGACGCCGAGCCGCAAACCGGAATTTTTATCCGTTTCCTCGTCCGCATAAAAACCGCCGTTTTTCGCGCCGACGATTTTCGGGCTGGTTTTCGGATTGAAATGAAAATTCAGCTGATAATCGTGCTCGCCTTTCGTCTCGACAAAATCGCGCATTATCCAGTAATCGTTTTTCAAAAACAGAACGCTGCGCGCCTGCGTCGCCGGCGCTTCGGGCAAATGCCGGTAGCCGTCGTGCGCGCCTTCGAAAAAATCAAAACGGTTTTCGGCAATCCAAGCCTTCACCTGCGGTTTCGCCATCGTCCGCCAGCTGAATTTTCCGCCCGCCTGCGACGACGATTCGTTGTCAATCGTCAAAGCATTGTGCGCCGCCGTCGAGCGAAAATAATTTCTCAGGTCTTCCGATTCGTGATAAGTGTAGGTTCCCGCATCGACCAGCATCGTTCTGCCGCCGATTGCCAAATCGAACGCGAGCGTGTCGGCGTGACCGTGTCCGCCGCTCATCGCGCCGACGTTTCCGCAGTCAATCAAAAAGTAATTGTCGGTCGTCTCCCAGCCGTCGCGCATCACGAAATAACCGCCCGCCGGAAAAGATTTCGAATCGTGTATCGGGCGCATCTCGCCCAAATCTTCAAACCCCGCGACGCCTTCCGAGCCGAGCAGCCAGAGCGTTTCCTGCGCCGCCTCGCGGGCGACAAATTTATAATCGCCGCGCTCGAAAATCAGCGCGCCCGTCGAAAGAGCGGCGCGAAAATCATTCGGCGCGCGGCGGTTGTCGCCGAAAGGCAGGCTGCGCCCGCCGTCGTCGTCGCCGACGAGCGGCGTCGTGCCGTCGGGTCGCGTAATCTGCATCAAATAATTGAGCAGAAGCTGAAGCTTTCCGGCAAGCTTTTCTTCGGTTTCCGCGGCGCTTTCGTCTTCGTTTAAGGCTTTTAAAATCAGAAAATGCGTGTAGAAATCCGCCGTGTAGCGCGCGTACCAGGTCGATTGTTCGAAATAAACGCCGTCCGGCAAAATCTGCCGGTCAAGCTCGGCAAAAAGAATTTTCGCGCCGGTTTCGCGCCAGTTTCGCGCCGACAGCAGAAACGGCAGCTGCGTTCCGAGATAGTAAAGTCCGAGCGCTTCGCCCGTCAGATGCGTGTTCGGGCTGTAATAAGTCGAGAGATATTTCTCGATATGCCTGCCGTGAATATACAGAAATTTCAGGGCTTTGCGGAAAAGCGCGGGCGAAAAGCTTTTCGAATCCTTGAAAAAATGAAACGCCCAAAGCCACGAAATCGCGCGAAACGAGACTTCCAGACTGCTGAACCAGTTGATGCCCGCGCCCGGCGGATTTTGCTCCATCCAGCCGTCCAGATGCCGCGCGAAAGCTTCCGCGTAATTCTCGTCGCCGGTCAGCCAGAAAGCCGCGCCGAGCGTAAAAAAATGTTGATGCCGATTCAGTTCCCAGACGATTTTTTTGTCGCCCGTCTCGCTCGCGTCCAGCTCGTCGAATTGTTTCCAATGCTTGAGCGGCAGATGTTTGCCGGCAATCGGCTCGAAATGCCAGTTGACGGGCGAATTGAAATCGAGATTTTTAAAGCCGAGCAAATCGAATTTGCCTTCAATTATTCGCTCGGCTTGCTCGATAATCGAATGCCGGGTTTCCGCTCCGAACTGTCGAAAGACTTCCAGAGTTTTTTCTTTTTGCGCAAAGGATTGAAAAAACGCCTGCTTGCCGTGTTTGAAAAAGGCTTCGAAAAGCTCGCGGTCGGTCGGCGTTCGTTCGCTGAAAAAGGATTGGTCGATGAGCAGGTGAAATTCGTCGTCGGTCGGAAGCTTTCCGCTGAGACCGATTTGCTCCGTGTAGACGGATAAAGCCTGCCCGCCGCGAGCGCGGATTTCCCGGAGGCTGCGCCCTTTCAGTTTTCTTATTTTATCGAGCGGATTTGCCATTTCAACCATTGAGCTTTAAGAATTTTTTTAACGCAAAGGCGCAAAGGACGCAAAGAAATACGGTTAATAAATCAAGTTTGCCTTTTTACTTTTACCTTTTGCCTTAAATTCCTCCGCGCCTTTGCCGCTTTGCGCTCCGGCGTTAAAAATCTTCTTTTCATCCATTATCGCCTGAAGGCGGTAATTGCGAAAATCGTTCGGCGTTCCCTTTTTGCCGTCAATCGCCGCGGCGACCATATTGAACGCCTCGCGCGCCGTCGCAAAATGAACTTTGTATTTGCCGGTTTTTTCGCCGTTTTCGACCGCTTCGCCGAAAAACCTTCGGGCGTCTTCGCCGATGCAAGCCGATTGGTCGTAATCGAAAAAGCCGTGACAATAAAGTTTTATAAAAACCCAATCCGATTTTCCCTCGACCGTGACGTTTGCCGAAAGCCAGCGATTCAGCCGCGCCGAATCCGACGGCTGATTGTAGGTCAACGCGCCGTCGTCCAGTCGCGGCACGGGCAAGCCTTTGATGCGCCGCGTCCAGTTAAAAACCAGCGGTCCCTGAAATATTAGTGGTAATTGCGGCTGATTTCCATAAACGCGCGCTCGCCAGCCTTTTCGATGCGGCATTTTCTCGTCCAGAGGCAAGCCGCATTCGTAAATTTGATTGATGACGGGAACCTGCGTTTCATCGGGCGCGCTCGGCAAGGTCATATCAATGTAACAGCCGGTTTCCTGCAAAATCCGCATTTCCTCGTCAACGCCGCAAAACTTTCCGTTGCACGAATTTGCCAGCGCCAGATTGCCGTGAACAAACGCGTACATCGGTTTCCCGACGCCGTCCGGACGCGAAAGACATTTGTGCCGCTCGGCTAAAATATCACGAAATTCAACCAAAGATTGGCGCAAATTTTCCGCCGTGTCCGCCCTTTCGATGCCGTGATGCAGATGAATCTCGACCTCGCCCAAACCTTCCGCCTGCATTTCCGCCATTTTTTCCAAAAGGCGCGCGTCGTATTGCTCAGCCGGATAAAAATTCGTGTGACGAAACTTTGTTCCGTCAACGTCCCGAACGGCTTCGCCCGTCGCGCGAGCCATTTTCTGATATTCGTCCAGACGCCGAAGCTGCGAATCCAAATCGTGAAAGCCTTTCGCTTTCCAGCTCGGCTCGAAATGATTGGCGACCGTAAAGATAACGTGTTTTTTCTCGAACAAATTCCGGCTTAAAATTGATTTGGCGCGCACGAAAGGATAACGCGCGAGCCACGGCAGATTCGATTTTAATTTGGTCAGGAGATTGTTTTGCGCTTTGCTCATTTTTCACCATTAAAGCACAATCGGGCGTGCTTTCCGTAGCGTAAAAAGCGCGAATAAAATCATTTATCCAGAAACTGCCGGTGCCAGAGTTCGAGCATCCACAAAATCCAGAGCGCGTGCGAATGGTCGCGGCGGCGTTTTGCGTGTTCGTCCAGAAGCGTCTGAATATAAGATTTTTCAAAATACCCGCGCTCTAATGTGCGCCGCTCAAGCAAAGTTTCGTGCATCCGCGCGCGCAGTTGATTGTTTATCCATTCTTCGATCGGCACGCCGAAGCCCTGTTTTTCGCGATAAAGAATTTCCTGCGGCACAATGCCTTCCATCGCTTTTTTGAAAATGTATTTGGTTTCAAAACCTTTCATTTTCAAATCGGACGGAATCTGCGTGACGAATTCAATCAATTCGTGGTCGAGCAGCGGCACGCGCGCTTCGAGCGACGCCGCCATACTCATCCGGTCGACTTTAGTCAGAATATCGGCGGGCAGATAAGTTTTGCTGTCGAGATAAAGCAGATTATCAATCGCGTTTCCGGTCGAGATGCTGTCGGCGATATTTCGATAACGAAGCGCGCCGGAATTGCCGTTTAATTTCGATTGAAAATCTTTTGAATAAAGCGATTTTTTTCGCAGCGCGTTGTATTGCGAAATGCTGTCGATGTAGCGGTCAATGGCGTCGAGCGAAACGTTGTAAAGATAATTTCTGCCCTTCGCGCCGTGCGGCAAACTCTCGCTGAAAACGCGCAGATTTCGTCTGACAAACGCCGGCAGATTCGCCATTCCGCTTCGCCGGCGGTCAACGACGTAGCGCGTGTAGCCCGCGAAAAGCTCGTCGCCGCCGTCGCCCGACAAAACGACCGTCACGTAATCGCGCGCCATTTTCGAAACCATAAACGTCGGCAGCGCGGAAGAATCGGCGAAAGGCTCGTCAAAATGCCAGACCAGCTCGTCAACCGTTTCGACCAAATCCGGCGTGACGATAAATTCGTGATGCTCGGTCTCGAAATGTTTGGCGGCGACTCGCGCGTATTTTAATTCGTTAAAGCTGTCCTCGTTAAATCCGATGGAAAAAGTTTTGACCGGCGCGTCCAGAATCCGCGACATCATCGCGACGACGCTCGAAGAATCGACGCCGCCCGACAAAAATGCGCCCAGAGGAACTTCCGAAATTAAACGAATTTTGACCGCGTCTTTAATTTTCTCGCGCAGGATTTCAATGTATTCGGCTTCGGTTTTGATGCCGGAAACTTTTCGGTAATTGAAATCCCAGTATTTTTGCGTTTTGATTTCGCCGTTTTTAAAAGTCAGGAAATGTCCGGGCAAAAGTTTATAAACGTTTTTGAAAATGCAGAATTCTTCGGGCACGTAACCGAAAGTCAGATAAGCGTCGAGCGCCGAAAAATCAATCTCTTTGGAAATTTCGCCGTGCGTCAGCAAAACTTTCATTTCCGAGCCGAAAACAAAATTTCCCTGTTCGGTCAAAGCGTAAAAAAGCGGCTTTTTTCCGACCCGGTCGCGGGCGATAAATAAGCTTTCGTCGCGCTTATTCCAAATCGCGAAAGCGAACATTCCGCGCAAATGCGAAACGCAGTCCGCGCCGTATTCTTCAAAAGCGTGAACGATGGTTTCCGTGTCGGAATTGGTTTTAAATTTGTGCCCGCGCGCTTCGAGTTTCGTTTTCAGTTCGCGATAATTATAGATTTCGCCGTTAAAAACAATCGCCAGATTGCCGTCCTCGCTGTAAATCGGCTGCTGCCCGCTTTTGAGGTCGATAATCGAAAGCCGCCGCATTCCGAGCGCGGCGCGTCCCGTCACGACCGCGCCCTGCTCGTCGGGACCGCGATGCGTGATGACGCGGCACATTTTGTCGAGCAAACCGGCGCGGTCGGCGGTCGGCGCGTTTTTTTCTCTGTTGATGAATCCGGCTATTCCGCACATAAAATCATTGATTAGTGGTCAGTGGTCGATGGTCGGTTTTGGTTTGTTTTCTAAGAAATCCTATTTTTTTGAAAACGGATTTGATAAAAGCTTTTTCGCCGTCGTCGATTAAATCGAAAGCATTCGCTAAAATTAAATAAACCGGCGCGAAAATCGCAAAACTGACGCCGAGCGTGAAAGCGCCCGCCGCGAAATCGACGATTGATTGTTTCGGCGCGGCGAAAATAGCGTTGACCGTATTTGCGCCGAAATTATGCAGTAAATCTTTCGCCAGCCAATAAAATAAAAACAAAATCATTCCCGCCATTAAACTCGCAAAAGCCGTTTTCCAGACGCCGCTTAAAAGCCGCGCGTCTTCGAGCCGGACGCCGAGCTTTCGCGCAATCACGAAAGACGAAACGAATTTTTCCGCCAGGCTCGTCACGACGACAATCGCAATCATCCCGCGCAAATCGAAATACTGAATGCCGTAAAAAAGCGCCGCGACCAGCGCCAGCAAAATAAAAACGCGCAAGGTCAGCAAAAATCTGCCGAGTTCCCGGTAAGCGCGCGTAATCGGGTCAACGACCCAGATATCAAACGGCAAAAGCGTCAGATTTATCAGAAAAATCGGCACGCTCGCCGCGAATTTTTCCGTGAAAAGCGTCGTGATAAAAACTTGCGCCGTAACGAGCAGAAAAACGTAAACCGGGAAAAAGAAAAACGCGAGCTTCTGCATCGCCCGCGCCGTCAGGCGAATCATCTCGGCTTTGTCGCCGCGCGCCTGCAACTCGCTCATCCGCGGAATCAGCACGGACGTCACCGATTCGGAAAGCATTGTAATTAAAGGCAGTTGAAAACAACCGTAAGCGTAGACGGCAAATTCCGCCGCGCTGAAACGATGCCCGACAAAATAATTATGAATGTCCATTTGCAGCGTCCACAGCAAGCCCGCCAGACCGAACGGCAGCGCGTAAAACATCTGCTCGCGGAAAAATTTAAAATCGAAACTGCGCCAGAATCGCGGAAAACGATTGTTCAGATAAACCAGTAAAACGAGCGTCTGCAAGCCCGCCTGCGCCATCGCCGCGTAGAGAAACGATTCGACCGTCGCAAAAATTATAACGGCAAGCGCCATCAGCGCAGTTTTCGTCAGTTGGGCGAGAATGATAAAAGCGGTGGCAAGCCGCGATTCCTGGTTGGCGACGGCAACCGTTTCCAGAAACGCGGAAAAAATCCAGAGCCAGACGACGACGCCGATTGCCGGTGCCAGACGCGTAATTTCCGCGTTATTAAACAGATTTCCGAGCATCTGCGGAAAAAGAAACAGCGCGAGGCACGCCAGCCCGCCGACGACCGCATTAAACAATAAAATATTAAAAACAGCCGCGCCGCGCCGCTTCGTTTCGCGGTTCAGAAAATAAAACGCGCTCATCGAAAAACCGAGCGGCAGAATCGAAACGGCGTTGGCGATAACCAGAAAAACCTGCCGGTAAACGCCGACCTTTTCCTGCGTGAGAAAACGAACGATGAGCAGCGGCAACAAAAACGCGAATCCGAAACCGGCGATTTTCGCAAACAAAAGCCACGCGCTCTGCGACTTCAGCGAAGGCTTTTTGGGTTCGGTTTCGTTCATTTTATTTTTGAAGTGAAAAATTTTTATAAGATTTTTTTAACGCAAAGGCGCAAAAAGCGCGAAGACGCAAAGAAAGACAATTAAAAATAGAATTAGTGAATCAATCTTGCCTTTTTACTTTTACCTTTTGCCTTAAAATCCTTTTGCCTTAAAAACCTTGCGTTCTTGCGGCTTGGCGCTGAAAATTCCGTTTTTGCATTTCATCTTTCCGCTGCTTTAACGGTTCGTTTGACGATTGATTGCAGCGGTTTATCGAGCCAGCCGCCTTTTAGATTCCGCGCGTAGAAAAATCCGGCGAACACCAGAATCTTGTTTTCGCGCGCCAGCGATTCGCTTTCGTTGCGCGCGATTGCGGTTTTGATTTTTCCTATTAAATCGCCGCAAACCTGTCGATAGAGATAACGCGGAACGCCGAAAATCCGCGCGCCTTCAAACGCTTTGTAATGGCTGTCCAGCACGTTCCACGACATTCCCGCGCCGAAACACCACTGGCGATAATACGATTTGCTGACGCGATACTGCGGCACGAAATGATAAACGACGAGCTGCGGGCAATAAACGCCGCGCTTTCCGGCGCTCAGCAATTTGTCGTAAAGAATATCGTCCTCGCAGCTCATCAGATTTTTTCCGGTCGCGCCGACGCCTTCGGCAAAAAGCCCGATGGCGTCAAAAATCTCGCGCTTGAAAATCGCGTGCCCGCCCGTCAGCATCGGCGTATCTTCGGCGTATCGCCATTCTTTTTCGCCGTAATCGCGCCAGCCGATAACACCGTCTTTTAAAGGCTCAATCCACTTTGGAATTTGCTCGTTTTCCCAGTCGGGCAGCATCTTTCCGCCGACGAAATCGACTTCATTCCAGCGCGCCCGGAAAATTTTTTCGATTTCGACGAACCAATTCGCGGCAACTTGAATATCGTCGTCGACCGTCGTCAGCAAATCGCCGTTCGCTTTTTTGATTCCGGTGTTTAAAGCGAAAGAGCGACCTTGTTTTTCTTCGAAAAGATATTCGAGCCTTTTGTCCGCCAAAAGCGCGCGCATTTCTTCGACCGCCTGCGCCGTCGCGTCGGTCGAATTATTGTTGACGACCGTCACGACCACTTCAAAATCCGGCGGAAGCTCGGCGTTCGCCAGGCTCAAAAGAGTTTTTTTGAGGCTCGCGGCGCGGTTGTAGGTCGGGATGATGACATTCAGCTTCATACTTTTAGAAATCTGAGGTCGGGATAAACGGCAGCTCGGCGGCGCGCTGTTTTTTGAAAAGCCTGACCAGAATGCGCGGCGAAACGGTCAAAGCCAAATCAATCAATCTCAGTTTCGGCTTTTTGTAATAAGCGTTTGCCGCGCGGAAATTTTTTCGCGCTTCGGCAAATTCCTCGCGCAAAAGATGCGCTTTGCCGGTTTCCAACAGAAGTTCGGCTTCGGCTTCGGCGAGCGTTTCGCGCAAAACTTTTTCTTCATTCGGCGTTAAATTCAATTTTTCTTTAACGATATTCAGCCCGACGACGTTGCGGCGCGCGCGCTGGACGCTGTTGCCCGAAAGACTGTTCGGACTGACGCGATATTTGAGCAGAATTTTTCGCTGGTAACCGATTCGCGCGCCCGACTTGGCGAGCCGCAGCCACAAATCGAAATCTTCCATTCCGATTCTCGGCAATTCGGCGTCAAACATTCCGGCGTCGAGAATTTTTTGTTTAAAGACGAGCGTGCCGGAAGTGATAACGCTGCATCTGCCGCTGACGATGCCTTCAAAATCAGCCGCGCCTGTCGAAGGCGATTTCTGCATATAAGTTTCGCCGGCGGCGCGAATTTCGCCGAAAAGAAAGGCGTTGGCGTAAACCATTTCCAGATTGTTTTCGGTCAAAAATTTGATTTGCTCGTTCAAATATTCGGGCAACCAGATGTCGTCGCCGTCGAGAAAAGCGATAAATTCTCCCTGCGCGTTTTCGATTCCCGTGTTTCGCGCCCGCGCCGTTCCGCCGTTTTCCTGTTTGACGTAGACGATTTTTTCAAAATAATTTTCGAGAATCTTTTCCAGCTTTTCCGTATCGGGCGAGCCGTCGTTGACGAGAACGATTTCGTAGTTTGTAAAAGTTTGCGCCAGCACGGAATCCAGAGTTTCGGCGATAAATCCAGCGACGTTATACGCGGGAATAACGACGCTGACCCGCGGCGACGGATTCGCTTTCTGCCCGATTTTCTTTTCTATAAACTTCCCGTCCGACATAAATTTTTACCACGGAGACACAGGGGCACAGAGATTGGAAAAGAGATTTAGCTGCAAATAACGCAAATTTGTTTTTATCCTGTTCATCCTGTTTGAATTTCTCTGCGCGGCTCTGCGTCTCCGCGGTTTATCTTCTCGCGAATCGGTTCCCAGCGCGTGTAACGCTCGCCGCGCAGGAATTTGTAAAAGGCGATGACCGAGGCGATATTTGCCAGCACGAAATACAGCGGCATCGCCAGGATGCCCAATTTTACGCCGCTTCTTTCCAGCAGCCACGCGGCAAAAGCCATTAAATAAAATGCCGTCTGAAAAAGAAAAATCAAACTGTAGAAAATTGAATGAGCGGCTAAAACAGCGGTCGAAAATAAAATTAAAGCTAAAAAAACCGGAACCGCGTAACGCAAAAGCTTGTGCGAGATGAGCTGGACGGCGTAAAAACCGCTTTTCAGCGGATTCAGCATATCACGGTTGCGCCAGAGGTCGGTGAAGGTTTGCGAGATGACGCGGACGCGCATCTGCATTTCCTTGTTCGCCTGCTGGTTGGTTTGTTCGGTGCAGATTGCCTCCGATTCGTAAACCGAGCGCAAGCCCTGCCGGAAAAGAACCGTGCAGACGAGAAAATCCGAACACGCTTCGGCGTACATCGGCTGGTAAGCGGATTTTCGGACGGCGTAGAGACAGCCCGACGCGCCGATGAGCGAGCAGGCGCGGCTTTCGCTTTCCTTCAAAAAAGTTTCGTAATTCCAGTAGCTTTTCGCGCCTTTGCCGACCGTCGATTTTGAATCGTCAACGTAAATTAATTTTCCCGCCGCGCAGCCGACCGATTCGTCGGCGAAATTCGGCAGGATTTTTTGCAGAACGTCCCGGTTGTAGTCGGTCGTCGCGTCGGAAAAGAGAATTATCTCGCCGCGCGCCTTTTCGACGGCTTTGTTTTGCGTGAAGGTTTTTCCGACTCTGCCTTCCTGCCGGAAAAGTTTGACGTTTCGATTGGAAAATTCGCGGACGATTTTCTCGGTCGCGTCGGTCGAGCCGTCCGAGGCGACGAGAATTTCCAGTTTCTCCGGCGGGTAATCAATCCGCAAAGTGTTTTCCAGCTTGCGGCGGATGTCTTTTTCTTCGTTGTAAGCGGTAATTAAAATCGTGACGTCGGGCGCAAAGGCGGCGCGACGGACGTTTTTCGGAAACGCGCGGCTGATTAAATAAACCAGCAGCGGATAGCCCGCGTAAACGTAAAAAAGCGCGGCGACGCTCGTCCAGAAAATGATTTGTGCGGTAATTTGCAGCATCAAATTTGTGCCGGTTGCAGTTCTCCCGAAGAAACCTTTTGTTCGGCTTCATTCGTTTTCGCTTCGTTTTCAAGGCGATAAATGCGGCGAAACGCGACGGCGTAAGCAATCAGGTAATAAATAAACCAATTATACGCCACCGAGCCAAAAAAGCTCGAAACCATATAACCGGCGATGCTCGCCTGCAAGCCGACGGAAAGATAATAAAACCAATCCTGTTTATTTTCCGCTATCAAAGTGCGCTCAATCGCCGCTAATTTACGAAACGGGCTGACGATAAAAATTATATATGCGACGAAGCCGAAAATGCCCAGCTCCGACGAAACCTGCGTGTAGGCGTTGTGCGTCTGCAAATTGTAATCGTTCATCACGGGCGAGTTTCCGATGCCGATGCCCCACGGGTTGCGCAGCGTCACCCAGATTGAGCGCATCAGCAACTCGCGCCGCTGGTCGTTTGAACCGACGGGGTCGAGCGCCGGATAAAAAATCGAAAGAATCCGCAAACCGTAATTTCCCGGCGCGAGCAAAATCACCAGACCGCCGATGACCGTCGAAGCGAGAACGACATTCAAACGCTGTTTGCGCCCCAGTTTCCACGCCAGAACCGCGCCGGTCACAATCAAACCCAGAAAGCCGCCGCGCGAAAACGTGACCATATTTCCGGCGACAAAAGCGCCCGCCATCGCAAAATATAAAAGGCGCACAAGGCGGCTTTTTGCGCCGAGCGCCAGCCCGACGGCAATCGGCATCATCGTCACCAGATGCAGCGCCATATCGTTCGGATTGCCGAACATTCCGCCGATTTCCACCATCACGCGGTCAGATTTGAGCTCGCCGCGCATATACATTCCAATCGCCATATAGCTCAGAATCACGCCGACCGCGAGGCTCAGCCACATCATTCCCATCAGACGCCGGCGCGTGCGCAGAACGTTGACCATCACGATGAACATCAAAACGGCTTTGATGTACATATCTTTAAAAACCAGCCAGGAATTTCCCGCATCTTTGCCAATCGGGATGGTCACGACTGCCAGCAGAATCATCGCCAGCACGCATTTTACTTCGGTCGGGAAAGCCGTCATCGAGCCTTCGGTCGAAAGCTGCGTCGGGATGAAAATCAAAAGCGTCAGCGCCGCCACATAAAACGCCGTCGAAGCCAGAAAGCCGAGCCCGGGCACGAGTTCATACGGGCGAAACAAAACCAGAATCGAAAAAATATAAAGCCCGGCGTAAGTCAGGGCGTGACCGTTGCGCCCGATCCACCGGTCGCCGTCGATAAGCTGCGAATCTTTTTCGGCGAGCTTTTCTTTTTTGCGGATTTTCTGCTGTTCGGCGTAAGAAAAAGGATTTTCCGGCGCGGCGGCGGCGATGTTTTCCGTTTCGGCAGTGACGAATTCGGTTTCAAACGCTTTCGAAATTTCCGCCGTTTTCGCTTCCGAAATCTGATATGAATTTTTTAAACTCTGCGCGTGATGAATTTCCGGCTCGCTTGTTTTTTCGTTTTTTAGAGCGTCGAGCGGCTTGAGCGTGGCTTGGTCGCCGCGTCCGTTGCCGTTTTTATTTGAGCCGGGCGCGAGCGATTGATAATCACGATTTTTGGTTTTGCTGGCTGGCATCAAACGATTTTTGTGTCATCACTTTTCGAATAAAGATTTTCTGACGACCGCTTTCGAGAGTTTTTCCGAAGGCATTCTAACATTGTTAGCGGCTAACTTTAACTTTTAATAAATCAAATGCGGATTTTTTGGTATCTCATCAGTTTTCCTGGCGAGCTTTGCTTCTCGGGCGAGAAACATTTTCTGCAAAATAATTTTCCGCTTGAGAAGCAAAGCTCGCCAAGTGGAAAGAAGTTTGAGTTATTTTTCGGGCGAACTTTTTGCAATGGATTAAACTGTGATTTTTTCTTCGTGCGAGATGAGATGGCGGACTTTGAGACGCAGGGCTTGTTCGAATTGGCGGGCTTCGCCGACGCCCGAAAAGGAAAGCTGTTGGAGGTTGTTTTCGATGCGGCGGCGATAATCTGAAACTAAAGAATCGGAGACGCCGAGCATTGCCGCCACTTCCAGTTGCGTTCCGCTGTCGCTGCTCAGATAGCAATACCACAAAACGCTTATCATCCGGTTATACTGCTTGGCTTTGCCGCGCACCGATTTGTTCAGGTTTTTTAAAAAATTTTCGACGTAGCCGGCGGCGATATTTTCGCCTTCCTGCCGCAGCAGATTCTGTTCGGGATTTTCGCGCGTGTCCGCCGGGTCAAGCTGAAACTTGTTGTCTTCGTCCGAATCGTCGCCGCCGCCGATCGGGACGAGATAAATGTCCATCACCGGCAGGCGCGACATCACGAGCGAGCGCAGGCTGCGCACGTCAATCGGCGAATCGACCGCCTTTAAAACTCTGATAATCAGCTTCTCCAAATCCGTGTTGCTGATGACGATTTGCGCGTCGCCCGTGCAGCCGACCATTCTTGTGTCGCGTTTGTGAAAAGCGACCGTCTGGACGCGCTGCTCGGCTTCCTGATGATTGCGCCGCGATTTTTTGTTTTCCCATTCCGCCAAGCCGTAGGTGCGGTCGGCGAGGCGCCGATGAATGTCGGCGTTATTGAGATTGTCAAAGCGTTTAAAGGTGCTGCTGGTTTGAATCAAAGTCGAGATACGGCGGGCGAGACGATAAGATTCGGGATAGCGTTTGCGAAGCTCCGCCGTGAGCAGATTCGTCAGTTCAATCTGGCTGATTTCCGCTTCGACCTCCTGATTCGTCATCTCCGAATCGAGATAATGCTGAAAACGCTCTTTGCTGAGCAGGGCGACGAAAAGTTCCTGTGTTAAATCGGTGTAAGCATTGTATTTGCCTTCTTCGACCAGCAGACCCGCGCTTTTTGAAGCGCGGACTAACGGATGCGAGCAGACGACCCGATGCAGTTCCGACCAGAGTTGATTAACGTCGGATGTTTTGAGGCTTTCCACCCATTTTCCGATTTTTAGCTGACGGGTCGGCGATGACGCAGGACGCGCCGCGCGCTGCTCCGTTTGTTTGATTGCGCTCATATTTACCTTTTTGATTTTATTTAGAACAAATTTCCGCCAATTTCATGTGTTTTTAGCGAGATGTTCTCCGGTTTTTTGATATGGAAATCTCTTCCCGAATGAGATTTTGCTCCATTTGCGGCAAAACGTCTCTCAGTTCACGCGGTTTCAGACATGTAGAAAAATTTTTATAAATTAACCGCCGAGCTTTTGCAGTTAATTTGGCAGGTTGGTCAGGCAAGCTTTTTTAAGTCCGCTCTGACTACAATTAAGATGTTAGCAATTATTTTCGATTTGGGCAACAGTTTTTTGTATTTTTTTGTTTTGTTTAACAAACCCGTCAAACATATTGTTTTGAACGGTTTATAGAAGTATTTTCGATTGGCGGAGAAAACTCGAAGAAAAAAAGTTCGGATTAAGCGCGGAAGTTATGGAAGGAGCGAGGCATTGCAGATTTACTTTTTTTGTAACGTCTATGTTCTTCCGGCGGTTTTCGGACGCCGGCAAACGGGAAAAATTTGAGTTAAAAAATCTTTTATGTTTTCATTAAGAATGGTCAATTTTCGGAAAAATCCTGAGTGTCCTTCATCACAGAAATTACTCGCCTATCAAAACGGCGAACTCTCACCGCGCGACCAGATAGACATTCATAGACATATTATCGACTGCGAGTTTTGCGAAGCCGAAGTTGACCTTTACGCCGATTACCCGCTCGCGGCGGAAGATGAATGCAATGCGGCGGTCGGCGAAATTCCGCACGCCCTCTACGAGCTGGCGGAAGCGCTGCTGGAAAAAAGATACGCCGACAATTCTCTGCTCAACAAGCTCCTGAACGAAAACGAAAAGCTTTCAAAATTCTAATTTAATTTTCACCACAGAGTGAGAAAGTAAAAAGTAAAAAATAAAGAGCGTCTGACTTAGAATCTAAATTCGAGCAAGACGCTTTTTTACCTTTTACTTTTTACCTTTTACTTTTTACTTTTTACTTTAAATCCTTTAGCTGCCGCAGATTTCGTCAATCGCTTCTTCGTATTTTTCGTCAATCACGCTGCGTTTGATTTTCAGCGTCGGCGTCATTTCGCCTTTATCAATGGAAAATTCGCGCGGCAGCAGGTAAACGCGTTTGACGCGCTCGTATTCGTTCATCTCGCGCGTAAATTCGACGGCGTCTTTCTGCACGCGTTTAACGACGTGCGGATTTTCGCAAAGCTCTTCTTTCGTGCCTTTTGCCGGGATGCCTTCGGCTTCCAGAGTTTGTTTCAGGCTGTCCCATTCGGGGACAATCAACGCGCCGACCTGTTTTCTGCCCGAACCGACGGCGACCGCCTGCGAGACGAGCGGCGATTGCTTCAAAAGACTTTCGACCTGAAGAGGCGCGACGTATTTTCCGTTCGACAGCTTGAATAAATCCTTCAGGCGGTCGGTCACGAAAAAATGCCCGTCCTGGTCTTCGTAACCGACGTCGCCCGTATGATACCAGCCTTCGGCGTCGAGCGCTTTCGCCGTTTCTTCCGGATTGTTGTAATAAGCGCGCATCACGTTTTTGCCGCGCACCAGAATCTCGCCGTCCGTTTCGGCGATTTTAATTTCGACGCCTTCGAACGGCGTGCCGATGGAGCCGGTTTTGCTGTCGTCCGGGCGATTTGCCGAAACGACGCAGGCTTCGGTCATCCCGTAGCCCTGCAAAATCGGGATGCCCGCCGCCCAGAAAGCATACGAAAGCTTTTTCGACAGCGGCGCGCCGCCGGAGACGAAAAACCGGATCGCGCCGCCGACGCCTTCGCGCCATTTTGAAAAGACCAATTTGCTCGCCAGCGCGTGTTTCGCCGCGAGTCCTGCCGGAACGCGTTTTTGTTCTTCCTTCGCCGTCCAATAATCCTGACCGACCTGCAAAGCCCATTGAAAAAGCTTTGTTTTCCAGCCGCCAGCCGCCATTCCTTTTTTGACAATCTTGTGATAAACCTGCTCGAACAGGCGCGGCACGGCGGTCATTACAGTCGGGCGCACTTCGGCGAGCATTCCGGCAAGCTGGTCGAACGAAGCGCAATAATGAATCGCCACGCCGTTCGAGCAAAGCACGTAAAAAACGCAGCGCTCGAAAATATGCGATAAAGGCAGAACGGCGAGCGAGCGGTCGTCGTTGCGAATCGGCAAGCCTTTCGAGATTGCTAAAATGTTCGATGTAAAATTTTCGTGCGTGAGCATCACGCCTTTCGGCTCGCCCGTCGTTCCGCTGGTGTAGATAATCGTCGCCAAATCCTGCGCGTCAAGTTCGCTTAACAGCCGGTCGAAAGTTTTTTCGTCGATTTTGTCGAGCTGCTCGCCGCGTTTTTCCAGCGCGGCAAAGGTCAGATATTTGTCTTCCGGCGCGGGCGCGGCTTCTTCGTCGAAAAAGACGACTTTTTCCAGCTGCTCGACGCCTTCGAGCGCAGCTTTGGCGTGCGCGAAAATCTTTTTGCCGGAGACGAACAAAACGCGCGCGCCGGAGTTTTCCAATATATAGCGGATTTGGTCGACGGCTTGTGTCGTGTAAATCGGCACGTTGACGGCTTTCAGACTCAAGATAGCCAAATCGGTCAGCGACCATTCCGGTCGATTTTCCGAGATAATCGCCACGCGGTCGCCCGCTCCGATGCCTAAATCTGCAAGTCCGAGCGTCAGATGCCGGATTCTTTCGATAACCTGCTCGCCGGAGAATCGCTGCCACGCGTTCTGAATCTTGTGACTCAGCGCGTCGGGCTTCCGATTGCGGCGCAGCGATTCCAGAATGTAATGCGGAATCGTCTGCGGTAGATTTTCAAAACCGATTAAATTTGGAGCTACACTCATTTTTTATCAATTACAGTTGCGCCGCCTTTTCTGAGCGCAATCGTGCAGCGCGAAACGCACACCAGACGCTGCCGTTCATCCTTAATTTCAATCTGCCAAACGCTTATCGTTTTTCCATGATACACCGAAGTCGCCAGAGCCGTCACTCTGCCGCGACTGACGGCGCGCAGGTGATTGGCGTTTATCTCGATGCCGACCGGCGCGACTTTCGTCAAATCGCTGCGCATCACCGCGCCGATTGACGCGGCGGTTTCCGCCAGCACCAGCGAGACGCCGCCGTTCATAATGCCGATGTATTGATGCACGTGCGGCGCGACCTGCATCGAAAGCACGACTTTTTCCGCCTCGACCGATTCGATTCGGACGCCGAGAAAGCGCAAAAGCTCGCTGTCGAGCGTTTTTTCCAGAAGTTCGCGTTTATCCATTTTGTTGCTACCGCGCAAAATCATAACTTTGCCGCCGTTTAATGTAAAATCGCCGCGAAAAATGTCTGGAATCAGCGCGGAAAACGTTGCGGCAACAGCACCGAAACGCAATCGCGCGCCGCCGGAATGTAATTCAGCGCCGCCGAATCGTGTTTCAGCGTCACCAAATTGTCGGAACACGCCGCAGCGCCTGCCCAATGAGCGCGGGCGAATAAACGATTAAATTAAATTCAGCGTTGAATTTATCCAAATTGATTAGCGTTCTTTCGAACGCTTTGGGCGGGCACTGCGGCGCGACCCTGCATTTCTTTTGACGCGGCAACTTTATTTAGAGCGCGGCATCCTTTTCGTAACACGCGCGAAAAGTAACCTTTATGACTGAAAAGGGCATTATTCGCCTACGATAGTATGATAAAGTAAAGGTAAATCTGTTTGTTAATTAATTTATAAAATGGAAACACGAAACATCATCGTAATCGGGGCATCGGCGGGCGGTTTTGAGGCAATGAAAAAGCTCGTCGCGGGGCTGCCGCCGGATTTGCAGGCTTCACTGTTTATCGTCTGGCATATGTCGCCGGACGTGCGCGGCGTTTTGCCGCAGGTGTTCAGCAAATTAGGAACGCTTCCGGCGGAAAACGCCGTCGATAAAGAACCGATTGTGCCGAATCGAATCTACGTCGCGCCGCCTAATTTCCACCTGCTGGTCGAGCGCGGTCGCGTCCGCGTCACGAAAGGTCCGAAGGAAAATCGTTTTCGTCCGGCGGTCGATCCTTTGTTTCGCTCCGCCGCTTATGCTTACGGCGCGCGCGTCATCGGCGTCATTTTAACCGGCGCGCTCGACGACGGAACTTCCGGTTTGTGGACAATCAAGCATCTCGGCGGCACGGCTGTCGTCCAGGACCCGGAAGATGCCGAAGTTCCGTCGATGCCGGAAAACGCGCTGCGCGAAGTCGCGGTCGATTATGTCGTTCCAGTTGCGGAAATGGCGGATTTGCTCGTGCGCCTGACCGCCGAACCGCTGGAAACTTCTGAGGTAGTTATGGAAGAAAACAAACAAACCGAATTTGAGATTAAAACGGCTGCCGAAGACAGCGCTTTCGAATCGGGCATTATGAAGTTCGGCGCGCTGACGCCTTTTACGTGCCCGGATTGCCACGGCGTTCTTTTCGAGCTGAAAGACGGCAAGCGCTCGCGTTTTCGCTGCCATACCGGACACGCTTTTTCGTCCGACAGTTTGCTGACGACCGTCACGGAAAGTATCGAGGATAGTCTTTGGAGCGCGATTCGCGGCATCGAGGAAAGCGTGATGCTGCTCAATCATATGGGCGAGCATTTCGCCAATCGCGGCGAAACTCATCTGGCGACGCTGTATTTTAAAAAGGCGCACGAAGCGCTCGACCGGGTCGAGATTGTCAGGCAGGCGGTGATGAATCACGAGCGTCTGAGCAACGACAGGCTGCGCCAGCTGGCGGGCGAAAACGGCGACGGCGCGAGCGGCAGAAAATTAGCCGCAGAATAAAAGTCAGACGGCGCGCGTACCGACAAGGACATCAAATGCGTTGAAGCAAGAAAACCGACCGTCAAAGAAAGCGCCGGATACCTGCAATAATTTTTGTTATGAAAAAAGAGACGAGAGCAAAATCCGAAACGGAAACGAAATCCGTGTCGAAATCAAAATCTGCCTCAAAGAAAGACGCCGCGCCCGCTGAATCGGCGGCGACTAAAAAATCCTTTTTAGTCGTCGGCTTGGGCGCGTCGGCGGGCGGCGTCAGGGCTTTGCAGGAATTTTTCTCGACGATGCCGCCGCACAGCGGGATGGCGTTTGTCGTCATTCTGCATCTTTCGCCCGAACACGAAAGCAATCTCGCGCCGATTATTCAAAATCACACGGTGATGCCGGTCATCCAGGTCAACGAAACTCACAAGGTCGAGCCGAATCACGTTTACGTTATTCCGCCGAATCGCCAGTTGGAGCTGACGGACGGCGTCGTGCGCTGCACCGAATCGGTTGAGAGAGAGGGCGCGCGCATCGCCATCGACGTATTTTTCCGCACGCTCGCCGAGGCTTACGAGCGAAACGCCGTCTGCATCGTGCTGAGCGGAACCGGCACGGACGGCACGCTCGGACTCAAGCGCGTCAAGGAATCGAACGGTTTCGCCATCGTCCAGGACCCGGACGACGCCGAATACGCCGATATGCCGCTCAGCGCGATTGCGACGAATCTCGCCGATTGGATTTTGCCCGTTCGCCGGATACCGGAAAGCCTGATTCATTTTCGCGACAGCTCCGAGCGTTTTCATTTGACCGACGCCGACGACGGCAAAGTAGGGCGCGGAATCAACGCCGACGAATCGCTGCGCGAGATTCTGACGCTTTTAAGAGTTCGCACGGGACACGATTTTTCGCATTACAAACCGCCGACGCTGATTCGGCGCGTCGCGCGGCAGTTGCAGATTCACAATCTCGAAGACATTCCTTCTTACCTGACATACCTGCGCGAAAATCCGGGCGAGATTCAATCGCTGCTGAAAAATCTGCTTATCAACGTCACCAATTTTTTCCGCGACAAGGACGCTTTCAGCGTGCTGGAACACGAGGTCGTGCCGGTGCTTTTCGCCGGGAAAAAGGCGAAGGACACGGTGCGCGTCTGGTCTGCCGGCTGCGCTTCGGGCGAGGAAGCCTTTTCGATTGCGATGCTGCTGACCGAATACGCCGACCATTTGAACGACGCGCCGAAGATTCAGGTTTTCGGAACCGACGTTGACGAGGACGCGATTTCCGAGGCGCGCGAGCATCGTTATCCGGAATCCATCGAGGCGGACGTTTCGCCCGAGCGCCTGAAAAGATTCTTCACGAAGGAAGGCAGTTTTTACCGCATCAAAAAAGAGCTGCGCGAATTGATTTTGTTCGCGCCGCACAACGTTCTGCGCGACCCGCCGTTTTCGCGGCTCGATTTGATTACGTGCCGCAATCTTTTGATTTATCTGAACCGCGAAACGCAGGAACGCCTGATGGAGATTTTTCATTTCGCGCTCGTCTCAAACGGTTTTCTTTTTCTCGGCAGTTCGGAAAGCGCCGACGGCGTGCCGAATTATTACTCGGTCGTCGATAAAAAACAGCGCATTTACCGGCGACACCACGCGCCGCTCGGTCAGCTGGTGCCGCCGCAGATGCCGCTCAGCGGAAAATGGGAAACCGCGCCGCCGCTGCGCCGCCAAACGGCTGCCGCCGGCAACCGCCGATTTTCCTTCGGCGAGATGCATTACAAGCTGCTCGAAACCCTCGCGCCGCCGTCGGTTCTCCTGAATCGCGATTTCGAAGTCCAGTATATGAGCGAATCCGCCGGGCGCTTTCTGCAATTCAAGGGCGGCGAGCTGACGAAAAATCTGCTCAAGCTGGTCAACCGGGATTTGCTGCCCGATTTGCGCGCCGCGCTTTTCAGCGTCCAGCGCGACGGGAAACTTTCGCGCTTCGATAACATTCAAGCCGTTCTCGACGGCGAGCAGGCGCTCGTCAACGTGACCGCCCGCATCGTTGACATCAGCAACGAGCCGAGCGATTACATTCTCGTCACCTTCGAGCAAGCCCAATCGCCTTTACCCGCGCCGCCGGTGGACGGCGAAGACGGCAATCACAGGCGCGTTTTTGAAAAAGACGACCGGATGGAATCGTTCGTCCAGCGGCTCGAAGAAGATTTGCGCCGCACGAAATCGCAGCTGCGGATGACGATTGAACAGCACGAAGTTTCGATTGAGGAACTCAAGGCGTCGAACGAGGAATTGCAGGCAATCAACGAGGAGCTGCGCTCGGCGACCGAAGAACTCGAAACCAGCAAGGAAGAACTCCAGTCGGTCAACGAGGAGCTGACGACCGTCAACGCCGAGCTGAAGGACAAAATCGACGAATCGACGCGCACCTATTCGGATTTGCAGAACCTGATGGCTTCGACCGACATCGCCACCGTTTTTCTCGACCGTCAGCTTAAAATCAAACGCTACACGCCGCCGATTCTCGATATTTTCAACATCACGCCGCTCGACATCGGGCGACCGCTCGAACATTTTACGAACACTCTCGAATACGACCACCTGACCGCGGACGCCGAGCAGGTTCTGCGCAAGCTGAAGACGGTCGAGCGCGAAATCCGCGACCGGCGGAGCCGCACGTTCCTGGCGCGCCTGCTGCCGTACCGGACGGCGGACGACCGCATCGAAGGCGTCGTTTTGAATTTTCTCGACATCACCGAGCGCAAGCACGTCGAGCACGCGCTGAACCAGTCCGAGGGACGGCTGCGCACGATTCTCGAAAGCGCGAGGGATTACGCCATTTTCACGCTCGACTTGAACCGCCGCGTGACCGTCTGGAACGCCGGCGCGGAAGCGGTCTTCGGCTATACGGAAAAAGAAATGCTCGGCAAATCCGGCGACATCCTGTTCGTCCCCGAAGACCGCGACGCCAGAGCGCCCGAACAGGAAGCCCGCACCGCCCTGAGCAAAGGACGCGCCGTCAACGAGCGCTTTCACCTGCGCAGGGACAAGACCAGATTTTACGGCTCGGGCTTGACGATGGCTCTGCGCGACGGCGACGGAAACGATATCGGCTTTGTCAAGATAATGCGCGATTTGACCGAGCGGAAGAAACTGGAAGACGCGAAATTCTTTCTCGCCGCGATTGTCGAATCGTCGCAGGATTCGGTCGTCACCATTAACTTTGACGGCGAAATCACGAGCTGGAACAAGGCTGCCCAGGAGCTTTACGGTTATTCCGCCAAAGACGCCGTCGGCAAACCGCTGGCGATGCTGACGCTGCCCGAAGACATCAAAGAGATATTCGCCAATATCGACAAAATCAAAAACAGCCGGAAGGTGAAAATCTACGACACCGTTCGGGTTCACAAGGACGGGCGCGAGATGGACCTCGAAATTATGCTCTCGCCCGTTAAAAACTCCAAGGGACAGGTTATCGGCGTCTCGACCGTCGCGCGCGACATCACGATTCGCAAAGCGTCGGATGACGCTTTGCGAGCTTCCCAGGAACGCTACCGCGCCGTTCTCGAAAGCGCGACCGACTACGCCATTTTCACAATCGACGAAAACAACAAGGTCAACTCGTGGAGCAAGGGCGCGGAGAATATTTTCGGTTGGAAGGAAAGGGAAATCATCGGCAGCGACGCCGCGATTCTGTTCACGCCCGAAGACCGCCAGAACGGCGAGCATCTGAAGGAATTAAAAGCCGCGCTGCGCGAGGGACGCGCCGAAGACGAGCGCTGGCACATCCGCAAGGACAGCTCGCTGTTTTTCGCTTCCGGCTTGCTGATGCGGCTCGACAACGGCGAAAGCGGCTTCGTCAAAATCTGCCGCGACCAGACCGACCGCGTGAAGGCGGAAACCGTCCAGCGCGAAAAGGATATGCTGGCGCAGTTCGTCTCGACGCAGGAAGACGAGCGGCGGCGCATCGCCCGCGACATTCACGACCACGTCGGGCAGCAGCTCACGGTTTTGCGGCTCAAGCTC
>DASVRT010000099.1:0-39051 GCA_036388475.1 Pyrinomonadaceae bacterium | reverse complement strand
TAAGGGAGAATTTGAAGACGAGAATGAAAGCCGAGAGAGATTTATCTTTAGACTTTTTGCGCGTTACCGAAGCCGCGGCGATTGAATCCGCCAAAACGATGGGACAGGGCGAACGCAAGCATTCGGATCACGTCGCGGTCGAAGCGATGCGCGAAGTGATGGACACCGTTCCGATGCGCGGGCGGATTGTGATCGGCGAAGGCGAGCGCGACGAAGCGCCGATGCTTTATATCGGCGAAGAACTTGGCGGCGGCAGTTTTGACGACGCTCAAAAAATGAATTTGCCCGAAGTTGACATCGCCGTTGACCCGCTCGAAGGGACGAATCTGTGCGCCAAAGGCTTGAACAACGCCATTGCCGTGCTTGCCGCCTCGGAGCGCGGCGGATTATTGAACGCGCCGGATATTTATATGGATAAAATCGTCGTCGGTCCGTCGTGTAAAGGCGCGGTCGATATTGACGCGCCGGTCAAAGACAATCTGAAAAATATCGCGCGCCGTCTCGGACGCGATATCGACGATTTGACGGTGATTTGTCTCGACCGCTCGCGTCATAAACAATTAATCAACGACGTGCGCGCCGCCGGCGCGCGGATTCGCTTAATCAGCGACGGCGATTTGTCGGCGGGAATTTCGGCGGCGGTGGCGGGCACGAATATTCACGCGCTGATGGGCATCGGCGGCGCGCCCGAAGGCGTCATCACGGCGGCGGCGATGAAATGTCTGAACGGCGAGATTCTGGCAAAGCTAGTTTTCGACCCCGAAAGATTGGGCGTCGATAAATCGAAAGTTCCGCCCGCCGCCGAAGTAATGCGGCGTTTGAAAAAAATGGGCATCACCGACCCCGACAAAATCTACGACACAAACGACCTCGCGCCGGGCAAAAAGATTATTTTTGCGGCGACGGGCGTGACCGACGGTGCGCTTCTGCGCGGCGTTCGTTTTTTCGGCGCGGGCAAGCGAACGCATTCGGTCGTGATGACTTCGGACTCAAAAAGCATCCGTTTCGTCGATACGGTTCACGTCGAAGGCGGACCCGACGCGGTGATTAGATTTTAAATTTGGTTTTTAACGCAAAGGCGCAAAGAAACGAGGGCGCAGGGAAAGAAAAACTATCTTGAAAATCCTTGCCTCTTTGCCGCTTTGCGCCTTTGCGTTAAATTTTAGAAATGCCTGAGCCAATCGAAAATTACATTCCGCAAGCGTTTATAAAACAGCAAAAACGGCAGGCTTTTTTCGCGTGGGGCTTGGTTTTTTTGCCGGCGCTCGTCTGGATTGGTTTAATCGTTTCTGCGCCGGTTGCCAAGGCGAATGATTTCACGGCTTTTTCCAATCCGGTTTACACGTTTTTCAGCTATCTTTGTCATCAAATTCCCGAACGTTCGTTTCACGCATCCGAGTTTCCTTTCGCCGTCTGTTCACGGTGTTTCGGATTTTATTTCGGATTTTTGCTCGGTTTGGGCGTGTATCCTTTTTTTCGCGCGCTGGAAACGGTCGAGCCGTTTCCGCGTTTCTGGCTTTTTCTGGCGATAGTTCCGATGGGCATCGACTGGTCGCTCGGATTTTTCGGGATTTGGGAAAACACGCACGTTTCGCGCTCGCTGACGGGCGCTGTCTTGGGGTTTGCCTGCGCGTTTTTCATTGTTCCGGCGCTGGCGGAAATCAGCCGGTTTTTTGTTGACCGAAAAGTAAAAAGGCTGTCTCGCCGACAGCCTTTTTAGCATCTAAATTTATCTTGGATAAGTAGTTTTTAAACTGTGTTGGCAACGCCGACGCCGGCGTCCCGTGATAAGCAATACTTATTATATTCGTTTTCCGGTCAAAATGACAAGTTTTGTTTTCAGAAAATTTGCGGTCGGAATAGCATATTTTTACCGCAAAGGCGCTGACACAGAGAAAAATAAGGCAAAACTAATAAAGTAAAAAGGCGAAAATAAAAGACGGTTTCTTCTTTTTGCCTTTCGCCTTTCGCCTTTCGCCTTGTTTTCCGATTGACTATTTTGCCGAATAGTCGCAAAATTACCTTTGCTTTCATTTAAATGAGGAGTGCTGACAGGTGAGTTTTAGCTGTGATAGTGCAGTTCAAAGAGCGAAACGGGACTTGGCACAACGCTTAGGAGTTGCAGAATCCGAAATTCAGCTTGCTGCTGCAAGCGACGAGGATTTTCCCAATTCGTCTCTCGGCGCGCCGGTTGACGACGAAATGTCGGCGCAGATGATTTCGAGCGGCTGGAAAATAGATTTGCAAGCCGCCGGCAAAAATTATGAATATCGTGCCGATAAATATCAGCTTAGATTGCGCGGATTTAACGGAACAAATTACATTATAGAATCGTGAAATAAGCAGAAAGGCTCGCGCGTCTTTCTGCTTAAAGTATTTTGGGAGTAAAAAATGAATCGACAGAATATTTGGATTCATATCACCATCGCCGTAATTATCATTACCACGGCGGCGGTTCTCGGACAAATCAGGCGTTGGCAGTCAACGCTCGGAATGTTTAATGACAAGACGGTGACGAAGCAAGCGCCGAAACCGGTGGCGGTTAATCGCACGACGAAGGATTGCCAGCCGGAAGTTTTGGTCAAGTTTCGTCCCGGAGTAGATTTGGCGGAAATCAAAAAGATTGCCGCCAAAAACAATGACAAGGTCGAAGACGAAATCGAAGCGGTCAAAAACCTGATTTCGATTGACGATTTGGACGGGCTTGAAGCGGAAAAAGTCGCCGAGCAGTATCGCCGGATGACGGATTTGGTTTTGTATGCCGAACCGATTGTGCAAATCAAGCTCGAACCGACCGAAAATTTTCGAGAAGTTACCGCCAAAACTTTCGAATCGCCGAATTTGCCGAACGAGCTGAATTTGCCGAACGACCCGATGTTCGGCGACCAGTGGGCTTTGAAAAACGGCGGTCAGAACGGCGGCAAGGAAAACGCCGACATCGCCGCGCCGAAAGCGTGGGAGAAAACGAAAGGAAGCAGAAAAGTCGTCGTTGCCGTGCTCGATACGGGCGTCGATTACCTGCATCTGGATTTGGCGGCGAATATGTGGATTCGCCCCGACGGCGTTCCGCAGTACAAGGACGACGAGTTGGGCGTTTTCAACGATTTGAACGGTTTTAACGCGTCGGAAAATCTGTCCGACCCGATGGACGAAAACGGTCACGGAACGCACTGCGCGGGCGTTATCGGCGCGGAAGGCGATAACGATTTGGGTGTCGCCGGAATCAACTGGCAGGTCGAAATTATGCCGCTCAAATTTTTGGGACGCGGCGGTTTCGGCTCGACCAAAGACGCGATTGAAGCCATCAACTACGCCATTGACCGCAAGCAGAAAGGCGTCAACGTCCGCGTTATCAGCGCCAGCTGGGGCTCGACCGTTTATTCCAGAGCTTTGGAAGACGCGATTCGCGCGGCGGGCGAGCAGGGAATTTTATTTGTCGCGGCGGCAGGAAACGATTCGACCAATAACGACAGAAGCCCGCATTATCCTTCAAACTACAAGCTGCCGAACGTCATCAGCGTCGCGGCGCTCGACCGTTCGGACAATCTTGCTTCGTTTTCAAATTACGGCGCGACCACGGTACATATCGCCGCGCCGGGTAAAGACATTCTTTCGACGTGGCTGAAAGAAGGTTATCGTGAAGCCTCGGGCACTTCGATGGCGACGCCGCAGGTGGCGGGCGTCGCGGCGCTGATTCTGGCAAACGAGCCGAATCTGACGGTTGAAAAGCTCCGCGAAAGAATCCTGAAATCAGTCGATAAGATTGATTCCTTAAACGGAAAAGTCGAAAACGGCGGCAGGCTCAACGCGGCGAAAGCGCTCGGTAATTAAACTTAATCAACAGGAAAAACTTTGATGCGGTGAGTAAATTCTCACCGCATTTTTATTTTAACCAATTCGTTAAACGCTCAACCATTTGGAACATAGCGGCGGTCGGCGGAGTTTTAAAAAACTTTCAAATAAATTCTTGTAATTCGCCAAACTGCTGAAAAAACAATACTTACCTAACCTATTCTCTTTTCGAAAGGTAATGGCACACACTTTGCTTTTATCTTTCGCGGCAACGCAACGTATCAAGCCGAAAAGCGACAGGTTGCGGTTTGTTGGGAAGAAACTTTTGAGGAGAAAAATTTATAATGAATCGGTTTAAAAATTTGCTCGCAGCTTTTGCGCTCTCTCTGTTGATTTTGGGCTTGCCGGCGCTCGCTTCGGCGCAATGGCGTGACGACGACGATTATAACCGCAACAACCGAAACGGCGATTATCGCAATAATCGGAATTACAATCGCGGCAATCTGCGCTCGGCGATTAATCGTTTGAAAAATCGCGCGGAAGTTTTCGAACGCCGTCTCGACCGCGAACTCGACAACAGCCGTTACGATAACCGCAATCGTGAAGACCGGCTTAATCGTTTAGCCAACGATTTTACGAACGCCGCCGAGCGTCTCGAAGACGAATTTGACGGCGGGCGGAATATGGAAGACAGCTCCGACGAAGCGCGCCGCGTTCTGCAGCTCGCGCAGCAAATCGACAATGCAATGTCTCGCTCGCGTTTAGGCGGTTATGCGCGCAATGAATGGAACGCAATGCGCCAGGATTTGAACACGATTGCTAACGCTTACGGCAACAACAACAATCGCAATCGTAACCGTCGCGGCAACAACGGCGATTGGCGAGACTATCTGCCTTTCTAAAATTGATATGAGGTTTAACGCGGCTTCGCTTTCCAGACCTTCCGAATCCAGAATGAAGCCGCGCTAAGCGAAAAGCCTGAGTCTAAAAAGCTCAGGCTTTTTTGCGTTTAACGGTTCGTTCATTGTATGTTTCTTTCTATGTTCGGAACACTTTATCTGGTCGCCACGCCGATTGGCAATTTGCAGGACATCACGTTTCGCGCCGTCGAAATCCTGAAAACCGTTGACCTTATCGCCTGCGAAGACACGCGCCACACGCGCAAGCTTCTGACGCATTACGGCATTTCAAACCGGCTCGTCAGCTATCACGAACACAACGAGCACGAGCGCGCCGAAGAACTAGCCGCCCGTTTGCAGGACGGAAAATCAATCGCCGTCGTATCGGACGCCGGCACGCCCGCCATCTGCGACCCGGCGTTTCGAATTGTGCAAAAAGCGCACGAAATCGGCGCGCCAGTCGTTTCGATTCCGGGCGCGGCGGCTTTCGTGAGCGCTCTGATTATTTCCGGCTTGCCGACCGATTCGATGTTTTTCGGCGGCTTTCTGCCTTCCAGAAAAAGCGAAAGACAAAAGCGCCTGGCGGAAGTTAAAGAAATTCCCGCAACGCTCGTTTTTTACGAAACTCCGCACCGGCTGGCAAAATCGCTGGCTGATTGCGCCGAAGTTTTAGGCAACAGAAAAGGGGTCGTCGTCCGTGAATTAACCAAATTACACGAAGAAACCGTGCGCGGAAATTTAGCTGAACTGGCGAAGAGTTTTTCGGAAAAAACGGTCAAAGGCGAAATAGTTCTGGTCATTGACAGAGAAGAAAATCAAAGACCGAAAACCGAAGACCGGCGACCGGCTTCAGTCGCTTTGCGGGTTAAAGAATTAGAGAAGGATTTCGACCACAAAACCGCGCTGAAAAAAGCCGCCAGGGAATTCGGCTTGTCGCGTTCGGAAGCTTATCGAATCTTAATTTCAGAAAAGAATAGGTAATATCTGTTCGGGATAAGAAGGGTCGAGAAATTTGTTGCGCCAATTCTAAATTCTAAATTATTTAGGAAAATAATATGCCGATTAATTTATAATTCACAATTCACAATTCACAATTCACAATTTAGAATTCACCTGTTTTGTTCTGAGCCGTTTAATTTTCCTTCTCCGGAACTGTCGTTAAATAGAAAATTTTCTCGTAATTCGGACAACCGGCGCGTTTATTGTGACACCTAAAAAAGTGTAACAAACCTAACGGATTTAGCAGTATCGAATTTGTTAGGATTTTTTTGTTGCTCAAACAACAAATTTTTTAATAAACAAGGAGTAGGGTTTAGTATTATGAACAAATTAATTCTGGCATTTTGCCTGACTATTATTTCAAGCGTTTGCGCTTTTGCGCAAACGACCGATTACAAGAAATCGGAATTTTTCGTCGGTTACTCAAACGGGCAGGTCGATACGGGCGCGAACAGCGGAAACGGTGTCGGCGACTTTTTCGACGACCGTTTGAGCTTTCACGGCTTTAACGCTTCCGGCGTCGTCAATGTCAACCGTTACGTCGGCATCAAAGGCGACGTTTCGGGAACGTACAAAAACAACGACTTTACCATTCCGGTCACGACCGGAACGACCACGAACAACGTGACGTTCAGAACGAGCAGTTCTTTGTATAACTTTTTAGGCGGCGTGCAGGTCAAAGACAATGCTTCGACCTCGCGCCTGAAACCTTTCGGTTACGCCTTGGTCGGCGCCGGTCACGGCAGAGTTAAAGTTAGAAACCTTTCGTGCCCGACCGGCGTTGACTGCTCGGATTTTATCGGCGATTCGGAAACCGGGTTAGCCGGTGCTTTCGGCGGCGGCTTGGATGTCAGAGTCAATGACAACATTGATTTCCGCGTCGTCAAAGTCGATTACAACCCGATAAAATTCGACAGCGGAACGCAGCACAACGTTCGCATCGGCATCGGCGTCGTTTTCAAATAAACTTTGCTTTAACGCAAAAATTTAAGGGAGCTTTTATCAAGCTCCCTTTTTTTATTGAATCTGAAAAAAGTGGAAAAGTGGAAAAGTGGAAAAGTGAAAAAGAGAGCTTATTGATAAATAACGAAAACTTTTTCACTCTGTAACTTTTCCACTTTTTCCTTATCTTTGCGTCAGTTCCGGCGGAAGTTGTTTATCGACCTTCGGGCGCGATTTTACTTCGGCGAGCTCCCACAAAGTCATAAAGATTGTCCGCGTGATTCTTTCCATTTTCGCGTAGTCGATTTTATCGGGACTGTCGCCGACGCCGTGATAATCTTCGTGCGTGCCGCTGAACCAGAACGCAATCGGGATGCCTTTCGTCGCGTAATGGAAATGGTCTGAGCGGAAAAAGAAACGATTTTCGTCTTTCGGGTCGTCGTACTTGTAGTTGTAGGTCATTTTCAAAAACGAGTCGTTCACGCCTTTCGTAATACTGCCGAGCTCGCTGCTCATCATTTCCGAGCCGATAACGTAAACTTCATTTTCGCCCGTCAGCTCGGCGTTGCAGGGTTTCTGCCCCGGTCTTAAATTCGTGTCGCACGGCGCTTGATAGCCCGGCTTTTTGCTTCGACCAATCATATCTATGTTCAGTTGAGCAATCACGTTTTTCAAATCAACCGTCGGATATTTAACAAAATACTCGCTGCCCCACAAGCCTTTTTCCTCGCCCGCGTGCCAGACGAAAAGTATCGAGCGCTTCGGTTTCTTCGGCTGTTTAGCCAGCGCTTCGGCAATCGCCAGCACCGCCGTCGTGCCCGAGCCGTCGTCGTCCGCGCCGTTAAAGATTTTGTCGTCGCCCGGAATGTTCGGATTCATCCCGACGTGGTCGTAATGCGCGCCGACGGCGACCATCTCGTTTTTCAGAACCGGGTCTGAGCCTTCGATAATGCCGACCACGTTTTGCGTCGTCATAATTTCCGCTTTGCTGTCGACGGCGACGCCGAATCTTTTCGCCGTGTTCATTTCAAAGGCAGGAACGGTTCCGGCTGATTTAATCGGGTTGGTGGCTTCGCCTTCATACAAAGCGCCGCCGATTGTCTGCGAAACCAAAAAAACCGGAATCGCCGTGCCGGAGGTTTTCGGCTCTTCGTGCAGACCTTCGACGCGCGTTGTGCCGCCGCCTGACAGAAATTGCCTGACCTGCCCCCAGAAGCCTTGCAGTTCCGGCGAAGCGACGACGATAACGCCCGCCGCGCCTTTCTGCTGCGCGTATGCGACCGGGTCAGCCCAGTCCGTTCCTTTTGCTTCCGGCTTCAAATCGGCGCGCGAGACGCCTTTCGGCAGGATAATCAGCGAAGGGTCGGTCGGCGCGCCCTGAAGTTGAACGACGGCAATTTTGCCGCGCACGTCGACGTTCGAATACGCGTCGATATTTTTTGATTTGACCAGCCAGCCTTCGCCGACAAAAACGAGCGGCGCGTTCAGCGTTCCGTTCGTGTTGCCGCGCATCTTAAAAAATTCCTCGCCGTACGGAAAACGCCGCGTGCCGATTTCCATAAAAGCATTGGCGCGGTCGATCGCGTCGCGCCGCAAATTTATTTTTTGAAAATAAGTGCCGTTGTCGCCCGCCGGTTTGACGCCCCAGCGCGAAAGATTCATAGCGATAAATTTAGCGGTCAAATCCAGCCCGCGCGAAGGCGTGTTGCGACCTTCCATTTCGTCGGAGGCGATGAAATACAGATAATTTTTTAATTGTTCCTGCGTAATCGCCTCGACGGCGCGGCGTTCCGCCGGAGTAATTTTGACGGCAACCTGCGCCAGCACGAAAGACGGCAGAACGAGCGTCAGCAAAAGTAAAAAAGCAAATAAATTTTTCTTCATTTTTTCTCCCTGGGATAACTTTCACCACAACGGTCACAGAGAACATAGAGAAATTTAAACAGCAGAGACCGGATAAAATCTTTTCTTATCTGCTCTGCGTCAATCCGTGTAAATCTGCGGTTGATTTTCTTAAAAATCTCCGTGTCTTCAGCGGTGAAAAATTCTTTTAGTGTTACGCTGATTGAGTTAGATTTGTTTCGGGCGGGACGGCAACGACCGCGATTTTTTTCTCGTCAGCCAGCGCGAGCATTTCTTCTTTATCGAAAATCAGAGTTTTTCCCGCCGTCAGGCACAAACAGGTCGCGCCCGCTTCGCTCATTGTTCGAATGGTCGGAACGCCGGCGACCGGAACGTCGAAACGCATATCCTGATTGGGTTTGGCGACTTTGACGACCGTCAGTTTGCCTTTTGCCAGCTCTCCGGCGCGTTTTACACAAGCGTCCGTGCCTTCCATCGCTTCAACCGCCACGCACGCTTTGCTGCGCACGACGATGGTTTGCCCCAAATCCAGCCGCGCGATTTCATTGGCGATTCGCAAGCCGTATTCGATATTGCCCTGCTCGTCGGAATCGGGTTTGCGTCTGGTCAAAACGCCCGCCTGCGCGAGTTGGTCTTGAATGAAAAAAGTCGAGTCGATTAATTCGATTCCGTCTCTGGCAAGCTCGGCGGCGACCGCGCCGATGAGCGAATCGGTATTTCTCTGCTTCAAGCCGAAAAGCATTTTCAGCATCCGCAAATCGGGCAGAGCGCCGGAAAAAATCTGCACGTGTTTGACTTGTCCAGCCATTATCGCTTGTCGGACGCCTGCTTTTTTGAAAAAGGAAATCATTTTGCCGAGCTGCCCGATGCCGACCCAGACGAGCGTGTCGGCTACTTTTTCGATGTGTTTATCGGTTTCCTCCTTGATGGCGACAACCGCCAGAGACGCGCCGTGCTTTCTTGCGCCCTCGATGACGAGAAAAGGAAATTTTCCGTTTCCGGCAATCAAGCCGTATTTCATTTGACTACTCCGCGCGACGAGGTCCGGATAAAATTGACGAGTAAATCGACTTCCGCGCAATCCCGAATTTCTTCCGTGATTTTTTCGACGGCTTGCGTCGTGTTCAGCTTTGAAGAAAGCAGCAGGTGATAAGCGTGATGAAGCTTTTCGATGGTTTCTCTGGAATATCCGCGCCGCCGCATTCCGACGCGGTTCAAACCGTAACATTTGGCGTGATTGCCTTGCGAGACGGCAAACGGCAGAGCGTCTTTGACGACCACCGAATAACCGCCGACAAAGGCTTCGCGACCGATGCGGCAGAATTGATGAACGCCCGAATAAGCGCCGACATTGGCGCGGTCTTCAATCGTGACGTGACCGGCTAAAGTGGCGGCGTTTGCCATAATCACTTCGTTGCCGATGCGGCAATCGTGCGCGATATGCGCCTGCGCCATCAGCAGATTATTGTCGCCGATTTCGGTCAAACCGCCGCCGCCCGAAGTCCCGCGATGAATCGTGACAAACTCCCGGATATGATTATTTTTGCCGATTCGCGTGGCGGTCGCCTCGCCCGCGTATTTCAAATCCTGCGGCGCAAGCCCGATGGAAACAAACGGAAAAACGCGCGTCTCACTGCCGAGAGAAGTTTTTCCGTCGATGACGACGTGCGATTCCAGATGAACCTTGTCGTGTAAGACGACTTCGTCGCCGACGGTGGAAAACGCTCCGATGTAGCAATCGTCACCGATAACAGCCTGCGGGCTGACGATTGCGGTTTTATGAATAAAAGTCATTTAATTAAGTGATAACTGATAACTGATAACTGAGAGCGAAAAGCATTAACTATTCGCTCTCAGTTATCAGTTATCAGTTATCAGTTATTTCTCTCTTTCTGCAATCACGGACATAATCTCGGCTTCCGCTACCAATTGCCCGTCGACGCGCGCCTCGCCCCGCATTTTCTGCACGCGGCTGCCCATCCGCAGCGGCACGACTTCGAGCGTCAGCGTATCGCCCGGCACGACCGGACGCCGAAAACGCGCCGTTTCGATTCCGCTGAAAAACGGGATTTTTTTATCGCGGTCTGCAAATTCGCGCAAAGCGAGAATCGCGCCGACCTGCGCCAGCGCTTCGATAATCAAAACGCCCGGCATAACGGGCGCTTCGGGAAAATGCCCGCGAAAAAAATATTCGTTGATGGTGACCTGTTTAATCCCGACGATGCGCTCGCGCGGAACGAGCTCGATGATTTTATCGACCAGCAGAAACGGGTAGCGATGCGGCAGGATTTCCTGAATTGCCCGCGAATCAAGAACAGCAGCAACAGTCATAAGAAAATTAGGATACAAAATACAGAAATCAGAAGCCAGCCGCGAGAGCCGACTTCTGATTTCTGATTTCTGAACTAAAGCAAGTTACGGTTTGGTCGGCGTGGTGACGGCAGTGGTCGCCGGGCGCGCATTGTAGAAAATAACAAATTCTTTTGTTACGTCGACTTTAGATTCGTCCCAACCGAGAATGATTCCGGCATTATCCAATTTGGCGGCGTCCAGCACCAAGCCGTAGCCTTTTTGCTTGGTAAATTCGCTAATCGCTTTCATAATGTCCTGCATCACCGGACCCATCACGATTGCCTGACGACGTTCAAATTTAATCTTGGCGTCTTCCTGCTTGCGCTTGAATTCGACCTGGAGACCTTGAATTTCATCAAGTTTGGCTTGAAGACTTTCCTGCTTAATCGGGCTGTTCGGAGTCTGCGCCTGGGTATACAAATCGTTATACTGTTTTTGCAGGGTTTGCAGACGAGTGTTCATCGTCTGCAATTCGGTGTAAGACGGTTTGAATTCATTATCGAGCGCCGTCATCGCGTTAACGTATCTCGTAATTCCCGCCTTCGTGTCTTCGAACATAGCAGTGTTAATCGTCACGATTCTGCCGGCTGCAGCCGGCTGCGTCGGGGTCGTCTGGGCAAAAGCCGAGACGGTAAAAAGTGCCGCAAAGAATAAGCTGACGGCAATTGAACGGAATGTTTTCATGATTTTTTATAATACTCCTTAAATCTGGTAGAAAAGGCTGGTCAAATTTTTGACTTTACCATTGGAAACTTAAATTCTCAAAATTGTTGCTTGTGTTTTCCCAAAAATTTTAAAAAGTTCTTCCGACCGAGAAGCGAAATCCGTTTCGTTTGCCGGGCAGGAAGAAGTTCGGCAGCTCTTCGGTGAATCCTATCTTCGCATTAGGATTGTAATAATAAATCAGGCGAAACGGAACATTGACGATCGGAACCTGAACGCGCAATTCAAGACCGACGCTCGAACGAAAATCGCCTAATTTGGCAAATCTGCTGTCGCCGACACGGACGAGTTGATTCGTCTGCGCGTCGCCGCGCAGAAATACTTCCTGCAATCCGGCGGGAACGGTTATCGGGCAGGTCGTCGGCGAGTTTCCGCAATAAATCTGTTGAAATTCGCTTCTGGTTATCGGTCGGTTGTCGCGCAACAGCAGTCCGCCCGAAAACGACGGCTGAAACTGCGTGTTGTTGCGCAGGAAAACGATATTTAAAGAATTAAAAGCTCCCAGAAACGGCTGGTCAGTCAGAAAGGCGCTGTTAAGCACCTGCGTCTCGCCTTTTCGCAGATTGAAAACCGAGCCGATGTCGGCAAACGCCGCCAGGCTGATGGGACCGAAAATCGGAACGCGATATTCAAAATTTCCAAGAAGCTGCGTATCGCCGCCGATATAGGTAAAGCTTTGGCTGATAAGTCCGGGATTAGCGCCGCCCGAGCCGGTAAAAGTTCCGAGCGCGGCAATTTCCGCCAGACGCTCCGCGGGTATTCCCGTAATCGGCGTCGGCGTTCCCGAAGGATTGCTTGCCACCACGACGTTTCTCGACGTGATAAAAGTATCAACCGGCGCAATCGGTCCGATAGCGCGAACATTGTAACCGCGCAAATCGAATTCACTGCCCAGGAAATAACGCTCGGTAAACGGAACGCCGTTGACAAAAGCCAGCGAATTGGCGTTGTTGACGGCATTGCTGACCGACCACGCGCCGATGGTTCCGGCTTGAATACGGAAGCCGAAAACCTCGGCATTCTGCGAGCTTCTGCGGCGGACGGGCATAAAGTGCGTAAAAGTTAAATTCGGCTGATACGTGCGCACGTCGCCGCCCAAGCCGGCAAAACCTATGCTGGCGGCAAGCTGCGTGCCGCGCAGAGTGTCGATTCCGTTTGCCGACGGCTGGCGCGAATCGTAGACAAAGCTGGGCGTAATGCGGCTCGTCGTAATATTCGGCTGGCGAAAGACGATGGGAATCTCCGTCGCGGCGTTGCCTTCGGCATTGACCGGCGGGTCGGCGATGCTGGTCGCCGAAAATTGATAAGTCAGACCGACGCGCGAAAATTGCGAAAATCGACGCTTCGGTAAAAATTCGGAAAGCGGCGCGGTGGCGAAAACCGACGCGCCGTAAGTCGTTTGCGTAAAAAGATTGTCTTCGTTTGTCAGCACCGTGCCGAACGGGTTCTGCGCTTCAAAAAACAAATCCTGATTCTGCGACAGAAACGTTCCTTCGCCGAAAAACTTGTAGCGCGAAGCAAACAGCGAAAAACCGATGGAAATCGGGCGGTCTTTGAAATACGGCTCGGTAAAGGAAAGCTGCAACGTGGTTTGACGATTACCGAAACCGGCGTTGAACGCGAAAACCTCGCCGCGCCCGAAAAGGTTGTTGGTCGAATATTCAAGCCCGAAAAACGAGCCGCCGATGCCGGAAATGCCGCCGTTAAAAGAAATCTGCTGTCTGCCTTTTTCCTTGACGTTGACGATTAAATCGACGTCGCCGGTTTCTTCGTCGGTGCGGATTTCGACGTCTTTATCTTTGTCAATCGGGTCGAAATACTGCGTTTGATTAAGACGAATCACGGAAGTTTCCAGCGCCAGCTGGTTGTAAATATCGCCTTCGTTAATCAAAACTTCGCGGCGCAGAACGCGGTCGCGCGTAAACGTGTTGCCGGCAAATTCCAGCCGGCGCAGGCGAAACTGTTTGCCTTCGTCAATCACGATATTAATATCGACGATGCCTTCGTTCGGATTCGCCGGATTGTCTTTGAATTGCGGGTCGAGCTCGGCGTCGTAAAGCACAAAGCCCTGCGAGCCGTAAGCTTTTTTCAAATCTTCAAAAAGCGATTTGCGCAGGCGCTGACCGTCGGCGACCTCGCCTTTTTTCAAGCCGAGACCGTTCAAAATCTGTTGTTCCGAAAAAATCGAATTGCCTTCGACTTTAATGTCGCCGACGCGGTAAAGCTTGCCTTCCGTGACCGGGACGATAATGCGGAGCGTGTCGTCTTTGGAAGAAATAAGCGGCAGCGGCAGCGTTATCAAAGGAATAAAATCCGTCCGCTTGACGCCCAAGCCCTCGACCTGCGGCTCGCCGATGCGCGCCTGAAAATATCCTTTCGAGAACATATACTCGCGCACGTTTTTCTGCAAATCGTATTGCAGTTTGCGCAAATCCAGAATGTCCTGCCCTTGAAAACGCGAAATCAAGCCGGTTTCCCTGACCAGCTGAAGCGCGCCGCGCAATTCGCTGTCTTTAAAAATCTCGTTGCCTTCAAACTGAATATCGACGATGCGCGAGCGTCTGCCCTGGTCAACGTCGAAAGTGACGGCGACGGACGTGGCGGAAACTTCCTCGACCTTTTCCGTAATCGTCGCGTTCGGAAAGCCTTTCGCGGCGAGCAGCTCGCGGATAACGCGTTTTGCGGCGTTTACTTTGACCGGGTCGAAAACGGCTTCTTTGGAAATTCCGACGCGTTGCTCGCGAAATTGCTTTAAGATGTCCGATTCGGGAACGGCTTCGTTGCCTTCAAACCGCAAGTCGCGGATAATCGGCAGCTCGCGCACTTCGAAAATTACGCGCACGCCGCCGCGCACGCCTTCTTCTGTAAGCACGCGCGTCGCGGTTTTATCAAAAAAATTGAGCGAGAGAAGCTCGCGCAAATCGCGTTCGAGCTGCTGCGGGTTAAAAACGTCGCCCGCGCGGGTTTTGATGTAGTAAAGAAGGTCTTCGTCACGCAGGCGACGGTTTCCCTGAATGTCAACCTCTTCGACAAGCTGCTGCGGTTTCGGTTGATTTGAGTTGCTTACGGTTTTCGGATTTTCATTAGCTTTGTCGTTCGTTTCCGCCGCCGCTGCCGCAATGGGCAGAGCGGTGACGACAAAACTCAGTAAAACAAGTCCGAAAGCGCGAAGAATGTGCATAAAGCCGGTTCCCTTTTATTAGTGCAATATTTTAGGCTTTGATAAGCCTCTGTTTATATAAAAAACGCCCGAGATTCAAACTTAAAATTGTATCGTTAAAATTAGCTAATTCAAAACGGACGATTCGCGTTGGGTTTATACGCGAAGTTTGATTCGCTCCTCTAGGGCTAGGTTGCCTATCCGGATTTACCCAACAAATTCCGAAATTATACAGGTAAACATTGAAAAAAAGAAAAGCACGAAGGAGTTTTTGGTAAACTCTCGCGTGCTTTTCTGCAAATTTTACAAATCTTTACCCGGCTAAAACCGCGTCTTCGATTTCGCCGATATTGACCGTCCGGTAATTTAATTTCTCGTTTTCGCAATAGATTTCGACCAGATTGTCGTCGGTCAGAGTGCCCTGAATCAGCGCTTCGGAAAGCTCGTCCTCGACATATTTTTGCAGCGCGCGTTTCAGCGGGCGCGCGCCGAATTTGCGGTCGGCGCAGGTTTTTTCAATCAGCCAGCGCTTAGCCTCGTCGGTCAGACGAATCTGCAACGTGCGTTTTTCCAGAATCTCGTTCAATTTCGCGACCTGCAAATCGATGATTTGCAGTAAATCTTTATCCGTAAGCTCGTCAAAGATAACGATTTCGTCCAGACGATTGATAAATTCCGGCGCGAAAGTCTGTTTGACCGCGCTCATCACCTGTTCTTCCATTTTCTCGCGCGAAGCGTCCGAGCTTGCCTGAAATCCCATCGACGCGCGTTTTTGAATAAATCTCGCGCCGATATTCGAAGTCATTATAAAAATCGCGTTTTTGCAGTCAATCGTGTTGCCCTGCGAATCGGTCAGGATGCCGTCTTCAAAAACCTGCAAAAGCACGTTGAAAATATCCGGATGCGCTTTTTCGATTTCGTCAAACAAAACGACCGAATACGGCTGGCGGCGCAGCTTTTCCGTCAATTGCCCGCCTTCTTCGTGTCCGACGTAGCCCGGAGGGCTTCCGATAAATTTCGCCACCGTGTGCCGCTCCATAAATTCCGACATATCGAAGCGCACCAGAGCGCGTTCCGAGCCGAAAAGAAATTCCGCCAGACTGCGCGCGACTTCCGTTTTGCCGACGCCCGTCGCGCCTAAAAATAAAAACGAGCCGACCGGTTTGTTCGGATTTTTGAAGCCCGCGCGCGCACGTCGAATCGCGCGCGCCAGAGCGGAAATCGCCGGTCGCTGCGAAATAACGCGCCGGTGAAGCTCGGCTTCGATTTTTAAAAGTTTCTGCGCTTCTTCCTGTTTGATTGATTGGACGGGAATGCCGGTCCAGCGCGCGATAACTTCTTCGACGTCTTCTTTTGAGACTTCGACGGCGATAAAAGAATCTTCCAGATTTTGCAGTTCGAGCGCAATCAGCTTGTCCTCGTTGGCGGTCGCGCGTTTCCAGTTGGCGACGGTTTCCTTCCACGAAGGCTCGCCCATTTCGTGTTGAAATTTCAGTTTCGCGCGCGCGCCCGCTTCATCCAGAACGTCAATCGCCTTGTCGGGCAAAAAGCGGTCGGTGATGTAGCGGTTCGATTGATAAACCGCCGTTTCCAGCGCTTCCTTCGAATAGCGAATCTGGTGAAACGTTTCGTAACGCTCCGCCAGTCCCTGGACGATTTTCAAAGCTTCGGCTTCATTCGGCGGGAGAACCTTAACGGCTTGAAAGCGGCGTTCGAGCGCGCGGTCTTTGCCGATTGATTTGCGAAATTCAGCGGGCGTCGTCGCGCCGATAGATTGAATCTCGCCGCGCGAAAGCGCCGGTTTCAGAATATTTGCCGCGTCCAGCGAGCCTTCCGCCGAGCCGGCGCCGACGAGCGTGTGCAGCTCGTCGATAAAAATAATATATTGGTCGTTTTCCTTGAGTTCCTTGAGAATCGTTTTGAGCCGTTCTTCAAATTGCCCGCGATATTTCGTGCCCGCGACGACCAGGGACAAATCAAGCGACAAAATCTGTTTGTTTTGCAGAAAGCTGGGAACTTCGCGGTCGATAATTTTTTGCGCCAAGCCTTCGATAATCGCGGTTTTGCCGACGCCGGCTTCGCCGATTAAAACCGGATTGTTTTTCGTCCGGCGACACAGAATTTCGATGATTCTTTCGACCTCCGTCTCGCGCCCGATAAGCGGGTCGAGCTTGCCTTCGGCGGCATCGGCGGTCAAATCGCGCGTAAATTCCTGAAGATGCGAATTTTCTTTTTTCCCGTCCTGATTAAAAAACTGCGGATAGCCGGACATTCGCGCGACTTCTTCGCGCACGGCTGGCAGGCGGACGCCCTGCTCGAAAAGAATCTCGGAAGCGATTGAGCGTTCCTCGCGCATAATTCCGAGCAGCAGATGCTCCGTGCCGATATTGCGCATTTTCAGGCGCTCGCTTTCCTCGTTGGCATAAGCGAGAATTCGTTTGGTTTCGGGCGAAAGCTGCAATTCGACCGACTGCGGAATGCGCTCGCGCAAAACGATGCGCATCTCGACTTCGCGGCGAATCGTATCGACCGAGGCATTCGAGCGATACGGAAAAAAACGCGCCGCCATCGTCTTGTCCTCGCGCATCAAGCCGAGCAGGACGTGCTCCGGGGCGATTGTATGTGAACCGTATTGAAGTGCTTCGTAACGTGCAAAAAAGATAACCCGACGTGCTTTTTCCGTGTAACGTTCAAACATAAAAATTCAGCTTCAGACCCTTTTCCTGTGTAAAACGATTATAGATGAAGTCTGCCGATAAATGCCAAGTTTTTTTCAGATTTGGAAAGTTTTCCGCGCTTGACATAGTAAATATATAAAATAAGCGAAAATCCAGAAGAATGAAAAAGAAACGATGAATGCGGAACGATGAATTGCAGATTCCGCGTTCATCGATCATCATCGTGCATCATTTTCTTTACCTGTCTGTTAGTAGTGAAAATTTACTTATTGGTTGCGTAGATTTTCCAGAGGCTTGATACGAGCCGCGCGGAAAGCCGGATAAACGGTCGCCGCCAGGCTCAGCGCGAAAGCAATCGCGGCAATCAGCAGAACGTCCGAAATCCGGGGCGCAAGCGGAATGTAGCTGAGCGAATAAACATCGGACGGCAGGCTGACGAGCCGGAAACGATTTCCGGCAAAGCAAAGCGCCAAGCCTAAACCTGACCCGAAAACGATTCCGACGCTGCCCAGAAACAAGCCTTCGAGCAGAAAAATCGTGATTAAACTCCGCGTTTGCGCGCCGCACGTTCGCAAAACTGCGATGTCCGGGCGGCGTTCGTTAACCAGCAAAGCCAGCGTCGTCGTAATGTTCAAAACGGCGATAAAAATAATCAGCGAGATAATCGCCAGCGAAACCTTTCTTTCCAGGCTCAAAGCGGCGAAAAGCGGTCGATTCGCTTCCTGCCAGTCAATCGCTTTAAAATTTTCGCCGAAAATCCGGCGAGTTGCGGCAGCCGTTTTGTCCGCCGCGTAAATGTCTCTGACCGAAACGCTCAAAACCGTCGGCGCAAAATTTGATTTACCGGAAAGACCGGCGAAATCCTCAAACGAAACGTAAATCCACGTCGAATCGTAATCGTAAAGTCCGGTGCGAAAAATTTCCCTGACTGAAACACGCGAGTTTTTCGGCGCAAAATCATCGTTCGGAAAAATAATCTCGGCTTCGTCCCCAATCGTTAAGCCGGTTTTTTCGGCAAGCTCGGCGCCGATTGAAATTTTAATTAATCGGTTTTCGGTCTGCGGTTTAACCCGCGACGAAGCCTGCTCTCCGTTTTGAGATTTGAGATTTGAGATTTGGTTTTCGGTTTTTAATCCGTGTGTATCTGTGTTTATGCGTGAGCCGTTTTCTTCTCGCGTTAAACCGTCCGCCCCTGCCGGCGGTTCTGACCGTGCGCGAAGAATACAGTAGCTTGTCGATTTTTGACCGATAATTAATGCGCTTTCGTAAGTCGTGGCTTCGACGATATTTACATTCTCAATTTTTTCCAGATTCGTTTTCACGTTTTCCCAATCAGAAATCTGCTCGCCGTCCTGGCGAAAAATGGTGATGTGAGATGTGTTTGCCAGAATCTTATCGCGCATTTCGTCGGCGAATCCGCGCGCGAGCGCCTGCGCGACAATCAACGCGGCGACGCCCGACGCGATGCCGGCGACGGCGACGACTGCCGTAAAACGCGCCAGCGATTGTCGCCGCGCCCGGAAATATTTCCACGCCAGTTTGAGCTCGAAATTCACCGCCGTCAATCGTAATTCGGAAATCGACAAAATAAAAGTTCGCCAAATGCTTTCTTTTTGGTAAACTTCTGGTTTAAGCGAATCGATTTGCCGAATAATTCGGAAATCCGAAATCTAAAATCGAAAATTTATCGATGCCACTTGCGACTATTGAAGAAGCCGCCGCTGATATTGCGGCTGGTAAAATGATAATTATCGTGGACGACGAAGACCGCGAAAACGAGGGCGACCTGGTCTGCGCCGCCGAAAAGGTGACGCCGGAAATCATCAATTTTATGGTGACGCACGCGCGCGGGCTGATTTGTCTGCCGCTGACGGAAGAACGCTGCGACGAGCTGCTGCTGCCGATGCAGACGGCGGAAAACACATCGGGGTTCGGCACGGCTTTCACCGTTTCCATCGAAGCGCGCGAAGGCGTGACGACCGGCATCTCGGCGGCTGATAGAGCGCACACGATTTTGACCGCCGTCAATCCTCAGTCGAAACCCTCGGATTTGGCGCGTCCGGGTCATATTTTTCCGCTGCGGGCGAAAAACGGCGGCGTTCTGGTGCGCGTCGGGCAGACCGAAGCGAGCGTCGACATTGCGCGCATCGCGGGCTGCTATCCGGCGGGCGTCGTCTGCGAGATTATGAACGACGACGGCTCGATGGCGCGGATGCCGGAGCTGGAAAAATTTGCCGAAAAGCACGCGTTGAAAATCATCTCGGTCGCCGAGCTGGTGCGTTACCGCGTTCACAAGGAAACGCTCGTGCGCCGCATAGTGGAAACGGATTTGCCGACGAAATACGGAAAATTTCGCGCCGTCGTCTTTGAAAATATCGTCAACGGCGAAACGCATATCGCGATGGTTCTCGGCGACGTTTCGCAGACAACCGAACCAGTGCCGGTGCGCGTCCAAACGGAGAATATCACCTTCGCTATGTTCGGCTGCGAACTGGGCGAGGCTTCGCTGGCGATAAACTCTTCCCTTCAAAAAATCGCCGAAGCAGGAAAAGGCGTAATTCTTTACTTACGCCAGCGCGAACATAATCTGGATTTGATTCATCAATTGCAGACTTACGCCTTGATGCAGGAAAAAAATGTGGATTTTCAAGCCGCGCGCCGTGAAACCGGCTACGGCGGAAACCGCGATTACGGCATCGGCGCGCAGATTCTGAAAGATTTGGGCTTGACGAAAATTCGCCTTTTGACCAATCATCCGCCGCGCGTTTCGGCGCTCGACGCGTTTGATTTGGAAATTACCGAAAGCGTGCCGCTTTGATTTTGGGAAAGGAAACGGAACACGGATTGTTTAGGTTTTATTATGATTAATTTATTATGATTAATTAAGATAAAATCCCAACTAATCTGAAACAATCTGATTAAATCAGCGTCTGATTTTGCATTGAAGTTTTATGCCGGAAGAAGAAGTAAACCAGGAAGAAATCGAAGAAACACCGGAAATGACGGAAGAGGAAAACGGTTCTTCAACGGACGCCGCGCCGCGCCGCAGGTTTTTCTCGCGTCGAAATTTTTTAATTTCGCTCGCGTTAATTGCCGGCGCGACTCTGGTTTTGGTGCTGGCGGGCTTTTTCGTTTATCGTTACGGCTATTTCGACAATTACGTCAAAAACCAGTTCATCACCAAGATGGACCAAATCGGCATCAACTTTACCGCCGACACTTTCCGCACTACGCTGTCGCCGATGTCTCTGGAGCTTGGAAACGCGACTTTCGTCGATAAAATCACGGGCGAAAAACTTTTTTACATTAACAGCGCAAAATTGGGATTAACCGTGACCGACCTTTACGCCTGGCAACTGAGCCGGGATTTTCGCGTCGATTCGACCGAGGTTGACGGCGCGGAAGTCTGGGTGAGATTTGACGAAAACGGAAATTCCAATTTCTCGAATCTGCATTTTGCCGAGGAAGAACGCGGCTACGTCAATTTTAATTACACCTCCGTCAGATTTTTGCTGCAAAACGGTCTCGTTCATTTCGGCGACGTTTCGCGCAAAGTTTCCGCCGACGCGAAAAACGTTTTGCTCGCGCTCGAACCGGAAAACCCGGAAGCGCCCGACGAGCAGAAACGCTATAAATTCGATTTTACTTCGACGCAATCAAATGTCGTTTACGACGAAAAATTGATTGAGCCGGTCGACGTGCGCGCGCGCGGCATCACCGACCGCAACGGCGCGGAAATCACCGAATTGAAATTAACCTCGCCGCTTGCCGACACGGTTTTAAGCGGCAACATCGAAGGCTGGGAGCAATTTCGCTACAACTTCAAGATTGATTCGACGATTGATTTAACGCAGACCGGAACGATTTTCGCGTCGGGCACGGCGCTGCGCGGCATCGGCAATTTCAGCGGCACGGTCGCGGGCGAAGGCGAGAGATACACGATTGACGGGCAGGTGACGAGCGACGCGCTCGCCGCTTCAAACGTGCGCTTGAAAGCCTTGCAGGCGACGGCGAAAGTCAACGTCGAAGACGGAATTTACGAAGCGAACGGCAAGGCAATCGCCGAGATGCTGACGATTGAAGATTTTCGCATCGACTTTCCGCAATTAATCGGCAACGTGCGCGGCAACGGAACGGATTTCAAATGGTTCGGCGAATTGCAGGCGGCGGCGGCGAAAACGCCGCAGGGAACGATTGCCAGTTTGTATATCGCGGACGCGGTCGCCGAATACAAAGACGAGCAGCTGAACGCGACTTTCGGCAATGTCACGGCGCGAAGATTTTTTTCCGAAGAAGCCGAAATCGAATTTCTGCGGGCGCGTAACGCGCGTCTGAATTACGTTAACGGCAGAGCCGACGTGAGTTTGCCTAACGTCAGCGCAAGCAACGTCAAGGTCGAAGGCGCGGAACTGCGCGGCGTGCAAGCCGGAAACGTCAAGGTTCGCAATCGAAACGGCAGAACCGACGTTCAGGCGGGCAGCCTGCGGGCGCAAAATCTGCAAACCAAAGACGCGAATCTGCGGAATCTTTCGGCAAACGGCGTCAACCTGACGACGGGCGGCACAACTCGTGCGACCGTCAACCAATTGCGCGCCGACGAACTCAACGCGCAGGGCGCGAAAATCGGAAATCTGAATGCCTCGAACGTCGACATCGAACAAAGCGGAAACGAAACGCGCGTCAATTCCGACCGCTTGCAGGTCGGCAGCCTGACGACCGACCAGGCGGTTATCGGCAGCTTAAATATCGCGGGCGTTCGTCTTTCGATTCGCGAAGGCAGAGTCGAAGGAACTTCGGGCGACATCGACGCGGGAAACGTTAATTTAAAAAATCAGGGAAATCTGGAAAACGTCCGGCTCGTCAAACCCGTTTTTGTGCTTGAGCCTTCCGGTCGTTATCGCGCGAGCCTCGATATGAGTTTGGGCGGCGGCGTTCTGGGAAGCGTTCGTCTGGGCGCGGCGCGCGCGAATGTCATTGCGACCAACGACGAAATCGCCTTGAATAACCTGACGGCGAGCGTGATGGACGGCAATGTAAACGGCAGCGCCGTGATTGCTCTGAACAATCGTAATCGCTCGCGCGTCGATGCCGAGTTTAACGCGCTCGACCTTTCCAAGCTGCTCGCTTTGCAGGGCGGGCGCGTTATTCCGATTGCCGGGCAAACGACCGGCAGAGCGAATCTGACGTTTCCGGGAACGAATTTTAAAGCGGCGAGCGGCAGCTTAACGGCGGATTTCGTCGCCAATGCGGGAACGGCGGAACGCGGTCTGGTGCCGGTCAACGGAAGGCTCGAACTGAGCGCGACCAATGGGCTTTTCGATATTCAGCAGGCGAATTTGAATACGGAAAAAAGCTCTCTGAAGGCGACCGGACGCTTTGATTTGGACGGCTACGATTCAAACTTGAATCTCGCTTTGAATTCGACCGACGCCGGCGAAATCGAGCGTTTGATTCGCGTCTTAAACCTCTCGCCGGAGCTTCAGCAACAGTTAGACGAAAACGAAATCCGGCTTGCCGGAAACGCGTCTTTCAACGGAACGCTGACCGGAAATCTGACGAATCCGACGATTGAAGGACGCGCCGCGCTCGATTCGGTTTTAATCCGCGGGCGAACCTTGGGCTCGGTCGCCGCAAACCTTTTTCTTAATCCGGAAGCGATTGAATTCCGCGACGGAAAATTACAGCAGCCCGATGGCGGAAATGTCACTTTCACCGCCGGCATTCCGCAGACCGGAAAAAACAACGCTTCCGTGCAGGCGACTCTGACGCGCGTCAATACCGGAAATCTGCTCGCGGCTCTGCCGGTTAATCTGCCCGAAGCTTTCCGCGACCTTCAGGGCGAAACTTCGGGCACGGTTAACCTGAGCGGTTTGCCGAACGCGGCAAGCGGCGATCTGAATATCGTTTCAACCAACGCCGTCGTCGCCGGGCAAGCCTTCGATACTTTCGAGGCTAATCTGACGTTTCAAAATTCCATTGTCAACATCAACAAATTTGAAGGGCGCTCAGCCGACGGATTTTTGCGCGCCGGCGGTACTTACAATACAAACTCGACCGCTTTTAATCTCGACGTCGAAGGCAGAGGCTTGCAACTGGCGCGCCTGCGAACTCTGTTTACGAAAAGCGAAGATTTTCCGGCTGTGAGCGGAACAATTGATTTAAAGGCGACCGCCACGGGCAGAACCGCCGATTCGACTTCCTACAACATCAATTTCACCGGCACGGGACAAAACGTGACGATTAACGAAAACGCCGTCGGCAGCGTTTCGTTTACGGGAAATACGGCGAATCAGCAATTGAACGCGAATCTGACGGCGACGTTCGGCAATCAGCCGCAAGCGCTCACGGCGAGCGTCAATTTCGCCGACCCGAATCTGCCGATTCGCGCCGAAACGACTTTTAACAACACCGAGCTGGCGCCGTATATCGCTCTGTTTCGCCCGCCCGACAGCGTGACGATTACCGGAACCGCGACCGGACGAGTTTTTCTCGAAGGCAATCTCTACGCGATTAACGCAACCGGCGAAAAAGTTTTTTCGACCGAAAACCTGCGCGGTTCGGCGGAGTTCAGCCAGTTCGGCTTGCAGTTGAACGAGACGCCGTTTATGGCGACCAGCCCGCTCGTCGTTCGCTTTAACGGCAGCGAAGTCACGGTTGACAACGCGCGATTTGCGGGCGCGGGCTCGAATCTCGTCGTCAACGGCACGAAATCGCTGAACGCGAGCGGCACGAATAATTTAACGGTTGACGGCGCGATTAACCTGCGCGTGCTGGACGTGCTTTCGCGCAACACGTTTTTCGCCGGAATCGCTAATCTTTCCGTGCGCGTCGTCGGCTCGCACGCCGACGCGCGCCTGACCGGAACGGCGCAGGTCGAAAACGCTTCGGTTTCGACTTTTGTCGGCAGCGAGCGTCTGAATTTTAATCGCATCAACGGTCGAATTTTGTTCACTTCAAATCAGGCGCAGATTGAACAGGTCGTCGGCTATCTGGGCGGCGGGCAAGTCGTCGCTTCGGGCGGCGCGCTGCTCGAAGGCTTACAGTTGCAGCGTTTCCGGCTCGATTTGCGCGGCACGAACGTGACCGCGCCGCTGCCGAAAGATTTCGTCACGAACGGCGACGCGGAAATCACTATCAGCGGCGAGCGCCGCGCCGCCGGTTACGAATCTTTGATTGCGGGCAGAGTGCGCATGCGCCGCGCCGTATATTCCAGAGATATAGACCTTGCCGACGTCATCGGCTCGCGGCGCGAAGCGTCGATTTCCGAAGGCACGAGCGCGCCGTTTCTCGGAGTTCCGCGGCTGGCACTGACGATTCAGGGCGAAAACGCGCTGGTCGTGCGCAACAATCTGGCGAATCTGACGGCTTCGGCTGATTTGAGCGTTACGGGCGACGCTGATTTTCCCGTGATTACCGGCAGAATCACTGCAAACAGCGGCACGATTTTCTTCCGCAACGACCGTTACGAAGTCCAGCGCGGAACTTTGGAGTTTCCCGCGCAAGCCGACCGCGCGCCGTTTATCAATTTGCAGGCGGAAACCGAGATTCAGGGTTATCAGATTTTTGTCAATCTGCTCGGCGAGCTTTCCGATTTCGAATCTTTAAATGCGACCGTCCGCTCGAATCCGGCGCTGCCGCAGGCGGACGTGGTTTCGCTCATTACGTCGGGCAATCTCGCCAACACCGGCGACGGAATCCCGACTTTGGCTTCGACCGGAATCAACACGGCGGCGGAAATTCTGGCTGACGCGCTGATAAACAATCCGGCGCGGAAAGCGACCGACAAGCTTTTCGGCTTGAATCGTTTCGAGATTGACCCGATTCTGTCGGGCAGACGCCTTAATCCGACGGCGCGGCTGACGGTCGGCAGGCAGATTAACCGGAATTTATTGATAACGTATTCGACCAATTTATCGGAAGACCAGAATCAGGTTCTGGCTTTGGAATACCGTGTTTCAAACCGCCTGTCGTTCGTCGCGCAATATGAACAGGGTTCGACGACGAACGTGACGAACAGCCGCGATAATTTCAGCTTTGAGATTCGTTTGAGAAAGAGATTTTAGGGGAAGAATTTGAACCACAAAGGCACGCAGACACAGAGGAAAATTCAAGCAGGGATGAACGGAATGAAGATAAGGCAAAAGGCAAAAGGCAAAGGGCAAAACCGTACGCGGATTTTTTCCTTTTCCCTTTTTTCTTTTTTCTTCAAACTCTTTGCGCCGGCGTGCCTCTGTGTTTTTCTTTTCGCTTTCAGCGCGCGCGCCCAGAATAATTTCGAGAACCGCACGATTTCCGATATTCAAATCAGTTTTGTCGGCGCCGACCGCGACGTTTCCGCCGCCGAGCAATTCAAATTAATCGCGCAAAGCATCCTGATTGGAGATTATTCGGCGGTTAAAATCCGCGAAACTCTGCAAGCGCTTTACAACACCGAAAAAATCGTTTCGGCGCAGGTCGAGGCGGCTGCGGTCGGCGAAAATCAGGTCAGCCTGCGCTTTGTTATCAAGCGCAAAACGCAAGCCGAAAAAGTCACCGTCCGCGTCGGAAACGTCGTCGGCGATACGGAAATAACCGAGGACCAGCTTCTGCTGCGCGTCAACATCTTAAATCAAGGCGGCAACATCACCGAGCAGACGCTGCGCAGCAACGCCGACGCGCTTCAAACTTACTTGCGCGACCGCGGTTTTTACAACGCCGACATAACCTATACGCAAACGCCGCTCGAAAACGCGAACCGCGTCGCCGTCACGTTTCAAGTCAATCCGAACACGCAGGCGAAAGTCGAAAATTTTGCGATTGCGATTCAAGGCTTTACCGACGCGAAGCTGCGCGAGGATTTGAATTTGAAAACCGGAGAATTTTTCTCGCGCCGCCGTCTTGAAGAAGACGTGACGAAAATCCGCCAGGCGATTCTCAAACAAGGTTATCTCGCGCCGCGTCTCGGCGAGCCGCGCGTCACGTTCGACCCGGAAAAAAATTCAATCGATATCGAGCTGAAAGGCGAAATCGGTCCGAAGGTAAACGTCAAGGTCGAAGCCGGTCAGGAAGAAGTCGGCGAGGGAACGCAGACGCGGCTTTTGCCGATTCGGCGCGAGGGAACGCTCGATTATTCGGCGATTATCGAAGGCGGGCGGCGACTGCGGAATCATTTTCAGGAAAAAGGTTATTTCTTCGTCGATGTCAATGCCGTGTGTGCGGTCACGCCGCCGTTTCCGTCAAACCAGGCGAATCCGTCGGAAAATAATACGGAAGCTTTATGCGGCAGCCTGGCAAGCGAGGATTTGGACGCGCGCGTCGTTGACGTGACTTATCAGGTTGACCTTAATCGCCGCCTGCGGCTCGAAGATATTCGCATCGAAGGCACTGACAAAATCACGATTGAAGAGATTGCCACCGTGCTCGACACGCAGCGCGCTTCGATACTCGGTTTCATCCCGCGTCTCGGCTACGGGCGCGGCTACACGAGCAACGAAATTCTGGAAGACGACCGCAAGCAAATCGAAGCCATCATGCGCGAGCTCGGTTATCGCCGCGCGAAGGCGACGGTTCGGCAGGGCGTTTCGCCGACCGGCGATGATTTGATTATCACATTTGTGGTTAATGAAGGTCCGGTCACGCGAATCAGCGACATCGATATCGAAAGCAACAAAGCCTTTGACGACGACCGTTTAAAACAGGAATTGCCGCCGGTGATCGGCAAAGAATATTCGCGGGCGCGGGCGCGCAACGGCGTGCAGAAACTCACCGAGTTTTATGCGAATCAAGGTTATTTCGACGCGCGCGTCACGTTTTCGATTGTCGAGCCGACACCGCCGGGAACGCTTAACGCCGCGGGCGAAGAAGAAGTCAAAATCGTCTATAACATCGAAAACGAAGGCAAAAAAGTTTTCATCAACCGCATTCTGATTAACGGCAACGACATCACCAGGCGCGCGGCGATTTTAAAAGCCATCACGCTGAGGGAAGGCGAAATTTTAAAAGCCGTCGATATTGCGCAAAGCGAGCAGTACCTTTATGCGACGGACGCTTTCGTGCGCGTGGAAATCAAAGCCGAGGAAGCGGGCGAAACCCGCAGCGGCGACAAGCAGCGCGACATTATCATCAACGTCGAAGAACAAAAGCCGCGAATTTTAAATTACGGCGGCGGTTTTTCGACCGACGGCGGACCGTTCGGCTCGTTTGATATTCGTCACGTCAATCTTTTCGGCAAGCTTCAGCAGGGCGGCGCGCTGGCGCGGATGAGCCGGCGGCGACAGCTCGTTCAATTAAATTATCTCGACCCGCGTTTTTACGGCGACGGCAGAAATCGTTTCGCGCCTTTGAATATTACGGCGCAGTATCAGCGCGATTCGACCGTGACGCGCTTTTTCCGCTCGGTTTTCGACCAGGGAACTCAGGGCATCGTCCAGCGCGTCGACGAGGACGGCAATCCGATTGATATTTTCGGCAACGAAACCGGCGAGCCGACGATTAACCGCCTGACCGTGACGGCGGAAACGCAGCGCACCATCAACCTGAAAACGCGCAGCATCTTGTTTGTCCGCTATCGGTTTGAAGACGTGCGTTTGTTTAATACCGAAAGTCTTTTGATTGGCGAATTGCTCGCGCCCGACGCGCGGATTCGCACCTCGGGCTTCGGCGCGACTTTCGTCCGCGACACGCGGCAAAACTGCAATCGCCGCAACTCGCTGCTGGAATTAATTTCCAAAGGTGACCTCGGCGACCCGTGCCGCTACAGCCCGACCGACCCGACCAAAGGCAGTTACCTGACGGCGGAATACAATGTTTCCGTTCCGTTTTTGGGCGCGAACATCGGTTTTCACAAGTTTCAGGGAAGCTTTCAGACTTATTACACGTTTCCGAGATTGAAGAACGCGACTCTGGCGGGGCGCGCTATTTTGGGTTTGGCAAGCGTCTTTGCCGACGAACCGCGATTTCCCGCCGGTTTCGAGGCTTTGAACGGCAGCCTGCCGATTAGCGAAAGATTTTTCTCGGGCGGCTCGACCAGCCTCAGAGGTTTCGATGCCGAAACGGCGGGACCGCGCATCGTTATCATTCCGCAGGGCACGTTTCGCAACAGCGAGGGCGAACAGGTTGTGCTGCGACCGTTTACCGTGCCGTTCGGCGGAAACGCGCTGGCAATCGTCAATCTCGAAGCGCGCCTGCCCGTTACGGAAGGCATCCAAGCCGTGCCGTTTTACGACGGCGGCAACGTTTTCCGGCGCGTCGGCGATATTTTTAATCCGCCCGATGTGGATCCGAATGATGTTCTGCGCAGTAATCTAAGAGCCGTCTGGACGCATACGGTCGGACTCGGTTTGAGAATCAAGACGCCGATCGGCGGTGCGGTGGCGATTGATTTCGGCTATCTGACCAATCCGCCGCGCTTTCTGATTCCGCAGATAAACGGCACGAACGCGATTTTTCAAGTCCGGCAAACGCAGCTTCACTTCCGCTTTACGCAGACGTTTTAGATTCGGTTTATACTGCTTTCCCTTCCGGCACGTCAAATTTTTGATTGAGCCACCAGTAAAACGGAAGACTGAATCCGAGTCCGCCGAGAAGCGAAAAAACAATAAACCAATGCCAACTGATTTTTCCGATTGGCTTCGCCGCAAACCGATACGCGAGCAGCAACATCGCCATAAATGCGTCGATAATAAACGCCGCGGCGAGCTTGTTGCTGACGACCTCGGCGACGCTTTTGAATTCGGTAAAAAGCCAATAGATAAAAATCCCGTTCGGCACGATTAAACCGAACAAAGCGATGATAAGTAAAAGCATTTGCAGCTACCTCCAATTTTTATCGGGAGAATATCCGGGCGCGGCGATAACGATTTATTTTTTATGAATCTTCATCTTCATTCCGTATTTCGAGCGCAGCGTCATTAGCGGCTGCAAAACGATTTTTTGTTCGGGCTGAAGGCGCAGTTTCCATTTTCTCGCCAGCGTTGCCAGCAGCAGAACGCCTTCCATCCACGCGAACTGCTCGCCGATACAGCGGCGGACGCCGCCGCCGAAAGGAAAATAAATAAACTTCTGTCCGGCTTCCTTGACGGCGTTTTCTTTCAGCCAGCGTTCGGGTCGAAATTCTTCCGCCGCTTCCCAGAACCTTGTGTCGCGCTGCGTCACGAACATACTGGCGATAACCAGCGAGCCTTCGGGAATCTGATAACCGCCGATTTCGTGTTCCTCAATCGCCAGTCTGCCCGTCGCCCAGGCGGGCGGAAAAAGCCGCATCGCTTCGGCTAAAACGGCTTCCGTGTATTTCAAACGCGTGTAATCTTCCGGCTGCGGCGCGTCGCCGTTCGGGTAAAGCGCGTCGAGCTCCGCGTGAAGCTTCGCTTCGGCGTCCGGGTTTTGCGAGAGCAGATACCACGTAAAAATCATCGCGTTGGCGGTCGTTTCGTGCCCGGCGAGAAAAAGCGTCAGGGCTTCGTCGCGGATTTGCTCGTCGCTCATTCCGCGCCCGTCGCCTTCCTCGTCGCGCGCGGCGAGCAGCATCGAAAGCAAATCGCCTTTATCCGGCGCGCCCGATTTCCGGCGCTCTTCGATAATGCCGTAAATGATTTTGTCGAGCGTCTGCTTTGCCTTATCAAACCGGCGCGCCTGCGGAAACGGGAGCTTTTCCAGAATCTCCGAAAACGGCAAAAGCAGATAATCGAAAAGCTCGACGAGCGTCGTCATCGCCGCGCCGACTTGGTCGGCTTCGTCCTCGACCGGCGCGGTGAAAAGCGTTTTGCCGACGATTTGCAAAGTCAGTTGCATCATCTCTTTCGAGAGGTCGCGCACTTCGCCGTCGCGCCACGAATCAGCCGTTTTTTCGGCGTATTCAATCATCGTTTCGGCATAAGCCGCAATGCGCTGGCGATGAAACGCGGGCTGCATCATCCGGCGCTGGCGCAGATGAGATTCGCCCTCGTTGGTCAGCAAGCCTTCGCCGAGCAGTCTTTTCGCGCGTTTCAGAGCGCGCCCTTTATGAAATTTGGAATGATTCGTGACCAGCACGTCGCGGATAAAATCGGGATGATTGACGAAAAATGCCAGCTGTTTGCCCATCCGAAAAGACGTAATGTCGCCGAGCGCGGCAAGATTTTGCAGAAATCCGGTCGGTTGGCGACGAAACTGCAAGAAATGACCGCCGAAAAGCGAAGGCTTAACCGAAGGCGGCAGATTGTTTGGCGTTGCTACAGCTTTCATCGACTTGATTTTAACAGAAAAATTCTGTCAGCCACAGATAAATGCACCTATCCGATTAATTTTGCGCAAAGCCCTTGATAGAAACGTCTTTTCTCTGCTAAAAGCATCTTTTCTTTCGCTAAGACTATCTTTTCGTGTGCTAAGAGCATCTTTTCGCTGCTATCGACATCTTTTCTGCTGCTAAGAGTATCTTTTCTACTGCTAAAGGCATCTTTTCGCTGCTATCACCATCTTTTCTACTGCTGAAAGCATCTTTTCGCTGCTAAAAGCGTCTGTTCGTCTGCTAAAGGCATCTGTTCGCTGTTATTAGTAGTTGTTCGTCCGCTAAGAGCGTCTGTTCGCTGTTATTAGTGTCTGTTCATATAATTATTCGCGGAAAGCCGCACGGCGTTTAGAATTTTCCGCGCGAAACTGGTATTTTTATAACTTATGACAGAAGCCAAAGTGAAAAAAGTAAAACCCGATATTCGTGCGATTACGCGCCTTGTGCCGCCGAGCGGCAATCTCGTGCAAGGGCAGTCGGAACTCCCGATTGACCCGCAGCTTGCCCGCGAAGCCGCCGAAATCATCGCCGCCAGCCAGAATCATTACGGCGCGAGCGAAGGCGACGAAAATCTGCGCCGCGCCGTCGCCGAAAAGATTAAAAAATATAACGGCATCGAGCTTGACCTCGACGCCAAGCCGCTTCAGCTGATGATTACCAACGGCGGCACGGGCGCGCTTATCGGCGTCGCGCAAAGCTATCTGAGAAATAAATCCGCGCTCGTTTTCGAGCCGTATTATCCGTATCACCGGCGCATTCTCGAAGAATTCGGCGGCAAAACCGAAACTTTCGAACTCGACGAAAATCTCGGCTTCGAAAAAGACGCACTGCTCGCGCGCTGTCTGGAATTGAAAAATCGAAGCGAGTTTCCGCTCCGGGCGATTATCGTCTGCTCGCCCGCCAATCCGAGCGGCAAAGTGATGACGCCGACCGAGCTCGAAGCCGTTGCGGACGTCGCGCAGGAACTCGATTTGCTCGTCATTTCCGACGAGGTGTACGAGCATTACGTGACGGGCGAAACGCCGCACATTCCCATCGCGACTCTGCCCGGAATGTGGGAGCGCACGATAACGGTCAATTCATTCTCGAAATCCTGGAACATCTCCGGCTGGCGGCTCGGCTACGCTTACGGCAAGGGCGAGCTTATCGCGCCGATAAACAACGCCGCAAACGTCGTTTACGTCTGCCCGGCGACGCCTTTGCAGGCGGCTTTATCGAGAGTTTTAATGGCGAACGAGACTTATTACGACCGGCTGCGGCAGAAATTCGACGAAAAACGGCTGTTCGTTTCCGACAATCTGCGCCGGCTCGGTTTCGACATTTACAATTCCGGCTCGGCTTTCTACCTCTGGACGCGAATTCCCGAACAATTCAGCGACGCTTTAACCTTCAACGAAATGCTGATGGAAAAAGCCGGCGTCGCGGGCGTTCCCGGCAGCGCCTTCGCCGATTCCGACGATTGGGATGCCTATATGCGCATCTGTATCGCCCGCGAAGATTCGATTCTCGAAGGCGCGCTGGAAAAACTCGAAACGGCTCTGAAATAAATAAAGATTGAGAGGTTTCGGGTAGAAGAAATTTCACAAAACTGTAAGTTTTTTTATTCAGACCTCTCTATTTTTATTCAAACTCTTTAAAGGTAGTATCTCGTTATCACGCTGTTCACCATCAGCGCGAGCGAAAAAATGACCGTCAGATAAACGACGAGATAGGCGTAGCGGGTAAATCTTCGCCAGCCGAATTTATAATTGTAAAGAAGCAGAAAAAACAAAGGCGCGACCGGAATAAAATATCTTCCCTGAATTCCGGCGACCCTGTCGCCGCCAATCGGCGACCACGATAAATACAACAGCAGGCTGACCAGAACGACCGTGCCGCCGAAGACCGCCGCAAAAACGGCTTTATGCCGCCAGTTTATATTTACGCCGTCATTTTTATCGAGCAGGGCAAGGGTCACGGCGATAATAAACAGAAGAACGACGTGCCATTGCGGCAGCAGTAAATCGAGCCAGGTTAAACCGCCGAAAAACGTCACGAAATAATAGCCGGCGAATCCGACGAAACTGTTGTAAAGGACTTGAAGAAAGGCAACCGGATTATGCAGGACAAGGCTTAATTGCTCGTCCGGATTTACCGGCACATCGCCCCGATAGGATTGGAAAATAGGTTTTACGGCATACGCCCAGGCGGCGACGCTGCCGAAACAAACCGCCAGCAGCGCGAAAAAAGTAATCCAGTAAACGGCGGCTGATTTGAACTTGCGGCGCGGAATTGCCAGAAACAGAAAAGGCAGAAAAATGTACGCCTGCTTGCCGAGCGCGGCGAGAAAGCAGAGAGCGAACATTTTAACGATGTCGAGCTTTTCGATTTTCCCGCTCGTATCCAGAGCGTGATACAGAAAATAGGAAATCGTCAGAAAACAGATTCCCATCATAAACGGGTCGGCTGCCGCCGAAGCCGCCTGAAAAACGGTCGTCGGCGTCAGCCAGAGAAAACAGAACACCCATTTATGAACCGGAGTTACTCTGATGGCGAAATAAGCAAAAGCTAAAAAAAAGATTAAATTAACGACGCGCGCAATATAGATGAGCGCCAGCGGCGAAGCGCCGAAAACTTTCCCGGCGTAGATGCCGATGACCTGCGGAATATACGGAACCGGCGCGTAAACGACCGTATTATGAAAAGGTACAAACACTTTGTCCGCTTCGTTGACCGGAAGCTGGCGCAGCTCCCAAATCAGGTTCGTGTCGAACTTGACGTGATGATTCATTTCTATCTCGCCGACCAGTTTTCGGTTCGTGTCTAAAATGTTTTTCGGTATCCAGCCGCCGCTGCCGCCGTTTTCCATTCTTTCGCCCATAATTTCGCCGCCGGAGATTTGATAAGCGCGAAAAAAATGATTCGGTTCATCGCCGACCAGCGCCGGCGGCGTGACGAAAACCATCAGCAAACCGAAAATCGCGCCCAGCAAAAGGAATACGTTTTGAGGCTGGGAAGGCAGGCGCAGGTGGCGTAGTTTCGACGCTTTGTCAGTGTTCATGATTCGGTTGATAAAAAAGTAGTAATTAATCGCTCAATTTTAAAAGGCTCGGCGCAAACCGCCCGCTTCGAGAGCAGGTCTTGAATATCAATTTTCGCCGTTCAGGCGATTTTACTGAAGTTTTGCCGGATTATCTAAGGGCATTTTGCTTTTTTCGTCTTTGTGTCTGAAAATTTACAGAGGTTATTATTTAAGACAGAGCGGAGCAATTGAAGGCGCGTAATTTACACGACTTTCTGAGAACAATAACTTATTTTTATGCATTATCACTTAATCGGAATCTGCGGCACGGCGATGGCTTCGCTTGCGGGAATGTTGCAGGCGCGCGGGCATAAGGTTACGGGCTCGGACCAGAACGTTTACCCGCCGATGTCAACGCAGTTGGAACAGCTCGGAATTGAAATTATCAGTGGCTACAAGGCGGAAAACGCTGGTGTCGGCGCGGATTGCACGATTGTCGGCAACACGATTTCGCGCGGCAACGAGGAGCTTGAAGAAGTCTTAAACAGAAAGCTTTTGTATCGCTCGCAGGCGGAAATCGTCAAGGAAGAATTTATTCGCGGGCGCAGAAGTCTGGTCGTGGCGGGAACGCACGGGAAAACGACGACGACGAGCATTGCCGCGTGGGTCGCGGAAGTCGGCGGGCTGAATCCCTCTTTTCTGGTCGGCGGAATCGTGCAGAATTTCGGCGCGAGCTTTCGCGTCAGTGACAGCGAATTTTTTGTCATCGAAGGCGACGAATACGATACGGCTTATTTCGATAAAAAGCCGAAATTTATGCATTATCTGCCGGAAATCGCCGTCGTCAACAATATCGAGTTCGACCACGCCGACATTTATCGCGACATCACGGAAATCAAGTTTGCGTTTTCGCGCCTGATGAATCTGGTGCCGGGCAACGGGCGTTTGATTGTCGGCGTCGATTCGCCGGTTGTGCGCGAGGTTCTGGACGAAATGCGCGGCAGGCTTTTCACGCAAATCGAAAGTTTCGGAATCTCGGACGAAGCGAAATGGCAGGCGCGAGATATTGATTTTTCGGGCGACGTGACGCGCTTTAAGGTTTTCAAGGAAGGAACCATCTGGGGCGAATTTGAAACGCATCTCATCGGCGAATTCAACGTGCGAAACTGTCTGGCGGTTATCATCGCGGCGGACGCGTGGGGAATTTCCGGAGAGAAAATAAACGAGGCTTTTCGCACTTTTAAATCCGTTAAGCGCCGCGTCGAGGTGCGCGGAGTTGAAAGAGGCGTCACCGTGATTGACGATTTCGCGCATCACCCAACAGCGGTCGAAGAAACCTTAAAAGCCTTAAGAACGAAATACGAAGGCAGACGTTTGATTGCCGTGTTCGAGCCGCGCTCCTGGTCTTCGCGGCTAGCGGTTTTCCAGAAGCCCTACACGAAAGCCTTTAATTACGCGGATTACGTGATAATCGCGGGCGTTTATAACACGTCGAAAGCAAGCGAGCTGGGCAAGGTTTTGAATGTCGACGAGCTGGTCAAAGACATCAAACTGCAAAACAAACCCGCGATGAGTTTTGCCGACGCCGACGCGATTGTCGCGCATCTCGCGCCCGAACTGAAAGAAGGCGACGTGGTGGCGATTATGTCCAACGGCGGCTTCGGCGGCATTCACGATAAAATTTTAAATGTGTTGAAAAGTGAAGGCGAAAAGTAGCTCGCAATTTTGCCTTTTTACTTTTTACTTTTGCCTTAAATTTTCTCTTGCCTAAATTTTGAAAAAAGGGCATACTGACTGAGGTTTTTGCTCTCAGGTATCTGCGTAGATAGCGTCCGTACACGATAAGATTAGCGACGTTTCGGGTCGGTTGGAGAGTTGGATAAGTGGTTTTGAAGCAGTCTGAGTTTTATCGTGACGAGGCGGGCGCGTCGCCCTATTGGAAAGAAAATATCTTGAGAATTTTCGTGCCATTCGCCCTTCCTTTTGCTTCTTCGGTTAAATAAATAATAGAGAGAGAAAATGAGTACCAAACTATACGTTGGAAACTTGTCGTTTCGCGTGACGAGCGACGATTTACAGGAACACTTTGCGCAAGCCGGCTCGGTCGAATCCGCAAACATCGTGCAGGACCGCGAAACCGGACGTTCGCGCGGTTTCGGATTTGTCGAAATGAGCACGGAAGAAGACGCCAATAACGCGATTGCCCAATTTAACGGACAGGAATATGACGGGCGTAATATGGTCGTCAATGAAGCCCGCCCGCGCGAAGAAGGCGGCGGCGGACGCGGCGGAAATCGTGGCGGCGGTGGCGGCTACGGCGGCGGCGGAAGTCGCGGCGGCGGTGGTTACGGCGGTGGCGGCGACCGCTGGTAAGAGAAACGAAAAAAATAAAAAAGACCGGAGTTTTTATGGCTGCGGTCTTTTTTATTGCCTGTTCGAAAAAATCAAAAGCGCTGCTTCTAAATTCTAAATCCTGCCGGAATTACAAATTCTAAAGCGTTCGGGGAAACATTATGCAGGTTAATTTATAATTCGCAATTTAGAATTTAGAATTCCGAGTTTGAAATCCGGCTTTCTTTTCAGCGTTTTTCTCCTTTCTGCGTTCCGGCTTTTTTAATGCTGAAAATCTTTTCCGCGCCGCCTTTGTCTTCCAGCACGAAATCGACTCGGTCGCCGACTTTCAAGCCCTGCAACTGCGACGGGTCGGCGACGTAAAATTCCATCCGCATCGCCGGCATTTTTAATTCTTTGATTTCTTCGTGGTCAAGCTCGACCGAGCCGATTTCCATATTGATTTTAGTCACTTTCCCCGTTCCGTTATAGTATTCGGCTTTCACTTCCGGCGCTGGATTGCTGTTGACGGAAACCGCCGGCGAAGCAGCGGGGAAAGCCGGTTTGCCCGCCCCGTTCGGCGCGATTGACGGAGAATTTTGTTGACAAGCCGTCAAAGCAAGCAAAAATAAGATTGAACCGGGCAGAATTTTTATATACATTGCTGTTGTGTCCTCACGGATTTGAATTGACGGATGTATCCGAAAACAAAAATACATCTTACTATATCTTTATGGCACCTTTGATTGTTTTGCTGGTCGGTTTCGGAATTTTATTTATCGTCAACCGATTTCTGCTGAAAGACAAGTGGTCGCTTTCGCTGGTCGGCAGAATCGCGCTGGCGCTGATGCTGATTGTGACGGCGACGGCGCATTTTACCGACACCGATTTGATGATTGAAATGATGCCCGAATTTATGCCGCTCAAAAGAGAAACTGTTTATTTCACGGGCGTGATTGAATTTCTGGCGGTCGCCGGATTAATAATCAACAAAACGTCCAGACCGGCGTCGATTCTGCTGATTATTTTCTTTCTCGCCGTTTTGCCCGCCAATATCGTCGGCAGCTTGAAGCAGGTCAATCTGGGCGGAATGGAAAACGGCGCGGCGTATCTGTTTTTTCGCGTGCCGCTCCAGATTTTCTTTATTTTGTGGGCGTATTACTTCGGCGTCAGAATCAACAAATAAAGCTTTGCTTTCGCGCGTCTTATTTGCGCGCCGCCGGTTTTACTTTCAAAATCACTTTCTCCGTTCCGCGCACGACTTCGATTTCGTATTCCGTACCGGCTTTCAGCTCGCCGAGAACGAGCGTGTAATCCGAGATGTTGCGGATTTCCTTGCCCGCAAATTTAACGATTTTATCGCCCGCTTTGATTCCGGCAACGGCTGCCGGCGAGCCGTCGCGCACGCCGTCGAGCAGCAAGCCGCCGGTTGATTCGGCATAGCTCGGCACGACGCCGATGGTCACGTTAAAACCTGTTCTGCCGCCGGTTCCCGAAGATTTGGCGACGGCGTAAGCCGGGCGTTGCGGATTACGGTCAATCGTTTTCACGATTTCCGAAACGTAATTCGTAATTTTCAATAAACCTTCGTAATTGATTTTTTCGCCGGTGTCCGAAGGCTTGTGATAATCGGCGTGCACTCCCGTGAAAAAGAAAAGAACGGGAATTTGTTTTGCGTAGAAAGAAGAATGGTCGCTCGGTCCGAAGCCGTCTTCGTTGAGTTGGAGTTGAAAAGGAACGGTTGAAGCGACTCGGGCGTATTCCGCAATTTTAGAAGAGTCTTCCGTCAGGTAATTAATGGTTTTTCTTTTACCGATTTGCCGCGCCGTCAGTTCGATTTCCGGCATTTTCCCGTTAGCCGCGCTGCCGCGAAGAGTTATTTCATCGTCTTTCACTTCAGTTATTACGCCGATATGACCTTTTTCTCTTAAAGCCCTGTCGATTTCGGTTTTGATTTTTTGATTTTCCGGTCCCATTGTCGAGGGAAATACCGCCATACCGTTATTTAAGTTGGTATTCTCAATCAAAGCTTTCCACTCGCTCGCCGTGCCGATGCCGCCGACGGTCAGTTTATTTTCGTTAAGCCGCCCGACCATATCCAGATTTATCATCGCCACGGTTTTGTCGAGCGGGAAAGCCGGGTTGTTGACGTAGAATTTCGAGCCTAATAAGCCTTCTTCCTCGCCGCCGAAAGCCGCGAAAACAATCGTGCGCTTGTTTTTCTTTTCTTTGGCGAATTGGCGCGCCAGCGCCAGCATTGCCGCCACGCCCGAAGCGTTGTCGTCCGCGCCGCGATGAATTTCAGTCGAATTCGGTGCCAGGCTGCCCGCGCCGCCTTTGCCGAGATGGTCGTAATGCGCGCCGATAACGATAATTTCATTTTTCAAAACTGCGTCCGTGCCGTCCAGCACGCCGATGACGTTATAGGCTTCGGCGGATTTAGCGTCCGCCAGGATTTCGCCTTTCGCGTCGCGCGGCGAGTAGGGAAACGGCTGGAGAAAATTCGTCTTGCCGTTGGCGGCGCGAAAACCCGCTTTGAGCTTGTATTGCGCGAACATATTCGCCACATAACCGGCGGCAAAAGTCGCGCCCTGCTCGCCCGTGCGCCTGCCTTCGAGTTTATCGCCCGCCAGGTATCCGATGTGCGTCCGCAGATTTTGTTCGGCTGCATCAGTCTTGGCGACTTGCGCCTTTTGCGCCGAAACGCCGAATACAAATGAGATTAAAATTAAAAAACTAAAAAATTGCCTTTTCATCATAAACAACAATCGGTGCAAAATCCTGCGGACTTTCCTTTTCGATACTTCATTTTCGTTACTGTCGGCGTCGGTTTCGGCGTCGGCGCGCCGCTCGGCACAGTCCAGATTTCAGCCGCCGCATTTTCACGAAATCCGGCTTTCACAAACGAAAAACTTTTTGAAGGCACTTTCCTAATCGACAGATATTTTTTTATCGAGCGAATTTTCGCTTCCGCCGAGCCGTACGCCGGCAACCCAAATTCCATTTTCTTTTTACGGCTGTTATATCTTGTTTCTTTACCTTCATAAATTAACACGTAAACCGTCAAC
>DASVRT010000098.1:0-21347 GCA_036388475.1 Pyrinomonadaceae bacterium | reverse complement strand
TCAAAGGCGGACGGCTGATTTCCGACACTGAAACAGAGAAAAAAGGGCACACTAAGAAAAAGCCTCCCGAATAAACGGCAACGAGAGGCTGTAAAAAACTAAAAAACGGTTGCGATTAACCGAACAACTGTGATAAATAATCAATCACAGTTTTAAAAATTGTCGCCTCTTCCGTTTGCGTGGGGGCTTGCGTATCCACTAAACTTTTACCGCTGATAGGAATTTCACCATCGGCTAAACAGGTTGTGGTTGTTGGGCAAGTTCTACCCATTGTCGGAATTTCACCTTCGGCAAAGGTGTTGACTGAAAGTGAAAACACGAAGACAAACGCTAAAAAAAGCGTGAAAGCGAAGTTTTTCATTTTATTTTCTCCTAGAAACTAGATGTTAGTCGGTAAGTGTTGCGTAAAAATTACCGTCTTGACATATTAGCAAGAAAACTTGCAAAGGTGGATATGCCCATTACAAAACATACTCAAATCAGTAATTCCGAAGCAGTTAAACTAATCGAAGAAGCAAGGAATGCCGAGCTTTGCCGCGATATTTCGGCTCTGAAGCTAATTCTGACACCAATTTTGGAAGACTGTAATGATGAGCCATTGATTGCTGATTTGGAAAGTTCTCTGCAAGCAGAAATCTTGCGTCTGTGCGGCTTTTTTTTAAGTTATTATGGACGTTCACATAATTTAAAGAGCTATCAAGAGCGTGGTAAAGATTTTCTGATTAGAGCAATCGAGATTTTCAACAAAAAAGTTTTACCGCATAAAGCGGCAGAGACTAAGGTTACACTTTCACTTTGCTATTGGCATGAAGGCGCAATAAGTGAATGTGAAACAATTCTAAAAGAGACAGAAGCTGAATATACCAATAATCAACTTCATCCCGTTTATATTCAGATATGTATAAATAGAGTTATCACACTTCTTTCTAAATCTAATGAAAATCCATCTAATGCTCATCAGGGATTGGAAATTATTAAAAAACTTTCTTCTGTGATTGACTTCTGTGAAGATGTGCGGTTGAAAGCTATGTATCATAATCACGCTGGAATTTACTATCGGTATTTTAAAGAATCAGCAAACGCTTTATATCATTATAAAGAAGGTATTAAAGCTGCTCGTAAAGGAGGAAATTTTAGATTTGTAGCTATAAATCATAATAATATTGCTTTTTTGTATAAAGAAACTAAGGATTTTCATAATGCTCACCAATATGTTGACAAAGCTATAAACTTTTATCGGGATTTAAAAGAAGTAGGTTGGCTTGCACATACTCTTGATACAAAAGCAACAATATATTTTGAAGAAGGCAAATATCTAACCGCCCTTAATATAATCAATCAAGCATTAGAACTTTTTCAGCAAGGCGAAGATTATAGTGGTTTAGTAGACACACTGTTTAATAAAAGTAAAATTCTCCTCAAGCTTGACCGTTCCAGCGAAGCGCTATCCTTACTCGCTGAAGTTATTTCAATTGCTACCATGCAGATTGGTAAATTTGCGGCGAAAAAATATGCTGACGAGTTTGCTAAGTTGATTTACCCGTTGAATAACACTTCTTACGTAAGTGAAGTCAAGGCTTTCAAAGCAAATCTATTGCGCAAACATTTGACTGACGCTGACGGGCAAGTAACCAAAGCTGCTGAAACATTGGGGATTTCACATCAGAATCTGTCGGATATTCTCAATAATCAGTTTCCCGAATTGTTTATTGAGCTTGGCATTCGTCGCCGCTCGCGGCGAAATGGTAAAAAGCGTGACATTCTGAAAAATATTGCGCCGGTTAAGCTCAGCGATTCGCAGATGTCTTATGACAGCGGTTTGAGATTGAATGAAGACGCTTCTTATTACACGTTTGCTCTGAACGGTAAATGTCTGGCTGCATTGAAAACTAAACACAATGTCGTTGTCTTAGTGGAAGCCACAGAGCAGGCGACGGGAGCGACGGTGATAATGCAGAATCAGAAAACGGATGAATTTCATTGCGGAGTTTTGGAAATCGACAAGCTGACCGGAATTTTTTATCTGAATGATTCTTCCGTGAAAGACGATTTCCCGTTTCTGCTCGATGATTTCAAATATTACGGAAAAATCGTCGGCTATTGTTTGCTGGAAGAAGACAAAGGCACGCAAATTTTGTTTCGACCTTTTTAAAAGATTGAAGGCAGGTTTGATTGAAGCTTGCTTTCCGCCTTTAAACTTATTTTCAGATTAGACGCAAAGGCTCCGTATCACGTGATACGGAGCCTTTTTTTGAGAAGACCGGAGTCTTTTAGGATTGTTGAAAAATAAAAGGCGCAAAGCTGACGAAATCGCACCTACCAGAAACGGCAAAACTTTTTCGTGACCTTCTTCACCATAGCTTACGAGGTTAGCTGCCGGGCTAGGAAAGAAGAAGTTTCCCGCGTCAACCATGAAATGACGCTACGCCCCTGTTTCACCTTTTGGAGTTAGTAAAACTTTTGGTTCCCCCGCGCCGCTTCTTTTGGAAGCGACTTCAGCGACAACTTTTCAACTTGAAAAATATAGCATTTTCGCGCGGCTCGCGCAAGTAAAATTTAATAAATATGATAGAGCATAAAATAAACTATGACGCCGCTGATTGAAACGTATAACCAAATCGGGTAAGCGAATCTGACGATTGATTTGTGCCGCCCGAATTGCCCGCTCGCGGCGAAAAACATCGCCCTTAAAATCAGCGGCAGAACGATTAGCGACAAGCCGATGTGACTGATTAAAATAAATAAATAAACGTAGCGGACAAAGCCCGCGCCCGCGAAACGGTTGGCGGGATTCGAGAGGTGATAAGTGACGTAAAAAACCAGAAATAAGCCGCCCAATATAAAAGCCGTCGTCATCACGAGGCGATGCAGCTCCGGTTTATTTCGCCGTATCAAAATCAAGCCGAAAATTAAAAGAATCGAGGTCAGCGTATTAACGATGCCGATGGCGTGCGACAGATTTTTCGTCCAGCCGCCCAAATCCAGTTTATTCGGAAACGAAAGCAAAATCGCCACCGCCAGCGGCACGACGACCGACAACAGATTTATCAAAAGCAGCGATTTTTTTTCCTGTCCGGCGGCGCTCTTTATCATTATTTATTTGAAATTTATTTGAAAAATCCGAGCAGCAAAAGCAGGACAATCCATAGCCCGTCCATAAAGTGCCAATACCAGCCGATGACCGTGGCGGCTGTCTTGCGCCGAAGCAGTTCCTCTTCCGAATTTGTTTCGTGCCAGGCGCGCAAAACGATATAACCGAGCGCGCAGATGCCGCCGAGAACGTGCAGAGCGTGAACGGCGGTCAGAATATAAAAAAATCCCGCATACGGATTGCTCTGCATATAAACGCCGGCTTTGACGAGCTGAAACCACAAAATAATCTGCGAGGAAATAAAAGTTCCGCCCAGCGCGGTCGTCGCCAGAAGCCATTGTTTCGCCGATTTTTGCCGGTTATTGTTTAAATTGTTTTGAGCTATTTTGTAACAGACGCTGCTGGCGATTATTAAAGCCGTGCTCAGCCAGACCTGCCACGGCAGCGCGAAAGGCTTCCATTCGAGTTCCTGATTGGTTGACAGAACAATATACGCGCTGATTAAACCGCCGAACGTCATCACGACGACGAGCAGCGTAAACCACATCGCAATCCGCAGCTTGTTCGGTCGGAATTCTTCGATTTCTTCAAAACTCCGGTCTTTGTTCCGGTTATCGCCGTCATCGCCACCGCCGCCGCCGCCGCGCTTGCGCCCGCCGTTTCCCGGACTTCCGCCGCCGCTCAGGTTGGAGCGCTTTCGTTTTTTTTCCGGCTCGACGTCAGTAGTGGTTTCGGCTGTGCCGACTTCTAAACTCATAAAGATTATTTTAGATTTTAGATTGGATAAGGATTTAATTTTTAATTTATTTGGCGCGAACCGGATTCCGCTTCCAATCGTAAATCTAAAATCTGAAATTCCCTTCCGACTAATGATTAAAAACCATCAAGGCAAAAATCAAAGGTAAATATAAAACCGAAACGAGCAGCAGTTTTCGCGCCTGCGGTATGGATTTGGCGCGCGCCGCCTGAATCGAAGAAAACAAGAACCAGCCGCCTAAAATTATCGCTCCGATTAAATAAGTCAAACCCGCCAGACCGATAAAATACGGCGCGAGGCTGACCGGCAAAAGCAAAACGGTGAAAAGCACGATTTGGCGCGCCGTAATCTTGCCTTCCGGCTCGACGACCGGCAACATCAAAATTCCGGCTTTTTTGTATTGCTCTTTATACATCCACGCAATCGCCAGAAAATGCGGAAACTGCCACAGAAAAAGCATCGCGAACAAAATCCACGCGCCGAGCGTGATTTCGTCGGCGGCGGAAGTCCAGCCCATCAGGGGCGGCAGCGCGCCCGGCAGCGCGCCGATTGCCGTCGAAGCCGAAGTGCGCGTTTTCAAAGGCGTGTAAAGCAAAACGTAGCCGACAATCACGATTAAACCGAGAATCGCCGTCAAGCCGTTAACCAGAAAAATAAGATAAATTTCCGCGCCGAGACAAAGCAAAATCCCGAAAATCAAAGCTTCGGCGCCGTTCAATTTTCCCGAGGGCAGCGGACGCCGCGCCGTTCTTTCCATCAGCGCGTCGATGCTTCTTTCGATAAACTGGTTGAGCGTCGCCACGCCGAACGCCAGCAGCGTGATGCCGAGCATCGAATTGAGAAACAAAATCCAGTCAAACCCTTTATCCGAGCCGAGATAAAAACCGGCGGCGGCGGTCAAAACCAGCATAAACGCGATGCGCGGCTTGGTCAGCTCAAAATAAGCCGACACTTTTTCGCGCGCGTTTATGGCTTTGGCTTCCTGAATTTCGGTTACGATATTTTCCATTGCAGATTTTTGACCTTTGAACTTCAGACCTTTGAAAATCGACTTAACAAAGGTCTAAGTTCAAAATTCAAAGGTCGGATATTTTCAAGAATAACCTCGCCTCTGCAATTCTCCAAACTGCAACGGGCAAACAAAACTTCTTTTTCACAAAAGAGAAACTAATTTTTAGCGGGATGACAATAAAACCCGCATAAGTTATGATTTTTTTTAGACTTTAAAGCGCACGACTCGTCTTATTAATCAGAGACTTCAAAACATTTTAAGTTTTGCGTTTTAAATTCTGCCGCTGGTTTGTTATGTCCGCTTTAGAAGAAACTGTTGTCAAGGAAGCCGCGAAAGCTTCCCGAACAAAAGCAAAACCGAAATCACAGCCGATCGGAAACCGATTTCTCGATTTTTTAAGCTCGGTTCGCTTCGGCGTCGTTTTGCTGTGCATTATGGTTTTCCTCGCCTTTCTGGGGATGATAATCATCCAGCAAAACGTGCAGGGCTTCGAGACGTATTTCGCCTCGCTGACGCCGGCGGAAAAATGGCTGTTCGGCAATCTCGGCTTGTTCGATATTTATCACAGCTGGTATTTCAATTTTCTGCTGCTGGTTCTTTCCTTAAATATCGTATTGGCTTCGATTGACCGTTTTCCGGGCGCGTGGAAATATGTTTCGACGCCGAAATCGGACGCTTCGCGGGCGTGGCTTTTGAATCAGAAATTCAACGCAAAAGTTTCGATGCACGCCGATTCGCCGCAGCCGGTCGCCGAAAAAATCGGCGAAGTTTTTCGCCGCAGCGGTTTGAAAACGCGCGTCAGCGAAAAAAACAATCGAATTTATGTTTTCGGCGAGAGCGGAAAATGGAATCGTCTGGGCGCGTATGTCGTCCACGTCGCGCTTCTGACTTTGTTTCTGGGACATTTCGTCGCGCTGCAAAGCGGATTCGACGCCGACGTGCGCCTGATGCCCGGACAGAAAACAAACGAGATTCAGCTTATCGAATTTGATTTGAACGATAAACAGGGCTTGCAGACGCAGCGCTACAACGTCGCGCTTCCCTTTTCGATTACCTGCACCGACATCGAGCAAAAACTGATTGACCCGAAAAAGGACATCGGCATCCAAAACACGCTCGACTGGCGAACGCAGATAAAAATCGACGACCCCGGTTACGGCGAAACCGTCGCCGACGTGCAATTGAACAGACCTTTCAGCTATCGCGGCTTTCGATTTTTTCAGGCAAGCGCGATAACGGTCGGCAGCGCGCGGAATATGACGCTTGAGCTTGCGCCGGAAAACGGCGTTCAGCCTTTAAACATTAATCTTTCGCGCAACGGCTCGGCGACGTTGGCGGACGGCACGAAAATCGATTACGAAGCGTTTTTTCCCGATTTCACGTTAGCCAACGGGCAAGCCGATACGCGCTCGCCCGATTACAACAATCCGGCGGTGAAACTGAACATCACGACGCCCGGCGGCGAAAAGAAAAACGCTTATGCTTTTTTTAATAAACTGCCCGACGGAATTCCGGTCGGCGCGCCGGTCGCCGGTTATAAATTTCGCTTGGCTGATTTTGAAAAAGTTCCGCTGGCGCACGTTCTGTCAATCAAATACGACCCGTATCACGGCGCGTTTATCGCCTGGTATTTCGGCGGTTTCGGTCTTATCGGCGCGCTGATTTTCGTGTTTTTTCTTTCGCACAAACGCGTCTGGGCTTTGATTCAGAAAAAAGATTTAAGCGAAAGCTACGAAGTTGTTTTAGGCGGCAATACAAACCGCAATCACCAGGGTTTTGAAGACAAATTTAAAAAAATTGTCGAAAAACTGGAAACGCCGACTTAAAAATACAAATTATTTTGTATTTTAAGCTTTGCCTTCAGCACTAATAACATTATGTCGCAAGTTTTAACTGCCAACGAAATTCGTGAAACCAAAGCCGGTTCTTCGTGGACCGGCTATCTGCCGGCGATTTTAGTGATTGCGGGCGCGTTCGCCATACTGTTTCTGCGTCTGGAAATCGGCGCGAGATTTATTTCCGATACGGCTCTGATGATGCTCGCGCTCGCCTGCTATATCCTGGCGGCGCTGTTTCAATTGACGAATCTTTACGCGCCTTCGGAAATGGCGCAGAGAATCGGTCTCTGGAGCGGCGCGCTCGGCGTTTTTTTCAATCTTTCGAGCTGGCTGGTGCGCTGGGTCGCCGCTTTCGATTTTGAAATCACGCAGCTTCGCGCCGCCGGAAGTATGGAAACGCCGTGGATGTTTCGCTATATTCCGTTTGCGAATCTTTATGATTTGAGTCTGGCTTTCGCTTTCGGCGCGGGCATTACGACGCTTTTGCTCTCCAATCGCAAAAATTTTCAATTCTTGAGCGCGTTTACCTTGCCGCTTGCCGCGATTATTTTGACTTTAGCGCGATTTATCGGCGGCGAGCATTCGAATCTGATGCCGATTCTCGATTCCTACTGGCGACCGATTCACGTCGGCGTCGCGTCTTTAAGCTACGGCGTGACGCTGGTTTGTTTTGCGATTGCGGTGATTTATTTGTTGAAAGACAACGTGAAGGTCGAGTCGATGGCGATTTGGGCGAGCATTTTCGCGCTCGGCGTTTTTGCGACCATCAGCAAGTTTTCCGTTTTTACGGATTTCGTCTATCGCGCCGGAATTTTCGTTCCCGGTGCGCCGAAACCCGCCAGCGCGCCGTTTCGTCTGGAAATTCCCTATGTCGGTTTAAGCCTCGTTATTGCAGGGGTTTTATGTCTCGGTATGATTGCGAGTTTCCTGCTTTATCTTTACAAAAACAACGAAGCCGCGAAAAAAATCGGGCATATTTTCTTAAAGCTTTCGCTGGTGGCGCAGGTTGTGGCGATTGCGTTTTTAGTTTCGGGCATCAAATCGGCGACCGATGTCAACACGCAATTGCAGCAGCAAATCGGCACTAATTCGAAAGAATATATCACGGCGGGCAGAGCCATTGCCGAACGGCGGCAAATGTCTTTTCAGGAGTTTTCGCAAATTTCGCCCGCGCAATTCGAGCAGGCGGGAAAACAATATTTTGCGCAAAACGGCGCGCAGATGTATCTGAGCCTGAACGCCAATCCGGTCGAGCTTGCCGGACTTATCACGGCTTTCGCCGGACTGCTTTTCGTTCTTTTATTTACTTTCAGAACCGACAAATTGCGCGAAAGGCTTCCGTCTCTGGATTCGCTCGACGGCTTGATGTATAAAACGGCGTGTCTCGCCTTTGCCGGGCTGGCGATGCTTCTGATTACCGGCGCGATTTGGGCAAACGAATCGTGGGGCAGACCGTGGGGCTTCGACTCGAAAGAAACCGGCGCGCTGATTGCGTGGCTGACTTACGCCGCGTTTCTGCACACGCGAATCTCGCGCGGCTGGTCGGGCAGAAGCTCGGCTTATTTCGCCATCATCGGTTTTTTATTCGTGATTTTCACTTACTTGGGCGTCAGCTACCTGCTTCCCGGCTTGCACAGCTACGCGTAAAGATTTAGTCACAGAGAACTCAGAAATTTTTAAGGGAGTTTGAAACCGCAGATGGACACAGATAAACACACGATGAAAACAAAAGCGAATAAGAAATAGATTTTATCCTCTTTGAATTATCAATGTTTAGGTGTGTCCATCGGTAGTTAATTTCTCTTTGTATTTCTGCGCCGGATGTTATGAACAAGCAAGTTATTTTATTTACGATTATCGGGATGCTCGCAGGTTTTACCGGCGGTTTCTTTCTGGCGAACAGCATTAATCGCAATGCCGGTATGCAGTCGCAAACCGCCGCAATACCGAATCTTCCGGCGAATCAGCCGCCTTTTGCCAATCAAAACGGCGGCGGCGGCGCGATTCCGCAAGTCACTGAAGCGATTGAGCGCGCGAAAAACGAGCCGGATAATTTCGAAGCGCAATATGCGGCGGCGAATATGTATTACCAGATTGACCGATTTGACGAAGCCGTCAAATATTACGAAAAAGCCATTCGGATTCTTCCCGACCATTACCAGACGATTGTCCGTCTGGGCAATTCAAATTACAGCTTGAAAAAATATGTCGAGGCGGAAAAATGGTATGCGCAGGCTTTAAAAATCAAGCCCGACGACGTCGATGTCCGCACCGATTTCGGCACGACGTTCTTCCTGCGCGAGCCGAAAGATTTCGACCGCGCCATCAGGGAATATAAAACTTCGCTGGAAAAAAATCCGAATCACGAGCCGACTTTGCAGAATTTGTGCGCGGTTTATGTCGAAAAAGGCGATATGCAGAATTTGCAGGAAACGCTCGTCCGGCTGGAAAAAATAAACCCGCAAAATCCGATTATTCCCAGATTGAAAGAGGAAATCAGCCGCAAAGGTTAGAACCTTTATTCAATCGTCATTTTCGCAACGTCCAGAATCGAATGACGCTCGATTTTTCCGTCTTTTAAAACGATTGTCAGCATTCCTTTATTATCGACGTTCACGCGCGAAACTTCGTTCATCGGGCGTTCGAGCGAGGTGCCGTCTTTAAACAAAACAATCAGGCGGACGCTGGCGAGCGGATTCGGCGCAGGTTCTTTCGGCGGCTCGGTTTTTGTCGTTTTCGGCGGAGTTTTGGTTACATCAGCCGGAGTTTTTGTTCCGGACGTTCCGGAAGCGGGCGGATTTCGGCGGCGCGCGGGCGTCTTTTTTACCGGAGTTTCTTCGCTCGCTTTCGGCGTTTCGTCAGCGACGACGACTTTCGCCGATTTTTCTTCTTCTTTGGCTTCTTCGTTTTCCTTGTTTTCTAACTCTTTAACTTCTTTGTCCGGTTTATTTTCCTTTTCGACCCGCGCCGCCGTCGTTTCTTTCGGCTGAGGTGTCGGTTTCGGCTTGATTTCGATAATCGTGCCGACGGAATTTACGCGCACATTGTTGTTTTCATCCGGTTTGATTTCGGGAAGTTTCGGCTCCTGCGTTTCGGCGGCAGCGGTTTCGAGCGGAACAAAACTGCCCGCAAATTTAATTCGAAAAATCGCCGGATTGTCGTTCGGCGTGCGTCCTTCGACTCGTAAAATCAATTTTTCCGGTTTTCGCAAATAAATCACGCGCCCGGTTTCGGTCGCGCTGTCGCCCGCGTAAAGACTGATTTTCGTGAGCGGTCTCAAACTGCCGACCGTAAAAACATCGATGTCGCCGTTTAAATTCGTCGCCGTGACATTAATAAAAACATCGCCCTGCGCGCCGCTGAAAGCGTAAAAATAATTGGTCAGGCGCGCATCGCCGATGTCGCGCGCCGGAATTTTTCCGGCAATTTCGCTGCCGGTAATCGGCGTCGGAAAATCCTGATTGGTCGATTGAGCCTCGGCGGAAAGGCAAAACGCAAAGAGCAAAATGCAAAATATAAACTGCCGATTTTGAATTTTGAATTTTGAATTTTTCATTTTAATTCAATTCTTTCCGCCAGTGTATCAGTCGCGAAGTTTCAGTATAACCTAATTTCGAATGCGCTTTAACACTTAAATCGTTGCCGATTTCCGAATCCGAAGCCATCTCGATGCAGCCTTTACCGCGCGCCCAGCTTTCCGCTTTGCGAACCAGTTCGCGCCCGACGCCGTGCCGCCGAAATTCCGATTCGACGAACCAGCCTTCCAGATAACCGACGTGGTCGGTCAGACAGTCTTCGACAAACGGGCGAATGCTCGCTTCCAGAAATCCGACCAGATTGCCCCTTTCGGTTTCGCTGACTAAGACCAACTGCGTTTCGGTATGCTCGAAAATATCGAGCATTTCCTCGCGATGCTCCTCGTCGCTGGCTTCATCCCAGAGCTTCTTTCGCAGACGAAACCACTCCTGAAAATCTTTTTCTTCCAGCGGGCGAATTCTGAATTTTGTGTCCGTTGTCATTGGAAAATGATTCTAACAATCTTACGGCAAATGAACAAACGTTTTTTATTTTTGAAACGGCTGCCGGAAACAAAAAAGCCGAGTCTCAAGGCGAGACCCGACCTTTCCGTCTTCCACTAAATTAATATTTTACTCTGTTGCATTAACGGTTGCAACCTTGTCCTGCAAAAGCTCCAGAGCTTTTTTCAACTGGACGTCTTCCTGCTGAACAGGTTTCGGCGTCACCTGCGGCGAAGGCTGCGCCTGCGGCTGTTGATTCTGTTCCGCTTCCTGGTCAGCCAGTTCTTCCGGGTCGAGCGGTTCGGGAAGGTCCGGGCGCTTGACTTCAACCGAAGGCTTGACGCCGGAGCTGGCGCGCTCGTCGGCTAAAAACGTTTTTCCGCTCGCCGAAGCCCATTTTGCCACGGTCAAAAGAAAACCGTCGCCGCCGCGCAAAGGAATAAGCTGCTGCTCGGTTCCCGCGCCGAAGCTGCGTTCGCCGACGACTTCGCCGCGCTGGCGGTCGAGAATCGCCGAAGCGACGACTTCGCCCACGCCCGAAGTGCCCAAATCAATCAAAGCGACGACTTTGCCGTCAAACAAAAAGTTTTTCGCGTCGGCGGTAAAGGTTTTCGTGACCTTGTTTTCGCGCCCGATGATTTGCGCGAGAACGCCGTCTTTGATGAAAATATTGGCGACCCCGACGGCTTCGTTTAAATTGCCCGTCGCCAAGCCGCGCAAATCGAGAACGATTTTCTGCACGCCCTGTTTTTGCAGATTCTGTACCTGGCTGCGGATGTCCGCCGCTTCGCCTTCGTCGAGGCTGTAAACTTTTATGACGCCGATTTTGCCCGTTTCGACTCTGGCTTCGGCTTCGGGAACCTTAAATGTTCCGCGCGTGACGGCGATAGTTTGCGGTTTCGCGCCGGCGCGTAAAACGCGGACGTTGACCTTCGAGCCGCTTTCGCCCAACAGAAGCTGGCGCGCGTCGTAAAGCGAAACGTCGCGCGTCGCTTTATTTTCGATATATTCAATCACGTCGCCCGACTTTAATCCGGCTTTTTCGGCGGGCGACCCCTTAGTCACCGAAATCACGTAAAGATAGCCCGAAACCTGCGAAAACTCCGCGCCGATGCCGACCTGAGTGGTCGTTTTCTTTGCCTGGTAATCCCTGACCTGGTCAGCCGTCAGATAAGACGAATACGGGTCGAGTCCGTAAGCCAGCCCGCGCAGCGCGCCGGAACGAACTTTTTCCAAATTCGGTTCGTCAACATAATCGTTTTGAATATGCTGAAGAACGCTTTCAAAAATGCGCATCTGCGCTCCGGCATCGTTTATCGGCTGCTGCGCATTAACGCCGAGAAAACTTCCCGTCACCGCACAACTGCCCAAAACCGCATAAAAAGCGATTGCCGCCGAACCCAAAACAAGAAAAATTTTATTGCGAAAAGACATTAAAACCTCACTATTATGTGGATAATTGATATTCGATAAAGGATAATACCAATTATGTTGACGCAATTATCCATTATCCGTTGACAATTATCAATTATTTACGTGCTAGAAAAAGAAACTATTAATCAGCCCGACTTTTCCGAGATTTCTCACGGGCGCATACTCGCCCTCGATTTAGGCACCAAATGGGTCGGCATCGCCGTCTGCGATGAACTGCAAATCGCCGTCCGCCCCGTCTGTGTCATACAACGTCGCAGTTGGAAAGAACTCTTGCGGAAAATCTCTGCTTTTATCGAGGAGTTTGATGCGGTCGCACTGGTTTTAGGTTTGCCGTACAATTTCGACGGCAGCGAAAGCGAAATGAGTATGGAAGCGCGGCGTTTGCATCGCAATTTTTCGCTCTCGCTGGACATTCCGGTTTACTTTCAGGACGAGCGCTTAACGTCAATGTCGGCGGAGAGATTTCTCCGCGAACAGGGCTTGGACGATAGACAGATTCGTCAACAAATCGACAGCAACGCGGCGGCGTTTATTTTGAACGACTTTCTGGCAAGAAGTCAGAACCGCCCGCTCGAAAGGCGAAAGTAACACAAAGAATTTATCCTTTATCTCTTCGCCTGTACCCTTCAGCCTTTCGACCGGGCGGTTCTGACAATTATTTCGGCTGTAAAGTAACGATTTCCTTCGACGCTTTCATCACCGCGTCTTTAGAAAACGGGAAAATCTGCGGGCTGCCCGTGCGCCACGCTTCAAACTGGTCTTTCCAGTGCGGGCTTTGCGGGTTTCCGCTTTGTCCGAGCGGGATGACGTGGCGCGTCGCGTCCCAGTTGCCGGGGCTTGTAATGAGCCGCATCGAGACATAAGAGCCGACATTCGGCGTTTGCCCGCTGCCGTTCAAGCCGACGGGTTTAGTCATAAACTGCGCGCCGATTAAAGGCGCAATCGCCAGCGGATGCTGGAAACGAGCCTGGAAAACATTGCCCCAAACCCATTTTTCTTTATCCGCGCCCAGTCTTTTCTCCAAACTCGCCAGCGAATCTTTTTCACAGGCGTTCACCAAATCTGCATAGCCGGCAAATCTTTTCGGCAGCCAGCGGGCGGATTTTTCCCTGACCGCCCAATCCACAATTCTCTCTCTGATAACGTAGCTCGGCACGGGCAGATTGTCTCCGGCAATTTGGTTTGCCAGACAATTGCGAATTTCGTTTGCCACGACCGCGCCTTTCGAATCCGCCGTCATTCGTCCGTCCCAGCCGCCTAACAGCTGTTTTACTTCGGGCAGCGCGCTGACTTTGACGATTTCGCGCGCCATATTCGACAAAGGAATATTAAACGAATCGTATTGAATGTCGCGCACGTCGTTCATCGTGATTTTCGGATTGGCGTTTATCAAATCGTAAATCCGGCGGGCGCGCCACGGCGGCGCGGCATCGCGCGACACCTGCTGGTATTTATAGCTGTTGCCGACGATGCGCTGGTTTGCCGTGACGATAAAGCCTTCCGCCGGATTGTAAAGATGCGGCAGTTCGTCGAACGGAATGTAGCCCGTCCAATCGCCGGCGTCGGTCGCGCCGTCATACGGCAATTCGCCTTCGCCGGTGCGCCGAATCGGAATTCTGCCCGCCGCATACCAGCCGATATTTCCCGCCACATCGGCGTAAACAAAATTCTGCGTCGCGCCGCCGTATTTTCGCAGAGCATTTTTGAAATCTTCCCAATTCCGCGCGCGATTGAGAGCAAAAAACGCTTCGAACTCCTGATTTTTCGGGTCGAGCGCCGTCCATTTCAAAGCCAGTTTTCGTCCCGCTTCTTCGGTGATGACGACGCCGTTGCGCGTTTCAAAGACTTCTAAAACCTCTGTTTCAGTGGCGGGCGAAAGCGGATTCGGGCGCACTTTTATTTCCTCGCGGCGCGTTTTCGCCTGCTCCCAGCCGCGCGGAGTTTTCACGCGATTTTGCGCGTCGAACTGTTCGCGGTATAAATCCTGCACGTCCGGTCCGACGTTCGTCGCGCCCCACGCGATAAATTCGTTGTGCCCGAGCACGATGCCCGGCACGCCCGGAAAAGTCACGCCCGACACGCGCACGTTCGGCGCGGCGAGATGTGACAGATACCAGATGTTCGGCGCGGACGACAGCAGGTGCGGGTCGTTTGCCAGAATCGGTTTGCCGTCGAGAGTGCGCTTGCCGGAAATCACCCAATTATTGCTCGCCGCGAGTTCTTCGGCGTAGAAACCGATTCTTTCCAGAGAGCTTCGACGGATTTCCGTTTCTTTGTCTGCAATTCGTAATTCGTAATTCGTAATTCGTAATTGACTTTGGACTTTGGACCGCGGACTTTGGACTTCCGCATCTTTCCCGAACAGCACGACGTCATACGGCGTGACGTTGTTCGTCAAATCCGCAAGCTTTTCCTTCGGTAAATTTTGCAGCGTGCCGCGCAATAAATCCGTCTGCCACGTTGAGCTGAGCGCGTCCGCCAGAATTTTTCCGATAATCATTGAATCGGTCGTCCGCCATTCGCGCGGCTTGTATTGCAGAATCCTGAACTCGACCGGCAGAGTTTTGTCGTCCAAGGTCGCGATGTAAGCGTTGACGCCGCGCGAATAACTTTCCAGCGCGGCGCGCAGTTCGGGCGAAAGCGACGGCAAACCGTCCTCGACAATCTTTGCAAAACCGAATCTGCGCCAGCGTTTGTCTTCTTCCAGAATCTGTCTGCCGAAAATTTCCGCCAGCTCTCCGCGCGCCACCCGCCGGAAAACGTCCATCTGCCACAACCTGTCCTGCGCCGTCACGAAACCCTGCGCGAAATACAAATCAGCATCGCCCGTCGCCTCGATATAAGGAATCCCGCGTTCGTCGCGCCGGACGGTGACGCTTTCCTTCAAACCCGCCGCCGTCAACGCTTGCGGCGCAGTCTGCGCCGGGCAAACCGAGGCGGCAAACAAACAAAAGACCATCATCAAAATTCGATTCAAACCGTTTCTCATGGATACGAACATACAAAATTTTATCCGATAGATAAAGGCTGGACACGGCGGCAACCGAAAAACGGGAAACGGAATGTAATTTTCCTTTCCGTTTCCCGTTTCGATATAGAACCGGCGTGATAAATGATACTTTCCTATTGGTCGAGTATATTTAAAAACGATAAAAGCGCAGCGGCAGCGGAAATTTAAAATATTTTACTTTCAATTCGAGATTTGATGTAAAGCAGCGGCGATTCCTAATTCAATTTTTGTGAAAAGAAAATAAAAAAAATTTGCTCATTCAATCGCGCGATTGTTACGATATAGGTCCGCGCCGGTATTTTCGGGCGCAAATTTTACGAACTGAGGGAGAATAAATGAAAAGAAAAATTTGTGTTTTAGTCTTGATGTGGGCTTCGATGCTTATCTTTTTGCCCGCCGAAAGCCTGGCTGCCGATGCGAACGGCGCGGTCGCAAATAATGCCGAATACAATCTGTTTTTGCAGAACGGGCGCGGCAGAGGGCGCGGTCGAGGACGCGGGCGCGGCTGGGACGACGATTGGCGACGCGGGAATCGCAGTTGGAATCGCAACAATTCGAGAGGCGTGCGCAGCCGGGGCTTTCGGCTGGTGAGACAGACCTTCTGGCGCAACGGTCGGCGTCACACGCGTACGATTCGCGTTTATTAATTTAAAGCCGATTTGTATTTTGAAAAAAAAGGCGCGTGTGTTAACCGCGCCTTTTCGTTTGCTCAGACGATTTTTATCCGGCGACGCGGTTTAAGGATTCAGACGCGTTAAGCCGACTTGTTTGACGCCGTTGACGGTTCTGAATTCTCCGACCGCCATAATCTTTCCGTCGGGCTGCTGCATCAGATTATTTACCTGCCTGTCAAAAAGGACATTGAAAGAGTCGTCCGCGTTGCCGTTGGGGAAAAATCCGGCGAGCCGGTAGCTCGGCTGCGGGGCGATGTAATTGCCGACGATAAATTTTCCGTCCGCCAGCGATAGCAGTTTATGAGCCTGCATATTAAATTGAGTTTCGATTTCGCCGTTTTGATTCATTCGATATAAGTTCTGCGGGTAAAAAGGCTGCTCGCCCGGCAAGCCGGAGCCGATTTGACCGGAAAACAGGATTTTGCCGTCCGGCTCAAGCTGCATAGCCCTGGTGAAAACCGCCATTTGATAATCAGTCCAGCGAAAGCTCATATCGAGCGTGCCGTCCGCGTTAAAACGCGGCAGACGCGGCAGCAATCCGCCGCCGATTATTTTTCCGTCCGGCTGGATAATCAAATGTTCGACCATATGACCGCTGCCGTGGTATTGACTTGCCGGAAAAAACCGTTCAAACGAGCCGTCCGCGTTAAATCGCACCAGATTTCTTCCTTCGACGCCGCCGACCCGCTCAAAGAAACCGCCGACCAGAATTTTTCCGTCCGGCTGCAAACGCAAAGTTTCGATTGAGTCGTAATCACCTCCCGTTTCAATCGGCACGCGGTTGAAGCTCGTGTCTTTCGTGCCGTCCGCGTTTAAGCGAACAAGATATGTTTTCAGCGAGACGACTGGTCTGATATTGCCGCCGATTAAAACTTTTCCGTCCGGCTGCACGACGACGCAGCAAAGCTCATCCATTAAATTTGTGAAAGGAGCGAAGGAACTGTCGAGCGAGCCGTCCTGATTGAGCCGGACGATTGTTCCGAAACTGTTTTCGTAAGAACTGTATGTGTATTCGGGGTTATTGACGTATTCGCCGTTTACCACCGAAAAATCTCCGGCAATCAGATATTTCCCGTCCGCCTGCCGCGCGGCAGCTTTCACATTAACGCCATAACTGCGGACAAAGGCATAACGGAAATTTTCGTCCGGCGCGCCGAACGAATTAAAACGGGCGAAACTGACTCGTGATTGACCGTTGGCTTTGCCGAAATTGCCGTAAGCTAAAATTCGCCCGTCCGGCTGAAGGTCAAAACCATCCACCGCGCCGCCGGTGATTTCCGGAATCTGGAAAGTCTGGTCGAGCGTGCCGTCAGCGTTGAGCCGCATTAATTTTTTATGATTCGTCTGACTCGTTAACCAGAGTTTGCCGGACATAAAAATTCTGCCGTCCGCCAAAAGCTCTATTTTTGATATTTGCTGCCCGAAAAACGATGTCGGCAGATTATTGCCGAAGACAGCGTCAAGGCTGCCGTCGGAGAATAATCTGAAAAAAGAGCGCTGCGTGAAGCCGCTCGGCGCGAGCACGTCTCCGATGCCGATTATTTTCCCGTCCGGCTGAAGCAGTATTTTTCCGATGCTTGCCGAGGAAAAAGGAGTTATAAAACCGGAGTCGAGAGAACCGTCAGTGTTTAAACGCGCGATGCCCTTACTTTTCAAAATCTGTCTGCCGAAGCCGTTTTGTTTATAAACCTGGCTAAAACTGCCGTAAACGAGCAGTTTTCCGTCCGGCTGAACGCTGACGCCGGAGACGCTTTCGCTCTGCACGCCGAAAAATAAATCGAAAGCCGGGTCAAGCGAGCCGTTTTCATTCAAAACCGCGAAGTTTTTGCCGACCGTCTGCGACAATCTTTTCACTTCAAACGCGCCGACAATCGCCATTTTTCCGTTCGGTAAAGGAAACGCGTCGCGGATTTTCCCCGTCACGTTGACGTTAAAGTTTGATTCCATACCGCCGAACTGGTCGAGCAGCATAAAATTTTCGGCGACCACGATTTTTCCTCTTTTAACCTTGAAATCTCCGACCGCAAAAACCTTGCCGTCGCTACGCGGCATAAAGCGAAAATCGCCGAACGTGATGTTCCGGGCAAAATTAAAACCGTAATCAATCGAGCCGTCCGCGTGCAGGCGCACAATGGTCGATTTCGGCGAAGCGTCGGGCTGCGGAACCGATAAGACGGAAATAAATTTTCCGTCGGGCAGGATTTCCAGATAAGTTCCGAGCACGTTTTCCGCCAGATTGAAAGAGGCGTCGACGGTATCGTCCGAATTGAGCCTGACCGCATTTTTTCTTTCGGAAACGTTGACCTGCTCGAAATCGCCGGCGACGATTGTTTTTCCGTCGGGCTGCCGAATCGTTTTGGAAACCTGCCCGGAGACGCCCAATTTCGTGGAAAAAGTCGGGTCGATGCCGGCGGAATCAAGCTCTTTTTGACCGTAGATGTTCGATTCGAACAACAGCAGCGATGTTATCAGAATTGAAAAAGCAGAGATTGCCTGCGCTGCTTCGAGAAAGGAAAATCGGTTTGCGGATGCAACTAAGTTTTTCATTTGATGACTCCGAAAAATTTGATTAGAGAAGCGGAGAACGGGAAATAGAATAAAAACCGGAAAGGAACCGAATTTAATAATAAATGAAAACGCCAAACAATACAATATTTCGTTTAACGCTGTCTGACAATCCGTTTTTCGTTCGCGCAGCTATTGATTAATGACGACCAGTTTAATTTCGCTCATTTCCTCCATCGCGTAGCGCGCGCCTTCGCGCCCGAAGCCGGAATGCCTGACGCCGCCGTAAGGCATATTATCGACGCGAAAGGTCGGCACGTCGTTGATTATCACGCCGCCGTATTCGAGATTTTGCGCGGCGTATTGCGAATTTGCGAGATTCTGCGTAAAAACTCCGGCTTGCAAGCCGTATTTCGTTTGATTGGACATTTCGACGGCTTCGCCGAAATCCGAAAACTTTTCGACGACGGCGACCGGCGCAAAAATTTCTTCGGCGACGGCGCGCATTTCCGGATTTGTGTCGGTAATGACGGCGGCATCGAGCATCGCGCCTCGGCGACCGCCGCCGCAAAGGAATTCCGCGCCGCCCTGTTTGGCTTCGTTCAGGATTGTTTCGGCTTTTTTCGCCGCGTCTTCGTCAATCATTACCGATAATTCGGTCGCGTCGTCGAGCGGATTTCCGACTTTTAATTTTTTGGCGCGCTCGACAAATTTTTCCGTCCATTCGGAAAAGATTTTTTCGTGTATGTAAACGCGCTGGACCGAGATGCAGGTTTGTCCGGCGTAGTTAAACGCGCCCATCACGTTTCGGTCCAGAGATTTTTCGAGGTCCGCCGATTCGTCGATGATGACGGGCGCGTTGCCGCCGAGTTCGAGCGTAATCATCTTGCGCCCGGCTTGCGTCTTTAATTTCCAGCCGACCGCCGCGCTGCCCGTAAAAGTTATCATCGCCACGCGCTCGTCTTTTAAAACCGCGTCGATGTATTTAACGTCCATCGGCACGACTTGCAGCGCCGCTTTCGGCAAGCCGCTTTCGAGAAACGCCTCGCCCAGCAGCAGCGAAGTCAGAGGCGTTTTTGAACTCGGTTTGATGATGATTGCGTTTTTTGAAGCGAGCGCGGGCGCGACTTTGTGACCGACCAGATTCAGAGGAAAATTAAACGGCGTGATGCCGTAGATGACGCCGCGCGGAACTCTTTCGGTAAACGCCGTTCTGCCCTTTCCGGTTGCCATCGTGTCAATCGGCACGACTTCGCCCGTGAATCTTTCGGCTTCGCCCGCCGCCCAGTTGAACGTGGCGACGGCGCGCTCGACTTCGCCGCGCGCCGTCGCCATCGGTTTCGCCGCTTCAAAGGCGATCGCGCGCGCAAATTCTTCTTTGCGGTTTTCTATTCGAGCAGCAATTTTTCGTAAGCCGCCGGCGATTTCGTAGCGCGGAAGATTTCGCATCTCCTTCGCCGCGCTTTCGGCAATCGCGACGGCTTCTTCATTTTCCGAAGCGTCCGCCGAAAAAACTCTGGCGATAGATTCGTTCGTAAACGGATTCTTGACTTCGAAATCCTCTTTTGCCGCGCGCCATTCGCCGCCGATTAAGATTTTTTTTGTGTTCATAAGAGTTTTAAGAAACGACTTTTTTCGTTGGATTTTATAAAAATAATTGCGTTTGCTTTTTATTTTACGTTAAACTTTCCAATCGTTGTTATCAAATTTTTATCGAGGAGAATCTATGAATTTCTTGAAAATCGGTCTGCTTTTAGCGGCGCTGACGCTTTTTATTGTCGCCTGCACGCAAACGAGTCCGAACAATAATGCGGCGCGGGCAAATACGGCAAATAATCAAGCCGCCGCCGACACGACGCCGGCGGCGGCGAATCAATCGCCCGCAAATCCCGGCAAACAAACCGAATCGTTACCGACAACAGGTCAAACGACCGAACTGACTTCGGCGAGCGAAACCTTTAAAACCATCTGCGCGAAATGTCATAAGGAAACCGGCGAAGGCGGCGAGGTTACTATTAACGGCAAGAAATTAAAAGTCCCGAACTTCAAAAGCGAGCGAATGAAAAACGACGAAGACGAAGACTTTATCGACGCCATCGCCAACGGGATTCCCGAAGACGGAATGCCCGCCTTTAAAGACCGCTTAAACGAAGAGCAGATTAAAAATCTGGTTCAATATATCCGTCAGGACATTCAGGGAAAATAATCGAGGAATAAAAAGCGGCGACGTCAATCCCAAGTTTTTGAACGGCAAATTTGCAAATGCGAAGGTGAGCATCTAAAATTTAAAATTCAGGACGCACCCGTAGCTCAGCTGGATAGAGTATCTGACTTCGAATCAGAGGGTCGCAAGTTCGAATCTTGCCGGGTGTACCAATATTTTCAAGCGTTTAGGGCAACCAATTTGGTTGCCCTTTTCCTTTTGTGTGCCAGATGTGTGCCAAATTTAAAAAAACTATCTTCCAATCATCATTTTTTCGAGTTTATCGGTCGCGCTTTTCTGCATTGTCGGTAAGACGTGGCTATACGTATCGAGCGTTAAGACGATTGAAGCGTGTCCTAAACGCTCAGAAACAACCTTTGGATTTTCGCCAGCGGACAAAAGCAGAGTCGCCGTTGTATGCCTTAAATCATAAAGGCGAATGTTTGTAACTTTGGCTTTTTTGATTAAAGGCTTGAAATGTCTGTCTGTTAGATTTTTTCTTTGTAAAGGCGTTCCGACTTCGGACGCAAAAACTAAATCGTTGTTTTGATAAACTGCGCCTAATTTCATTCTATATTCTAGTTGCTTGCGCTTATGAGATTTCAAAGCAGATAAAACCGTATTTGAAATTGGTATCTTGCGACGGCTCTTTTTTGTCTTCGGTTCAGTGAAATAAAATCCGCCTTTTTCCTTTTCAATTACAGCACGTCTAATGCTTATACATCTTTGTTCAAAATCAACGTCTTTCCATTGCAAGCCAAGATATTCTTCCGGGCGCAAGCCACTTTCTATAACCAAAAGGAA
>DASVRT010000097.1:0-45965 GCA_036388475.1 Pyrinomonadaceae bacterium | reverse complement strand
TCGGGCGCGGCATCAAATCGCAGGAGAACATCGCCATCGCTCAGCAGCTGGCTGACGCGCTCGGCGCTGATTTGGCGGCTTCGCGCCCGATTTGCGACGCCGAATGGCTGCCGATTGACCGTCAAATCGGCTCGTCAGGGCAAACCGTCGCGCCGAAAGTTTACATCGCGCTGGGCATTTCCGGCGCGATTCAGCACATCGTCGGAATGAAAAACGCCGGCACGATTGTGGCGATCAACAAGGACGGCGAAGCGCCGATTTTCGACATCGCCGATTACGGCATCGTCGGCGATTTGTTTGAAGCCGTGCCGGTTTTGATAGAGGAAATCAAGAAGGCGAAAGGTTAATCCGAAACAGTAGTTAGCCTATTAAAGTGCGCCGGGAATTGATTTTCCGGCGCACTTTTTGTTTTATTTAAATGTATTGTTTGATATTCTTTGCCCTTTAGAACCGCGTGTTCACAAAATACCTTATGAAACACCTGAAAAAATTCCTCGTCGCCGCCTTTCTCGGTTTTCTGGCATTTGCGCCGCCGGGAACTTTGATTTTTATCGGCGTTTTGATTTTAGGTTTTTTGGGAAAAACGTGGTTCATCGCCGGCACCGTGACGGGCTTGATTTTGCTGTCAGTTTACGCGCTCGTTTACAGGGAGAAATTATTGCGGGCGGGTTTTGTAAAAAACACTCTGCGAAGATTTAAGAAATAATTTTTTATCTTCCGATAAATTATTTCGGTTGATTTTCGTCAGCCTGCATTTTTTCTTTGGCGAGGACGATTCTTTTCTCAAGAATATCTTTAAGCTGCTGGTCGAGTTTTAAAGACTGTTCGTAATCGTGCAAGGCTTCATTGTATTTTCCCGAATATTTTCTTTCACTAGTTAATCTCAGGTCATTTGCGCGGTAAGTTTCAGCCTGCGTTTGCGCTAATGCGGGAGCACTTAAAAGCAAAATAACGAAAAGAATCCGCGATAATTTTTTCATTTGTTCAGCCTCACGTCGGATGTTCAATAAAATAACCGGAAAGCCGCGAGAAGTAAAGAACATCTCGTGGCTTTCCGGTTCCGGAGGCTCTGTCTTTGCCTTTATTGAATACGCATATTTGACGCAATCGGCTGGTCGCCCTGCTGACCGAACTGCTGGAAGCGGAACGTTCCGGTCTGGCTCTGAACCACGTACCACGTTCCGTTCGACGGACGCCACACCGCAATATCCTGAAGCTTGTCGCCGTCATAATCGGCGGGCTGCGGAATGTCGCCGCTCGTGCCCCATTTGGTCGCCTGCAAAGTCAAATCCGTGCTGCGGCGGACATACCAGGTTCCTTCCGACGGACGCCAGACGGCGAAATCCGTTTTCGCGTCGCCGTCGTAATCGCCGGGAATGAGCTTGTCGGTCGGCAAGCCCCACTGCACGAACTCGTCGAAACCGTAATTGTAATTGCTTTTCAAAACATACCAGTGCGAGCCGCCCGAAGTCTGGCGCACGACGGTGAAATCGGTTTTCATATCGCCGTCAAAGTCGCCCGAAAGCGGAATGTCGTTTTGCTGTCCCCATTGCTGTGAATGCAAGCTGCCGTCGCTGCTGCGCAAAATGTGCCAGTAACCGGTCGACGGGCGAAAAACCGCCAAATCGTTTTTGCTGTCGGCGTCGTAATCGCCCGGCACGCGGATGTCGCCGGTCGTGCCCCACTGCTGAACCGAGAAATTCGTGCCCGGCGCAGTCTGGTCGGTGCCGTAAATCCACGAATTAATGTTCGGGCGATAAAGACTGACGTCCGATTGACCGTCGCCCGTGTAATCGCTGCCGCCGGTGACGACATCGCCGACCGTGCCGAATTGACGAGCGATAAAGCCGTTCGTTTCCGAATCGAGCGAATACCAGAAGGACTGCGTGCTCGGGCGATAAACCGTCAAATCGGCTTTGCCGTCGTTCGTGCGGTCGAAGCCCTGCTGGCGGCAGTTGCGCTGGTAAGTGACTTTAAAAGTGTATTGCGCGCACATCACGCCGTCGTCCTCAATGTCGTTAATGACGATGTTGTAAGCCGCGTTCGGACCGACGCTGAACGAGAATCTGCCCTTGTTAATCGTACTGTAACCGGCATCACCGATGACGTTGGCGGCGGGAAACGCCGGATTGTAGCTGGAATAAGCGGCTGCCTGCGTCTGCGCGCCGCAGGCGGAAAAATCCAAATCGACCGTCACGCAAACCGTTTCGTTAAACGGGTTGACGAAATTGTGCGTGTCGCGCCGCAGAGCCACGTTGTTTTCGATGGTCGCGTCATCGCCCGAACAGGTCGAAGGATTTCCGTCGCGCGAGATGCGTCCGGATTGCTGAACGTCTCCATTGTTAATCGAGCCGTTGACGACAATCGGATTCGCCGCCGGTTGACAGATATACTGCGCGTTCGCGGGCAGCAGCTGCGCAAATAATAAAATCGTCGTGATGCCGAGAATAAATAAATACTTAAACATAGTTTTCACTCCTTGTAGCAAATAAAATCGTTCAATCCGGTCGAGCTTATTTCGACCTTCGCTATTGAATGCGAAAGTTTTGCGCGAAAACTATCATCGGCGAGAAATTTTTTTTTGAAACGTGAAAAAAGGTGGAAAAAGTGGTAAGTGTTAAGTTTTTAATTTTGAATTTTGAGTTTTACGTTTCATATGCTAAATGAAAAGCGGCAAGTGGAAGTAATGAACTTACCACTTACCGCATACCGTTTACCGTTTCTAAATTTATTCCGAGACGCTTGCCGTCGCCGAAGCTTCGTTGACATAAGTCAGCCACGGCGCATTATTGGGCGCGGGTTTTTCGCCGACGATGACGTCGAAGAAAACGTCCTGGATGCGTTTAGTGATTTCGCCGCGTTTGCCCGCGCCGACCGTGATGCGGTCGACCGAGCGAATCGGCGTGATTTCGGCGGCTGTGCCGGTAAAGAAAACTTCGTCCGCCAGATACAATGCGGCGCGCTGAATCGAGGTTTCGAGAATCGGAATGCCCATTTCGCGCGCAATCTGGATAACCGAATCGCGGGTGATGCCGGGCAGAATCGAAGCGCCGAGCGGCGGCGTAATCAATTGACCGTTATTGACCAGAAAGATATTCTCGCCCGAACCTTCGGAAACGTAGCCGCGGTCGTCCAGCGCGATGCCTTCGGCGAATCCGCCCAGAATGGCTTCCATCTTGATAAGCTGCGAGTTCATATAATTCGCGCCGGCTTTCGCCATCGCCGGCAGCGAGTTGGAAGTAATGCGCGTCCAGCTCGAAACGCAGACATCGACGCCGTTTTCGACGGCTTCCTCGCCCAGATATTTGCCCCAATCCCAACTGGCGATGTAACACTGCACCGGATTCGGAAACGGGTTGACGCCGAAAGACGGTCGTTCTTCATTCAGCCCGCGAAACATCACCGGGCGAATGTAACACGCGTCGAGGTCGCTGTGTCTGACCAAATCGACCGCCGCGCCGCAAAGCTCGTCGCGCGTGATTTTCGTGTCCATCCGGTAGATTTTGGCGGAATTTAAAAGCCGCTGCATATGTTCCGTCAGGCGAAACACGGCTGGACCGCGCTTGGTCGCGTAACAGCGAATGCCTTCGAAAACGCTCGAACCGTAGTGAATGGCGTGCGTCATCACGTGAACGCGAGCGTCGTCCCAATCGATAAGCTCGCCGTCGCGCCAAACTTTCGGCGCAATTCGCAAAGTGCTGACATCTCTTTCAGTTGACATAAATATAGATTGCTCCTTAAAGGATTATATTATAGGAAGTTATTAAACAGGTAGAAACTATGCAACATTGATTGCTTTCAATAAAGAACGAAAGAAATAAAATTTTTCTTTTATTTAGAATAAACCAAGCCGCAGGCTAAAGCAAGAAAGCCTTCGGACGGGCAAAAGTAAAAAGGTAAAAGTAAAAAGGTAAAAGGCAAAAGTAAAAGGAAAAGACAATTTCTTTCCTTACTTTTGCCTTTTACCTTTTACCTTTTGCCTTTTTTACCTTTTGCCTTAAAGAATTCTGGTGCGCGGCGCGGTATCGTCCAGGCGGCTGGTAAACGTCTGCCCTCCGACCGTCACGGTCAGCACTACGGGCTGGTCGCCTGCACTGCGCAGTGCAGGCGGCAGTGTAAAATCAATCGTATAAACGCCCGGCTCGCGCTCGACCGCCAGCGTCGTCGCCGGAAGCGCGATGGTCGTACTGCCGATACGCACCGAATAAGCGACGGCAGAGGGATTCGGAATAAAAATTCCCGTCGCATACAGCCTCAAAACCGTCGGGACGCGCACGCCGCCGCGAATTCTGACGGTCGTTACGTTAAACGGCTCGGTCGTCGGAACACGGTTGACGACGTTTTGCAGTCGCGCGCGCCCGCCCTCGGCGGGAACTAAATCGCTCCTGAAGATATCGGGACGCGCCAGCACGATGGTCACGTTTCCTCTGATAATCGTTCCGTTGTTATTAATCACGACCGGACGCGAAACTTCGGTTCCGGTGGTCGGGAAAACGCCGAGCGGCACGGTAAACGTAATCTGCCGGCGGCTGACCATTTTCAAGCCGCAAGCCGCGCCGTTAATCGTCATCGTCACGCCGCTTAATTCAATCGGCAGCGGAAAAACGCGGGAAACCGAACCGACCGCGGTTTTGGGCGTGACCGGCTCGATAAATCCCGTATCCAGATTAACGATTGCCAGCATTCCGATTGAGAGTCCCTGCACGGCGGGCGGCGTGACCGGCGTCGGCGTCACGCTCGGCGTGGGCGTCGGCGTGCCAGCCGGAGTCGCCGTCGGGCTGGGCGAAGGAACCGGCGATGCCGTCACGGGAATCGAGCTCGCGCCGGTCGCAAAACTCAGACCAGCCGGAGTCGTCGCCGTCGCCGCCGGCGTCAGCAAATAAAAAGTTTCGGTTTGCAAATCGTAATTACCCGTGCCCGGCTCGATCTGCGACATACTGAAAGTAATTCTTCTTTGCGAATTACTGGCGTAAGGCTGGACGCTGGCAATAAAAGTGCCTGCCGTTAATTTCGTCAGGCGGGTGAACATCGCGGTCGCCGCCGGAAGATTTAATTGATAGGAATAAACCTGGGTCGGACGCGAGGCGTCGGGATTTAAGCCGTCCGCAGCGGTCGCGGGCACCGTTCCGTCGGATTTGAAATTCAGACGCGACGCCAGAATGACCGTTGCCGGAGTTCCGTTGGCGTCGTAATCGGTAAAAGTCGGGAAACGCAGAACGTCGCCGGTCGCGCCCGCGTCGGCATTGGCGCGCGGTCCGATGCGGCGAAACGGAATGGTCGCCGGCGTCGTCACGGGCGTATTGGCGTCATAAACGAAAACCGCCGTCGCGTTTAGATTTGCGCCGCTGTTTTCATTGGTTAAATCCGCGAAAGATTCAAAGGCGATGTAGCGCCCGTCGCGGCTCATTCGCGGACCGTAGCTGAAAATATTGACGATATCGCCGACATTTGCCGCGGCGGTTTGCGTCACCTGCACGCGCGCGCCGGTCGGAATGCCGTTGGTGTCCAGATTCGAATAGAAAATTTCGTCGGTGCGGTCGGAATTCGAGCCGCCCGTCTGTCCGGCAATCGGGTTATCGCCGTTGCCGAGAAACGCGACGCGCATTCCGTTGCCGGAAATAATCGGGTTGACGTTGTAAATCGGCGCCAGAATCGTGCCGCGCGGCGTCGCCGTAACCTGTGACAGCATACTTGAAGCGCGAACGTAGGTGTAAACTTCCGGGTTGTCGAAAGTCGGAAAAGCGTTTCCGCAGGTCGCGGACGGCGTGGTCGTACAGGGAACCAAATCCCGGTTCGAGATAAATGCCGTCGCGTTGCCGTTGTCGCTGAGGCTGGCGTCGCGGTTGTCGTCGGCGATAATGGGCAGCGAGGTCGTCGAGCCTTCGACCGGCAGGCGACTTGCCGCCGTGTTTGTCACGCGCGTAAAAGTTCCGGCGTTCAAATCGATAAACGGAAGCTCGTCGCCGCTCGACAAATTGGCGGGCGCGGCGGCGGGAATCTGGTAAAGCCACATTTCCGTGTTGCCGTCCGCCGTCAGCGGATTGGTCGTCGTGTCGCCCGTCGTCACGTTAAAGGAGTTGGCGTTGAAATTTCCCGGATTGGTGGCGTTCGGAGCCGCCGGAGTCGAAGTCGTCGCGTTTGAGCCGAAAGCGAGCCAGCGCCCGTCGTTGCTGATAACGGGGCGAATGTTTAGAATCTCGACCCTGATATTGCTGAAAATCGCGGGCATCGTCTGGTCTTTTAAAAGACTTTTCGTGTCGGTAATCTGAAAAATCCGGCGCTGCGCGTAATCGAAGAGAAAAACTTCACGGTTGCCGTCCGCGTTGCGCGGGTTTTCGGTGGCGACGTCGCCGTTTGATTCAAAGACCGCAAAGCGCCCGTCGCCCGACAAGCCGCCGACGAAAGATTCAGCCGCCGACCGCGTCACCTGACCGATGACCGAATCGACCTGCGCGGAAACAGTCGTTAAATTTCCGAGTAAAAATAAAATTGCGAAAAATAAAAAAAAGCGAAACTTCACTTAGGAGTCCTCCAAAAATTTAGAAATTCGCCGGAAAACACTCTCCAGCCAATTTCCTGTGCGGGGTAAACACAAAAACTAAATTTTAAGCGTATTAATGATGCGTTGCAACCGCTTACTGTAAACAAACGCAAACTTTGCCGGAAAAACAACTGGTAAGATGCCGCAATTGACACAATTGGTTGACTTGCGGAAAACTTTTATATAAGCGGCAAGTGGTAAACTATAAACGGTAAACGGCGCGCTGTAATTGAAAAACAACGAACTTACCGCTGACCACTTTTTATCGTGAACAGACAAACTTACAAAATAATGATTGTCGCCGGCGAAGCGTCGGGCGACGCCCACGCCGCGCGGCTCGTGAGGCGTCTGCGCGAGCTCGCGCCGGAAACGGATTTTGAATTTTTCGGCGCGACCGCTCACCTTTTGCGCGAAGCGGGCGTCGAAACGGTCGTCGATGCCGACAATCTCGCCATTGTCGGGCTGCCGGAAATCGCCAAAGCGCTGCCGATGTTCTGGCGCACGTTTCAGACTTTGAAAAAAACGGCGGCGGAAAGAAAGCCCGACGCGGTCGTGCTGGTGGATTTTCCCGATTTTAATTTAAAGCTCGCCCGCGCGCTGAAAAAAGCGGGTTTGAAAGTGATTTACTACATCTCGCCGCAGCTCTGGGCGTGGCGCAGGCACCGGGCGCGGACGATTAGAAAATACGTCGATTTGGTGCTCGCGATTCTGCCGTTTGAAAAAGACTGGTACGCGGAGCAGGGAATTAATCACGTCGAATACGTCGGAAACCCGCTGGCGCGCGAAGTTCAATCGACGCTTTCCAAAGAAGAATTTTGCGCGAAACACAATCTCGACGCGCAGAAGCCGGTGGTCGCCCTGCTCGCCGGAAGTCGTCACAAGGAACTGGCGCGAATTCTGCCCGCGATGCTCGAAACCGCAAATCTGCTGGCGAAAAAAAATCCCGAAATCCAGTTTGTCAACGCGCTGGCGGCGAACCGCCGGCTCGCGGAAGTCGAAGCGGCGATAAATGAAACGAAGCGAAAAGGCAAAAGCCTGCCGCAAAATCTCGTCAGCGTCCAGGGCGAAACGCGCGAAGCCTTAAACGCGGCGGACGCGGCGGCGGTGACGAGCGGCACGGCGACTTTGGAAACGGCGATTATCGGCGCGCCGATGGCGATTGTCTATAAAACGTCGAGCCTGAATTACAAACTGCTGCGCCCTTTGATTCGCGTTCCGCATTTCGGCTTGATTAACCTGATAGCGCGCGAAAGACTGGCGGCGGAATTTATCCAGAACGAGTTCACGCCCGAAGCCCTGGCGACCGAGCTTTTTCGCCTGCTCGAACCGGAAACGAATCGAAAGATGCGCGCGCGGCTCAAAGAAGTCGTCGAAACGCTCGGACACGGCGCGGCGCGCAACGCGGCGCGGGCGATTCTTAAAACGCTGAACGCTGAACGCTGAACGATGAATTGCAATTTCGGCGTATTGAATTCAGCGTTCCGCGTTTTTCCTATTCTTCCCCGATGTCTTCGTTCCAGACGGCGGGATTGGCGGCGATAAAATCAGCCAGCAGCCCGGTGCATTCCGCCGAGTTCAAATCAATCACCTCGACGCCCGATTCGCGCAGCCAATCGACGCCGCCCGCGAAATTCACCGATTCGCCGACGACGACCGTGCCGATGCCGAACTGCCGCACCAATCCGGAACAATACCAGCAGGGCGCGAGCGTCGTCACCATAATTTTATCGCGGTAAGAGCGCTGCCTGCCCGCCTTGCGAAAAGCGTCCGTCTCGCCGTGCACCGACGGGTCGTCTTCCTGCACGCGCCGGTTGTGACCTTTTCCCAGAAGATTGCCGTCGCGGTCGAACAAAGCCGCGCCGATAGGGATACCGCCTTCGCTTAATCCTTCGCGCGCTTCCGCTATCGCCACTTCCAGCATCGCCTTGTAATCAAGCTTATTCATATAAAATCAGCTTCCTGTTTGATATTTAAAGATTTATTTAACGGCTTTCCGCCGCTTTTTATGGATTGGAAACCACGGGCTGCCGAAAATCCGCACGCCGAGCCACATAACCGGCGCGGTCACGCCGTAGCCCAAGCCTTTTTTGGCGACGCACGTAAAAAGGCGATTGTCCGCCCGCAGCCGCGCCCGCCAGCCTTTCGCTTGAAAATAAGCTAAATCGTGCTCGACGCAGCAATTTCTATACGCGCCGACGTTAAACCAAGCCGTGCAGCCGTCGCTTTCAAAACTCTCGCCCGACGCTGAATTTTCGACGGAAGTTTCCTGCGCGGCGGCAGGCATTTGAGCTTTTAAAATTCCTGGGCAGGAGAAGGTCAACACAATCAGACAGAAAAATATCTTCGTCTGCGGGGAGATAATTAACTTTTTCATTAAATAAGAGTGTAAAGTATGAAAAAATTATATGCAAAAAATTAAAAAACACGCGCCGAACCAAAGAAGATTTGCCCGCGAATAAACGCCGGTCGAACGCGAAAAAAACAAACCGCTTTTGCATCTTTCAGCGTTTATTCGCGGGCAAAATAAATAATCTTTCATTACCGGCAACCCGGATTATTTAACTCTTTCTACGGATTCGGCGGATTCGGCGGCTCGTCCTTTTTCTTCTTCTCCGGCGCTTTCTCGATATGGCTCGCGCTCGTCCACGCGGCGAGCTTGCCGGAATCGTTTTTATATTTAAGCCTGACCACGCCGTCTGAAATCCGGCGGGCAATCATCCCGCGCCGCACCGCTGCGTCCAACTCTTCGGTCGCTTCGACGTGCGCGTCCGTCGCCGTGCCGGGCGCGCCCAGACTTTCTTCATAGGCTTCGATGTCGGCTTGCAAATCCGTCATAAAAGCCGCCGCCAGACCGTAACGGACAAAGTCGGCTTGATACGGCAGGGCTTCAGCGAGAAAAGCGTTGGCAATCGCCAGCAGCTCGGCGTCGGTCACGTTGCGCGGCACGCGAAATTTCAAATCAATGCCCGGAAACTCGTAAACCATCGAGCGCGCAATGTCCGCAATTTCGGAAACCGCCTCGCGCAGATTCTCCCGCGCCGTGCCTTTGCCGTGAAAAGCAAACCGCGCCCCGCCGCGCCCCTGAGCCTGCGCGCCCGCGAGCTGTTCTATCAAATCGACGACGGCGGCAATCTCCGCAAACTGCTGTTTGCCGACGCTTCCCGCCGGAAAATCCACCGCATTGTCCAATCCGAACTGCCTGATGCGAATAAACGTATCGTTTCGTCTTCTTACGTGAATGTTCATCGTTCTTTCTCCTTGAGTGTAAATAGGTTTTCCCGCTTGCTCGCACTTAAAAAAGTGCTAAAACCTTCTTTCGCCTGATATGAGCGCCTTTTCGACTGCTGACGGCATCTTTTCTCTGCTAAGACCATCTTTTCTGTTGCTAAGAGCATCTTTTCTTCTGCTGAGACCATCTTTTCTCTGCTATCGGCATCTTTTCGCCTGCTAAGAGTATCTTTTCCGTTGCTAAAGGCATCTTTTCTCTGCTATGAGCATCTTTTCGCTGATATTAGTATCTTTTCCGTGCTGAGAGCATCTTTTCTTTGCTATCGCTATCTTTTCGCCGCGATGAGCGACTGTTCGCGCATCAACTATCTTTTTTGCTTGTTGATTTCGTCGATTTCTTTTTTGTAGAGACTTCAACATCTTCACTAGACTCAAATTCACTCAAATCATAAGGTTTTAATTCTAAAATTTCTCGCGCATCATTTAATGAGAGTTTTGTTACCTTATCATTCGTTAATGCATTTCCAACATCTTCGACAAGAGACTTGACATCACTGATTGCAGTTAAATGGTTAAGTAAACCTTTCACTGAATTTTCCTTAATTAAAGCATCTCGGAAAGATTCCACAGGTATTCCATAAAGAAATTTTAGCACTCTAACAAGAGCATTCTTTCGCAATTTTTCAAGCTCAAGAGATTCTTCCAGGCGTTTTGTTTCGGATTTGATTAATTCCGCCGACTTTTCGGGAGCGATTTTTGAAACGACTTCTTCTAAATAAGTCTTGAGAGTTTTGTTGATTTCAGCCAGTTCGTTGACCTGCGAGGCTAAGGAAGCTATCTGTTTCTGGCTGGAAGTTCTGGTCAAAAGCTCCCGGAATAAGCCAGCCCATTGTTCTTTGAGCCAGAATTCTATGTCCGAATACCTGTCGAATTGCTGTATCGCGTTGTTACGCGGCTGCGAAAGGATTTCTTCGACCAGGTGAAAAATATTGACCGAATCGACGTGCGCGTAAGAGATTGATTTATTGTCCTTGTTTCTGAGAAAAGTCTCGTAATCGGAATAGACGGGCTTCTCAATCAATATATAAACGGGAATATCTTTATCTAAAGCGTTGCGGTATTCCTGCTTGGTGATGCTGTCGTATTTATCAAAAAAAGTTCTCGGCGCGGTCGATTTCGTCTCGGATTTTTCCGAGCCGTATCTGCCGCCGATAATAATCACGAAAATATCGGCGTTGTTAACTTCGCGGTAGCAGGATTCGTCCAGCGGAATATCCGGCGAATAAGCGATGTCGCCCTTTTCGGAAAGTATCGCGTCAAAGCCGAGAGATTCGATGAAATTCTCAAGCGAAGACCTCAGATGCTTCAAATCATAATATGACGAGCTGACGAAGATTCTCGGTCTAGCCATTTATTATTACCTCGTAAGATTATTTCTTTGGACTTTGAATCGCGCTTCGAGATTCGGGCGAAAGCGTTTGCCGGAATATTTGAAAGAAAAACGGTAGAGATGAAAGAGAATCCAAACTTCATAATTGTAGGCACAAGGCGTTGGACACGTTTAAAAAAAAATAATTTCGCTCAATTTACTCCGTTTGTGCGGGCAAGTCAAGAAAATTATTAAATGCCGCGTCTTGTCGGCGTTGGCGGCATTTTTCTTTCGGATTTATTCGATTCCGTTTCATAATATTTTATCTTTTTATGTTTATGGCTTTGCCAGAGGGCTGCTGTGAAAGGCTATCGGCTCCCAGCGTCCTTTGCGTTTGAGGAAGGTGGTCGTGCTGCGGAATTCGACTTTTACGTCTTTTCCGACGGCGACGACGTAGCGGGCGCGCAGAATGGCGACTTTATCGTAGAGGTCTGCTTTCTGGTCGTCATACGTGATGGTGAAATCGGCGGGATTGTTTTTAAGGGCGGCGACGTATTCGTCTTTGGTTTGAACCTGACCGTCCTGAAAAGTTAAAACGAGGTCGGCGGGCAGCATTTTATCGAGCGCGGCGACCTCGTGCCGGTTGGAGAGATTTGCCCAGTCGGTCATATATCGAACCAGCTTTTGCGCGTCGGCGCTCGTTTTTTCAAACGGCTCGGTCTTTTTCTGGCTAAAGGCGACGGTCGTCGCGGCGATGATTAGAAATGCGATGACTAATAGTTTTTTCATAGTTTTTTGTTCGGGCGGAAATTTAGCGGCGTCTTTATTTAAATAATCGGCTCAATTTACTCTCATTCGGCAGGGCAAGTCAAGAAAATTATTAAATTATAATGCGGGAAAGATTGATTGCGGATTATCGCCCGGCAAAAAAAATATTTCAGTTCAGGTCAATGTTTTTTGCAGAAAAACCCGCTTATGACCGGGCGGGAAATCTTCCAGCTCGCCGAAAATCCTGTAGCCGAGCTTCAGGTAAAACCCGACCGCCTGAAAGCTGAAGGTGTCCAGATATATGCTGCGGCAGCCGCGCCCGAGCGCTTCGCGTTCGGCTTCGCGCATCAGCGCCGTGCCGTAACCGCCGCCTCGAACAGTTTCGGAAACCCACAAAGTGCTGATATACAGCCAGCCCCAATCGCCGCTGTTGCCGTGCACGCCGCCCACAATCGAGCCTTCGGCGGCGCGCAGAAAAAAGGTCAAATCACGGCGCGCGCCGCCCGCTACTTTGGCGGCGGAATAATTTTTAATGCCGTCGCTTAAAATTTGTATATCTTCGGGCTTGGCATCGTCTTCGTAGGTGATTTGAAAGTTCATCTTAGTAATTTACGCAAACGCCCGCGCGTTTTCATAGAAAGCCGCCGGATTAAGTTTTAATTGATGTATTATTCTTTTTCGCCGCAGTCGGATTCAGTCCGGCTTTTGAGCGAAAACTCTTTTTTCGGATTTCTGCAAACGACCGCCGGATTATAAAATTATGGGAGCGGCTGCCGGTTAATTGTCTGATTCGGCGAGACGTTTTTTTAGTTGCTTCGGCTATTAACGAAAAAAGCGAGGCATTGCCTCGCTTAATTGAAGATAGGAATTAAAAGTATCGGACTTATTTATCGGTAACGGCGTCTGAATTCATTCAGGTCCCGTTGGGCGCGCGCCACGTCGCGATAGTCGTCGTCCAATTCTTTTCGCTCCTTGACGGTTATCACGCCGTCGGCATTGTATTTTTCCAGGTGTTTTCTTAATTCTTCCCGGTTGCCGCGCAGCTCGCTTTCGAGATAATATCTCTGTCGCCGCGCGCTCAAATAAGGGTCATAGAAATAAGCGCTGTCCCAGGAATTCCAATGCCAATACGGGTTATACCGCCGGACATAATATTGCCTGACGACGATCGGTCGTTGGATGAACCGCCCGCCGCCGCGACGCTGCGCCGAAGCGTCAGCCGCCGCGAAACCTATAAAAAGAACCGCTGCAAAAATCAATGTAAGTAATTTTCTTGAGTGTTTCATTTAACCTCCTTGGTCTGTCGGAACAAACGGACGCTGCCGGTTAGAGACAATTTACGCCTGTTTTATTCCCGCGTCTGTAAGATGAAAAAGTGCCGGATTGTGTTGTCAGAAATTTAGCGATTTCTGCGCTCGATTGTGATAGTATTCGACGCCTTTTCAGTCAAAATAAAATGCCCGGATTTAATTGCCGCGTACGAATTAAAAGAAAGGCTCGGCTGGATTTTTTTTATCGGCAAGCTCGTCGCGATTGGTTTTAATCACCCGTATTTATCCGTGTTTAGCGGCGGTTTTATTTTGATTTGATTTCTTCGATTTGTTTCTTCAATTCCTTGATTTCCTCGCGCAGTCGGGGCAAGCCTTTGACCATCGCGTTCTGGCGTTTGTATTCGTCGAGCGGCTGAATCGGGATGCCCCACCAGACGCCTTCGCGGACGATTTTGCCCGGCAGGATGCCGGCTTTCGAGCCGATAATCGCGCCTTTCCGAACGCGGATATGGTCGCCGAAACCGACCTGACCGCCGATGACGCAGTCGTCTTCGATGGTGACGCTGCCGGAAATTCCGGTTTGCGAGGCAATCACGACGCGCTTGCCGATTTGGACGTTGTGCGCGATTTGGACGAGATTATCAATCTTGGTGCCCGCGCCGATGCGCGTTTCGCCGAGCGCGCCGCGGTCGATACAGGTATTCGCGCCGATTTCCACTTCCGACTCGATGACGACCGTGCCGATTTGCGGAAATTTAACGTAACCGTTTTCGCCGTCGCGCACGTAGCCGAAGCCGTCCGCGCCGATAATCGCGCCCGCGTGAATGACGCAATCGTCGCCGATTGAAACGCCGTCATAAATTACGCAGTTTGGATGAACGATGGAATTTTTACCGATAGAAACATTTTTGCCGATTCTCACGCCGTCTAAAATCTGCGCGCCGTCGCCGACCGAACAATTTTCGCCAATCGTCACGAACGCGCCGATATAACCGGCGCGGACGTCTTCCGGCGGCGAAGCAATCAGGGCGGTTTCGTGCCGTTCGCTGCGCCGCTCGAATCGGTGAAGACGCGCCGCAATTTTGGCGAAGGCGAGCTTCGGATTTTTGACCTGAATCGTCGGACAGGCGAGCGCGCCTTGAAAATCTTCCGTCACGATAACGCAGGCGGCATTCGTCGCCGCGCTTGATTCGGTTTTTTCGAGAAAAGCGATTTCGTTTCCGCGCGCCGATTCAAAAGCGGCGACGTGCTCGATTTTCGCCGCGCCCGCGCCGCTTAAAGTTCCTTTTATAAAATCGGCTATTTCTTCGACTGTCATTTTCAGAGACGGAAAATACTCAAAGAAACACGAAGAAATTTCGCTAAAAATTTTTAGCCTCTCTCCGTGTTTCTTGGCGTCGGCAGATTATTTTTCCTTCAGATATTTCTCGATTGCCTGCGTCACGGCTTCGCCGTCGGGCTTGTCTTTAGAGCTGAAGCGCGCGACGACTCTGCCTTTTCTATCGACCAGAAACTTATTGAAATTCCACGAAATATCGCCCGCGAAATTCGGATTCGTTTCCTTGCTCGTCAAAAATTGATAAAGCGGATGCTGGTCTTCGCCTTTGACCGAGATTTTGGCGAACAGCGGAAACTTGACGCTGTATTTCGACGTGCAGAATTCCTTGATTTCGGCTGCCGTGCCCGGTTCCTGCCCGCCGAAATTATTCGCCGGAAAGCCGAGCACGTAAAAGCCTTCGGCTTTGTATTTATCGTAAACCGCCTGCAAACTTTCGTATTGCGGCGTGTAACCGCATTTGCTGGCGGTGTTGACGACGAGCAGCACGCTGCCTTTGTATTGTTTGAGCCTGACGTCTTTGCCGTCGATGTCTTTCATCGTGAAATCGAGAACGGATTTCGGCTTATAGGAGCTTTTGCTCAAGGCAACCGTTCCGATTGAAAAAACTATCAGCAGACTGCATAAAATTTTAACGAACATAATTTTTACTCCTCTAAAATAACTGAGACCGGAGAACCGATAACTAAAATCCGATTCTTAACTCTCAGTTATTAGTTTTCCATTCTCAGTTATTTTGTCAATTCGCGGCGATTCGGCGGATTCGGCGGCGTCTCTCGTTTCTCGCCGGTTTCGCTGAAAACTTCCTTCATGGCGCCGATTGCCGAAAGCATATTCGACGTTTCCATCGGCATAAAGATAACTTTCGAGTTGTTGGTGCGCGTCATATCGCGCAAAGATTCGATGTAGCGCGCCGTGATGAGATACTGCGTCGTCTGCGCGCGGTCGCCGATTGCCTGCGCGATTTGCGCGATTGCCTGCGCTTCCGCCGAGGCGGCTTTCAGACGCGCCTGCGCCGCGCCGTCGGCTGACAAAATCGCCGATTCGCGTTCGCCTTCCGAGCGCGTAATCGAAGCCTGCTTTTCGCCTTCGGCGCGCGTGATGGCGGCTTGCTTTTCGCCTTCCGCCTGCAAAATCAAGGCGCGGCGATTGCGCTCGGCGGTCATCTGTTTTTCCATCGTGATGCGCACGTCTTCCGGCGGGTTGATGTTTTTCACGTCCACGCGCGTGACCTTGACGCCCCATTTGTCGGTCGCTTCGTCCAGAATCAGGCGCAGCTTGGCGTTAATCGAGTCGCGCGAGCTGAGCGTGTGGTCTAAATCCATCTCGCCCATCACCGAGCGCATTCCGGTAATCGTCAACTGCATCAGGCTGCCGACCAAATCGTTTATCTCATAAACCGATTTCACCGGGTCGGTAATCATCCAGTAGACGACCGAATCGACGTTTATCGTCACGTTGTCGCGCGTAATGACGGGCTGCGGCGGCAAGTCGATAAACTGCTCGCGCAAATCAATCGAGGTCATTCCGGGACGCGAGCTCGACCAGTAAACGGCGCGCGGCGATTCGAAAAACGGCACAATGATATTCAGTCCGCTCTGCGCGACCCGATGAAAGCGTCCGAGTCTTTCGATTAACAGCACGCTCGACTGCGGCACGATTTTTATCGTTTTCAAGGCGACGACCAGCAGCGCAATACAGATAAACGCGAGAACGCCCAATCCTAATAATTCCATTATCGACCTCCAAAGATTTTTCCGGCTGGACAAGCAATTTAGACATCATCATATAGCAAACAGAGGTTTATTTAAAATTACATTGTAATTTTGCGGAACAAAATTTTTTTTCGGACGTTGATACCTTTGCGAAAGTTTTTACGCATTAGCTAGTGGAGGCGAAAAAAACGCCATGTTATTAAAAGTTATTTCAAAACAGAACCGAAACGCGAAAAGCATCTAGTTTTCAAATCATTTTCCGCTTATATCCGCATTTATCCGCTTAATTCATTCCTAAAAACTTTTCGCGTTTCGGTTTCCTTTTTCTCAAAATAATTCCCTTAAAAGTTACAATCAAACAGTTTTTCGGCGTATAATCCAAAAAATATGACCGTTAAACTTTCCGACATTCAAGACGCGCGCAAAATCCTGCAAGGCATTATTATCCCGACCCCGATTCTTTCGGACGAAAAGCTCTCCAAGGAAATCGGCGCGCCGGCTTACTTGAAAGCCGAGTGCCTGCAACGCAGCGGCTCTTTCAAAGTGCGCGGCGCGTATAACAAGATTTCGCGGCTTTCCAAAGAAGAAAAAAAACGCGGCGTCGTTACCGCCAGCGCCGGAAATCACGCGCAGGGCGTGGCGCTGGCGGCTCGCCTGCACAATATTAAAGCGACGATTGTTTTGCCGGAATTCGCGCCTTTGACCAAGGTTACGGCGACCAGAGCGCAGGGCGCCGACGTCGTTTTAAAAGGCGCGAGCTTTGACGAAGCCGTCGCCTATTCGCGTGAGCTTCAGGAAAAACACGGCTACACCTACGTTCACGCTTTCGACGACGACCTCGTTATCGCCGGGCAGGGAACCATCGGCTGGGAAATCGTCGAGGATTTGCCGGAAGCGACGGTCGTGGTCGTGCCCATCGGCGGCGGCGGAATTATTTCGGGCATCGCGCTGGCGGCGAAAAATCTTTTGCCGAAGGTGCGCGTTATCGGCGTGCAGGCGGAAGCGGTCGCGCCGGTGCGCCGCTCTTTGCAGGAAGGAAAACCCGTCGTGGTCGAAGCCGCGCCGACCATCGCCGACGGCATCGCCGTCAAGCGTCCGGGCGAAAAAACTCTGCCGATTATCCGGGAATTTGTCGATGAAATCATCGAGGTGTCGGAAGAAGAAATCGCGCGCGGAATTTTTCACTGCGTCCAGAACAATCGTCTGGTCGTCGAAGGCGCGGGCGCGGCGGGCGTGGCGGCGCTGCTCGCCAAGAAAATCAAAGTCGAGCCGGACGAAACGGTCTGCACGGTTCTGTGCGGCGGAAATATCGACGGCAACTTGCTGGCGCGCGTTATCGAGCAGGTAATGGTCAGGCAGGGTCGCTATATTATTTTAAAACTGCTCGTCCTCGACCGCCCCGGAATGCTCGCCGCCCTGCTCGAACACGTTGCCGAAACCGGCGCTAACGTCGTCGAAGTCTTTCACCGCCGCGCGATGTGGCTCGCGCCGCTCGGCAGAGTCGGCATCGAAATGGTTCTCGAAGTCCGCGACGAGCGGCACGGGCGCGAGGTGAATAAACACCTGGAAAAGTGCGGCTACCACGTCGAGCGCGAAGGCGTCGGCGATTGGGAAGAGTAAAAAAGTGGTAAGTGGTAAACGGTAAGTGGTAAGTTCGTCTGTTTATAACTGCAACTTTATCAAGCGCCGAGACGGCAAAGACCATCAAAAAGGATGAACCGGCGTTTGAAAACACGTTCAAAGTTCCGCTCGGGACGCTCGGCGAGCAGCAATTGCTCGACACGGCGAGCAGCTTTGCCGCGATGCTGACCGCGCCGGTCATCGCCAAATTCGGCGAGTTCGGCTTGACTTCGGCGACACCGGCGAATCTAAGCGACAAAATAGCCGCCTTTCAGACCGCCCGCGCGCAGCAAAACGCGGGCAAAAGCAGCGGCGTGGCTTCGACCGCCGAAACCGGAGCCTCAATCAAACGCCTGATGCAGGCGCGGCGCACGACGGCGCAAATCGGCGAAAACATCCTCGAAGACTCCGGCGACGCCGGACTGCTCGAAGCCTGGCGCTCCGCCTGCCGCGTCGAAAAGCACAAAACCAAACCCGGCGACGAACCGCCGCAGCCGCCGACGCCGTGAGGGAATTACGAATGTAAAAACGATTCTCGACAAAAACGACACGCATCTGCGGCAGCTCAAAAAACCGGGATTTGTCGATTACGGCAAATAAAATGCCGAATAAATTATACGGGCGGAAAAAATCTCGCCCGTATAATTAAAATTTGCCGAGCCGCCGTACAAATACAGCCAGCGGCGTGTAGTGTTATAATTATTCGTCTCAAAAACGACCCTTTTCGAGACAAAAAACGATTTTTTAATAATTTATGAGAAAGCTGTTCCCATTATTTTTAATTTTGCTTGTACTTACTATCGGAGTTGCCGCGCAGGTTAGACCTTTCTCGACATTGAAAGGCGATTATAAGCAAGTTCAAATAGTAGTTCAGGTTAAAATCAAAAGCATTAAATATGCCGCCCCTGACGTCTATCCGCTTTATGTGGCGCAGGGCGAAGTTGTTGAGTCATTTAAGGGCAAAATCAAACGCGGGCAAGCCTTAGAGTTTTATCTTCATATAGAAAATGGCGAGAATAGAGATTTGAGTCAGGAGCGAGGCAACTGGATTGTATTCCTGAAAGGTAAATATCCTACACCTAACGGCGGAAAGGGTTGGTATGAATTAGAGAATTCAAGAGTTACTCCTTCTCAAAAGGCTGTTTTGCAGATGAGAATGATAAAAGCATCCGTTACCAAAGGGTAATCATACGAAATCGAGCGTCTCAGAAACGCCCGTTTTTGAGACATTCCAACCATTGACACAGCACTAATTAAGGCTCAATTCTTAGTTTCAGCATTTTGTGGTTTTGTCTCATAAGCGTCTCATAACTAAAATCCCAAAACTTCCAGCTTTGTTGCAAAAGTGCAGGCAAGATGAATAATGTTCTGTTTCTAGATAGTTTTTATGCGTTATGACGAACATTCTTCACTATATTTAACTTATTCCGAAGATTTTTCAGCACCTTCTGACTTTTGCAACAAAGCCAAAACTTCCCGACGTTTTCGACTTTTGAGACATTTTTGCCGCGCCTTTTTCAGGCTCACGCCCGACATTCTTCGATTTACACACGAGCGGTTTTGAGAGGATTGAAATGATAAAAGCCGGAATGTTCCGGCTTCTTTTGGTTTGGAGTATTTTGCGAATTCGGCGTGAATCGTCATCACGTATTCAAGACCGCGAACCTTTTCGCGCATTTTGTCGCGGACTTTCTCAAACACCGATATTTGAATTATTTCCGCACTAAATCTTCGGTGTAAAGCTCGCGATAGATGCGGTAGTTGTTCATTACCTTGTAGACGTAGTTTTTGGATTCGGCGAAACCGACTTCCGCAGAGAAGATTCCGGCTTCTTTCGGCTTGCTTCGCGACAGCCAGCGGGCGGCGTTGTCTTCGCCGCCGTTGTAGCTGGCGGCGACGGCTTCGTAGAGATTGTCGAATTCTTCCAGCAAATCTTTGATGTAGATGCTGGCGATGGCGATGTTGACGTCGGGGCGGTATAAATCTTCGGCTTGCAGGTTGGGGAAACCGGCTTGCTTGTTGTATTTCAGGGCGGTGTCGAAAACGAGCTGCAACAGACCGCGAGCCGCCGCCGGAGATTTGGCGGTGGCGCGGAAGCTGCTTTCCTGTTTCATAATCGCCAGCATAAAGCGCGGGTCGATGCCTTTCGGGCGGGCGTAGCGCAGCAGTTCGGTGCGATAGGGCGCGGGAAAATCTTTGACGAGCGACGAAGAAACGCTTCCGGTTTTGCTGACGCGCGGCGCGGACGGGCTTAAAACTTTCAACCTTTCCGTCGCCAGACCGCCGTAATACGAAGTCAGAACGTCGGGAATCGTCGAATACACGGCGACCGCTTCCGACTTTCTGCCCGCTTTTTCGAGCGCGACCGCTTTCAGGTAATTTACTTCGTCAAGACTCGTCATCGAGCCGCGAAAATTTCCCGAATCGCGCAGGGTGTCTGCCGCCTGAACGGCTTTGTTCCAGTCGCCGCGATGAATTTCCATCCGCAGACGCGCGTGCAGGGCGTTGATTTCGGTCGGCATTCCCATAAATCTCCGGCGGGCTTTTTCCACCCACGCGTTTGCCTCGTCGTATCTTTTCGCCTCGCGCAGCGCGTCGATGATGTTCAGAAACGAGCTTTCGATTTTTTCGCCGGTCGGGAACATTATCGTATATTGCTCGTAGGTTTTCACCGCTTCGTTGTGCTTGCTCATCCGCACGTAGGACGCGCCTTTAAACGCCAAGCCTTCGCGCCCTTCTTTCGTGTTCAGGTAATCTTTGGTGAGCATCTCGAAATAGGCGACCGCCTTTTCGTATTGGCGTTCCCACATATAGGAGCGCGCGATGCCGAAAAGCGCTTTCGGCACCAGCATCGCGTCCGTCCGGTAATCGTCGAGAATTTTCTGCCAGTGCTCGCGGGCTTCCTTAAAATAACGGTTCGACGAGTAAACATCGGCGCGGTAATTGTGCTCTCCGGCGTCGAGCGTCAACAGTTTGCCGGCGACGTCGCGGCTCGTGCGGTCTTGCTCGCGGACTTTGACGAGCGTCGCGTCATTATAATTCTGCGCCGGTAAATTGAAAGAAAAAGCGAAAACGATAGCGATTGCGTAAATAAATTTTTTCATGATTGCAAAGCGGAGATTCAAGGGAGATATAGAATAACCGATTTTTAGATGCGGGAAAAGCGATGCGGTAAACCGCAAAAAATAACGCGCCCGCAAAGTGACTCGTTTAAACGCGGAAGTCCGGCGAATATTTCATCCGCCGGACTTCCGCGTGTCAAATAAAATCAGACTTTAGCGAGCGTCAAAGGTATTGACCGCAAAGTCTCCGCCGTTGCCCCACTGCGTTGATTGGAGCGTGTTGTCAAAGCTTCTGATGATATGGAAGAAGCTCGGAGCGCCGGTCGCGCCCGCGCGATAAACGGAAATATCGGCTCTCGCGTCGCCGTCGTAATCGCCCTGCACCGGAACGTCGGAACTGACGCCGAACTGCACCGAGCGAAGCTGGTTGTTCGAGCTTTGCAGGATAAACCAGGTCATCGGCGAAGACGCCGCCGTGCCGGTGCGAACTGCCGTCAAATCATATTTGCCGTCGCCGTCGAAATCGCCCGGCGCGATATAGTCGGTCTGAAAATTGCCGAACTGCGAATATTGAGCCGTGCCGTCGGAACTGCGCAGAATCAGGTAACTGTTGTTCGGCGCTATGCCGCCGAAACGGTAAACGGCTACGTCGAATTTACCGTCGCCGTCGTAATCGCCCGCGACGGGCGTGTCGCCGGTGCTCGTTCCGTTGCCGGTCGTGCCCCATTGGACGGTTCTGAAATTAGTGCTGCAAGACGCCGGGGCGACCGTCGCCGAGTTGCAAATATACCAGAAAGCCTGCGCGCCGGCTGCCGCGCCGCGCCGCCAGACGGCAAAGTCCGTTTTGCCGTCGCCGTCGTAATCGCGCGCGACGGTCAAATCGCCGAAAAGTCCGAACTGCGTCGATTGAACCGTGCCGTCCGAGCTGCGGATTAAATGAAAGAAGCTTTGCGCGCCGGCTGCCGCGCCGCGTCGATACAATGCAATATCGTCGCGCCCGTCGCCGTCATAATCGCCCGGCGCGGGAAAATCCGTATTCGCGTCGCCGAACTGCGCGGACTGGAATCCGGTGGTGCTGTTCAGATTGTAAAAGGTTATCGGAGCCTGTCCGGGCGGCGCGACGTTCGGAAAGCGCAGGACGCTGAAATCGTTTCTGCCGTCGCCGTCGAAATCAATCGGGCGCTTGACGCCGAGCTGACCGCGAATCTCGCCGGGGGTGTTATTAACCGAGTGCACGTTAACGTAAAATTGATGCGACCGCAGCAGGGCGATTTGCGCCGGAGTGATTGCCGCCGTGCCGGTAATCGTGCCGGAAGTGCCGCCGACCGCGCCGAAATTAATCGTCACCGGACCGGAAACGCCGATAGCGCCGGTATGAATATGCGACGCCGTCTGGTTGCTGGACAGATTGTTGAAAACGACCGTGAACGAAATCGTTCCGGCTGATTCGTTCAGAAATACGCGCGCGTATCCGGTTGCCGGCGTGCTGACCGGCGGAACTTCCTGTGCGCCGTTTAAATACGCGAAAAAGATTTCCGCTTGAGCCGTCGCCGACAGCATCAGCACAAATATCGCAATGCTCATCAAACTACTTAATTTTTTGTTCATTTTCCCCTCGAATGTTAATGGATTTTACTTTTCCCGATTGAACTGAATGTAGTTTATTTCTTGCCGACTGTCAATATTTTTTGGTGAAAATAAAAAGATTAGCCAGCATTTATCGGCTATTTCGTGAAAGAAGCTTTTTTGACGCAAGTTTGCGCCGCAAGTTTTTTTGTTGACTTTAAAATAATCGTTCTGATACTCTGCAAGTGTTTTTCCCCAAAAAAAATAAAAATAAAGGAAGAAGAATGTTTCCCACAAAACTTTTCTCGTCATTTGCGGGAAGCGTCCACAAACATATGAAAAAAACAGTTAAACGCCTACAGCAGACAGCGGCTTTACTTTGTATGGCTGCTTTTTTATTTACTCTTTTCGGCACGGCTGCCGTCAAAGCCGCCGGCACGGAAGAATGTTTAGCCGAAATGGCTCAGGAAACCGCCGATTATATGCGGTCCAGAGGTCTTCAAATAACCAATTCCGCATATTCTTTTGCCAATAATAACGGGGAAAAGGTTTATTCGCTGACCTCGGCGGATTCCGTCAAAGCCGGTTCGAGCCTGAACCGGACGCAGTCGGTGATTCATTACAAAAACAGCGAAGGACAAAGCGATTTTTACGTCATCAATCTCGACGTGCAGCCCGAGCGGATGACGTACACGATTAGCCGGAATTCGCAGCTTTTCGACAAAATAGACATTTCTTTAGCCATTCCGGGCGGACCGGGCAATCCGTGCGCGGGAGCTTTAACACAGGCGCAGGTCGATACTATTCTGAACAATCTGCTGGCGCAGGCGAACGCCGACTGTCGGAATAGATATACCTGTCTGTTTCAAATGATGGGTTCATCGTGCGCGTACGTGGCGTATGTGATAAAACCGACTTCGTGGAGATGCCGAATCCTGACGCCGGTCGATGTTCAGCTTGCCGTTGACAGAGCCATCGCAAATACGGCGGTCTTCGCGCCGTAATCGGCATTCGGCAATTTCATTAGTCAGAGCAATTTTCGGATTGCTCTTTTTGTTTGCGCTTTAGCTTAGCTATTAAAAAGTTATTAAAAGAAATGCCGCGATTGGGTTTTGTCGGCGGCGGCTCCGATTTTATCGCCACGCGATTTCGCGCAGGACTAAGCCGAAAGGGCTGTTCTGCGTGATTATCAATTGCAGCGTCCAGACGAGTCCGCCGACGGCGGCGACCGTCAGAACGTTCAGCAGCACGATGGCAAGCGCAAACGCCGCTCCGCTTTCCTCAACCGGCTTTTCAAATTTTTTCCGCATCTCCGATTTCTCCTTTTTCCGCTTTTTTAGAATTTAACTTTTCGTTTCCGGCGCTTTTTCGGATTCATACCGCTTTTGTAAATCGCCGCTATCAATTAACGCGCCGCGTTTGAGCGAATCCGCTCATTCTTTTCAGAAAAATTTCAGAAAAATTGGAAATGCACGCCGCCGGTTTCGGCAAAGCCGCCGTTTATCGTCTGCCGCACGATTTTCAGAATCAGTCTTACGCGGCGAATAAAAACTGATTTCAAAGGCGGAAACGACTAAGCTTCCGGCGGTTGCGCGAGCATCGGACGCAGTTGCGCCCAATGCTCGCGCAGTTGCGCCCGACGCTCGCGCAACTGCGCCTGACGCTGGCGCAACTGCCGACAGCGTTCGCGCAACTGCCGGTAGTGTTCGCGCAACTGCGCCCGATGCTCGCGCAGCTGCGGATAATGCAGGCGCAACTGCGGACGTAACACTCGCAGTTGCGCCTGCTGCGACAGCAGTGGGAAGCTTCGAATGCGGAATCCGATTTGGCGCTTGGCGTTTTGCCTTTTGCGTTATCGCAAACCGCTTGCAATTCCGCTCATTATTTCCGAAACTAAAAATAAACGTCGGCGTAACAATTTATCAAGCTATTAAATTTGTCCGGCTTTCCCGCGGCGTTTTAGTTTTCGATAATCTATTTTTGAGGAGAAAAGCAAGCGTGTTACTACGTCGAATATTCGCTTTTATTATCATCTTGTCGTGCGCCGGTTTTGTTTTCGCGCAGTCGAAATCGAAGCCTTCCGACAAGTTTAAACAGTTGGAAGAAGATTTGCCGACGCCGAACGAATACCGCACGGCTTCGGGCGCGCCCGGCAGTCGTTACTGGCAGCAGCGCGCCGATTACGTCATCGACGTCGAACTGGACGACGTCAACCAGCGCATCATCGGCAGGGAAACCGTCACTTATAAAAATCTTTCGCCCGACACATTGAATTACATCTGGCTGCAAATCGACCAGAATATTTTCGCCAAAGATTCGCTGGCGCAGAAGACGGGAACCGCGCCGGAGTTTCGCAATATGCCTTTGTCGCGCGTCGAACAGCTCGCCGCGCGCGAATACGAAGGGCGCGTCAACTTAACTTCCGTGCGCGATGCGCGGGGCAATCCGCTCAAAAACACTCTGAACGAGACGATGCTGCGGATTGATTTGCCGACGCCGCTCGCGCCGAACGCGAATTTCGTTTTCTCGGTCGAATGGAATTACAACATCAACGCCGGCGCGCTTTACGGCGGGCGCACCAGTTACGAATATTTTCCCGAAGACAACAATTATCTGTACACCATCGCGCAGTGGTTCCCGCGGCTGGCGGCGTATAACGACTCGAACGGCTGGCAGCACAAGCAGTATCTCGGCGCGGGCGAATTTACATTGGAATTCGGCGATTACCTGGTCAGAATCACCACGCCCGACGACCACGTGGTCAGCGCGACCGGCGTTTTGCAGAATCCGAACCAGGTTCTCAAACCCGTCTGGCGCGAACGCCTGAAACAAGCCGAAACCGCCCGCGAGCCGATGTACATCGTCACCAAAGAAGAAGCCGCCGCGAACGAAAAAGGCAGACCGACCGGCAAGAAAACCTGGATTTACAAAGCCGACAACGTGCGCGATTTCGCTTTCGCTTCGTCCAGAAAATTCCTCTGGGACGCGCAGGGTCACAATGTCGGCGGCAACAAGGTGATGGCGCAGTCGCTCTACCCGAAAGAAGCCAGCCCGCTGTGGGACAAATTCTCGACGCACGCGATTATTCAAACTTTAAACGTCTATTCGCGCTACTCGTTCGATTACCCGTACCCGAACGCGATTTCCGTCAGCAATCGTCACGTCGGCGGTATGGAATACCCGATGATTTGCTTTAACGGTCCGCGCCCGAACCCGGACGGAACGTACTCGTCGCAGGCGAAATACGGCTTGATTTCGGTCGTCATTCACGAAGTCGGGCACAATTATTTTCCGATGGTCGTCAATTCCGACGAGCGGCAATGGACGTGGATGGACGAAGGCTTGAACACTTTTCTGCAATATTTAGCCGAGCAGGAATGGGAGAAAAATTATCCTTCGTGGCGCGGCGAGCCGAAACATATCGGCGAATATATGCTGTCGGAAAATCAAGTGCCGATTATGACCAACTCGGATTCGGTCCTGCAGTTCGGCAACAACGCCTACGCGAAACCGGCGACCGCGCTCAACATTCTGCGCGAAACCGTCCTGGGACGCGACCTTTTCGATTTCGCTTTCAAAGAATATTCGCGCCGCTGGAAATTCAAGCGCCCGCAGCCCGCCGATTTTTTCCGCACGATGGAAGACGCTTCCGGCACGGATTTGGACTGGTTCTGGCGCGGCTGGTTTTATTCGACCGACCACGTCGATATTTCCATCGAAAACGTTCGCCTTTTCCAGATGGACACGAAAAACCCGGAAGTCGAAAAAGAGCTTCAGCGCAAACAGGCGAACAGCGAGCCGCGCACGCTTTCGCAGCAGCGCAACGAGGCTCTGCCGAAACGCATCGACCAGTATCCCTCTTTGAGAGATATGTATAACGACACGGAAAACAACCGTTTCCGCATTACCGAGCAAGACCGCCAGACGTATCAGGCGTTTTATTCGAGCCTGAGCGACAAGGAAAAAGCGCTTCTGAACGGAAATTATCATTTCTACGTCGTCGATTTGAAAAACGTCGGCGGCTTGGTGATGCCTTTGATTTTCAAGGTCGAATATATGGACGGCACGAGCGAGGAAGTTCGCGTGCCCGTAGAAATCTGGCGCTATAACAACTCGGAAGTTTCCAAATTGATTGTCACGCGCAAGGAAGCGAAAGCCATCGTGCTCGACCCGAATCTGGAAACGGCGGACGCGGATTTAACGAACAACTTTTTCCCGCGCCGCACCGTTCCGACGCGCTTCCAGATTTTCAAACAAGGTCAGCCGAACCGCGCGCAGACCACCACCACCACGACCGCGCCCGGCGCGGCAAACGTCGCCGGAAAATGGAACATCGCGGTGGACGCGGGCGGGCAAACCCTGAGCGCCGTTTTGAATCTGACGCAGCAGGGAAACACGATTTCGGGCTCGCTCGAATCGTCGCAGACCGGCACGATTCAGTTCAGCAGCGGCGTGATGGACAACGGCAGATTTACGCTGAAAACGACCGTTCCGGTCGAATTGACCTTTACCGGGCAGGCAAACGGCAATCAAATCAGCGGAACGGTCGCCACGCCGCAGGGAAATCTGCCGTTCAGCGGTTCAAAAGCCAACTAAGAGAAGGCAAAAGGTAAAAGGGAAAAGTAAGGAATGATGAAACAATCAGCGAAAAAAACTATATCGACATTCAGAATTTTCGGGATTTTTCTCGCCCTTTCGCCTTTCGCCTTTTGCCTTTCGCCTTTCGTCGCGGCGCACCGTTATCACACGAGCCTGACGCGGATGGATTACAACGAGCAGGAAAGGCTGGTCGAAATCTCGATTCAGCTTTTCACGCACGACCTCGTGCCCGCTCTCGAACAAAAAGCCGGCAAGCGCATCGACCTCGAAAAAACTCCCGAAGTCGATAAGCTTATTCTCGGTTATCTAAACGAAAATTTTGTGCTCAAAAATAAAAACGGCGAGTCGCCGGCGCTGAAATGGGTCGGAAAAGAGCTTCAGGTCGATGCCGTCTGGGTTTACGTCGAAATTCCCGCGACGGAAAATTTAGCCGGAGCGAATCTGCAAAATACTATTTTGTTTGAAAGCTTTCCCGAACAGACGAACCTGGTTATCGCCCGTTTCGGCGGAAAAAAAGCCGATTTGATGTTTAAAGTCGGCGACAAATTCAAGGAAATCAGGGAAAATCCGCCGAAAGAATAAAGAAAAATCGCCAATTAAAAAGAGAAGAAAGAAGCTTCGAGTCTGAAGCTTCTTTCTTTTTCAGAGCGTAATTCGTGAGATAAGCAGTTTTCCCGAACAAGGGTAACAACCGACAAATGTTACCTTTCACGGGGTTCTACTGTTAATGACATTTTCCGTCGATTCATTACACAAATTTTTCAAAAAAAGCGCAAAACATTTAAGAACGGGCGGAAATCAGCCATTCCTGATTAGAACCGCCGGAAAATAATTGTTTTTTCGATATTTTAACTCTACAATGCCGGTTATGATGAAAAAGATTTTTTGTATAACGTTGATTTTGTTCGGATTTATCAGCATATCCGCGCAAAAAAAAGAGATTACCCGGAGCGAGTTTGATTCGATATATAAGAGCGCCATCGCGAAGCTTAAGAATAGCTCTTACCGGGTAATAAGCACGCAAAAAAACAGTAATGATGCGCTTGCCGGAGATAATAATTTTCAATCGCAGTCATCAATCTCGTCAACGTTCCCGTTTCCTTCCGAAGAGTACGCGGCGGCAAATGACGGTTATTCCAAACCCGACCCGAACAGCGAGATAAGACGAAGCTACACCGGAAGTAATGCTTATTCATCGAGAACGATAACCGAATTCGCCTCCCGGTCGTCCGCCTCCCGTTATATCTTTGAAACGAGTCCGCAAAAAACGACTTCCGGTTGGACTAAACTAAGATTAGAAATAATCTCGATTGACGGCAAAACCTACAAAAGAATCGGCGACGGGAAATGGATGGAAGAAAAAACGTCCGGCGCTCCGACAAACAGAAACCAATTTACAACAATAGCGCAACAGGCTAAATATAAATCTCTGGGCACGGAGACATTGAACGGGCAGAATGCCAGCGTTTATGAAAAGACGGAAAAGAAGAAAAGTCTTAATTCATCAAACAAGACAAAAACATCGGTCGAGACGACGACGAAATTCTGGTTCGGCGAACGCGGAGAATTATTAAAGGTAGAAGCTAAATCTTTTGTTCAATCAGGCGCATTTGGTTCCCGTCACGAATTCGTCACGAATTATGAAATAGACCCGAACATTAAGATAGAGAAGCCAAACTAGAAGCCAGCCCGGCTTAAACGGTTGTTTTCGAGACGAAATGAAGTATACGCAACGTCGCCGGATTGGCGGCGCTCGCTCCGGGTAAGCTTCAATTTCATTTTCGGTTTAGTTATGAATTTCCGTGCCTCGTTTCCGGCAGCTTTCCGCTAGAACGCATCCCAAATTCACTTTTTCATTTTTCCGGCGTCGTCGTGTTAGAATTTTCACAAAGTCTAATCTTTATAAAATCCGGAGTAAGAAATGAAATTAGCATTAAACGGCGCGACGACGATGCACGCCGATTTGGAAACCGACATCAAAGCGGCGAGCGCCGCCGGTTTTGATTTGCTCGAAATCTGGGCGGCAAAGCTGCGCCGGTTTCTGAAAACAAACACCGTCGCCGATTTGAAAAAGCTTTTGGAAGAAAACGATTTACAGCCGTATTCAATCAATTCCATCGAACACATCACCTTTCGAACCAACGACGATTACGAAAAAATCAAAGGCGAAACCGAAGAATTGTCGCAAATCGCGGGCGCGCTCGGTTGCCCGTTTATCGTCGTCGTGCCCGGAAAGCTGCCGGAAAAGGCGACCGAAGCGGAAATCGTCAATGAATCCGTTCGCGTTTTAAACGAGCTTGCCGACATCGCCGACAAACACAACGTCGGCTTGGCTTTCGAGTTTCTCGGGCAAACCGACTGCTCGGTGCAGACGCTCGATTTATGCAACGAAATCGTCGAAAAAGTGAATCGCCCGAACGTCGGCAACGTCATCGACACGTTTCATTTCTACGCCGGAAATTCCAGCTTCGAAGCGATTGAAAAAATGAAGCCGGAAAAGCTTTTTATCTTTCACATCAACGACGCCGAAGATTTGCCGAAAGAACAATTGACCGACGCGCATCGCCTGTATCCGGGAACGGGAATTTTGCCGATTCGGGAAATCAAAGAAAGATTCGATAAAATCGGCTACGACCGGATGGTTTCAATCGAGATTTTTCGCCCCGAATACTGGGATGAAAATCCTTTCGAGGTGGCGAAAAAAGCGAAAGCGGCGACGGAAAAAGTTTTAGGCTTGGAAAACCCGGCAGCCGGCGGAAACGGATGAGCCGGCAATGCCGATAAACTTTATGAATAGATTGCTGCTTTTACCGATGCTTTTTCTTTTTTGCGTAATACCTCAAATGGCGCAGGACGCAAAGGCTGCTTGTTATAAATGGCAAACGCAGGTTGATCCAAAATTTGAACGTGTTGAAATAGACGAAAGTAAATTATCGGATAAAGAAATCCAAACGGGTATCGGCTGCCTTTTGAAATTAAAAGGCAACAAACGGAAAGCCGGATTTACAGGCGCGACTCGCAGCAATATTTACGCCTCCGGAAGATACGAATATAAAACCGCGACTATAGAAATCGCCGCGCTTTATTATATTTCATATATGTTTCACAACAATTGGGAACACGCCGGTTCAATAAGTCTATATGATGAAGAAGCTGAAAACGGCAATTCTAAAAAAAGCATCAAAAGAGCCTACGAAAGTTATCGGAAGTGGTATGAAAAATTATTGGAAATCGGACTTCAAAAAGCGAGAGAACAAAAACTCGACCCTTTAGAAAATTCGGGCGTGAGCTGGAGTTAAATTATAAATCCTGAAAAATTTTAGAAAATGAGTAAAGTAAAAATCGGAATTATCGGCACGGGTTACATCGGCAACGTTCACGCGCGGATTCACTCGCGCGACGAGCGCGCAGAAGTCGCGGCGCTTTACGATATTGTGCCGGAAAAGTCTGAGCGCGCCGCCAAAACGGTCGGCGGAAAAGTTTGTCGCTCGCTGGAAGAATTGTTCGCGTCGAGCGACGCCGTTCTGGTTTGCACGCCAAACAAAACGCACGTCGAAATCGCATCGCGCGCGGTCGCCGCCGGAAAACACGTTTTCTGCGAAAAGCCTTTCGCCATCGGTCTGGACAACGCGCGCGCTTTGCTCGAAACGACGCAAAACGGCAAAGGCGTTTTTCAGGTCGGGCACAACCGGCGTTACGCGCCCGTGTATGCGAAGCTCAAAGAATTGTTAAGTGAAGACGCGGCGCACTCGGCGCACATCAAGATGAATCGCGGCGAGCTGAAAAATCCCGTCTGGACGGGCGACCCGGAAGTGACGGGCGGATTTTTGTATGAAACGACGATTCATCTTTTCGATATGATGCGGTTTCAATTCGGCGAAATCGAAGAACTCGTCGCTTACGGCTCGAAGCACGAATATCCCGAACTCGACGAATTTTCGATTATTTTTAAATTTAAAAACGGTTTTCACTCGACCTTCGCTTCTTCGTCGGACGCCAGCTGGCTGTTTCCTTTCGAGCGCATCGAGGTTTTCTGTCATCACCGCACGATTTTGACGCAGGAAATGGAACACCTGATTGATTCGCGCGGCTACGACGCAAACTTTGAGACGCTTTCGTTTCATATGACCGAAAAAGAAGAATGCTGGGGCTATGTTCAGGAAGACAAAGCGTTTATCGACGCGATTTTAAACGGCACGGAGCCGCCGGTGACAGCATTCGACGGTTATAAATCGGTGGAATTAGTCGAATCGGTTTACAAGGCGATTTCGACAGGCGAAAAAATCAGATTCGACTAAAAAAGAAGCGATGAATAATGAATGGAGAATCATAAATTGCGCATTCCGCGTTCATCGTTTATTTTTAGCTGCTGCAAACTTTCAATTAAAGAACTTTTGCCGTAAAGTATCGTAAAATATTTCAGCAAAGCTTAAATATCGGGTTGGAAATTTCACTATGGTTCAATGTCAAAATTGCGGGCAAGTCAATAATTACGGGAGCAATTTCTGTCGTTTCTGCGGCACCAGAATGGTTGCCGCGCAGCAGCAGCAGACGCCGCCACCTCAGCAGCAACAAAATCAGTCTTATGAGTATAATCCGCCGAAGCCTTACAGTTGGAAAACCGACGAATTTCAGGTTCAGGAATCCAAACAGCAGCAGCGCAAGACGCAGGAAATTAATCGCGTTCAGCCGCTTTCGAATTTTAATCAGCCGCAACAACCGCAGCAGCATTTAGCTTACCAGCAAGCGCCGGCAATGACGCACGGCTATCGCTGCCCGCGCTGCGGCACGCAAAATCTGCCGCATATCGAAAGAAAAATTTCGACGGCGGGCTGGATTGTCTTCGCCGTTCTGCTGCTGGTATTTTTCCCGCTTTTCTGGATTGGTTTTTTAATGAAGGAAGACGTCCGCGTTTGCCCGGTTTGTAATCTGAAAGTCGGTTAAGAGAATCAGCCGCGAAAGAACGCGAAAAAGCACGAAAGAAGAATTAACCGAGGCTAACAGGACGGATAGGGACAGGAAAGTATTTTATTTTAAATCATCCCTGTCAATCCTGTTTGTTATCCTCGGTAATTCTTTCTTTGCCTTTCTGCGTTTCTTTTCACGGCTGATTCTTTTAACGGTAGTAATAACCTTTCGGATGCTCGATTTTAATTTCGGGATTGGTGCTCGACACATCGACTTTGTGATAGCCCTTTTTCATATGCGTCGAAAGATAAGTCAAAACAAATTGACGGTTTAAAGACAGATTGACTTCGCGAAAAAAAGGCTCGTAATTGACCGGCGTCGTCAATCCCTGAAAAAACGCGCGCCCGCCGGTTTGTTCCGAAAGCTTTTGGAGCGAGCCCTGCGCGTTTAAAATCAGCGAAACGTTGGCGCGTTCGGTCAGGCTCGCCGAGGCGTAAAACGAATAAACCGCCACGCTTTTGCGCTGCGCTTTGGCAATCGCGCGCTCCAGGTCGAGACTTCCCGTCGGCGACGAATCATCCAGCCCGCGCGAAGCGTCCAAACCGTCCGAGATTAAAAGAATGGCGCGTCTGCCGATGGGCAGGGCGTCAAAACGTCCCAGGGCTTCTTCGACGCTTTGATAAGGACTGCTCGGCGCCGCCGAAGCGACGCCGGCAATAATCCGTAGCGAATTCGCCGCTTTTTCCAAATCATCGGTAAACCTTTGCCGAACCTGAATCGAACCGGCGCGCAGGTAAGCGACCATCACGCGCGAGCCTTTCGGCAATCGCCGGATAAATTCGCCGAGGCGTTTGAGTTCGAGATTGACGCTCGAAGAAACGTCGTCCTGAATCAAAACCGCCAGCGCCATCGGCGCTTCACCGATGCTGCGAATCGAGAGAATCGTTTGCTGGTCGCCGTCTTCCTTGACGATGATGTTGCCGGCTTCGATAAATTCCTGCGGAATCTGTTGTTTTAATTCTTCTTTCGAAAAAATCGAAATCGGAATCGTCACGGTGCGAACTTTTTGTTGTTTTTTTCGATTGTTTTCGTTTTCGGGCTGCGCCAAACAAAAATTAGCCGCAAGCAGAATCGAAACGAAAACAGCGAAAAACTTTCGAGCAATCATTTTGAACATAGGCGCTTTCAGTCCTTCAAGCTAATAATATTACATTATCTTCAAGCCGTTAAGTTTTTTGATGCGATATATTTGAATAAAGTTTGTAGAGTAGGTTAGAGTAAAAGCCGAATGAACAGTTTAGAGTCGCAATATTACGAGGTGACGCGCCGCGATTTGGCAAAAGACAAAGCGCTTAAATTCGGCGCTTGGGTTGTGCCGTTTGTGACGGCGATTCTGCCCGCGCTCGTTTTTTTTATTCTTTTCCTGTTTTCCAGCGCGACGTCGACGTCAGCGATGTTTTTCTTTCTGTCGCTCATCTCGCTCGTCGGCGGGTTTATTTTCGGTTCGATAATCAGCGGCGGCTTGCTTTTTTACCGCTCGCGCTGGCTCAGCCGGATTCGCGAGCGCATCGCCGTGGACGGCATAAAAGCCAGCGAGGTCGATTTTTTTAAACACGAACTGACTTCCGCCGAAAGAAAATCACTCAAAGAAATCGAAAATAAAGACCGTATGCTCGCCGACGCGTATCGGGAAACGCTGGCTTCGCGCCTGACCGCCACGCGAATTTTAAAAACGACCAAGCAGGAGCTTCTTTTAGTCAAACGTCGCGAGAACAAACTGAAATATCTGAAAAGCGAAAACTCCGAATCGCTGCAAAAACAGTTGAAGGACGACCACACGAAACTCACCGAAATAAAAACCGAAGCCGAACAGATGCGCGTCGAAGCCGAAACGCGCCTGCAAATGATAGAAGCCGCCTCGCGTCGCGGAACGAATTTTTCAGATACGGAACTGGCGTTAAAAAGACTCACCGCGCGCTCCGCCGAGCTTCCGCTGGCGCTCGAAGCTTTGAAAATGGAAGAAGAAATTCGCCGGGAATTGGAAAAAGAAACTGAGAACGCTTCTTAATTACCAGTTCTCAGTTCTCAGTTGCTTATGAAACGTGCGTCAGGCGCAGGCGCTCGATTTTATTTGCTCTGCCGGTTTCCTCGTCAATCTCGACGACCAGCGCGCAAATCCAGACATCTTCGGTCGAATGCTCGGCGCGGCGGGCGGGAATATTCATAAAACGCTGAATGACGTGCTCTTTATTCATTCCGATGCAGCCCGCGTAGCTTCCGGTCATCCCGACGTCGGTGATGTACGCCGTGCCGCGGTCGAGAATTCTCTCGTCGGCAGTTTGGACGTGCGTGTGCGAGCCGTAGACGAGCGAAACGCGACCGTCCAGAAACCAGCCCATCGCGTATTTTTCCGAAGTCGCTTCGCAGTGCATATCGACAATTCGTATTTTCACATCTTCGGGAATCGCTTTGACGCAATCGTCAGCCGTGCGGAAAGGCTCGTCAACGGGCGGCATAAAAACTCTGCCCAAAAGATTTAAAACGGCGATTCGATGCCCGCGCACCTCGCCGATAAAAAGACCTTTGCCGGGCGTCGAAGCCGGATAATTTGCCGGGCGCAGCAGGCGCGGATTTTTTCTGATGTAGGGAATTATCTCGTGTTTGTCGAAAATATGATTGCCGGAAGTCATCACGTCGATGCCGGCGGCGAAAAGCTCATCGGCAATCGCCGGCGTGATGGAAAACCCGCCCGCGACGTTTTCGGCGTTCATCAAAGCGACGTCTATTTTATATTGCTCGCGCAAATCCTGAATGCGTTCCATTACGGCGCGGCGACCGGGGCGGGCGACAACATCGGCGAGAATCAAAACGTTCATAAATCTGTAAAAAGTAATAGGTGATAGGTGATAGGGAAGAAATATCTTATCACCTATCACTTATCACCTATCACAAAAAGATTAGCGAAAGAGAACCGCATAAGCCGTGTAAACGCTTGAATTGAACCTGTTTCTCAACAGGTGGGCGACCTATGATGTCGCTCGCGTTGTGCGAGCAAGCATCTAAGCCGAGTTCTCCGGCAAGTCTTTTACGTTGAAAGATTGCACTGAAAACGGCATCGGTCTCCCAGGGATTCAAATGTTGGCTCAATTATCATTGCGTTTTTTCACGCACCTTGCAGTAGGTTCTTCCGCCTGAAAAGATTGTAGCACAAACGTAAAAAAGGCAAAAGGAAAAAGGTAAAAGGCAAAAATAAGATTTAAATTTCTTTACTTTTGCCTTTTACCTTTTTCCTTTTGCCTGCAAAATCATTGTTCCATCTCGAATTCCTGCGGCGCGACGTCGCGTTGTTTCAGCACGCGGTCGAGCATCTCGGCGCACTCGGCGCTGCGCGAGGCGAGCTGCGCGTCGGTTTGTTCCTGCGCGCGTTTGAGCTGGTGAAATTCGTCGGCGATGTGCAGCGCGGCGAGGATGGCGACTTTCAGACTGTCAACGGTCAGCGTGCCCGAAGAAATCTCGCGCATTTTGCCATCGACGTATTCCGCCAGCCGCATAATGTATTCGTTGTCGCCGTCTGAGCGAATATTGTAAGTCTGGTTGTAAATCTCGACCCGGATTGACTGCGCCGCCTGTTCGCTTTTACTTTTGTTTCCAATCATATCCAATTTCTAACGCTGCAAAACTTCGGAGACTTCCGGTTCGATGACCGTGATGGCGTCGAGCATCGCCTCGATTTTCAACTGAATCGCGTCACGCTCGCTCATCAGGCGCTCGATTTTTTCTTCGAGCCGCGTTTTTTCTTCCAAAAGGCTGCTGACTTCGTGACGCAGGCTGTTGGTTTCGCGTTCGAGTTTTTCTTTTTCCTCACGCATCTTTTTGGCAAATTCGATGGTGAGATAAATTTTGTCTTCAAGATGCGAAAATTTTTCCATTCCGGCTAGACCGTTCATTCTTTTCTCCACAAAAAGCTTTTGTGAAACTGATTATGTTCAGAAAGCGCAAAAACTTCAAGTGTTTTCTTAAGTTTTTAGAAAATAATTTAATGCCGCGCCGAAAACCGCGCGCCCGCCAAGATAAATTCCTCTCGGTTTGTTAAACAAGATTGTGTATTGAAATACGACGCTTTCGCTTGAAATACGACGCTTTCGCCTGAAATACGACACTTTCGCCTGAAATATCAATCTTTCACTTGAAATACGATACTTTCGCTTGAAATACGATACTTTCGCTTGAAATACGATACTTTCGCTTGAAATATCAATCTTTCACTTGAAATATCAATCTTTCGCTTGAAATACCAATCTTTCGCCTGAAATATGACGCTTTCATCCGAAATATCAAACTTTCACGTGCAAGATGCAATTTTCAGCTCACGGCTTTCATTACTTAGTTCAATCTAAAATCTCTGCTTCGCGCCTAAATCGCGTTCGAGAGCCTGCAAAATCTGCGCGTGGACGGCTTCGGCTTCGGGTTCGGTCAGAGTCCTTTCGTCGCTTCGGTATTCGAGCCGAATCGTGACTGAGCGCTCGTCGTCAGCCACGCCGACGCCTTCGTAAACATCGACGAATTCGACTTTACGTAAAAGCTCAAAGCCTTGCGCTTCGACGGTTTGCTTGATTTCGGCAAAGCTCACGCCGCGTTTGACCAGCACGGAAACGTCGCGCTGAATCGAAGGATAAACCGAAAGCGGGCGATATAAAACATCTCTTTGTTTCGCCTGCAAAAGCGTCTGCAAATCGACTTCAGCGACGAAAACCGGCTGGCGGAATTTATAAGCCGCCGCGATTTCGTCGTTCAGCCGACCGATTGTGCCGACCGATTTTCCGCCCGCGCGAATCTCCGCCGACTGACCTCGCCGGAGATGTTTGACGTCTTTCGCCGCAAATTCGAGCGCGGGCAGATTGATTGCCTCAATCGCCGCTTCCAGCGCGCCTTTGGCGTCGTAAAAATCGAATTCGCGCACGGGCATCGCTTTATTTTCCAGCGTTTCGCTGCCGCTTAAGACGAGGGCGAAAAGCTCCTGCTCTTTCGGCAGACCGTCTTCGTTAGCGGTCGCGGCGAAAACCTTGCCGAGTTCAAAAAGCCGTATGTTTCTTTGCCGGTGATTAAAATTCGTGCGCACGGCGTCGAGCAAACCCGACAAAAGGCTCGGACGCATCCGCACCGCGCCTTCGATAATCGAATCCTGCAAGGTGACGAATTTTTCTTCCGCGTTATCGTCCGTCAGATTGGCAATCAATTCAAAAGTTTCGTCGTGCCGCGTGTCGATAAAGCTGTAGGAAATCGCCTCGTCAAAACCGAGATTTGCCAGCGCGCGGCGCAGATGTTTTTTGCGCGGCTCGGTCGCCTGATATTCGCCCGCGCTTTGTGAAAACGGAAGCTTTTCTTCGATTTTGTCATAACCGACGAGGCGCGCGACTTCTTCGACCAAATCTTCTTCGATGGCAATGTCGTGCCGCCAGCTCGGAGCGGTAAAGAGCCGAGCGCCGGGAGTCGAGGGTCGAGAATCAATTCCCAAAGCGGAAAGTGTTTGCAGAATTTCTTTTTCTTCGACATCCAAACCTGACAGTCTTTTAACCGCGCCGGCAATATCTTTCGATTCGATTTCATTCGGCGTAAATTTCGCCGGGTAAACGTCAACAAATTCGCCCGCCTCGCCGCCCGCCAGCTCGCCGATTAATTGCGCGGCGCGATTCGACGCGCGCACCAGATTTTCGATGTCCACGCCGCGCTCGAAGCGATAACTGGCTTCCGTCGTCAAACCGAGCCTGCGCGAAGTCTGACGAATATTTTCGCGTTTGAAATAAGCGACTTCGAGCAAAACGTCGGTCGTTTCTTCCGTGATTCCCGAATCGAAACCGCCCATCACGCCGCCGACGGCGACCGGCTTTTCGGCGTCGCAAATCGCCAGCATCGTTTCATCCAGCCGGCGCTCGACTTCGTCCAGAGTTTTTATCGTTTCGCCCGCTCGCGCGCGGCGGACGACGATTCGATTTTCCTTTAATTTATTAAAATCAAACGAGTGCATCGGCTGACCGAACTCGTGCATCACGTAATTGGTGATGTCGGCGACATTGTTAATCGAACGCTCGCCGACCGCTTCGAGTCTTTTTACCAGCCATTCGGGCGACGGCGCGATTTTTACGTGGCGAATAACCCGCGCCGTAAAGCGAGGACACAAATCCGAATCCTGAATCGAAACTAAATTTTGCGAATCGTCTTTTGTGCTTTGTTTTTCGTCATTCGCCGTTTGAATTTTTAATTCGCCGCCGGTAATTGCCCGCACTTCCCGCGCGACGCCGAAATGCGAAAGGCAATCGGGACGATTCGAGGTCAAATCGATATCGAACACGAAATCGCCCTGAAATTCGTGAATGCCTTCGACCGCCAAGCCGACGTCCGTTAATTTCTGCGCCAAATCGGGCGGCGACAAATCCACTTCAACCAAATCTTTTAACCAGTTATAACTTATGTTCATAAATTAAGGATATGGATATAATTCAAAATTTTTATTGCTTCTAAAATTCAAAATGCCTATTATAATCTATAATAGTACAGCTAACGCAAACTTGCCTTGGGTTTTACTATCTTTCAAAACATCTAAAAATTTGTGGAGGAATCTCTTAATGCGAAAAAATGTTCCTGTATTTTTTGTGCTCGCTCTGGCTATGCTGCTGTTCGCTTTTACATTCAGCGCGATGGCAAAAGGCGGCGCTCACGTTACACTCAGCGTCGATAAAACGGCATTTGCCGAAAATGACAGCGTCACCGTCAGCGTCACAATTTCCAACCCGTCAAAAGGCGCGCTCAGACTGCTCAAATGGGACACGCCTTTTGAAGACGTCGAAGAATCTTTGTTTGAAGTCACCCGCGACGGCATTCCCGTCGAATATATCGGCGCGCATTATAAACGTCCGCAGCCCGAAGACGGGGATTTCATTATTCTTAGATCAGGCGAAAGCTTTACCCGCACAATTAATTTAGCTGACTATTATGATTTGTCCGTTTCCGGCTCGTATCTCGTCAACTACAACGTCAAATCGCTCAATCTCTATACGCCGCAGGAAAGAGTGGCGAACCGGCAAATCGAAAGCTTAAAATCCGACAGCGTCAACCTTTTTATCGAAGGTCGCGCGGCTAAAACGCCGGAAGCCCAGGCGCCCTCGGCGGTCAGCGGCACGAGCAGCTTTACGAAATGCACGGCGACGCAGCAATCAAGCATTTTAACCGCGCGCAACGATGCGGCGGTCTACGCATCCGATTCGCTGAGTTATTTGAATTCGGGCGCGACCTCCGCGCGTTACACGACCTGGTTCGGCGCTTACACTTCTTCGCGTTACAACACCGTCAAAGGCAACTTTACAAATATCAAAAACGCGATGGATACGGCTTCGATGAATTTCGATTGCGGCTGCAAGAAGCGGTATTACGCTTACGTTTATGCTAATCAGCCTTATAACATTTACCTGTGCAGCGTTTACTGGCAGGCTCCGGCAAAGGGAACCGATTCGAAAGCCGGAACTCTGATTCACGAAACAAGCCATTTCTCGATTGTTGCCGGAACCGACGACTGGGTTTACGGTCAGTCAGGCGCGAAAAACCTCGCCATCAGCGACCCGAACAAAGCGGTCGACAATGCCGACAGCCACGAATACTTTGCCGAAAACACGCCTTTCCAGCCGTAACTTCCGGGTTGGAAAGCTTTATAATGAAAAACTCATCATTTATAAATGATGAGTTTTTTTTATTTATCAATTATCAATTCGCTTGAATCCCGCAACTAATATATCTATCCGAATCCGCGACGAAAGCTGACAAGATATTCTGAAATTTTGATATACAAATGGCAAAAGACGGCGTATAGTTTGAGTTATTCCAAATCCGGACATTTTTATTTACGGCGTGTTTTACGTTTTTTTAATCGTTCGTGACGATTTTTGAAACTTGTATAATTTGACGAGTTATTGAAAAATATTTTCCATTAATACTTTCTAACTTCGTAAATAAAATATCTCAAGTGTGAAATTTACCTGAAAGCCTTAAAATCCGGGTAAATCGGCGAATTTTCGTCTAAGTTTTATGGCATACGGAAAAAAGAAACACAGGCGACATCAAAAAGAGTGTCCGCAATGTTTCGCCTATATCAGTGCCGATTCAAGAAAATGCAAGTTTTGCGGCTATACGTTCAAATCTCCGGGCAAATACTGGGTAGATAAAATTAAGCAAGTCTTAAAAATCGACCGGGCTTTTTCAGTCAGCAGGGAAAAAGCGCACCAGGAAACGCAGAATTTTTTCACGCCGCGGGAAATCGAAAAGCTCACCCGGCTCAGCGACTTTCAAATTTTAATGTTTCTGAGATTAGACGATATTTCGCTTCTCGACGAAATGGCTTTGATAGAGCTAGGCGAAACTTTAATGATGCTGAACAAACATTAAATGTTTTCCGGCAGCGCCTGAAATTAATATTTAATGAGCGCTCTTTTACCGCTTTATCAAACAAATCTTTGGCAGCGGCAGCATCGAACAAATCTTTCAGCCGCCGGCAACGGATGTTTATAAATCTCCGAAGTGTTTTTTTACATCCGACAAGCCAATCGTTCCGTCAAACCAATAGCTTTTCATTTCCTTTAAAAACTCTTCGGTTATCGGGTAGTTTGATGCGGAACCGATAACCGAATCAATTCCGCATTTCGCACACAACGCGCATTTATTATCGTCAACCCACTCTTTAATTTCCTGCGGCGAATAAATTTCCAAACAATAAAAACAACCGCAAATATCGCTTTCGAGCAATTCCTCGCGGTGACGGCTCGAATGTTTATGCGCGGCAAATACCGGATTAAATGCGTCCATTTTATTTAAATTGCTCAAGAAATCTCACATCGTTATCGAGCATCATCCGGATGTCGTCGAGCGAATACATCAGCAGGCACATTCTTTCCAGACCGAAGCCGAAAGCGAAGCCGGAATAAACTTTCGGGTCGACGTTGCAGGCGCGCAGAACGTTCGGGTGAACCATTCCCGAACCGCCGAGCTCAATCCAGCCCGAACCTTTGCACGGGCGGCAGCGCTCGCCTTCCAATGTGCCCGAACCGCTGCATTTGAAGCAGGAGAAATCAAATTCCGCGCTCGGCTCGGTGAAAGGGAAGTAAGACGGGCGCAGGCGGATTTTCGTGTCCTTGCCGACCAATCTTCTGAGCCATTCGCCGACCGTGCCTTTCAGGTGCTGCATCGTGATGCCTTTATCCACGCACAAGCCTTCGATTTGATGAAACATCGGCGTGTGCGTCAAATCGGGCGTGTCGCGGCGGAAAACTCTGCCGGGCGCGATAATTCGAATCGGCACGCCGCGCCGCTCCATCGCGCGGATCTGCACGGTCGAAGTCTGCGAGCGCAGCGCCAAGCCGGACGTCGTGTAAAAAGTGTCCTGCGATTCGCGCGCCGGATGACCTTCGGGAATATTGAGCGCGTCGAAATTGTAATAATCGGTTTCGATTTCGCGCCCGTCCTCAATCGCGTAACCGAGCGAGACGAAAATTTCCTCGACGCGCTGGCGCAACAAAGTCAGCGGATGCAGATGCCCGACGCGCGGGCGGCGCGACGGCAGCGTGACATCGATGGCTTCGCGTTCGGTTTCAAGATTTTTAATGTATGAGTAAACAACTGTTTCCGCTCCGACGATTTTATTAAAATGCTCTTTTAAATTTTTAATCTTTTTACCGATAACCGGACGATTTTCCGGCGAAGCCTGTCCGATTGATTTTGACAGAACGGTAATTTTCGATTTCTGACCTAAATATTTTGTATATAATTCGTCAATTTTCTTCTCCAGAATTTTTGCTTCTTCCAGCGATACACTCCGCTCGATTAAATCTTCGTGTAAATTTTCATATGAAGCAAATTCCTGATTGAACTCATTTTGCAGGTCTTCAATTTGTTGTTCTAATTCCATAAAAATAAGAAACCACAGATTAACACGAATTCGCACAAGTTATTTTGTGCAGCTTTCAGCGTCAATCTGTGGCTGGATTTTTTCTAAGTTTAAGCCGCGGCTTGTTTATTATTAATCGCTTCTTTCACTTGACCAGCCAGCGCCGTAAAGGCTTCGGGCTGCTTTGCCGCAAGGTCTGCCAGAACTTTTCGGTCCAGGTCGATTCCGGCGACCTTTAAGCCGTGCATAAATTGCGAGTAGTTGATGCCGTTCAGCCGGCACGCCGCGCCGATGCGGACAATCCAAAGCGAACGGAAATCACGTTTTTTCAATTTGCGTCCGGTGTAGGCGAAATTCAACGCTCTTTCCACCGATTCCTTCGCCGAGCGGTACAGTTTCGATTTCGTCCCGCGATAGCCTTTGGCTAAAGCCAATATTTTTTTGCGTTTCGCAACGCGCTTATTTCCACGTTTTGCACGAGGCATAATTTTATCCTCCTAAATATCTTTTATAAAAACTTTTATTAAAATTACGAATTACGAGCTTGAATGTTCTTCACATTCGTAATTCGTAATTTTTAATTCGTAGTTAATCTCTGCCGTAAGGCAGCATGGTCTGCACGCGTTTAAAATCGCCGTCGGAAACCAATACGTCCTGGTCTAAAGCGCGTTTGCGCTTGGTCGTTTTCTTCGTCAAAATATGTCGGGCGTGCGAATGTCCGCGTTTGAACTTGCCCGAGCCGGTCGAGCGGAAACGCTTCGCCGCGCCTTTATGTGTTTTAAGTTTCGGCATAATGAACTCCTTTATAGTGGATAGTCGATAACTGGCAACGGATAACTAAAATCAAAGAAAAAATTATCAATTCTCAGTTATCAACTATCAATTAATCTTCTTTTTTCTCCGGCTTTTCCGGTTTCTTTTCAGACTTTCCGCCAGCCGTTTTTAAACTTTTCTTCGGAATGAAAATGGCAAACATCTGGTAGCCTTCCATTTTCGGCGCGACCTCGACATCGGCGATGTCGGTTAAATCGTCGCGCAGCTTGGCTAAGATTTTCGAGCCCAGTTCGCGGTGCGACATCTCGCGCCCGCGAAAAGCGATGGTGGCGCGAACTTTATCGCCGTCGGCAATCCATTCCCGCGCGCGTTCCTTGCGGTAAGCGTAATCGTGTTCATCGGTTGCCGGGCGAAACTTGATTTCCTTGACCGTCACGGTGACCTGCTTTTTCTTCGCCTCGTGCTGTTTCTTTTTCTGCTCGTAAAGAAACTTACCGTAGTCGATAATGCGGCAAACCGGCGGCTGCGCGTTCGAAGCGATTTCCACCAAATCAAGCCCGACCGAGCGCGCCCGCTGAACCGCATCGCGCGTGTCCATCACGCCGAGCGCTTCACCTTCCTCATCAATCACGCGCACCGCCGGAACGCGAATCCGCTCGTTGGTGCGGTGCAGCGGCTCTCTTCTGAATGGCGGGCGATTTCCGCGCCCTCTAAAACCGTTAGCGATAATTTCTCTCCTTTGTTAAGAGTCGAGAGTCACGGGTCGAAAGTCAAAGAATATTTTTTTCTCGACTCTCGACTCTCGACCTACGACTTACACATTCGCCAAAGCTCTCGACTCTTTGAGCCTCTGAGCCGTTTCTTTAAATTCGTCGAGCGTCATCGCGCCCAAATCTCCGGCTTTGCGCTCGCGCACGGCGACGTTGCCGTCTTCCGCTTCCTTGTCGCCCAAAATGAGCATAAAAGGAACTTTCTGCATTTGCGCCTCGCGAATCTTTGCGCCGATTTTATCACTTTTCGTATTTAAATCAACGCGAAAACCGAGTTCTTTCAATTCTTTCGCCACCGATTCGGCGTATTCGTTGATGCGGTCGGTAATCGGCAGCACCGCAATCTGCACCGGCGCGAGCCAGAAGGGAAACGCGCCCGCAAAATGTTCAATCAAAACACCGAAAAATCTTTCGACCGAGCCGAACAACGCGCGGTGAACCATTACAGGGCGATGTTTCTGATTGTCGTCGCCGATAAATTCAAGCTGAAAACGCTCGGGCAGATTAAAATCGAACTGCACGGTCGAAAGCTGCCACAGGCGTCCGATTGAATCCTCGACTTTGATGTCGATTTTCGGACCGTAAAACGCCGCTTCGCCTTCGATTCTTTCATAACCGATGCCGCGCCGGTTCAAAGCGTTGACCAGCGCGCTCTCCGCGCTTTCCCAGGCTTCGTCGGAACCGAGATAACCTTTGTTTTCAGCGCCGCCGCGCACCGATAATTCGACTTTGAATTTCTCGAAACCGAAAGTTTTGAAAACGTCGTAAGCGAAATCGACGCAGTTGCCGACTTCCGCTTCGACCTGTTCGGGCGTGCAGAAAATATGCGCGTCGTCCTGCGTAAATCCGCGCACTCTAAGAAGCCCGTGCAAAGTTCCCGAAAGCTCGGCGCGATAAACCGTGCCGAATTCGGCGTAACGAAGCGGAAGCTCGCGGTAAGAACGCGGATGCGCTTTGTAAATGCCGATATGACCCGGACAATTCATCGGTTTCAGACGAAACTCGATGTCTTCGCCGAATTTTTCCGGCATTTTCATCGGCTCGAAAAGCGAATCGGCGTAATTTTCCTCGTGACCGGAAGTCTGCCACAACTGGCGCTTGGCGATGTGCGGCGTGTAAACCAATCCGTAGCCGCGTTTCATCAATTCATCGCGCAGATAATTTTCCATTTCCGTGCGAATCGCGCCGCCTTTCGGATGCCAGAAAATCATTCCCTGACCGTATTCTTCCTGAATCGAAAACAAATCCAAATCTTTTCCGATGCGGCGGTGGTCGCGTTTTTCGGCTTCCTCGCGCTGCTTGAGCCAGCCGTCGAGTTCTTCCTGCGTGGCAAATGCGGTTCCGTAAATTCGCTGCATCTGCTCGTTGTTCGCGTCGCCTTTCCAATACGCGCCGGAAAGCGCCAGCAGTTTAAACGCCTTGATTTTGCCCGTATGCGGAACGTGCGGACCTAAGCAGAAATCGATAAACGGCGAATTATCAATGTAATAAATGCTTGCTTCCGACATCTCATCGACCTTTTCGCTGATTAATTCGCACTTTAAAGGCTCGTCGCGCTCGGTGAAAAGCTTGATAATATCGGCTTTGCTCACGTTCTCGCGGCGATACGGCAGATTCCTTTTCGCAATCTCGCGCATACGCTTTTCGATAGCCGGCAAATCGGCTTCGGTCAACTGGCGCGGCGCGATAACGTCATAGTAAAAACCGTAACGCGGGTCGTCCATCAGCGCCGGACCGACGCCGAGCTTCGTGCCGGGAAACAAATCCAGCACCGCCGCCGCCAGCAAGTGCGCGGTCGAATGACGAATGACTTCCAAACCGTCGCGCGTTTCCGCTAAAATCGGCTCGATAGATAAAACTTCATCGGTCGGCGCAAGTTGTTTATTCAAATCAACTTCTTCGCCGTTGACCCGCGCCGCCAGAGCCTTTTTCGCCGCGTCGCGGTCAAACGCCTTTAAAGCATCGGAAACCGAGACGGGCGCGGGAATCTGTCTTTGCTGTTCGCCAAATTTTACGTTTAGTTCGCTCATATTTTTGTTAATAATTAATGGATAAAACAACTCTGCCGAAACTTCTGTGCAAAGTCCGTTACCGAAAAATGAATTAATTATTAACAACTAACAATTAACTAATAAAGATTTGATTCGATAAGAGCGACTTTGCTTCGTGCGTTTAATAAGAAGAAACGCCATTCCGACGCGCCATTAAAAGCGCGTCGTAGTAGTTCGTGTGCTGGCAAAGTTCTTAATCGGCATCTTACCAAAAAATTAGAATCCGGCGGTTTTATCTACTCGAAAATAAATTTTCCGCCTTTTCAAAGTATGTAAGAGTAACATTTTGTGAAAATAGTTGCAAGTGTTAATTAGGCTGGGGAGTGACTAAATAAGTGTTGGCAGATTTTCTGCCAGATAAGCAGGATACTTAGGAAGTCGTCTTTTTCTGAGTTGCCGCTGATTGTAAAAATAAACAAATAACTCAACCGCCCTGGCTAAAGCTTTGTAACAACGGGA
>DASVRT010000096.1:0-30811 GCA_036388475.1 Pyrinomonadaceae bacterium | reverse complement strand
CAGCCGCGCATCCAATCAATTTTCATCGTCATAATTTTTTACTGAAAGACTTCGGGAACCGCGAATAAATAAGGACGCAATTTGAAATCTCAAATCTCAAATTGCCAGCCCCGCTTGTTCCGGTTTCACATTTTAATAATTCTATTGACACAAACTGAAAGTATATGTCCATAATTACTCCGGTTTCAAAATAGGATTACAAAAAGGTATGCAGTTTATAAGAATTTTCTTTATCGCCGTTTGCCTGCTCTCGCAATTCGCCGCCGAGCCGTCCGAAGCGCAATCGAATCAAAGGCGGGCTGACAGAAATTCTTTGCCGAAACTTATCGCCGACAGTTTCGCTTATCCGGTTGGAAAAACCGAATTCGTCACCGGGGCGAAAGACAAAAAGGACGAATGGTACAACGCGCAGGATTTCGGCGCAAACAATCATCTCGGCGAAGACTGGAACAAAAATTCGGGCGGCAATACGGATTGCGGCGAGCCGGTTTTCGCGGCGGGAAACGGAAAGATTGTTTTTGCCGAAAATGCCGGAATAGGCTGGGGAAACGTCGTCATCATCGAACACAATCTACTGAACGGTAAAAAGATTCAGACGCTTTACGGTCATCTGCAAACCATCTCGAAAACGAGCGGCGCGGTCAAAAAACGCGAGCCAATCGGCACTATCGGAAACGCCGAAGGCAAATATTTCTGTCACCTGCATTTCGAGCTGCGCGAGGAAAATTGTCCCGAATGGAATAAAACGGGCGGCGGTTATGCGGCGAAAAGAACGGGATGGCTCGACCCTTCGGATTTTATCGACAAAAGTCGGAACCGCGGGCGGTAGCGAGCGGTTGAACGCGCCCGGTTTCAAGCGCCTGATTTCTGGTTTCAAGTAAAGCGAGTATTCAAACTAAAAACTTGAAATCTGAAACCTCTGTCTCAAACCGCCCGCTACCGCCCGCGGTTCCGACAAATTTCATCCATCACGTCGGTAAATTCGTAAAAACCTTTGCGTCCCGCAGCAATCCATTCCGCCGCCAGAATCGCGCCCGCAGCAAAGCCTTCGCGCGAGCGCGCCGTGTGTTCCAGCAGAATCTGGTCAGCCGCGCCGTCAAAGCCGACACGGTGCGTGCCCGGAATATTTCCGGCGCGCGTCGCGGAAACGGAAAAATCTTTTGTAATATATTGGGAAACAATGTCTTTCAGCTTCAAAGCCGTCCCGGAAGGCGCGTCTTTTTTGCGCGAGTGATGCTGTTCTTCGATAAACGCTTCGTAATCTTCAAATTTAGCGAAAAGCTCCGACGCAAAACCGGCGATGCGATAAAACAAATTGACGCCGATTGAGAAATTTGCGCCGAAGACAAACGCGCCGCCGTTTTCTTTAACGAATTTTTCGATTTCTTCGCGCTCCGCGTTCCAGCCGGTCGTGCCTTCGACAAGCGGAACGCCAGCCAGAACGCAGGCTTCGACATTTTTTCCGACCGCTTCAGCCGCCGAAAAATCAATCGCCGCATCAACGCCTCTCAGCTTTTCCGCTAATTCCGCGGCTGAGAGATTCGCGTCCGTTTCGTGAATAATCAACGCAATTTCGTGATTTTTATTTTCGGCTAAGCTCTTGATGAGTTTGCCCATCGCGCCGTAACCGATTAAAGCTATTTTCATTTTATCTATTATTCAAAATTCATCCGCCGCATCAAATCAACGAAACGCGGCTCGCGTCTGAGATTGTTCCATTTCGGCTCGACTTTTAGAAATGTCATTCGCACGTCTTTTTCGGCGAAACTTTTTTCCAGATAATCGAGCGCTTTGCCGCTTTCGCCGAGCGCGTTATAGACGAGCGCGAAGTTATACGGCGGAACGTATTTTGCAGTCGATAATTTCAACAGCTCGTCAAGCGCGGCGTGCGCTTCGGTAATTTTGCCCGCTTTTGCCAAAGCGTATGCGCCAAAGGCGATTGGTTCGGTACTTTCCGCGGAAAGTTCTCTCGCCTTGCGGGTAGCGGCGACGGCTTCGGCAAACATTCCCTTTTCGATATAAGCTCGGGCGGCAAACATATTGGCGAGCCGAAAATTCGAATCCAGCTCAAGAGTTTTCTGCAATCTGGCTATCGCTTCATCGGTTTGTCCCGCGTGCAGGAGAAACAGTCCTTCGAGCGCGTTGATGCGCAGATTAAGCGGGTCGAGCTCGCGGGCGCGTTTTATTTTGGCGAGCGCTTCGGCGTGTCGCCCCGTATTGGAAAGTAAATGCGCGTAAAACTGGAGCGTGTCGGCGCTGTTCGGGTCGAGCTGCAAGGCACGTTTGTGTTGATTTTCCGCTCCCGCCCAATCCCAATCATACCAAAACATAATGTGACCGAGATTGGCGTGCGCTTCGGCGAGCGTGTCGTCGATTTCGATTGCCTTGTTTGCCGCCGCTCTCGCCTTCGGAAAAACGTCGCCGGAAGGCATTTCACCGCCGACGACGCGCCCGCGATAGGCGTCCGCGAGTCCGGCGCAGGCAAGCGCGTAATTCGGGTCGGCGGCAATCGCCTGCCCGAAATATGAAATGCTTGTTTCGGTTTCCGCGCTGATAGCTTTGAGCAGGTGAAAACGCCCTTTCATATAAAACTGGTAGGCTTCGACGTTTTCCGTGTAACGTTTTTTCCCGTTGCCGCCGAGCCGGATTTTCAAAGCCGCCGCCACGCGTTCGGAAATCGCATCCTGAACGGCGAAAATGTCCGTAAATTTTTCGTCAAATTGTCCGGTCCAAAGCTGTTTCCCGTCGCTCGTGCGAAAAAGCTGTGCCGAAATTCTTATCCGGTTGTCCGCCGTTTGAATCGTTCCGTCCAAAACGGTTTCGACCGCGAGTTCGCGCCCCGCTATCAGGGAATCTTGTTCTAAAGCGGCATATCGACTGACCGAGCCGAGCGGGCGCACGATAATTTCTTCGCTGCCGAGCTTGGCAATCAGGCTGTCCGCCATTCCGAGTTCCAGAGCCTCGTTGCGGCTTTCCGCGCCGAGCGATTTGAACGGCAAAACGGCGATGGTTTTTATCGGCGACGAAACGGGTTTTGCCGCCGATTGCCAAAAATAAAAAGCCGCGCCGACGCCGGCAATCAATAAAACCAACGCGGCAGCGATTAGGTATTTTTGCGAGGCGGAGGCAAGGAGAGGCGGCGGCGCGACGTGGTTTGGCGGAGCATCATCTTTTTTTGCGGAATCGACTTTTGCGGAATCGACGTTTTGTCTTTCCGCCTCGTTTTCCTCCGCGTCTCCGCGTTCCCGCGTTTCTGCGTCTTCAATCCGGCTGACATCGGCGACGAATTTATAACCGTGTCCCGGAACGGTTACGATAAAGCGGTGCTCGCCCGGTTTTTCGCCTAAGACGCGACGCAGAACCGAGATATTTTTATTGAGATTATTTTCCTCGACAATCGTATCCGACCAGATTTCGCGCATCAGCTCATCTTTTTCAATCACTTTTCCGCCGTTTTCCAAGAAATACAAAAGCGTATCGAAAATCTTCGGCGTCAGCGGAATAATTTCGCCCGCGTCCCGTATTAACAGGCGTTTGACGGCGTCAACGCGAAACTCGCCGAATGCATAAATTTGTGATTGAAGCCCGTTTATCATCTCTGGTCAGAAATTTTCAGGAATTTTCACGCCGAACGGAAAGATTTTCAGAACTGTCTCGGGAGATTATGACACTCATCAGCCGCAATTAAAAAGATTCGGCTGAAATAATCTAAAAATAAAAAGGAAAATAAAATGAAAAATACATTCTTGAAAACAATCGGCGCAGCAATGCTGGCGATTTTGATGCTGGCGACATTCGCGCATACTTCGGCGTCCGCGCAGGAGGACATTATTAACGAAGAAACCGGCGACGGACAAAAACAGGAAAATGCGTCCACGCGAAGCGCGCACGCCGGAAAACTGGAAGGCTCGTGGAATCACCAGGGCACGAGACTCAACTGTCAAACCGGCGCGGTACTGGGAACTTTTCCCGCCCTGTTCACTTTTACGCGCGGCGGCACGTTTTGGGAATCCGGCACGCAAATCAGCCCGGCGCTGCGCAGCCCGAGCCACGGAGTCTGGAGTTATGAATCGAGGCGCACTTACAGGACGGCATTTCAATTTTTCCGCTTCAATGCCGACGGCGCGCTTGCCGGAAGGCAGATTGTGAGACAGCAAATCGAATTGAGCGCGGACGGAAACAGCTACACCGCTACCGCCACGGCGCAGGTTCTGGACGCTAACGGCAATGTCATTGCGAATAACTGCGCCAGCGGAACGGGCACGCGATTTGAATAAACAGCAAACAAAAGGCGGGTTCGACGTTAATAATAATTGCGCCGAACCCGCCTTAAATTGAATCGGTTTAAATGAATCCGCTGCCGCGCAAAAGTAAAAGTTATTTGCCGAAATCGGCGACGTTCATTTCAGCCTAAAAGTTTTTTGACTAAATTCACATAAAGCCCGACCGATTCTTCCAAATCTTTTTTCAAAACAAACTCGTCTTTCGTGTGCGCCGCCAGAATCGAGCCCGCGCCCAGAAGAAGCGGCGTTCCCCAATCCGGCAGATGCGGAATGTCGGTCGTAAAACGCACGACTTTTTGCCGGAAGCCTTCGACGGCGAGCATTTTCACGGGCAGGCTGTAAGACATTAATTCCAGACGCCCGCGACCGGCAATCGTTTTTTCGAGAATCTCCCAAATCGGCTCTTTGGCGGTCGTCAGGCGAATCAGCAAACCGGCTTCGGCGCTTGCCGGAACGATGTTGATTTTCAAACCGGCATTGAGCGTGCCGATATTATTGGTCGTCTCGCCGAAAAATTCGTCGTTCGGAAATTCGATTCGGCGAATGTCCTGTAAAATGTCCAGCAGCTTTTCAATCGCCGATTCGCCTTCTTCCGGGTAAGCCGAATGCGCGGCTTTGCCTTCGGTTTTGATGAGAAAACGCAGGGAGCCTTTCGAGCCGATTGCCAAATCGTTGTCGGTCGGCTCGCCGTTGATGAGATATTCGCATTTCGCGGCGAGCGGATGCTTGTTCGCTTCTTTCGCGCCGGTCGAAGATTGTTCTTCGTCAACCGTGTAGAGCAAGCCGATGTCCGTAACGCCTTGTTCTCGCAATAGTTCCGCCGCGAAAATCTGCGAAGCGATAATGCCTTTCGCGTCGCACGCGCCGCGCCCGTAAATTTTTTCGTCGTCTTCAGTAGCTTCGATAAACGGCGGCACGGTGTCCATATGCGTCGAAAGAAAAACGCGCGGGCGTTCGTTCAGCCGAGCGATGACGTTGTTTTGATTTTCCGAAACCGGCTGCAATTCGACCGTCCAGCCCAAGCTTTCCAGATAATCGCGCAGAAAAAATCCGACCGCTTCTTCCTCGCCGGAAACGGACGGAATATTCATTAAATTTTTGGTTAATTCAAAAAGATTCATTTGTTTATTCCGCCGTGTGACATATTAAATGACAATAAATCCGGTAATTGTTTAAAAACATTTAGTTCGTCCCTAACGTCTCCTAAATCATTATTGTTCTCAAAGAGTCTTCCCGTTTCGTTTAATACCTCATCAAGTTTTATTGGTTTCATATTTATATTCGTTCCTTACGGCTTTCCTTGAAAAATTCATCGTGCAATTTTTTAATCACTTCGCCCGCGACGTCTTCCTTGACCACAAACGTCAGGTTGACGTTCGACGCGCCGTGCGAAACGAGCCCGACATTGATGTCCTCAATCGTCGAAAAGATTTTCGCCGCCAAGCCCGAAGCGGCGCGCAAGCCTTCGCCGACGACGCAGACGACCGCGTTATCCGGCTCGACCTCGACCTCGCCGAGACGTTTTAAGTCGCTGACAATCTGTTCGAGCGAAGCCGTGTTGTCGAGCGTCAAAGCGACGGAAACTTCCGAGGTCGAAATCACGTCGATCACCGTCCGGTAACGTTCGAAAATCTGGAAAAGCGCCGACATAAAGCCGTAGCTTCCGAGCATTCGCGCCGACGAAATTCGCAGAATCGTGATGTTTTTCTTGTGCGCGATGGATTTGATTTTGTTCGGCGCTTCGCCGGATTCGGACAAAACCATCGTGCCGACCGTCTCCGGCGCGAACGTATTGCAGACTCTGACCGGAATCGAATAATCGACGGCGGGCTGAATCGTTTTCGGGTGCAAAACTTTCGCGCCGAAATAGGCGAGTTCGGCGGCTTCTTCGTAACTGAGAACGGGAATCGTCCGCGCCTCGCTGACAATGCGCGGGTCGCACGTCATCACGCCGGTCACGTCCGTCCAGATTTGCAGTTCGCGTGCGCGCAAAGCCGCCGCGACGAGCGCCGCCGAATAATCCGAGCCGCCGCGCCCGAGCGTCGTCGTTTCGCCGCTCCGGCTCGCCGCGATAAATCCGCCCATCACGGGAATTTCGCCGTTTCGAATCAGGTATTCAAGCTCGATTTTGATTAATCTTTCGGTTTCGTCCCAGACGGGCTGTGCCGCGCCGTATTCTTCGTCCGTCACAATCAGGCGGCGCGAATCCACCGCCCGCGCCTTGACGCCTTTCGCCTTTAAAACTTCCGCCAGCAATCTTGAAGAAAGCTGTTCGCCGTAGGAAACGACGGCGTCTTTCATCATCGCCAGCGGCAGCGAGCGGCGCGAAACGCGCTTGAAAAGCTCGCCTATTTCGCTTTTCACAAAGCCCAATTCCTCGTCGAAAGCCTGCTGTTGTTTTTCGTTCAGGAAATTCCGGGAAACTTCTTCGTGACGCGCGTAATGCGGTTCGAGAAAAGCGTTTGCCGCTTCCGAATCGCCTTTTTTCGCCGTGTCGAAAGCTGTCAAAAGCGCATCGGTCACTTTCGTCATCGCCGAAACGACCACGACGGGCTTTTTATCGACCTGCCCGGAGACGATGCGAAAAACGCGCTCAAAAGCGGCGACGTCGCCGACCGACGTGCCGCCGAATTTCATTACTGTCGGGTTTAATCTTTCACTCACAATTAACTTGTAAAGTTAAATGAAAACGGCGAAGGACGCAAAAGCGGCGAAGAAAATTCAGCCACAGAAGCGACAGGGAAAGGAAAGAGTGAAACCACAGATGGATACAGATAAACGCAGATGTTAACAGGATTAACGGGATTTACAGGATAATTTAAAACTATTAGGATTGAGCTTCTTTTTTATCCTATTCATCCTGCCCGCCCCGTTAAATTATCCGTGTATATCTGTGTCCATCTGTGGTTAGATTTTCTTTCTCCGTGTCCGCCGCGGCTGAATTTACCCGCATAAAACCGTGCCGCCGTTGATGTTCAGAATCTCACCCGTGATGTGGCGCGACCAATCCGACAGCAGAAAACAAATCGAGAGCGCCACGTCGTCGCTCGTCGCCATTCGTTTCAATGGAATCGAATTGATAACGCTTTGCCGGTAGTTTTCGTCTTCGAAAACCGGGCGCACCATCGCCGTTTCAATCCAGCCGGGCGCGACCGCGTTGACGCGGATTTTCGGGCAGAGTTCGCTCGCCAGAGCTTTCGTAAAACTGATTTGCCCGCCTTTCGACGCCGCGTAGTTTGAATAATTTGCCTCGCCGCGCTGCCCGGCGGTCGAAGAAACCAGCACAATCGCGCCCGTTTCGCGTTTCTTCATCGCCGGCACGCAGGCTTTCGTCATCGCCCAGGCGCTTTTCAGATTCGTGTTCAAAACCTTGTTCCAGACGTCTTCCGACATTTCCTCAATCGGCGCGCCTTCCCAGATGCCCGCGTTGCAGACGAGCAAATCAATCTGCCCGAATTTTTCCAGCGCCTTTTGCGCCAGCGTCTGCGCGTCCTCCCATTCGGAAACGTCGCCGCGCACGGCAATTGCGCCGACGCCTTTTTCCTCGCATAATTTCACGACGTTGTTCGCTTTTTCTTCCGCGCTCAAATAATTGACGACGACATTCGCGCCCGCTTCCGCCAATCTCAAAACGGTCGCCCGCCCGACGCCGCGCGACGCGCCCGTGACGATGGCGGTTTTGCCTTGAAAAAGATTCGTCGGAAGTTTGATTTCGACAGGTTTTTCGCTCATAAGCTTAATTACAAATTACAAAAATTTACGCCGTTTGAAAAATCTTGATTGACTGTTTCATAAAACAAAAAGACTCCGTAAAAAATATTTAAGCCGGCTTTTCGGCATAAAATCTATCCACTCTTTTTTTGACGAGAAACGGGATAACGAAAAGCGACAGGAAGAAAGTCGAATCGAGTATTCCCTCCAATTGACTTGTAAAATCGCCGAATAATCCGCCAGGCAGCGCGGGCGCGAAAATTAAACACGGGAAAGACCGGATGACCGGCAGGTAAGGCGGCGGCTGGGTTTTTCGCAAGCCGACAAGCAGAAGACAACTGCCCAAAATAAACCATAGAACGGCATAAAGCGGATTTTTGGTCGAATGTTCTTTACCAGTTAATGAGATAATGAAGATGATGACCGAAAAAGCAGTAATAAATGCTCCCGGAACTCCGCAAAAAACAAATAAAATAGTTTTGACAACACTCTGGAAAATCTTCTCGGGCGGGAAATTTTTCATACCGCTTTTGCCTGCGGGTCAGGCATAATTTTATGATAAGCAATTCAGGCGAATCATTTCAATACTTTTATTTTTAATATGAACGACATCAACCTTTTGGAAAACCAGCCGATTGCCTGGACGCCTTCGGAAGAAGTTATCGAACGCGCCCAACTAACGCGCTTTATGAAACAAGTCGGCGCAAACTCTTTTGACGAGCTTTATCAATTTTCGATTGACGACGTCGAAAAATTTACCGCCGAAGTTCTGCATTTTCTCGAAATAAAATTTAATCCGCCGTATGAAAAACTGCTCGATTTGTCCGGCGGCGTCGAGTTTCCAAATTGGTGCGCGGGCGCGGGTTTAAATATTACGGAAATGTGCGTCGACCGCTGGATTGGAACGGAAATCGAAAACGAGCCGGCGGTAATATGGGAAGGCGAAGAAGGTGAAACGCGAACTTTGACTTACGCCGAATTGCTGAGCGAGGTCGAAAACTGCTCCGCAAGTATGCGGAATCTGGGTTTGACCAAAGGCGATGCAATCGGGATTCATATGCCGATGACTCCTGAAACGGTTATAGCTTTAATGGCAATCGGAAGAATCGGCGCGATTGCCGTTCCAGTATTTTCCGGCTACGGAGTCGAAGCAATCGCCAGTCGTCTAAAAGATGTCGGCGCGAAAGCGCTTTTTACCTGCGACGGCTTTCCCAGACGCGGAAAATTTTTCGACGCAGGCAAAATTGCCGATGAAGTTGTTTCCAAAGTTCCGACAATCAAAAGAGTTTACAGAATTCCGCGCGAACTTCCCCAAAACGATGGAGTTAAGCATTACGCCTGGATTGATTGGTGGAATGAAGGCGAACCGGACCTAAAAGAATATTCACGCATCGAACCGACCGCCGCCGAAGACCCGCTCATCATTCTTTACACGTCCGGCACGACCGGAAAACCGAAAGGCATCGCGCACACGCATTGCAGCTTTCCGATAAAAGCGGCGCAGGATATGGCTTTCGGCACGGACGTCGGGCGCGGCACGCGCATCTCTTGGATAACCGACATCGGCTGGATGATGGGACCGTGGCTGATTTACGGGGCTTTGCTACGGGGCGCGACCATCGTCATTTACGACGGCGCGCCGGATTTTCCCGCGCCCGATAGAATGTGGGAATTTTGCGCCAAACACAAAGTCGAGATTCTGGGAATTTCGCCGACTTTGGTGCGCTCGCTTGCCACGCACGGCGACGAACTGCCGAAAAAACACGACCTTTCCGGCTTGCGCGCTTTCGCTTCGACGGGCGAGCCGTGGAATCCCGCGCCGTGGTGGTGGCTTTTCGAAAAAGTCGGCGATTCGCGCATTCCGATTATCAACTATTCGGGCGGCACGGAAATTTCGGGCGGAATTTTGATGGGCAATCCGCTTTTGCCGATAAAACCCTGCTCGTTTCCCGCGCCGTGTCCCGGCATCGCGGCGGATATTTTGGATGAAAAAGGCGAATCGGTCGGCGTCAATCAGGTCGGCGAGCTGGCGATTAAAAAACCGTGGATTGGAATGGCGCGCGGCTTCTGGCAGGAACGCGAACGTTATCTGGAAACTTACTGGAATCGTTTTCCCGACATCTGGGTTCACGGCGATTGGGCGATGAAAGATGCGGACGGGCATTGGTTTATTCTCGGACGCTCGGACGATACGCTGAAAGTCGCCGGGAAACGCGTCGGACCGGCGGAAGTCGAAAGTCTTCTGGTCGGCGATGAAAGAGTCGCCGAAGCCGCCGTCATCGGCGTTCCCGACGAAATGAAAGGCACGGCGATGGTCGCGTTCTGCGTTTTGAAGGCGGAAGCGACGGAAAATCTCGAAGCGGTATTAAAATCGGTCGTGGCAAAAGATATGGGCAAACCGCTCGCGCCTTCAAAGATTCATTTCGTCTCGGCGCTGCCGAAAACGCGCAACGCCAAAGTAATGCGCCGCGTGATTCGCGCCGCCTATCTCGGCGAAGACGCGGGCGATTTATCGGCTCTGGAAAATCCGAACGCAGTTGACGAGATTAAGAAACTTTTGAATTAATTTCTTTTTCAAGACGTGCGGGCAATTCTAAAATTTCATCAGGAAAAGTTTTAGTCTTTCTTCCGTTTTGCCTCGACTTTAGCCAGCGTCGTTTCATCGGTTAATTGCAGGCGCGGGTTTAAAAATTTATCCGCCGCGAGCGAAAACGCGCCGCAGCTTATTTCGGCAATGCCGTATTTGATTTTCCACGCTTCGACCGGCAGATTTAATTTCGCCGATTGCGCATTAATAAAATTTTCGAGCGGCGACGCGGGATTTGAATCTTCGTAAAAAATCTCGATTTGGTAAAGCGAGCCGTCAAAAAATCTTAAATAAAGCGCGCGGATGCCGTTTAAGGAATTCGGCGCGGGCTTTTCGATAAAGTTCTGGAAAAAGGTGTATTCACCGTTTCTTTTATTTTTGATTTTCAAATCTCTGCCGAAAACGTTCTGCGCCTGCGCGGGCGACATTCCCAGCTTCAAACCGAACAGAGCGGGCGCATCTTTTACTTCCGCCCGACACGCATCCTGCGCCGCGCCCGCTAAAACGAAAAACAAGGTCAGGAAAAATATGCAGAGCAGTCTCATAAATTAAAATCATCCGCCGCGCGGCGCGGTTGCCTCATTGTATAATTACATTGTTCGGCTATTATAAAAATAAAGCGCCGGATTCTCTACACATTTATTTTAAGGAGCGAAAAAAGTTTTGTCTAAACATTCTATTTTGTTATTTTTTTAATTTCGCTTTTCTTTTTGTTCGGTCTAAAACCGGACGCTGAATCTTTTAAAGCTCATTCGGCTGGCGTTAATCCCGTTGTAGAGACTCCGGCGCTCAATTCGCCCGCCGATGCGGAAAGCGTTACTTTTGATAAAGACAAGCTTCGGAAACCGTTTCAGTCACGAACAAATAAATTCAGATGAAAATTAAGACTCTCGACGAGCAAAGCCTCGTCTCCGCCTGCCGGAAAATAACCGCCGCCGATTCCGATTTAGCTTTTATTTTCCGAACTTACGGAACGCCGCCTTTGTGGCGGCGCGAGCCGGGTTTTGCGACGCTCGTTCATATCATTCTGGAACAGCAGGTTTCGCTTGCCTCGGCATTATCGGCGTTTAATAAATTAAAGGAAAAGCTCGGAGAAATTACGCCCGAAGCCGTTTTAAACTTGTCCGGCGAAGAATTGAAAGCGGCTTATTTCAGCCGCCAGAAAACGGTTTACGCGCGCGCGCTGGCAAGAGCGATTCTGGACGGAAATCTGGATTTGAAATCGCTGGAAAATCTGCCGGACGCCGAAGCGAAACACGAACTCAAAAAGATAAAAGGCATCGGCGATTGGACTGCGGACATTTATCTTTTGATGGCGATGCGGCGCGCCGACGTAATGCCGAAAGGCGATTTGGCGCTGCACGTCGCGTGGAAGAAACTAAAAAATCTGGAACGCGCGCCCGGTTCGGACGAATTTCAGCAAATCGCGGAAAAATGGAAACCGCTCCGCGCCGCCGCCGCGCGCCTGCTCTGGCATTTTTATCTCAGCGAGAGAAAAGTTTCAGCCGCGCAAGGGCACGAAAAAACCCGAAAAAAGAAAATACCGAAGATAAAAGGATAAACAGGGATGTTTAAAATAAAAATCATTCTTCTTATCCTCGCTGAATTCTTTCTCCGTGTCCTGCGGCGGCTAAATTCTTTTTGTTCGTATTCCTGCGTGTTTGTGCGCGGCTAATTCTTCTCGATAACGCGGGTTTTTACCGGCGAGGAAAGCACAATCGAAGTCGTCGTAATGCCGTAAGGCGTCAGCCGGTCAATCAGATTTTGCAGGTGTTCGACGCTGGAAACGGCGACTTTCATAATAAACGAATCGCCGCCCGTGCCGCGATGACATTCCAGAACTTCGGTCGCGTTTTCGGCGACTTCTATAATCCGGCTGTAATCGACGCCCGTGATGCTCATCCGAATAAATGCCGTTATCGGCAAGCCGACTTTCGCCGCGTCGATTTCGGCGCGATAACCCGTAATGATTCCGGCGTCTTCGAGTTTTCTGACTCTTTCAATTACGGCAGGCGTCGTCAAACCGACGCGCCGACCGAGCTCAGCATAACTGATGCGCGCGTCAGTTTGCAGTTCTCTTAAAATTTTCCAGTCAATGCCGTCCATTAAATTAAAATGATAAAAGCGAAATCTAATTTACTTAGGAAAAAACTTTTTTTCGCTAGGCTTTAGAAACTTTTGCCTACTCTTGAAAACTTTTTGCCTACTCTTGAAAACTTTTTGCCTACTCTTGAAAGTTTTTTACCTACTCTTGAAAACTTTTTACCTGCTCTTGAAAACTTTTTCCCCAAGCTGGAAAACATTTTCCCCGTCAAAAAACTATTTTTTCCTATTACTTAAAAGTTTTTCCCCACCGAAAAACTTTACTTTCCCGCTTCCGAAAGGTTTTTAACCGGCAAAAACCCGCAATTAGCGGATTAGTGACGCTCGGCGGCTTGTTAATCCGTTTCAAACTGCAACTCTTCGATAATCTCGCGCATATATTTTCTGCCCAGTTCGACGTCTTCCGGCGGAAGCGAAACCGCGCCGACGACCGCGTGACCGCCGCCGCCGTAGCGTTCGCAGATTTTAGCGATGTTGTGCAGGCGCGGGCGCGGCGACCACGGATTCGAGCCAATCGAGATTTTTGTGCGGAAGCTGCTCCGCAGTATCGCGACGTTATAAGTCGTCTGCGGGTAAAAATAATACGGGATAAATTTGTTGTAGCCTTCCGTTCCGTCTTCGACAAGATCGAAGCTGACGACGCCGCGCGAATATTTCGATTTTCGCTTGATGAGTTCGACCGTCTGCCAGTGTTGTTCGAGAATCGGTTTCAGTTTCGCCTGAACTTCCGCGCTTTCGACCACTTCATCCAGCGATTTTTCGGTCAAATCGCGAATGATTTTTTCGACAAACTTGACATCTTTTTCGCCTTCGATAACCTGCATCAGCTTTAGAGCCGACGAGCGAAGCTCCACGCATTGCGCGGGCGATTCATACAGCGCGCCGTCGATAATGTGCGCCCATTCGACCATTTCGTCCAGCGATTTGTCTTCAAACGCAAATTTTTCCTTCGCAATCCGCGCGATAAATTCGCAGCAGGATTTGCTCTCGGTGTCGAGAAATTTTTTTTCGCTCGCATCTGCCTGAAAATGCCGCTCGTCGGCTTCGGTCAGAAAAGCCGATTGATGATGATCGAACCACCAGGTCACGCGGTCGTCGGGCGAATATTTAAAATCGACAATCGCGTTTTCGCCGTCGTCGGCGAGCGATTCGCGGTCGAAAAGATTTCCGGCGCGATGCGCCATCGGCTGATATTCGATTTCCGTATTTTCATTAATTTTCGAGCGGTAAAATTTGGTGAAAAACGCGGCGGAAGAAACACCGTCAAAGCAGTTTCCGTGATAAAGAATGCGAAGTTTCATCTATTATTGATATGATTCCTTTTGGTAAAAATCACAAACATTTCAGAGTAGTTGGCGAACATCGAAACGTCAAGGCAGGATTTATGAATAATAAAATTTTAATTCGTCCGGCAAACAAGCAGGACGCGGCGGCAATGGTCGAATTCAACCAGGCGATGGCGCAGGAAACCGAAGGAAAAATTTTGGATAAAGCGATTTTAACGGGCGGCGTCGAAGCGGTTTTCGACGGCGCGGACACAGGTTTTTACGTTGTCGCCGAAAGCGGCGGCAAAATCGTCGGCGGCTTGATGGTCACGTTTGAATGGAGCGACTGGCGCAACGCGTGGTTCTGGTGGATTCAGAGCGTTTACATTCTGCCCGATTTTCGCGGTCGCAAAATTTACCGCGAGCTTTACGAATTCGTCAAGCAGAAAGCGGCGGAGGCGAAAAACGTCTGCGGCTTTCGGCTTTATGTCGAAAAGGAAAATGCAACCGCGCAGAAGGTTTATGAAAAATTAGGAATGGAGCAATCGCATTACCTGATGTATGAGGAAATGATTTAAAGAAAAAACCGAAGCCCTTTTCAGGACTTCGGTTTCGGCTACAATGAAAGGAAATTTGAGAAACACAGGTTCGGGATATAATTAAAGGAGCAAATAATCAAAACCTGAGCCTGTGTTATAAAACAAAATAATCAGCTTTTCCCAAATTCTTTCAAAAAATCGTGTGCGCTCAGCACATTTTTTTGACAATCGGCGGATAATAAAACGAGCCGTGTGTCTGTAACGTTTCCGTATCGAACTGTTTTCTCGCGCCGCAATGAAGACAAGTTCTATAAGCTATGCTGTTCTGGACGAAAGGACGACTTAAATCTTCGTGCCAGCATCCGAATAATTTACCAAAAACCCCGACTTTCTCGCCAAATACCGTTTGGTCAACCCTATTTTTTACATCCTGAAGTACATTTTCCAATGAAATCATCTGCATTCGCGTAATTCCCCCTTCTCAGCCCCGGCAAAAAGCCCTGCCCAAGCCTTTTGCCCCGCTGCCTTACTCATCCGAGCGTCCGTTTAATGCCTTCCGTGACGTTTACTTTAGCAAGAGATGTGCCAAAACCCGGCGGAAAGTAAAAAAGCCGATAAGTCCAAATATTTCAGAAATAATGCGATTTCAGGCGCGTTTTTAATATAAATGCCGTGTTCGCTTTACATACATCGCATTGTCATTTTAAATCTTGTGTTTGAAAACAATTCAGTCAGTTTGAATGAATTGCGTTCCGGTTATTAAACTTTTACCTTAAGATATGACGAAAATCAGCGAAAAGGAATTTGCCCGAATCTGTGCGGGAATCTGCGAAGACGGCGAAAGCATATACCGGCACAACCCGCTCGGAACGCGCGAAGAGACGCTTTTGTGGATGCTTTTGAGCGTTCTGATAAGCTATCTGAGTCTTTCCGAAATCGAAACTCCGTGTTTCAACGGCAAACCGACGGCGGAAACTTATCGACAGGCGATTTTATTTATTTTACGCGATAGAAAAACCGAAGATTTTGAAGCGGAAAAATATTTAGTAAAATTGTCTGAGTAAATTTGCACTATCAAAATAAAATGATTATCGAAACCTTTGTCACCACCGCCTTTCAACAAAATACGCGCGTTCTGGCGTGCGCAGAAACTCGCCGCGCAATTTGCGTCGATCCGGGCGCGGATACCGACATAATTGCCGGATATTTAAACGAAAACGATTTGCGGCTGCAAGCCGTCACGCTAACGCACGCGCACCTCGACCACATCGGCGGCACGACGGACTTACACAAAAGTTTTCCACATGTGGAAATCCTTTTGCACAAGGACGACGAAGATTTGTATTATCTTCTGCCCGAACAGCCGACGGCGCTCGGCATTCCGCGCCGCGCGTGGGCAAATCTCGGTTTTGAATATGAAAATCCGCCGCAGATTACGCGCAACTGGCGGGACGGCGAGATTTACGAGGTCGGCAAGCTTCGTTTTAAAATTCTGCATTGCCCGGGACACACGCGCGGTCACGTCGTTTTGTTTGAAGAGCGCGAAAGAAAGGTTTTTGTCGGCGATTGTCTGTTTGCCGGCTCGATTGGACGCACGGATTTGCCCGGCGGAAGCTCTGAGCAATTAATGGATTCGATTACGAACAAAATTCTCACGCTCGGCGACGACGTGACGGTTTATTCCGGTCACGGAGCGGAAACAACTATCGGACACGAAAAGCGCACGAATCCGTTTTTAACGGGACATTATCAATTAGGACGCGGACGATTTATTTAAAAAAGTGGAAAACGCTAAGTGGTAAGTTGCAGTTATAAATTAACGAACTTAGCGTTTTCCACTTACCACTTTTTATCAGATTGCCGCCGTGCCTACCGCTTTATTTAAATAAAAATACAAATCGTTAAAATCTCGCAGCGCGCGGTTTAGAATCAAAGGCAATTGTTCGATGTCGTTTGTGTTGACGATTAAATTCAGATTTCGCAGAAAGGCTTCGTGAGCATTGAGCGTCGTGCCGCTTTCTTCGAGCGAAACCAGATACAGGCGGCGGCGCTCGGACGAATACATCGAGTTCATCTTCTGCTGCAAAATCGTCGCTCCGCCGAACTCCGCCGCAAAATCGGGCGAGAATATCAGAATTTCCGTTTTGCCTTCGCGCATTCGCTCGTTGGCTTGCGCGGGCGTCTGCGCGAGATAAACTTTGTAGCCCGCTTCAGCCATCATTTTGGCGACGCGGTCGCGGTTCTGTCCGAGACAAAGCAGAACGCGGCGCGGTTTTTCGTCCGACGTGTCGTCGGAATCCAGAACTTTGTTTTCCATCTGCAAGGCGGAAAGCAGCGAGCGCAAAGCGTGATTTATCTCGAATTCGGATTCTTTGCTCTTAAATCCCTGCGCGCCGTCGGGCATTGCCGGAGCGGGCGTGTTTTCCTTCAACTGATTAATGGTCGAAGCGCCTTTGCCGCCGCCGACGCGAATCAAATTTTGACAGCGCGGGCAGCGAACCGTGAAATTCCCGTTCGGCGTTTTCGATTCGTCCAGTTGCAGAGAAACCGAGCAATTATCGCAGCGTATTATCATAATATTATTTTCGATCGGCGATTGCCGATTGGCGGTTTCGTAAGGATTTTATCTTTATAAATTTATTCGGCGAGAGCCAAATTTCGATTTCAATCGCAAATCGAAAATCTAAAATCGCAAATCTATTTACTCAATCATATCGAGCACCGACTTTTTCGGCACCGGCAGCGGAATCGGCAAAGCTACTCCATTGGTTTTCGGCTTCGACGCATTGGCGTAATCTTCGGTTGAAGAAAGTCCTTTCAATTGCAGCAGCAGATTGTTTTGATTGGTCGCAAACGAAAGCCCGTCTTCGAGCGTAATCATTTCCTGCTCAATCATCTGTCGAATCACGGTGTCGAAATCCTGCATTCCGTCGATTTCGCCGTCGCGCATCGCGTCGAGCAGAGTTTTGCCGTCGCTTTCGCCTCTTTCGATATACTCGCGCGTGCGCGGATTCGATTTTAAAATCTCGACTGCCGCCACGCGACCTTTGCCGCTCGCCTTCGGAATAAGGCGCTGCGAGATAATATATCGAAACGTTTGCGCGAGCCGCATACGGATGATTTTTTCTTCGTTTTTCGGATACAAACCGATGATGCGGTCAACCGTTTTCGCCGCGTCAATCGTGTGCAGCGTCGATAAAACGAGGTGTCCGGTTTCGGCGGCTTCGAGCGCGATTTCCGCCGTTTCGAGATCGCGCATCTCGCCGACCAGAATAACTTTCGGCGCTTGGCGCAAGGCGGCGCGCAGAGCCGAGGCGAAATCTTTCGTATCCGCGCCGACTTCGCGTTGGTTTATCGTAGATTTTTTGTGGCTGTGAAGAAACTCAATCGGGTCTTCAATCGTCACAATGTGATAACTTTTCGTTTCGTTGATGCGGTCGATAACCGCCGCGAGCGTCGAGCTTTTTCCCGAGCCGGTCGGACCCGTGACCAGCACCAGCCCGTTGCGAATGCCGCAGATGTCTTCGAGCTGCTGCGGCACGCTGAGCGTCTGAAAAGTCGGAATGTCGTGCGGAATCACGCGCATTACAATCGAATACGAATTGCGCTGCTGAAAAATATTGACGCGAAAGCGACAGCGTGACGGCAGGCTCCAGCTTAAATCCGCCGTTCCGCTCTGCGCCAGCTGCGCGGCGGCTTCCGGGCTGTCGCGCAGGATAGCCATCGCAATCATCTCGGTTTGAAAAGGCGTCAGTTTCGACAGACCGAGCGGCGAAGCCGAATACAGTGTTCCGCTGATTTCCACCTGCGGCTTTTGTCCGACACTGAAATTCAAATCGCTGACATTATCGGAAATGAGCAGCATCTGCTCAATAATCGGTGCTATATCCAGCAAACTCATTTTTGGAAATTACTCCTTGGACAAATCGTGGCAGAGGAATTAGGTAAGCTTAGAAGTTTTAAAATCACGGTTAAATTGATTTAACCGTTGGGCTACTTCTATTTTTACTTATTAGTCAGGCGAAAAGCAAGTTATTTTTAACTTTGATAAACAATTTTTTACAGCTAAAGAAAGCGTTTCATTTTTTCGATGATTTTGTCGGACTCGTAAAGCAGGTCGCCGATAATCGCAACAGAATCAGCGCCGGCAGTAAGAACATCTCCGGCGTTTTTCAAGGTAATGCCGCCGATGGCGACAAGCGGAAAATCCCCGACGGCTTTCCGCACGCGCTCGACGCCTTCCAGCCCGACCGTCTTTTCGGGGTTTTGTTTCGTTTTCGTCGCAAAAACAGGTCCGATGGCGATGTAATCAATCGGAAGCTTAACGGCTTCGATTGCCTGCTCGACGCTGTGCGTGGAAAATCCGATAACGGCGTTTTTTCCCAAAAGTTTACGAGCTGCCGGCGGCGGCAAATCGTCCTGTCCGAGATGAACGCCGCCCGCTTTCAAAGCAAAAGCGATATCGGCGCGGTCGTTAATAATAATTTTTATGGTTCTTTCTCCGGCGAGAGCCAGAACTTCGCGCGCGGCTTCGTAAAACTCGCGCGGCGAAGCGTTTTTTTCGCGCAACTGAATCACGCCCGCGCCGCCTTCGGAAAGTCGTTTGAATTGTTCGGCGTGAGAAAGTTTGCTGATGGAAGCGTCGGTAATCGGGTAAATTTTCGGAAGCGTGAACGGCATAAATTTAAAACAGTGATTTCACCATTAAAAATCCGTCTTCGCCGTTGTTATAGTAATTTTCCAGTCTCTGCACGGTCGCGTAACCGAATTGCCGGTAGAGGCTCTGCGCGGCGACGTTGCTGACGCGCACTTCCAGCCGAATCACGCTGATTCGGCGGCGCTGCATCGCGGCTTCGGCGTGAACCAGAAGCTTTTGCGCCAGCCCGCGGCGGCGATGTTCGGGCGCGACTCCGATGGTCGTGATATGTCCCGTTCCATCGACATTGCTCGTGGCAAAAATGAAGGCGACCATCTCATTATTCGCCGCCGTCATACAGTAACTCAAAGTATTCGTTTCGGAAAGAAGATAGGTCAGCGTTTGTTTGTTGTAATTTTCGCCTTTTTTAAAGCAGCGCCGGTTGAGGCGGCAGATTTCGTCGAGCCGGTTGGCGGTCAGCGTGTGAATTTCGTAATCGGTCGGCGGCGCGGGAACGACGATTTCAAAATCTTCCTGCGCCTCCGGCGGCACGAAAAGCTTACGAATTCTTTCTAAAACTGCCATAAAATTAAGTTAACAAAGTTGCGAAAAGTTGCAGATAGTTATGCCGTTAACTTTGCAACTTCCTGCAACTTTCCGCGACTCAAATAATTAGCATACAATCGCCGTAGCTGTAAAAGCGATAACGCGAAGCGACGGCGTGACCGTATGCTTTCATTATAAGTTCATAACCGGCGAAAGTTGAAACCAAAACCAGCAAGGAAGACTGCGGCAGGTGAAAATTCGTCAAAAGCCCGTCAATCACTTTAAATTTATAGCCCGGCGTAATCGTCAAATCAGCCAGGCGCTTTCCGCTTTGAATTCTTCCGTCCGCCGCCGCGGAAGATTCGAGGGCGCGCGTCGTCGTCGTTCCGATGGCGATAATTCTTTGCCCGCTCGCTTTCGCTTCATTTAAAATCTGCGCCGCCGCCGCCGGAATTTCATATTGTTCAGCCATAACTCTGTGCTGCGCCAAATCGCTGACGCGAACCGGCTCGAAGGTTCCGTAACCGACGTGCAAGGTAATTTCGACTATCCGGACGCCCGCATTTTTGATTTTTTCGAGCACTGCGGGCGTGAAATGAAGCCCGGCGGTCGGCGCGGCGACGGCTCCGCGCTGTTTGGCAAAAACAGTTTGATAACGCTCGCGGTCTTTATCAAAATTGCCGTCTTCGCGTTTGATATAAGGCGGCAGCGGCGTCTGCCCGATTTCTTCCAGAGCCGCGTTAAAATCGCCTTCGGATTCAAACTTGACGATACAATGACCTTCCCCGGTCTTTTCCAGAACTTCGGCTGCCAGCTTCTCTCCAAAGAAAATTTTCGTGCCCGTTTTTAAGCGTCTCGCCGGACGCGCCAGCGTTTCCCAGATTTGATTTTCAAGCTCGCGAACCAGAAAAAGCTCGATTTTCGCTTTCGTCTGCTTTTCGCCCAGAAGCCGCGCGGGGAAAACTTTCGTGTTATTCAAAACAACCACGTCGTCTTTTTTGAGAAAGTCCGGTAAATTAACGAAAGAATCGTCGGCGAAAGCGTTTTCGCCGCGCCTGACCACCAGCATCCGCGAATTTTCGCGACGCGCCAGCGGCTGTTGGGCGATGAGTTCTTCCGGCAGCTCGTAATCGAAATCGGCAATTAACATAAAGGAAAATTACAGACTAGCAAGATAAAACCAAATGCTCAACGGTTGCGTATTCGCGGCTCGGCTGGTATATTAATTTTTCGCCGAAAGGCGCGCGGTTTTGAAAATACGGGGACGTAGCTCAGCTGGGAGAGCGCATGACTGGCAGTCATGAGGTCAGGGGTTCGATCCCCCTCGTCTCCACTTTGATTTCAGTAGTTTAGGGCAACCCCGGAGCGGCGGTTGCCCTTTTCCGTTTCCCTTTTAAATCCGAATCGAAATACAAATTCACCGAGGAGTTTTCTATGCCCGATTGCAAACATTACGGCGGCATTACCAGAGAAGAGCTAGCTCATCTGCGGAAAGATTTGGCAAAGGAAGGCGTGATTGTTCCCGCCGGCGACGACGTCGAATTTAAAGGACTTTTCGGAGTTCATCTGCGGGCTATTTACGACGAGGCGAAGGAAACCTTGAAAATCTGTATCACTAAAAAGCCGTTTTTCGTTCCCGAATCCGAAGTCTGGAAGATTGTCGATGCCGGAACCGCGCCTTACGTCGGATGAAAGTGAAAGCGTGAAAAAGTGAAAGCGTGAAAAAGTAATTTGAGCGGTAATCCAATAAAACTTTTTCACCTTTTCACTTTTTCACGCTTTCACTTTATTTTATTCGAGGAAATCGGCGTCCATCTCGCGCGGTTCGAGTTTATTTCGCATCACGATTCGCGCGCAGCCGTTCCAGCGCAGCAGCGCGTCGTCGTTTTTCGGCGGGCGGATGGCTTCGGCTTTTTCGAACCAGTTCATCGCCTGCCGGAAAAATTCGTAAGCCGTCGATTCCGAACCGAGCGAGCCTTTGCTGAGATTCGCCTTGGCGCGGCGCTCGTAAATGATTCCGGTATAATACGCGCGCTCATAATCGTCGCGAATCTGCGATAAATAATCCTGAATCTGCGCGTCGCCGATAGCGTAACCTCTGACAAAACGGTCGCTCATCGCCAGCACGAGCGTCACCAGCGCTTCCTGATTATCCGGCTCGACGCGCAGAATATCGAGACAGATGCTTTCCGCCGCGCCCGGTTCGTTGAGCAGACGATAATGCTTCGCCTTTTCGAGCGCCGCCTCGACGGCATCTTTGGAGATAGGTTTTAACTCAAACATAATCGCTCCTGAGCTTTTAAAAGTTTCGAGTTATGAATTTTGAATGATTCGTTTCATCGCAAACTCGGAATTCATAACTCGAAATTCAAAACTATCACTTGTTATCTTTTTTCGGCGAGCGACGGAAAATCCGCACCAGCTTTTTAATCGGGTCGTAAAATTCGTCTACCACACGCTCTTTGAGCGGGATAATCGCGTTGTCGGTTATCGTGATGTGTTCGGGACAAACCTTGGTGCAGCATTTGGTGATATTGCAATAGCCGATGCCGAATTCGTCTTTTAATTCTTCCAGACGATTTTCCGTATCGAGCGGATGCATCTCCAGCGCCGCCGCGTAAACCAGAAATCGCGGACCGATAAATTCCTCGTGTTTATGATGGTCGCGCAAAACGTGGCAGACGTCCTGGCACAGAAAACACTCGATGCATTTGCGAAATTCCTGCACGCGGTCGATGTCTTCCTGCTGCATTCGCCAGGTTCCGTCCGGCGCGTCGGGCGCGCGCGGCTTGAATTTTTTGATTCGCTTTTTGACCTCGTAATTCCACGAAACGTCCGTCACCAAATCTTTTTTCAATGGAAATGCGCGTATCGGCTCGACCGTTATCGGATTATCGAGCGGCAGAGTGTTCATCCGCGTCATACACATCAGCTTCGGCATCCCGTTGATTTCCGCCGAGCACGAGCCGCATTTCCCTGCCTTGCAGTTCCAGCGGCAAGCTAAATCACCGGCTTGCTCGCCCTGAATTTGCAGAACGGCGTCGAGCACGACCATTCCCTCCGAGATTTCCGTCGTGTAATCGACCAGCTCGCCTTTTTCGCTGTCGCCGCGCCAGATTCTGAATGTTGCTGTTGCCATAAATATTTAAGATAGTTCGAAGGCGGCAATTGCCGTTTCTCTTGCTAAGAAGGGTTGTTGATTTCCGGCAAGCTTTCTTTTAAAGGCACAACTGCCGCTTTTAATCCAAAAAAGAAAGCCGGAACAATAAAAATCCAAAAGCGAAATACGTCATTCGCCGTCCATTGCTTTATCGTTTGAGTCAACAGATTTAAATCCTCGGACGGCTTGTCGTCCAGAATTCCCATAATACCCAAACGAGGAATAAAATAAACAATTGTAAAAATCGTCGCTGCCAGCATAAATCCGACTGACAATAGCAGCCATTTTCTTCTTTTTGTTTTCCAGTTGACGATTAACGCGATTATTGCCATTAAATAACCGATGTTCCACAGCGGCGAAGTCCAGAAATCCCTCGGTTCGACGCGGCTTTGCGCGAAAGCTATCATACCGTTCGGAATATCGCGGTTAAATTCCGGAACGATGACCATCATTTGATAAACTGTCGCTCCGACGCCGATTGCGCCGAAAAAAATGTAAATCCAAATGGGAATGTCTTTGACTAAAGATGCGGTTTTCATCGTTAAATATTAACGGTCATAAAAACTAGCCCATCTCCTCGATAATCTGTTCCAGTTCGGCGGGCATTTCGGGAATCGGCACGCGCGCAATCTGCATTTCGCCGTCCGCACCTTTTTTAACCGTAAAATTGAATTTGGCAAATTCCGCATCTTTCGCCGGATAATCGTCGCGAAACTGCCCGCCGCGGCTTTCCTTGCGCTCGATGGCGGCGAGCGTAATCGCTTCGGAAACGTTCAGCAGATTGTGCAAATCGAGCGCCGTGTGCCAGCTCGGATTAAAATCTATGTTGCCCGTCAGGCTGATTTTTTCGCGCCGCTCTCTCAGCGCTTTGATGCCGACCAGCGCGCGCTGCATTTCGTCTTCGGTTCGCACGATGCCGACCAAATCCTGCATCATTTCCTGCAATCCGTGCTGGATGGCGAAAGGATTTTCGCCGTTCGTGCGGTCAAACGCTTCCAGCGACCAGCGCGCGGTTTTTTCAACCTGCTCGTTATTGATGCTTCCGAAATCGTTTTCCTGCGCAAATTTCGCCGCGTATTCTCCGGCGCGCTTGCCGAAAACAAGTAAATCCGAAAGCGAGTTTCCGCCCAGACGATTCGCGCCGTTGATTCCCGCCGCGCATTCACCGGCGGCAAAAAGTCCCGGCACGGTGGACATTTGCGTATCGGCATCGACGCGCACGCCGCCCATTATATAATGCGTCGTCGGTCCGACTTCCATCGGCGTCGTCGTAATATCCAAATCCGCGAGCTGCTTGAATTGGTGATACATACTCGGCAGTTTTTTCCTGATGTGTTCCGGCGCGTTGGAAATTTTTTCCTTAATCCAGGCGATGTCGAGATAAACGCCGCCGTTCGGCGTTCCGCGTCCGGCTTTTACTTCGCGGACGATGCAGCGCGCCACGTGGTCGCGCGTTAATAATTCCGGCGGGCGGCGCGCATTTTTGTCGCCCTGCGTGTAGCGCCAGCCTTCTTCGGGCGTGTCGGCGGTCTGGTCTTTGTAGTTGTCGGGAATGTCGTCGAACATAAAGCGGCGACCTTCCGAGTTTTTCAAAATTCCGCCTTCGCCGCGCACGCCTTCGGTGACGAGAATTCCGCGCACGCTCGGCGGGTAAACCATTCCGGTCGGGTGAAATTGAATGAATTCCATATCAATCAATTCCGCGCCCGCGTCAAAGGCGAGCGAATGCCCGTCGCCCGTGCCTTCCCAGCTGTTGCTCGTGATTTTATACGCGCGCCCGATTCCGCCGGTCGCCAGGATAACGGCTTTCGCCTTAAAAATCCGAAATCTGCCGTGCTCGCGCTCGTAGGCGAACGCGCCGACCACGCGTTCGCCGTCTTTGAGCAGCGCAATCACGGTGACTTCCATATAAACTTCGATGCCCTGATGAATGCCGTGGTCTTGCAGCGTGCGAATCATTTCCAGACCGGTGCGGTCGCCGACGTGCGCGAGGCGCGGGTAGCGATGCCCGCCGAAATTTCTTTGCAGAATGCGCCCGTCTTTCGTTCTGTCGAAAACCGCGCCCCACGCTTCCAGTTCACGCACGCGGGCGGGCGCTTCCCTGGCGTGAAGCTCCGCCATTCGCCAGTTATTGATGTATTGACCGCCGCGCATCGTGTCTGAAAAATGAACTTTCCAGTTGTCGCGTTCGTCGACGTTCGCCATCGCCGCCGCCATTCCGCCTTCCGCCATCACGGTATGCGCTTTTCCGAGCAGCGATTTGCAAACCAGACCGACCGAAACGCCCGCCGATGCTTCAATCGCCGCGCGAAGTCCCGCGCCGCCGGCTCCGATTACAAGAACGTCGTGTTCAAAAGTTTGATATTCAGCCATAAAAGAGAGTATTGAACTAATAAATAATGCTATCGGCTAATTAAATTTTCGGTCCGACAATCGCCACCTGATTTGTTTCGGGAATAAACTTGACGTATAAACTTTTGCCGCGCTGGTATGCCGGCAGTTCAATTATCGAAACGGTTTGAAGGGCTTGCGCGACAAATGCCGGATAATTTGCCGGTTGTATTTCCAAAGTAAATTCAATTTGCGGATTGTCGTTTGTTCGAGTTCCGGTATCCTTCATATCAAGTATTTTCGCTTCGGCGTCTTGCCCGCTCGCCAGAATTCGTTGGTTCGCCAATCCGCCGACTATCATCGAAGCAATAAAAAAAATAAATGTTCCGGCAAACAACGCGCCTAATGCGTACAGCCAGGGACCGGCAAGGAGAGATTCAACGACCTGCGCTTCTTTGACATCTCCCGTCGCTAAACGGAGCGGTCCATTTATCATCACTATTGCAAACGGAATCCACACCAGCAAAAAACAAAGCCCGCCCAGCTTTTTTAATAATTTTGCCAGTTTCATACTTTTCCTTGCCAAAAGAAATGGTGAATTAATGATGAATTAAAACGAATTCACCATTCATCATTCCGCCTTCCTTTTGTTAAAGAATTCTCCAATCCGCCCAAACGCCCATCGAACAGAGCCGCACGTAAATATCGGAAAAGCCGACGAAAAACAGGCTCAGCCAAGCCCACACCATATGCTTTCGATTCAGCGCGCTGACGCAGTTGTAAGTCGCGCAGCGAAGCGGCTTGCTTGAAAGCTCGTCGCATTTGCCGCCGACCAGATGGCGCAAGCTGTGACAGCTGAACGTATAACCGGCGAGAAAGAAAACCGTCAGCGCCAGAACTATCGTGCCGACGCCGATGCCGAAAGAAGTTTTGCCGCTCGCGTCGGTAAACCACAGCGCTTCCCAGACGTCGTGCGCCAGAAAAACAATAAAAATAAGCGCCAGATAAAGAAAATAGCGATGCACGTTTTGCAGAACGAGCGGAAATTTTCGCTCGCCGCGATAATTGTGACGCGGCTCGCCGACGGCGCACGACGGCGGGTCAGCCCAGAAAGCTTTGTAATACGCGCCGCGATAGTAGTAACAGGTGAAACGAAATCCGGCGGGCGCCCACAAGATAAGCAATGCGGGCGAAAAAGGCAGCCAATCGGGAATCCAGCCCGGCTTTGCGCCGAACAAAGCTTCGGAAGAGCCGATTAGCTCAGGCGAATAAAACGGCGAGAGATACGGACCGAAACGATAATGCTCGCCCTGAAACGCCGCCCACGTCGAATAAACGACAAAAGCCGATAAAGCTAAAAAAACCACTATCGGATACGCCCACCAGGCGCCTCGACGCATGGTTTGCCCGAACGAACGTCTTATCGGAAGACTTGCCGAAGCCATAGTATTTATTAAAACCTCCAGCGCAAATTACGAAGCGCGGCAATGAAACTTTCGGGAAATACAGCGTTGGATATATAAAGACAGCTCTCTGCCCGCTTTTTCAATCGCTTCTGTTTATCCAGCCGCACTTAATTTATAAATTTAAATTATTCTGATTCAATTACCGTTTAATTCCGCCCATTTTTACGTTAATTTTCTTTGTAAGTCAAGTTAAGACAATAATATACTCGAATTAACCCGTCGGTTTCGGCGAAATGCTGCAACTCTTCTAATTTAATTCATTCGCGGGAAAAATAAAATACTTTTTATTGCAAAAGCAGAAACGCGGGCGGTGACGGAGCGTGTTCTTTAACTTGAACGATACGCTCCGTCACCGCCCGCGTTTCTGCCTTTAAAATTCTTTTACGCTTTCACGCGCAAAATCTATAAAGCCTCGCTCCGGTTCGGTTTTAATCAGACGCACGCGCACTTTCTCGCCGACCTGCAAGCCTTCTTCGCCCGCGACGAGGCGCCCGTCAACCGGCGGATTCGTGATTCTCGCAAACGTTCCTCCGGCGGTGATGCCGGTCACGACGGCTTCAAACGTTTCGCCGATGTGCGCCGCCATCACGCTGGCGGCAACTGTCTTGCGCATTTGCCGCTCGACTTTGCGCGCGGCGCTTTCGCGCTCGTTGCAGCGCGCGGCGATGGCGCTTAATTCTTCGAAAGTATACGGCGAAGGCTCGCCCGCCAGCGTCGCTTTGACCAATCGCTGCACGATTAAATCGGCATAACGGCGATTCGGCGCGGTCGAATGCGTGTAATCGGAGACGGCTAAACCGAAATGACCGCCCGTTTGCGCGCCCGCTTCCTGCACGACGTATTCGCTCGCGCCGAGCAGTTTGATAATCGACAATGAAAGGTCCGGATAATGCGTCGGGTCAGCCGCCCTGCGCCGCGCCAGAAATTCGGCGAGCGCGAGCGAATCCGGATTGGCGGGCAAATTTTCATTGAAAGAGCGAGCGATTTCGACAATGCGATTCCATCTTTCCGGCGTTCTGACGACGCGGCGCAGCGAAACGGCGTTGCGCTTTTCCAGAAATTCCGCCATTTCGACGTTCGCCGTCACCATAAAATTTTCGATGATATCGCGCGCGGCACTGCGTTTCTCTATTTTCAGGTCGGTGATTTTATCGTTTTCGATGACGGGCGCGGCTTCGACGGTTTCAAATTCCAGCGCGCCGTTTTGTTTTCTGAATTCGCGCAGGCGCAGGGCGGCTTCCTGCTGAAGGCGAATTTGCGCTTCGAGCGCCGGAATTTTGACCAGCGCTTCGGGAATTGCGCCGTTTCCTTCAAGCCAAGCGCCGATTTCTTCATAAGAAAGCTTGGCGTAATTGCGCACCAGAGCGCGAAAAAAGTTGACCGTTTCGACGTCGCCGTTCTGAGTGATAATTATTTCCGTGACGACGGCGAGGCGTTCAAAGCCGTCGAGCAAGGAAGTCAAATCGGTCGAAAGCCGTTCGGGCAGCATCGAAAAAACGCGGCTTCCCGTATAAATCGAAACCGTATTTGCGGCGGCGAACTTATCGATTAACGAATCTTTCGGCACAAACTCGTCAACGTCGGCGATTCCCACCAGCAGGCGAATGTCGCCTCGGGGAAGTTTTTCGGCGTATTCCACCTGGTCGAGGTCGCGCGACGAGGCGTTATCAATCGAAGACCAGAGCAGCGCGCGCAAATCTTTAACGGAAGCGGCGGCATTTGAAATTATCCGGCGTTCATCGAGCGACTGTGCGGCTTCCGTCACCGGCGACGGAAAATCCGTTCTGAAACCGTCTTTAATCAATGCCTGCCGCGCCAGCGCCGTCAGTTCGGAAGTTGTTAGCTGGTTCATTTATTTAAACACTGGTGAATCTGCCGCCGAGGACACAGAACACATAGAGAAATGAAACCACAGATTTTCACGGATTAACTCAGATAAGAAAAAGATTTATCCTGAGTATCAAGCCGCGAAGCCCACTCCGTCCTGTTAATAATCTGCGCTTATCCACCTGAATCTGCGGCTTCATTCTTCTCTGTTTTTCTCTGTCCTCTCTGTGGCTGATTCCTTAAAGTCTACTGTACGCCCACGATTTCGACGATAAAAATCAGCGTCGCGTCGGGCGGGATGACAGCGCCCGCGCCGCGCGCGCCGTAGCCGATGGCGGGCGGAATAATCAGCGTGGCGCGGTCGCCGACGCGAAGTTTTTGCAGAGCTTCGTCCCAGCCTTTAATCACTCTGCCCGCGCCGAGCGGAAACGAAAGCGGCTCGCCGCGGTCGAGCGAGCTGTCGAATTTCTGCCCGTTCGTCAGCAGTCCCGTGTAATGGACGACGACCGTATCGCCCGCTTTTAGCTGCGCGCCCGTGCCGTTTTGCGTAATGATATAGGTTAATCCCGAAGCGGTCGTGACCGCCGCCGATTTTGGAGTAGTCATAGTTGTTTTTGTTGTCGTTGTCTTTTTAACCGTTGTTTTCACGCCGCGCCTGACCGTGCGTTTCTTTGTCTGGCTGAAAGCAAAACCGGCGAAAACGCCGAATATCAAAAGAACCGAGATGATTGATTTTTTCATATTTTCGTAAACTCTATTTTGTCTCCGATTTCGTTTTATTATCTTCGAGCGGCACGATTCGCAGAAGGCGGTCGTCTTCTTTCGTCGCCGCGCCGCGACCGTCGCGGTTCGAGGTCGAAAAATAAATCGAGCCGTCCGGCGCTTCCGCTATGTCTCGAATGCGCCCGTATTGTTTTTCCAGTAATTTATCCTGACTGATGATGCGGCGTCCGTCCAGCACCAGACGGATAATCATTTCTCCTTTCAAAGCGCCGATAAAAAAATTGCCTTTGAAGGCGGGAAACAGATTTCCGCGATAAAACATTCCGCTCGCCGGAGCAATCGCCGGCGAATATTCCACGAGCGGCGTTTCCATCCCGGCGCGCCGCATCTGGTGGCTGATTTTCGCCCAACCGTAATTTTTCCCCTTTTCCACGATATTGACTTCGTCGCCGCCCGACCGTTTAAAAAGCGAAACGCCGTCAATCAGGCTCGGTCCGTGCTCGGTTTGAAACATCAGATTGGTTTCCGGCTGAAAATCCAACCCTTGCGCGTTGCGATGCCCGAAAGTCCAGATTTCCGGTCGCGCGCCCGTTTGATTAATAAACGGATTATCCGGCGGAACGCTTCCGTCGTCGTTCAGGCGCAGAGTTTTTCCGGCGAGCGTCGAGAGCTTCTGCGCCTCGCTCTGATTGGTCGCGTCGCCGGTCGTGATATAAAGCTTGCCGTCTGGACCGAACCGCAGGCGCGTGCCGGCGTGATAACGCGAGGCTGGAATATTTTCGATAATCGTTTTCGCTTCGCTCAAAGTTTCGCCCGTTTCGCGATAACGCGCCACGCGCACGCGCTGCTCGCCTTTACCGTCGCGATACGCGTAAGCGAGATAAACAAAACGATTTTGCGTGAAATCCGGATGCAGCGTCATTCCCATCAAACCGCTTTCGCCCGAAGGCTCAACCTCCGGAACGGTAAAAAACGGCTGGACTATTAAACCGTTTTTGTCGATAACGCGCACTCTGCCCGGTCTTTCGGTCAAAAATATTCTGCCGTCGGGCGCGAAAACGATTGACCAGACGACTTCCAGATTGGTCGCCACGGTTTCGACGCGAAATTTCGGTATCTCTTTCGAGACGGGAATTTTCGGAAAATCGGCGTCGCTTTCGGCGCAGGCAAAATTGCACAGCAAAATTATCAGAAAAAGGAGGACGGAAATTTTTTCGGAGTGTCGCATTTATTTTATTTGATATTTCAATAATGAAGAATACCGGAAATCATTCGATTTTTGAATAACAAAAATCGTCACCCGCCAAATGCCAAATACTGTTATTTAACACTTTCCGGAAGACGTTTTTGTCATTCCATCAGTTTGACCGAACAGCGTAACCGTTGAGAATGAAATGCTTTGCGCATTTTTCGGACATCTTCCCTTTTGGCACAGAGATTGTTTAATAGAGCAGTGCCTGAGACAAGGTAGAAAAAATTAAGACCAAAAGAACTTCCAAGGAGAATGTGAAATAAAATGAAAACGAACCAAAAAGGCTTCTCGCTTATCGAACTTTTAATCGTCGTGGTAATCATCGGCATTATCGCCGCCATCGCTATTCCCAACCTGCTGGCTTCGCGTCGTGCCGCCAACG
>DASVRT010000095.1:0-164805 GCA_036388475.1 Pyrinomonadaceae bacterium | reverse complement strand
TCTTCATTAACCTCCGCGTGTCGGCGTAATCTTCGGCAACTAAAATGGTTTTGGGCATATCGTGGAACCTCCTTGTTAAAACCTTTTTAACAGAATACAGAAATAGAGCCTTTAATACAATAATTTTTTTATTTTGCCTGAAATATAAAAACTCGAAAGCGGCGCGGCGGCTTTTTCCTTATGCGGAATCGTTTTTCATAAAACGATTCCGCATGTCAGTAATATAGATATTAACTATTCATCATATCCTTAACGGCATCACGATGTATTTGTAGTCGTAGCCGCTGTCGTCGGCGAGGCGCATCATGGTTTGGGCGTTGCCGTCTTTGAACTCGAAGGCAATGCGTCCGCGGTTGCCTTCTTTGACTTTTACTTTGTCGCCTTCGGTTTCCTGTTCGCTGGCAGAGGCTTCGGATTCGTTGGAGCCGATGACGTTGAGAAAATCCTGCACGTATTGCGAGTTGAAGCCGATTTGGACTTCTTCGCCGGTGTATTCGGCGGCGATGGCTTCGTTTGCCTCACCTTCCTCGGAGCTTTGCGCGCCGATTTCGATTTCGTTATCGCGGATGGTCAGTTTCACCGAGCGCGTGCGTTCGTCTGCCATCAGGGAAACGCGTCGAATCGCCGATTTCATTTCTTCGGCGTCGAAGGTGACGGTCTTGTCGTTGTTTTTCGGAATGACCATCTCATAATTCGGAAAAGTGCCGGTCAGCTTGCGCGTGATGAGAAGGCGTCCGCCAACTTCGAAATAGATGTGATTCGTGTCTTCGCCGAAGCTGATGTCGCCCGAATCGTCGCGGGCGATTTTGACGAGTTCGTTCAGAGCTTTTTTCGGAATCAGAGCGTCCATCGAGCCTTCGAGCGTTTCCTTCTTTTCGATATAGGCGAGCCGGTGCCCGTCGGTCGTCACCATTTTAATCGCGCCGTCGCCGACCATAAATTTTGCGCCCGACAGAGTGAAGCGCGATTGCTCCTGCGTAATGGCGAATCCCGTCAGATGAATAAACTGGTTGAAGACTTTGGCGGAAAGCTTGAGCGGCGCGCTTTTGAAGTTGGGAACTTCGGGAAAGTTTTCCTTTGAGACGCCCGCGAGCCGGAAATTCGATTTCGCGCAGGTGACTTTGACCCATTCGTTTTCTTCTTTTTTAAAGTGCACGTCCGCGTCCGGCAAAAGGCGCACGATGTCGAAAAGCTTCCGCGCCTGGATGCACATCGCTCCGGCTTGTTTGATTTCGGCTGCCGCCTCGCACCGAATCGTCGTGTCCAAATCCGTACCGACGATGCGAATCGTTCCGTCGCCGACCGACTCGATTAAGATATTCGATAAAACCGGAATCGTCGTTTTCTTCTCGACGATGCCTTGCACAAATCCGAGCTCATCTTTTAAAGCGCCTTGCTTGATGACAAATTCCATATATAAAACTCCTGCTGCTTTTTCTGTATTTTTGAAAACCGTCTGATAGGATTGTTTCAGACATTCTATGGCTAATTCGATACTTCTACAAATTAGAAACTGCTAATAATCCAGTGTTTCATTTTTGTGAAAACCTAAAGTTTAACCTTTATAAATCACACGCCTTTTACTATTTCTAATACATTAAAACTTATATATATTTCTTAGTATTAGTAGTAGTAGCTGTGGAAAAGTGGAAAACCGACTTTACTGCTGAAATAGTTAACTTTATCTTTCCACAGGCGGTGTGGAAAACTCTGTGGAAAACCCGTTGCCTGTGGAAAAAAATGACGACACGACAAGTTTTCCACCGATTTCCACAGGGCATTTTTTCAACAGCCTGTGGAAATGTGGAAAACTTTGTTTAAGTATTGTCGCTAAACTATATAAACGGTTTCGCTAAAATTCGTCCTTGTGGAAATAATTCCACTCTTTCCGGTTAAAGCAGTTTTAATTAACTGCAAAGATTATCTATAAGATCGCTGACGACCCTGTGGAAATTTCTATCTTCCTTAATTAACGAGTCAATCTTCTCGACCGAGTGCATCACGGTCGTGTGATGCTTGCCGCCGAAGTCGCGACCGATTTCGGGAAAGCTGTGTTTCGTCAGGCGCTTGCACAGATACATCGCTACCTGTCGCGGCACGGCAATCTGGCGCGAATTGTTTTTCGATTTCAATTCCTCGACCGTTAACTTATAGTGTGACGCGACCGCTTTCGAGATTCTGTCCATCGACAATCCTTCCGGCGATTCGTGGTCCACCAGATTGCGAATCGCGTCCTGCGCGAGCATCTTGGAAATCGGCATTCCGCGTAAAGAAGAAATGGCGACCAGACGAACGAGTGAGCCTTCCAGCTCGCGAATGTTGCTTTTGACTTTTCCGGCGATGAAAAATGCTACGTCGTCGGGCAGGCTGACGCCGTCCAAATCCGCTTTGCGTTTCAGAATGGCGACTTTCGTTTCCAAATCCGGCGGTTCGATGTCGGCAATCAAGCCCCATTCAAAACGCGAATGCAGGCGTTCTTCCAAAGTCGGAATTTCGCGCGGCGGGCAGTCCGAAGTGATGACGATTTGTTTCTGGTCGTTATGCAGCGCGTTGAACGTGTGAAAAAATTCTTCCTGCGTGCGTTCCTTGCCCGCCATAAACTGCACGTCGTCCATTAACAAAACATCCATCGAACGATATTTATCGCGGAAAGTCTGCGTTTTGTCGTAACGAATCGCGTTAATCAATTCGTTCATAAATTTTTCCGCCGAGATATAGGCGACGCGCAAATGACGGTTACTCTCTTTTATCGAATGACCGATGGCGTGCATCAGGTGCGTTTTGCCCAGCCCGACGCCGCCGTATATATATAAAGGATTATAGGTTTTGCCCGGCGCATCGGCGGCGCCCAAACTGGCGGCGTGTGCAAACTGATTGCAGGAACCGACGACAAACGTTCCAAACGAATATTTCTGGTTCAGAGAATTTTCAATCGGTTCGATGTCAACGAAGTTCGTCGTGTTCTGTTTCGGCAGAGCTTCGGGTCGGGTCTTTTCTAAAGAATTAAAATTATTTGAATTGTTTTGTGTCGTCTGTTTTTCAAAAAAGAAATCCGCGTCGTCTTCGAGAAAATTTTCTTCGGGCATTTTCGTTTCCTCGACTTCCCAATCGAGACGATAGTTCACCAGATTCAGCTCGTGCAGAGTCTGTTTTATGACGTCCGAATAATACGTGCTGACCCAGTCTTTATTCACCTGGCTCGCGCGCAGGCGCAGGACTTTTTCCTGCGCGTCGAATCCTTCAAACTGGATAGGACGAAACCAGGCGTCAAAAATTTGCCGGTTCAGACGTTTCTCTACCGATTGAAGAATGCTATTCCAAACGTTTGTATTTTGTTCTGTCGAAATGTTCATATCTTTTCTCCGCGACAAGCGAAAAATTTGTTAAATTAGCGGCGAAACTTTTAAGCAGTTTACCGGGAAAAACTTTTTGTAAAACTAATTTGGGAAACTTCTAATAAACCTTTCAAAAATATACGATTGAACGTTGTTAAAGGCATATTTTATTAAGTTTTCCACAGGGTTTTCCACAGGCTTGTGGAAAGGTGCTTAAAAGCTAATGCAAAACCTTAACTTATTTGTTTTCAATCACTTACAAGAGCCAAATCATTGTGAAACGGTTGCAAGACTAACACAAAAAAAGGGCAAATGCAAGAAGAAATCCACAGGTTTTTTGAAAAAAGAATTTTGGCGGAAAAAGCCTTTTTTTATAAGGGATTTGGCAGATTTGTCGTATGTGTTAGACTTGTTTCGCTGGCAGTTTATAGCTAAAAATTATGCCGAAAAAAAAGAAATCAACAGAATCTTCGCCTGCCGACCAATTAGCTAAACAGATTCAAAAATTATCGGAAGGTTTATATTACATCAGCGAGACGGACGCGGAAATTTTCCCCTTTGCCGGCGCGAAAGCCGACGCCGTGACCAAAGAAAATCTTTTGAGCCAGACCGGAAACAAACCCGAAGCAACGGTGGAAGAAAGAGATTTTACGGATTTTTTTACGCGTCTGACAAAAATTCAGGATTGGTTCGGCGAGGAAGAAAAACGGACGGCGGCGAAATTTGTCCGACTTAAAGAATTACTTGAGAGAAATCTCAAAGACTTGAAAGTTTACAAAGTCGGGCGCATCGAGATTGATATTTACGTCGTCGGGCTTGATTCCGAAAGCAGACTGACCGGAATCAAGACGAAAGCCGTCGAAACGTAAAACATCGAAAGGACAGAACGCGAACGCGACGGAGCGTATCGTTCAAGTTAAAGAACACGCTTCGTCACCGCCCGTGTTTCCGCCCTTTTGTTAAATTAAAAAGCAGGACTGACAATCAATCCTGCTTCTCCTCGAAAAAGATTCCCGAAAAACTATTTTTGCTTGACCGAACTTGCGCCCGAAGAATTCTTTTTCACGTTTTTCGGCTCGCCCGCGTAGCGAATAGTGCTTGCGCCGGAAGCGTCGGCGTTAAGGTCATTCAAAACTGCAACCGTCGCGCTGCTCGCGCCGTTCGCGTCAACCGTCACGTTTTCCGCTTTCAGATTTTCCGCGTCCAGTCGGCTCGCGCCGCTCAAATCGACGATTAATTCTTTTACTTCGCCGTCGATTTTGATTTTCGATGCGCCGCTGGCGTCGAGCGTCAGAGTTTCGTTTTTAACGTTGGTTAAAGTTCCGGTTGAAGCGCCGGAAACGTCTAAGGATTCGATTTGCGGCATCGCAATACGGACCCGAATCGGATTTCTGGTCGAGATGCTGCCTTCCGTGTAAATTTTTAAAGTATCGCCTTTGACCTCGGTTTTGATATGTTCGAGCAGATTGTCGTCGGCTTCGACTTCGACGCTGAAATCTCTCTGCGCCACGATATCGACGGTTATCGCCCCGCCGGTTTTTACGCTCGTGAAATCGGAAGCGTCTCTTTTTTCGATTTGGATGTTGCCTGAGCCTTTGACTTTTGAAAAGACGTTGATGCTCGGCATATTAAAACCGAAAGAAAATGCGAACATCTTGGCAAACGTCAGTCCGGCTAGTAATGCGATTATGAAAACGATGATTTTTACTTTTCTCATATTATTCTCCAGGAAAATGATTGAATGACGAATCGTCTCTCTGGAAAACGAATGGTTTTCAGGAAAAGTTCAAAGTTTATTTCGCCGCGTAGAAATAAAACTGAATCGCCTGCGCGATGCCGATGAGCAATCCGAACAGCGCGCCGAAAAGCTCGATGGTTCGCAAATGCTCTTTCGCCACCGAAAGCACGAGATTTTCGAGTTTTTCGACGGGATAATTATTAATTTTTTCGCGCACGACGTTGCCGATGTCGAATTCCTGTATCACCTGCGGCAGTTTTTCGCGCGCGGCGGCGATAATCGTTTCGGTCAGCGATTTTCCGGCGTTGCGAACCTGTTCTTCGGAAACGTGGTCGGAAAGCCTGCCGATTGGCGCGGAAATCAGGCGCTCGATTTGCCGTGACAAAACCGAGTTGATGATGTTTGACGTTTCATCGCGGTTCAAAACGCCGAGCAAGCCTTTGGAAAGCATATTTTTGAGCTTGTCTTCGGCTTGCGGATGAATCGTCTGCAAAATCGCGTCGATGCTGTGCGGGCGGATTTTGTGCAGCGTGTCGGTCAGATAAGCGGAAATCGAATTCTGCATTTCTTCGCCCTGCAAAACGGAAAGAACGCCTTTGATAATCTGCGATTTCAAGCGTTCGAGCTGTTCGGGCGCGATTTTGCCGATGACTTCCGGAAGCGGGCGCGACATCGCGTTGCCGATTGTTTTGTCGAGAAAACTTTGCGCTTCCTGCGCGAAAAAATCGCCGCGCAAGGTTTCTTCGATGCGTTTCGGCAGATTTTCATTGACCAAATCATCGACTTCTTTTAAAAGATTTTCGCGCGAGACAAAAATCTTTTTGAAAAACGGCAGATTTTCGTAATAGGCGTGAACTTCGCGTTTTATCAACGACCCGATTTGATTGCGCGTTCGCTCGGCGGTAGCCAACTCAGCTAACTGATGGACAATCGGATTAATCTGCTCGCTCGCTTTTTCCTTTAAAAGTCCGACGGCGTCTTCAGTGACCATTTCGCCCAGCGAAATGTTCGTATTCATCAAGCCGTCAACCTGTTTATTGATAAAATCGCGGATTTTCTGCTCGAAAACAGGCTCTTTGACGATTGAGCGCACGCGGGTTTCCAGAAAATTCAGAATTTTATGAAAGGTTTCCTCGTCAATCGTTTCCGAAACTCTTTTAGATAAAACCTCATCGACACGGCGCTCGACAAATTTATGAATCGATTCGAGCGTTTCCTCGCTTTTCAAAACGCCGCCGACATAATCGCCGATTTTCAATTGCAGCGAAGAAATCGCATCCAGCACCGGCTCGCGCAGGTTTGACGGCAGAGCCTCAATCAGCGACGGATACGTCTGCGAGAGGATATCGTCGGTGTAAGAATCGACGACCGATTGAATTTTTTTGCGCAGAAAATCTTTCTCGAAAAGCTCGTCCAGAACCGTTTCCTGCGAAACCAGCTCTTCGCCGACGGCTTTTCCGATGGCGCTTGCCAATCGCTCGCGGTGGCGCGGAATCATTCCCTGCGGAAAAATCGTCAGACCGAGCAATTTTACAGGGTTGCGCGGGCGAAAAAGCATCCGCACGGCGAGCCACGCGCCGAGATAGCCGTGAACGGTGGCAAAAATAAGCAGCAATGTAATCTGTACCCACAGATTTCTGAAAATTTCCTGTAAAGCTTCCATTAGTAAACCTGAAAACCCTTTGAATTAAGACAAAAATCGGAAAAATCCTTCAGCCATTCGTAAGACGCGCTGTAATTTTTCCATTGTTCGTCCTCGTCCTTGTAGAGCGTTCCGTCATCAGGCGCGTCGGTCACGCTCAAGTCCATAAAAATTCTTTTGTTCGGCTCTAATTTCGGCAGAATCGTATCCCGAATCTTCTCGCCGATTTCGTGCGCCTCTTCCTTGGAAATACTGACGCCGGTCGCGTTATATTCCATCTGCCGCAGTTTACCGTCGCTCATAATGTCAAAGCTTTTAATAATTTCCAGCGTCGGTTTCCAATTCCATACGTTTGCCCGAAACTCGAAGTTTTCGGAACTTAAATCCATTAATGTAAAACTCATTTGCCTGTTCCCCCGTTCCCGAAAAATTAATTTCTAAAAAAATGCTAAACGCGAAAGGCAAGTCTAGTCAATAAAGTTTTGCTTAACTAATTTGAACGGTATAATTTTTTGTTAAGTAAATTTATGAACACGAAAGAATATTTTCGCCGAATCGGGATTGACGAAACAAACATTTCGGCAAATTCCGACAATCTGAAATTGCTGCAAAAACAGCATCTTCTGCGCGTGCCGTTTGAAAATCTCGATATTCACCGGCGGCGGACGATTATTCCGGAGGTCGAAAATTTTTACCGGAAAATCGTCGGAGAAAATCGAGGCGGCTTTTGCTACGAGCTAAATGGCTTATTTCATAGTCTTTTAAAGGAAATCGGGTTTCAAAGCCGGATGATTTCGGCGCGCGTCGCCGACGGCAAAAACGGTTTCGGCGCGGAATATGACCATCTGGCGATTTTGACGGAAATCGACGGCGAAGAATTTTTGGTTGACGTCGGTTTCGGAAGTTTTACCGCCGAGCCTTTAAAATTTATTTTGGATTCGGAGCAGGCGGACGAAAACGGCGTTTTTATGATTAGAAAATTTGACGCGAATTATTTTGAAGTTTTGAAAAAAGACGCGGGCGAATGGAAAAGCGAATATATTTTTACGCCTTTCGGGCGCGACTTGTCCGAATTTGCCGAAATGTGCCGATTTCATCAAACCTCGCCCGAATCGCATTTTACGCGCGGCAAAATCTGCTCGCTAATGACGAATAAAGGACGCAAAACTTTAACCGACAAGAAATTTATCGAGACCGGAAGCGATGAGAAGAAAGAGCTTAACGTTAATTCAGAAGTAGAGTTCGACGAAATTTTAGAGCGCGAATTTCACATCAAGCCGGTTTTCGGACAAACGTAAAATACCTTTTTCAGGCGGAATTTATCGGTCGCCGTTTGTGGTTAATTTCTCCCGCTCAGTTTATAATCGCGTTTTCAAAGCTATGACAAAATCAATTTCATATTCGGATGCCGGAGTTTCGATTGATAAGGCAAACGAAGCGGTTGCAAAAATCAGAGAATTTGCGCGAGCGACTTTTAACGAGCGAACTTTGACGGAAATCGGCAGCTTCGGAGGAATGTTTTCGGCGGCGTTTCCGGAAATGAGCGACCCGGTTCTGGTCGCTTCGGCAGACGGCGTCGGCACGAAACTGAAAGTCGCTTTTCTCGCTAATATTCACGATACGGTCGGGCAAGACCTTGTAAATCATTGTGTTAACGATATTTTAGTGCAGGGCGCGCGACCCTTGTTTTTCCTCGATTATTTTGCGACCGGAAGCCTCCAGCCGGAAGTGACGGCTTCGGTCGTCAAAGGAATGGCAAAGGCTTGCCGCGAAAACGGCTGCGTTCTGCTCGGCGGCGAGACGGCGGAGATGCCTTCGATGTATTCGGCGGGCGAATACGATTTGGCGGGCTTTATCGTCGGCATTGTCGATAAAGCGAAAGTCATCGACGGAAAAAACATCAAAGCGGGCGACACAGTTTTGGGCTTACCGTCGAACGGCTTGCATACGAACGGTTATTCGCTGGCGCGAAAACTTTTGTTCGAAACGGGCAAATACAGCGTTTCCAGTGTTTTGCCGGAAATGCATTCGACGCTGGACGAGGTTTTGCTCAAGCCGCATAAAAGTTATCTTTCCGTGCTGCAAGGCTTGCTCGACTCGGGAAAAATAAAAGGCTTGGCGCATATCACGGGCGGCGGCTTGCTGGAAAATATTCCGCGCATTTTGCCGGAAAACGTTTCGGTCGAGATTCAGCGCGGAACGTGGGAAGAATTACCGATTTTCGGATTGATGCAAAAACTCGGAAACGTCGAAGACAAAGAGATGTTTCGCACGTTTAATATGGGCGTCGGGATGGTCGTAATTTGCGCGGCGGAAGATTCTGAGGCTTTGAAAAATCATTTTGCGGATTCAGGCGAAACTTGCAAGGAAATCGGGCGCGTTGTAGAAGGCGGCAAACAGGTTTCAATAATTTAATAAATGAAAATCGGCATTTTAATTTCCGGGCGCGGGTCGAATATGGTCGCCATCATCGAAGCCGTTCAGAGCGGGCGAATTTCCGATTCGGAGGTTACGGTCGTTCTGAGCGATAAAAAAAGCGCACGCGGCTTGGAAAAGGCTAAAGAACGCGGAATAGAAACGGTTGTCGTAGGGCGAAACGGTCGCACGCGGGAGGAACACGACGCGGAAATCGTCGCCGAGCTGAAAAAGCGGAATGTCGAGCTGGTTTGTCTTGCCGGTTATATGCGGCTTCTGTCGCGGGATTTTGTCCGCGCGTTTCCCGATAAAATCGTCAATATTCATCCGAGCTTGCTGCCGGCGTTTCCGGGCTTGGACGCGCAGCGGCAGGCGATTGAATACGGCGTGAAAGTTTCCGGCTGCACGGTTCATTTCGTCGATGACGATTTAGACCACGGCGCGATAATTCTGCAAAAAACGATTGAAGTCAAAGATGAAGACACGCCCGAAACGCTCTCGACGCGGATTCTGGAACACGAGCACGCGCTTTATGTCGAAGCATTGAAATTGATTGCCGAAGGAAAAATTGAAATTAAAGGACGAAAAGTTTTCAGAAAATCAGACTAATTTCTTCAAAACGTTTTTAATTATTTCGCTGAGACGAAGATTTCCCTTTCGTTTTTCAATCCGGTAAATAAACGAGAATATAAACGCGACGATTATCGTCACCACGACGATTGTAATCAGCGAAGCCTCAATTTCCGTGCGCAAATCTGCGAGTCTCGTGAGTGAGTTCACTTTCCGGTTTTTGGAAAGTTGCAATTGCTTCGCTCGGTTTTTGACATAAGCGCCCGAAACTATTAAACTAACCCTTTTCACTTCGACGTGAAAGGATGAACAGATATGCCAAAGAGAACTTATCAACCAAACAATCGCCGCCGGGCGAAAAAGCACGGATTCCGCGCCAGAATGGCGACCAAGAACGGCAGAGCCGTGATAGCACGCCGCCGGGCAAAAGGACGCAAGAGATTAACGCCGCATCATTATTAAGCTTCGGGCTGCCGAAAGACAGCCGTTTGCGGAAATCTGCCGAGTTTCGCCGCGTTTATGCGGAGGGAAAACGTTTTGACGGTCGTTTTATGACTGTCTTTGTTTTGCCTTCGAAAACCGAATCGCATAAACTCGGAATTACGGCATCGAAGAAAGGAATCGGCAAGGCTTTCGAGCGAAATCGTGCAAAGCGTCTTTTGCGCGAAGCGTTTCGGCTTAGCCGTGCTGAATTAAACGAGCTAAAAGGCAGATACGATTGGGTTTTAAACGCGCGGCGGCGCTTGCTGCGCTTCAAGCTCGAACAGCCTTTGGAAGATTTCCGGCAGATTATCGAAACGATTAAAAACAGTGAATCGGAATTAAATCAGGGCGAAAGAAACGCTGCCGTCGGTGAGGTTCAAAAACGTTGAAGTTTTTGTTTTTGAATTTTTTGAAGCTTTACAAGGCGTTGCTATCGCCTTTTTTGCCGCCTGCGTGTCGTTTTACGCCGACCTGTTCGGAATACGCGATGGAAGCCGTCGAAAAATACGGCGCATTTCGCGGAACCTGGTTGAGCGTAAAACGTATCTTACGTTGTCAGCCGTTTTGTAAAGGCGGATACGACCCGGTGAAATGATTTTCGATTGGCGATTGCCGATTTGCGATTGAACGAGAAATTTAAGTTTTGAGCTCTTTCCAAATCGAAAATCGAAAATCGAAAATCGAAAATTTAAAAATGTCAGATAATAAACAATCAGTTCAACAAAGATTTCTCGTCGCGGCGGTGCTTTCGCTGCTGGTGCTGACGGTGTGGAGCTATTTTTTTGCTCCGCAGAAGCCAAAAGATAATGCCAATACGGCGGCAAATGTAGCGACGACCAGCACGCCCGCGCCGGAAACCGCTCAAACTCAACCGACGCCTGCAATTGTTAATGTTCCGGATAACACTCCGAATCGAGTTATAACAATTAAATCACCGCTTTACGAAGTAAAACTTGATGCAAAAGGTGCGGTTGCGACCAGTTGGATTTTGATTAAAAACGTCCACGACCAGCATGAAAAAGCTCTTTTTGCCAATGATTCGACGGAAGCTAATCCGAAATCGCTCGACCTGATTTCGCCGGAAGCTTTAAATCGTAATCCGCGCGAAGTTCCTTTCCGGCTTTCGACCGGCGACCAGAATCTGGATGCTTTTTTGAATGACAGAAACTATCAGATTTCACAACCCGAAGACACTATTCAGCTTAAAGATTCCGAGTCGAAACAAATCGATTTTGTTTTAAGAGACGAAAGCGGCTTGGAAGTTACGAAAAGCTTCGTTTTTCACGCTGATACTTATCTGACCGATTTGTCGGTTAAGGCTGCGCGCAACGGTCAACCCGTTCCAAACACAAAGCTTTTAATCGGCGCCAGCATCGGCGACCAGGGAATTATTCACCATAATTATTATCATATCGAACCCGAAGCGGTCAGTTCTGTAAACGGCTCGATTCAACGCTATCCCGGAGCGTCTTTTACTTATATCAACAATCAGGCGGTGAAGCCTTTTGAAGGAGCGGTTGATTGGGCTGGAGTCGGCGACACCTATTTTGCGATGGCGGCGGTTCCGGCGCAACCGCTTCAAGGACTTGAATATCGCGCCACGAAGTATGAAGTTCCGACCGCGCCTTTTTACGACGGCATAATTGCGTGGATTACGCGCAATCAATCGACCAAACTGACCAGGCATCTGGTTTCTGCGTATGTTCCGATTACGGCTGACGGTTCGGTGACTAAAATTTATACCGGCTCGAAGGATTATTTTACGCTCGCCCAATATAATGAAAGCTTGAACGCCGGTGTCGGCAGAGAAGTTAATCTCGAAGAATTTATCAATTTCGGGATGCTGCGACCGATTACCAAGCCGATAGCCATTCCGCTTTTGCGAGCGTTAAACTTCATTTACGGTTATGTCGGCAATTACGGCGTGGCGATAATCATTTTTACTTTGATTTTCTATTCGCTGTTTTTCCCGCTTCGCTGGTATCAATCGAAATCTTTCAAAAAGGCGCAGGCTAACGCGCCGCGAATGAAAGAGGTGCAAGACCGCCTGAAGGATTTGCAGAAAAAAGGCGTTCCGATGGACGACCCGCGTATGCGTGAAGTGCAGATGGAGCAGTTGAAAATGATGAAAGGCGCAGTTCCCATCGGCGGCTGTCTGCCTTTGCTTTTGCAAATGCCTCTGTTCATTGCGCTTTACGTCGCCGTAACGATTTCGCTGGATTTTCGCCAGGCATCGTTTTTGTGGCTTCCGGACCTTTCGGCGGGCGACCCCTGGCATTTGCTCGAATTCCTTTTTGCCGCTTCGATGGCAGGCTCGATGGTTTTAACGCCGACGACGGCGGCAATAACGCCCGAACAGCAAATGCAGCAGAAAATGATGACTTATATGATGCCGCTGATGATGCTCTGGGTTATGTGGGGCGCGCCGGCAGGACTTTTGCTTTACTGGTTTTTCGGCAATATTGTGAGTTTTGTTCAGCAATTTATTATTAATCGCTTGAATAAGACGAACGAGCCGCCGAAAGAACAAGTTATTGAAGTAGTTCCGAAAAAAGCTAAACCGAAATTTTCGACACCGTAAAAATGATTGAAATACAGGAAAACGCCAAAGAATTTTTGGTAGAAATTTTAAAAGATTTTCGTTTTGACCTAAACGTTTCGTCCGAGAAGGGTGACGAAGGTTACTACTTTGACCTGACCGGCGAAGACGTTCCTTTTTTGTTGAACGAGAGCGGAGAGCTGCTCGATGCGCTGGAAGTTTTGCTGTTTCAGATTTTCGGTAAGGATATTGATAGAACCGAACGATTTATTTGTGATGCCGACGGTTTTCGTCAAACCAGAAAAGCCGAATTACAGGCGATGGCAAGATTTGCGGCACAGAACGTCAGAAAATCCGGTAACTCGTTTACGTTCGGTAACTTAAATTCAACCGAAAGGCGCGTGATTCATTTGACTTTGCAGAGCGAGACGGATTTATCGACCGAATCAATCGGCGCAGGCAGAGACAGGCGTCTGAGAGTTCAGCTAAAATAAATTTTGGGAAAACGATTTTAGTGATAAAGGCGAAGGAAATCTTTTCCCTTTGCCTTTTTCTTTATGATTTATGGATACGATTGTCGCATTAGCCACACCTCTCGGACGAAGCGGTCTTGCCGTTATTCGTCTAAGCGGCGACGATGCGCTTAATATCACAAAAAAACTCGTCGGCGACGAAGATTTCGCACCCGAGGCTCGTTTTGCCGCGCTCAAAAAGATTTATGATTTCTCGTCGAAAGAGTTAATTGATGAAGTTATTATTACTTATTTCAAAAGCCCGCATTCGTTTACGGGCGAAGATGTCGTTGAAATCAGTTGTCACGGCGCGCCCGTTATAATCAGGCAAATTATCGATATTTGTTTGCAGCTGGACGCGAGAATGGCTGAAGCCGGCGAGTTTTCGCTGCGCGCATTGTCCAACGGGCAATTGAATTTGAGTCAAGCCGAGGCTATTAGAGATTTGATAGATGCCCGAACAATAGCTTCCGCGCGCCAAGCCGTCCGTCAACTTCGCGGCGAACTATCCATTCAATTGCAGCCTCTAAAAGATGATTTATTAAATGTCATAGTCGTTCTGGAATCAACTCTCGAATTTGTCGAAGATGATTTGCCTTCTTTTCAAGCAGATAATATTAAAATAAAACTGCTTGAAATCGCGAAAAAAATCGAACGAATGGCATCTACTTTTCAAGCCGGAAGACTGCTCAGAGAAGGTCTAAAAGTTGCTTTGATAGGTCGCCCTAATGTTGGTAAGTCTAGTCTTTTCAATGGTTTGATTGGTTACGAAAGAGCAATTGTAACGGATATACCCGGAACGACACGTGACAGTCTACACGAGAGCTTGAGCATTGACGGCATTCCTGTTTCGTTAATTGATACTGCCGGACTTCGGGAAACTTCGGATACAGTCGAGAGTATCGGAGTAAAGCGGACTAAGGGAACTTTGTCTGATGCCGATTTAATCATAGTAGTTTTAGATAATTCCGAAGGATTGAATACCGATGATTATCAAGTCTTGGCTGAGGTCAAAGATTTGAATTACATTATTGCGGTAAATAAAGTAGATTTGCACGGTAATGAATTAAATTTTGATTTTCAATGCGGAAAATCAAAATACGTTTTGACTTCTGCGAAAACAGGAGAAGGAATGGAGATTCTTAAAAAAGCTGTACTTGAACCGTTTCTCTCACAAGATGTTGAAAACAAAAGTTTTCTTGTTTCAGACGCGCGCCATTATGATTTGCTGGTTCGCGCGGAGTCTGAAATCAAAATATCGTGCGATTTGCTGAAAAAACAGACTAGCGAGGAAATAGTTTTAGTCGGGTTGCATAATGCTCTACGGATGCTTGGGCAGATTACGGGCGAAACAAGTACGGAAGATATGCTAACGCGAATATTTTCTACCTTTTGTATCGGTAAGTGATTTATAATAGGTAAGTTATGGGGTTCGATGAAGTTTTTGAAGTGATTGTAATTGGTGCCGGTCATGCGGGTTGTGAAGCGGCTTCTGCTTCGGCAAGGCTCGGTGCTCAAACGGCACTTATAACAATAAATCTTGATTTGATTGGGCAAATGTCCTGTAATCCTGCTATTGGCGGCATCGCTAAAGGACATATCGTCCGCGAAATAGATGCGCTCGGCGGTATTATGGCGCGGGTTATTGATAGGACCGGCATTCAATTTCGGCTGCTCAATCGCTCTCGTGGTCCCGCTGTTCAAAGTCCGCGTGCTCAGGCAGACAGAAGTTTATACAGAACCGAAATGCGTCGGGTTCTCGAAGCTACGCCCAACCTTCATCTTCGGCAAGGCATTGTTATTGATTTGCTGACTGAAAATAACCGGATTATAGGCGTTGAGTTACAAGACACGCGTCGATTTAGATCTAAAACAGTAATATTAGCCACCGGGACATTTTTAAATGGAATTATTCATACCGGACGTCGAACATTTTCTGCCGGTCGTGCCGGAGAACCGGCAGCTATTGAGCTTTCCGAGAGTTTAAAAAGACTTGGATTTCCTGTCGGTCGTTTGAAAACCGGAACGCCCCCGAGACTGGACAGTAGAACGGTCGATTGGAACGCTTTTGAGCCGCAGCCAGCGGATGAAAATCCTGTTGCCTTTTCGTTTGCGACGGATAAAATTGAACAGCCACAAATAACTTGTCATATAGGCTACACCACCGAAAACGTCCATCAAAAAATTCGTGATAACCTGCATCAATCTCCTCTTTACTCAGGTAAAATTAAAGGTATCGGTCCGAGATATTGTCCTTCAATTGAAGATAAAGTCGTTAAATTTGCTGATAAAAATCGTCACCAGTTATTTCTTGAGCCGGAAGGGCATCACACAAATGAAATATATCTTAATGGATTTTCAACCTCTCTTCCGGCAGAACTTCAACAGGATTTGTTGAAAATGATTCCGGGATTTGAAGAAGTAAGTATAATTAGACCGGGCTATGCTATTGAATATGATTTTGTAGATCCTCGACAATTACAGCCTACTTTAGAGACTACTCTAATAAAAGGGCTTTTCTTCGCCGGACAAATCAATGGGACAACTGGTTACGAAGAAGCTGCGTGTCAAGGTTTAATGGCAGGTATTAATGCTGCACTGCAAGTTTCAAAACGTGAAATCTTTCGACTTCGCCGGGATGAATCTTATATAGGAGTTCTTATTGACGATTTAATACAGCATGGAGTTGATGAGCCATATAGAATTTTTACTTCACGTGCCGAATATCGATTAACTCTGCGTCACGATAATGCTGACCAAAGATTAATGTCTAAGGGGCGGGATTTAGGCTTGATTGGAGACTTTGATTGGGAAAGATTTAATAAGAAACGTGATAGAATCGCTCTTTTGCGAAATTTGCTGGATAATACCCGCTTTAAAAGATCGAGTATTGAATATGCATCAATCACACAAGTATTAGACTCTGATTTGGGCGATTCCATAACTCTTTCTCAGCTCTCACAACGTCAGGGAGTAAAATCAGATTTTATTTATAGACTATTGCCCGAAACAGTTAAAACAGAAGTCACTATACCTGATTTGGAGTCTGCTTTGGCGGATTCTTTATATAAAGGATATATCAAAACACAGCATACTGTATCAGAACGTTTAAATCACAATGATAATTTAAAACTTCCTCACGATTTTCAATTTAATGTGATTAGTGGGCTTTCGCGTGAAATGATAGAACGTTTAGAGAGAGCCAAACCGCAAACTTTTGCTGATGTTCGACGAATAAATGGTCTTACGCCCGCTGCATTATCAACGTTATTGGTTTACTTAACCGCTCATAATCAATCAAGGAAATATACTTAAGTTATAATTTTAGTCCTCTTATGTGGAACGTGCCACATAGAAATGTGATGTGGCACGTTCCACGTTTTTATAATGAATTAGCACTTGAGGTGTCGTATATGATAAGTTATCTAAAATAACTTCATAAATTAAGAGAGTCTAAATGGGAAAAATTATAGCAGTAGCCAATCAAAAGGGCGGAGTCGGTAAGACAACTACGTCAATAAATCTTGCCGCCGGCTTGGCGGTTGAGGAAAAAAAAGTTTTATTGGTTGATACAGACCCGCAGGGAAATGCTACTTCAGGTTCAGGCGTACCGCGCTCGCAAAACCGAAAGACGCTTTACCATATAATTGTTGGTAATGAAAGCATAGAGAATATAATTTTGCCGACAGAACTTCCTTTATTAAAGGTATTACCTGCCGATAAAAATCTTGCCGGCGCGGAAGTTGAATTAGTAGATATGAGCAATCGCGAGTTTAAACTTAAAGAATTGCTTGCGAGTATTAGAAATGATTATGATTTTATAATTATTGATTGTCCGCCGTCATTAGGATTATTGACTCTTAACGGATTAACAGCCGCTGATTCATTACTTGTCCCAATTCAATGTGAATATTTTGCTTTAGAAGGCGTCACCGAGTTATTTGACACTCTCGCTCGTCTCCGGCGCGGATTAAACCCGCAGTTAACAATAGAAGGTTTATTATTAACAATGTATGACGAGAGAACAAATCTTTCAGCAGCGGTTGCGAAAGATTTGCGCGACTTTTATGGACAGCAGGTATTAAGAACCGTAATTCCACGAAACGTAAGACTCGCAGAGGCGCCAAGTTACGGAAAACCTATCATTTTATATGATATTCGCTCGCGCGGGGCGGAAAGTTATATACAGCTTGCAAAGGAGATATTAAGTCATGAACAGAAAGGCATTAGGTAGAGGATTAAGCGCCCTGCTCGGGGAAGAATCAGTTAAAAAAGAAAATGATGAGTTTATCGATTTGGATCTGGACTTAATAGAACCTAATTCAGAACAGCCGCGCACTCGTTTTACGGAATCTAATTTAGACGAACTGGCACAATCTATTCGTTCAAACGGTATAGTTCAACCAATTGTAGTTAGAAAACGAGGCGGAAGATACCAAATTGTCGCTGGCGAAAGGCGCTGGAGAGCAGCACAGCGTGCAGGATTACATAGAATTCCGGCAGTGGTTCGAGAGGTAAGCGATGATAAATTATTAGAGTTGGCGCTAATTGAAAATATTCAGCGTCAGGAACTAAATGCGATAGAAGAAGCAAAAGCTTACAAAAAATTGATTGACACGGTTGGTTTGACTCAGGAAATGCTGGCAGACAGGGTGGGTAAAAACCGGACTGCCATTACAACATATCTACGTTTATTGAAATTACCTGATGACATTCAAAGGTTAGTCGAAGAAGAAAAAATTACTGCCGGTCATGGCAGAGCTTTACTGATGGTTGACGATAATGATGTTCGACGTCTCATAGCAAAAAATATCGTTGAATATTCTTTATCGGTAAGAGAAGCCGAAAGAGCAATTAAGAGGTTGTCTAAAAATAAAGGAACTGTTGCAAACAAAGAAGTTAATGTAAAAGAAAATGCAAATCATAAAGCGGCGGAAACGAAACTTCGGCGATATTTCGGAACACAAGTCAGAATAATTCCTGATGGAAAAGGAACCGGCGGAAAAATTGAATTAGAATATTACAGTGAATCGGAACTGGACAGAATTTATCAAATTCTAGTGAAAAATCAGTAAATTTATAAATTTAAAGGATTGCAATGAATAAAAGATTAACAGAAATGGTTTCCTGTGCCGGTTGAGTGGCAAAACTCGCACCGGGCGATTTAGCTCAAGTTTTGAGCAAACTTCCATCACAAGGTTTTTCAAAAGACGTAATCGTAGGATTTGAAACGTCTGACGATGCCGGTGTGTTCCGAATTTCAGATTCGCTTGCTCTGGTGCAAACCGTTGATTTCTTTACACCTATCGCCGATGATCCGGAAGTTTACGGGCAGATTACAGCGGTAAATTCGCTCAATGATATTTATGCGATGGGCGGAAAGCCGATTTCGGCGCTTTCAATAGTCTGTTATCCGCAAAAGGGCGATTGGGACGTTTTAGGGAAAATTCTGCTGGGCGGACAGCGAATGATGAATTCTGAAAATGTAGTCGTCATCGGCGGTCATTCAGTCGATGACCAGGAAATCAAATTTGGCTATGCCGTCACCGGAATTATTCATCCGGATAAGGTTATTAAAAATTCAGGAGCGAAAGCGGGCGATGTCCTGGTTCTGACAAAACCTATCGGAACCGGAGTAATTAGCACGGGCGTTAAATTTCAAAAAGCTTCTGAAAAAACGGTCGAGCTGGCGATAAAAACAATGACGACCTCGGCTGCTGAGGCATCTAATATTATGCAGCAAGTCGGCGCAAACGGCTGCACGGATATAACCGGGTTCGGACTGCTCGGTCACGCCTTCGAGATGGCAAAGGCAAGCCGGGTTACATTTAAAATTGATTCGACAAAAGTTCCATTGCTGCCGGACGTGATTGAGCTTATCAATGCAAAAATGTTGACCAGGGGCGATAAAAATAATCGCGTCTATGTCGGTGAAACTATCGACTTTGCGGAAAACGTAACGCCGCAAATGCAAAGCGCTTTATTTGACCCGCAAACGGCAGGCGGTTTATTAATCAGTCTGGAAGAAGAAAAAGCGCAACGCTTAATCAATAAAGTTGAAAATGCGGTGATAATTGGTAAAGTAGAATTAACGGGTGATTTTTTGATAGAAGTGGATTGACGTAAATCCCGTACTTGCAGCAGTTTACGTTTAAATTTCAAGTTGGAGCTTTAGTCTGAAATTCAAATCACTGGATTGATTGCGTAAGTTTTGAGAGGTTTAAGAAGTTGTATCTATTTATTTTGGAATCAATCGGAACGTCCGAATTATTACTTATCGGGTTGATTGCTCTTATTGTTTTCGGACCGCGAAAACTGCCGCAGATGGCAAAGACAATCGCCAAGACGATGGCTGAATTTAAACGCGCCGGACAGGAATTCAGAAGCACCTGGGAAAGAGAAGCTATCGTTGAAGAAGAAGAAAAACTTTTTTTTAAAGACCCGCTGGGTGAAAATCAAGTGCTTGCGGAAATTAAATACAGCCAAACTACAACCATCACCGAAAACAAAATTCTCGCGCCTGAAATTAAGGAAATCAGCCAAGCGGATTTTTCCAATCTTTCGCCAAATGAAAATCCTCAGGTGATAAATGAAACGGTCAAAACGGAGACTGCGGCAACGAATTCCTCCACAAACAAGCAGGATTGGTTATAATTTGAATTAATGAGTTCCGAAGCTGAAAACCCCGAAAACCAATTAGGCTCACAGATGTCCTTTCTGGAACATATAGACGAACTGCGCCGCCGTCTTATTCGCGCCGTTTTGTTTATCGCCGTCGCTTTTATTTTCTGCTGGTTTTCTTCCGATAGAATTTATAATTTTCTCGCCGTTCCGGTTCTGGCAGCGCTCAGGCAAGCGCAGCAGAGAGAAATCCCCATCGAAGGAAAAACCGGCGAAGAAAAGGTTTTGACGATTTCGGCTTTGAACGAAGGCGATACGGGACGATATGTTTTCGATAGATCAACGAGGCTCGGCGTCAGCGAGATTTTGCCCGGAACAAGCGTCCAGGCGATAGTTGCCAAAGACGCTGATGGAAAACGCATACTATTTACGGATGAGCCTATTTTTACAAGTAACGCGATAATTCCGAAAGGTATCAAGCTTCCGGTAAACATTGAAGTGCCGGGGACGGCTGAGCCAAGCGCGGAAGCAAGAATGATGGTGACGACCGTCCAGGAAACTTTCACGCTCTACGTGACGGTTTCGCTTTATGCGGCGATTGCGCTTTCCATTCCGTTTTTATTGTTGCAGGTTTGGGGATTTATCTCGCCCGCGCTTTACCGCCACGAGCGCGGTTACGTGACGCCGTTTATCGGTCTTTCGACGATTTCGTTTGTTCTCGGCGCGGCTTTCGCTTATTACGTTTTGTTTCCGCCGGCGGTCAAATATCTGCTCGGACTCGGCGAGGATTTTCGCCTGATGCTGCGCGCGACCGATTACTTCGATTTTATAACGCTGATTATGCTGGCAATGGGAATTATTTTCCAGATGCCCGCGATAACTTATGTTTTAGCGCGAATCGGGCTGGTTTCGGCGGGTTTTTTAATAAAAAGCTGGCGCCTGGCAATTGTTATAATTTTAATCGTCGCGGCGGTCGTCTCGCCGACCGGCGACGTTCCGAATTTGATGCTTTTTGCCACGCCGATGATGGTTTTATATCTAATCTCGATTTTTATCGCCTGGTTTTTCGGCAGAAAACGTCAGCCGGAGAAAATTTAAACGATAAAAACACTCTGGTTTCAGGCAACCGTTTCTATCATTTACATCATCTTGAACTATTGAATATTACCATCTAAAATCTATCTTAAGTATTCATTCATTGAAAAAGCGGGAAAATTAAAGTTTTGTTGTGAGAATTGGAAGGAGTTGACCGTAATGCCTAAAAGTTTAATTCGTAATTTTGCATTAGCCGGATTCGTTTTAGCTTCGGGAGTTTCCGCCGCATTTGCGCAGCCGGAAAAAAATCCGAGCCAGAATCCGTCAGACAAACCCAGAAACGTTAAAAAGGAACCGGCTAATAAAGCTTACCGTGACTGGGTCAGCAAAGACGTCGCGTATATCATTACCAAAGACGAAAGGAAAGCGTTCCTTAAACTGACGACCGACGAAGAGCGCGAAAATTTTATCGAAAACTTCTGGCGTCGCCGCGACCCGAATCCCGATACCGAAGAAAACGAATATCGTGAAGAGTTTTACGAACGCATCGCTTATGCAAACGAGCATTTCTCTTCGGGCATTCCCGGCTGGAAAAGCGACCGCGGGCGCGTCTATATCACATTCGGTAAACCGGATTCCGTCGAATCGCATCCGTCCGGCGGCGCTTACGACCGTCCGAGCTACGAAGGCGGCGGCTCGACGACGACTTACCCGTTTGAGGTTTGGTTTTATCGTCACCTCGACAGCGTCGGCGAAGGAATCGAAGTCGAATTTGTCGACCCGACCGGAACGGGCGAATATCGCATCGCTCGCTCGCCGTATGAAAAAGACGCTATGGCGATGGTTCCCGGCGCTGGTCTGACGACCGCCGAACAATTAGGCTTGAGCGATAAATCGCAGCGCAATCAGGGAATCGGGCAGAATTTTATGCGCGAACAGGATAATCCGTTCCGCCGTATGGAAATTATTGCCAATCTTCAGCGCCCGCCGCAGGTTAAATTCAGTGATTTGCAGGCTAATCTGGAATCTCCGGTCATCGACAACAATCCGCTGGATTTTGATTTGCGCGTGGATTTCTTCCGCCAGTCGGACGAGCGCGTAGTGACGGCGTTTACGATTCAAACCGATAATAAAGAGCTTGTTTTTGAACAAATCGGCGGGCTTGAAACGGCGAGAATGAACATTTTCGGACGCATCACGGCAGTTGCCGGAAAGCGTTCGGGCATTTTCGAAGATTCGGTCACGACCAACGCTTCGCCTACCGAACTTGCCGAAGCAAAAGACCGAAAATCTATTTATCAAAAAGCCATCGCTCTAACGCCCGGAACCTATAAAGTTGATGTCGTCGTCCGCGACGTTTCTTCGGGCAGTCGCGGCATTCGCACGCTCGGTTTTACCGTTCCGAAATACGAGGCGGATAAACTCTCGGCTTCGAGCCTGATTCTGGCTTCAAAGCTTTATTCGACGACTGAAAAAGACATCGGCAGTATGTTTGTCGTCGGAAACGCAAAGGTTGTTCCGAATCTGACGGGCGTTTACAAAAGAGGTCAGGAAGTCGGCATTTATATGCAGATTTACAATGCCGGAATCGACCAGACGACGCTGCGCCCGTCGGTTGACGTCGATTATGTTCTGCTGAAAGACGGCAAGGAAGTTTTCCGGCAGAAAGAAGACTGGCAGGGCTTGAGCGATTCGGGACAGCGTCTGACGATTGCGCGTCTGCTGCCGACGACAATGCTGCCGCTTGGCGAATACGAAATCAAAATTTCGATTCGCGACCGCGTCAACGACAAAAATAAAGTCGAAGGCACGAATGCGAAATTCTCGATAGTTCAATAAATTTGCTTTGAAAAATTAAGCTTTAAGCCGGCGCTTTTTGAAAGGCGCCGGTTTTTTAATTATGGAAACCGAGAGATTAATTTTAAGGCGCTACGCCGAAAAAGATAAACCGGATTTTATCGCGCTTTTTACCGACGCGGCGGTAATGAAATATGTCGGCGACGGCGTGTTGACCAAAGAGCAAGCCGAAGCCTTCTGGCAGAAGCTTTTTGAAAAGCTTTACCCGCAGAATTTTAATATCTGGGCGATTTTTGCCAGGGAAGATTCCGCTTACGTCGGGCACGCCGGAATTTACCCGCGCCCGGCGCGTAAAGAAGATTGGGAATTCGTTTATTTTCTTAACCGAAAGGCTTGGGGCAAAGGCTACGCGACGGAAATCGCCCGCCGGATAATCGGGTTTGCCTTTCAGGAATTGAATTTACCGGAAGTTTTTGCGACGGTCGATGACGTGCATTCGGCTTCGATTCACGTTCTGGAAAAAGCGGGAATGAATTTTAAAAATTACGAGTACGACGAGAAAGGCAGATTTTCGGTTTATTCGGTAAAGAAAAATTAGCCACAGAAGACGCAGCGTTCACCAAGAAAAAATAAATTAATTTCTCAGTCTTCTTTGTGTCTTCTATAGCTAATTCTTTTCCAAAAAATTATCGAACCACAATTGAAAAACCAGCAGAGTCCAAAGCTGTTTGTGATGCGAAGCCGCGCTCGTTTCGTGTTCCTTGATGAGTTTCTGCACAAAACCGGCTTCGAATAAACCTTGATTCTTCAATCTTTCCGGCGCGAGCAAATCGTGCAGAAGCGGATTTAGACGACCTTTCAGCCATTCGGCAATCGGAATTCCGAAACCTTTTTTCGGACGCTGCAAAATCGTTTTCGGCAGTAAATCCTCGACCGCTTTTTTCAGAATATATTTGCCTTTGCTGCCTTTGAGCTTGTATTCCAGCGGCAGGCGCGCCGCGTATTCGGCGACGCGCGGGTCGAGAAACGGCGCGCGGACTTCCAGCGAAACAGCCATCGAAGCGCGGTCTACTTTCGTCAGAATATCTTCCGCCATATAAAAATTCATATCGAGAAACTGCATCTGTTCGATTTCATCCAAAGCGTTGGTAATTTTTAATAAATCCTTCGCGCCCTTATAAATATCGCCCGAAGTTGACGCCAGAACGTCTTTCGCCAATAAATCGTTTTGCGCGTCAATCGAAAACGAGCCGAACCACGAATGATGACGCGTGACCGCGTCGTATTTCGAAGCCGCGACAAAACGTTTCGCCTTGTAATCAAACGAAAGATTTTTTGTCGAAACGGGCAGATTGTTGACCATCGGTTCAATCAGATGCGCGCGCAGAAAGCGCGGCAATCTGTCGTAAACGCGCGCCATTTTATGCCCGAAATACATCGGGTAACCGGCAAAAATTTCGTCGCCGCCGTCGCCGCCGAGCGCCACTGTAACGTATCTGCGAACGAAACGGGAAAGCAGAAAAGTCGGAATCAGAGAGCCGTCCGACATCGGCTCGTCAAGCCAGTTTCCGATTTCGGAAATCAAATCCGCCGCTTTTTCAACGCTCAATTTATCTTCGTAATGTTCCGTTCCCAGATGTTCGGCAACTTGCCGGGCAAATTTTGACTCGTCAAACGAATCTTCTTCGAAACCGATAGAAAATGTTTTGACCTTTTCCGTCGCGTGCTGCGTCGCAAAAGCCGCGACGGTCGAAGAATCGACGCCGCCCGAAAGCAAAATTCCGAGCGGAACATCGGACACTAAACGCATCCGAACGGCGTCGGAAATAATTTCGCGCAATTCTTTGGCGGCATTTTCAACCGACGGCGTATTGCCGTTTTTATGAAAGGTCAGATTCCAGTATCGGCGCGTTTTCACTTCGCCGTTTTCGACGGTTAAAAGATGCGCGGCGGGAAGTTTATAAATATTTTTGTAAATCGAAAGCGGCGCGGGCACATAATCGAAAGAAAGGTATTGACGAAATGCTTCCGTATTGATTTCCGGTTCGACCGCCGGATGCCGCAAAAGAACTTTCGGCTCGGAGGCGAAAATCAATTTGCCGGCAAATACGCAGTAATAAAGCGGTTTCTCGCCGAAACGGTCGCGGGCGACCAGCAGTCTCCGGCGGCACAAATCCCACAGCGCGAAAGCAAACATTCCGTTCAGATGTTCAACGAGTCCTGAGCCGTACTCCTCGTAAAGATGCGGCAAAACCTCCGTGTCGGAATGGCTGTGAAACTCGTGACCGCGCCGCTCCAAATCCTTTCTTAATTCACGAAAATTATAAATCTCGCCGTTCATCACGACGACCACCGTTTTATCTTCGTTCCAGAAAGGCTGTTCGCCCGTCTGCAAGTCGATGATAGAAAGCCGGCGCATTCCGAGCGCCGCCGCCTCGCTCGTCCACAGTCCTTCGGAATCGGGACCGCGATGCTTCATCCGTTCGCACATCGCGTGCAGAACGGCTTCGCCCGAAGATTTATTTTCTAAAGAAGATTTATTTTCTAAATTTGCCCAACCCGCTATTCCGCACATTTTAGATTTGTGAGTAATTATATCTAGCTCGAAAAGTTTTTAAGAAACTTAAGATAGAAGTTCAAATCTGTTGTCTCTCTTATTTTAGCAAATCCTTCCCCGATTTCCTTTCCGATTGTTTGTTCAATAGATTTTTCTCCTCCTGCTTTTTTGATAACCTCTTCGATAGATATTTTTTCTTCTACGCTTTTGATAAATTCTCCGATTGTATATTCCGGCGTTAAGGTATTGCTCCAGGAACAACTGCTGTGGAAAAATTTGTCGTATTCCAAATCAGAGTTGCCAAAATCGGCTTCAAGAAATCCTCCGAGCGGACGAGCTTCGAAGCTTTCAGATTCAGAAAGTTTCTTAATGCCTGTGCAAGTGCCGAGGACATCTATACCGGCAACAATTATAGAAACATATTCGCCTTTATAACCTTCGAATGATTCATTATCCTTATCATTATTCCAAAGGTTGGGAGCAATTGTTATAAGTAAGTTGTCTCTATCAAAAGTACTTTTCGGCGTATGACAATTGTTTCTGATAGGGTCTATTAACCCGTTCGGTAAAAAAATATCCACAATTTCTTCATATCGTTCATTCTGGGAACCCAGTTTTTCTCTCAGTTCTTTTGCTCTTTGATAGAGTTTATTTCTGGTTTCTTTGTTGCCGACCAGATTTTTAAAGGAATTTTCATCGGGAGTAGAACTGGGATTTTCTAAAAATCTGAAGAAGAGTTTTACATAATTAGGCTTTGGAAAAAACTCGTTTTTGGTTTCCTCATCATTTAAGCTGTCATAAAGGTCTTGAAATTGCTTTTCTTTTTCATCAAATTGAAAACGAAAAAAACCATACTTACAGAATTTTCTGGTAACCGCATTAACTTTGGGTCCGCCGATGAGTAACAAATTCGTTCGCCCGAATCTTTTGACTCTCTCAGCCAGTTTCATATCAACCAGCAATCTGTCAGGAACAATCAGAGGCTTGCCGGAAAAAGGAATTTGATTCAGAAATAATAAATCTTTTAATCGGATGTTTGCCCGAAAAATATCCGAAATTTTATCGGGCGGAATAGCCTGACCGGTTCCGGTGATGATTGTCAGAGGTTCAAATGCTTCCGGGAAATAGTTAAGCGTCGGAAGTTTTGACGTGTATGTGGGTTTGTTGCTCGAATCCGCATATTTTACACTTTCTTTGAGTTTGCGAGCCGCATCCATCCAAACATTCCAATATTCTTCATTATATTTGAAGGGTTTCTGACGTGTTTTACTCTCCTTTGATTTTCTGTCCCACTCAAGCTCTCCGGCAAGCCAGTAAATCAACCATTTTTGAACATCTCTTATGTTTACGTCTTTTGCTTTCGGAATTTCCCCGCCGTGATTAATTGCAGCAAATAAAGCGATAAACCAACTTATATCACCATATTTGGAACCTGAAATAATATTGCTTAATTGACCACTCTTGGACTTTCCGGCAGCGCCATAAAGAATCTCTTCGATGTAATAAGGGGCGTTGTCGAGAGAGAGGTTGTTTTCTTTAGCGATTTTTTTTATAAGCGAGATAAAATCAGCTATTTCGGCAGTTAGGTTTTCCAGGGGCATAGAACTTACGATGAATTCATAGTTGAAGATGTAAAAAGCAGAACAACTCTATCAGAGTTCAAATTAGGTGGCAAACTCTTTCAGAGTGAAATTCGCCGGTGTCTTGCGAAAGCGAATTTTCGAGAGTGAAAAATAATTGTTGAGTAGATTGAGTAGAGTTTTAAATACTAAGATAGGCAATTGGTCTAAACGCAAATTTAACAGTATCGGCTCCCTTGCATTGTATTTCAGATTTAAAGTCGAGGAGGCAGTAATGGGAAAAGACGAGTTTGAAGTTAAAATAAGCTTTTCGAACCTGAAAAAGTCCTTGAAAAAGGACACGAAATGGTATTTGCTGGCTGTTTCAATGTTCGGCTTTGCTGTTTACGCTTATTGGTTACCTATTGAAAGCGACGGTCATTCGAGCGATAAACCTGCGAAGCCGGTTATTAAAAATCCGAAAATTTATAAAGTCGGAAATGTAGTCGGCTATCAGGTAAATATCGTCGCATCGAAAAAATACGAAGTTAAAGTGACGGATAACACCTGCCATTACATAATTTTGCAAAGACAGAATCGAGAAGATATTATTCTCAGGTTTGACGGCAAAACGAAACAGGCGAAACAAGTCGACTTGGAAAAAGGAGTTTATATGTTTACCCTGTTTCCGACCGGCAGCAAAACAGCGACGGCATCGTTCGATATTCAGCCAATAGAATAGGAGATTAAAAATATGTTCGACGACCAAGACATTAAAAATGCCCAACAAGTTATCTCTTTGGAAACCGGCTCAACAAGTAAATTGTCGGCAATTGCTAAATTAGTGATTCTTGTCGGTTTAACCTTGTCGATACTGGCTGGCGGCGGCTTACCGGAAAAAATGAAATTAATCGCAAGATTGTCCTCGACCACAGAAGAGAAAGTTAAGCCGGTTGCGCCTGCTGATTCACAAACAATAATAATTAATGATTCGACTTTAGAAAACGTAACAATTAACCAGCGAATTCATAATACTAGCGCCAAAAATAAGCGATAAATCAAGCAGAGATTTTTATTCCTTAAATCCAATTCGCTCGCGCACCGTGTAAATCGCCTTATTCTGCGATTCGTGATACGTTCTGACGAGCATCTCCGCCAGCAGTCCCATCAAAAAAAACTGCACGGAAATGGCGAGCATCACAATCGCAATTATCGGCAGCGGCGTCAAAATAAACGAAACGCCTTCGACAAATTTCAAAAAGAAAGCCCAGATGCCGGCGATTATCGAAAACAGAAACGCAATCATTCCAAAAGTGCCGAAAACGTAAATCGGTTTCGTTTGATACGAAGCCATAAATTTTATCGTCATCAAATCGAAAACGACTTTAATTGTTCTGGAAATTCCGTATTTCGATACGCCGCGCGTCCGCGCGTGGTGGTCAACCGGAATCTCCGTGACGCGCGCGCCCGCCCAGCTCGCGTAAATCGGGATAAAGCGATGCATCTCGCCGTAAAGCCGCACGTCCTGAATCACTTCGCGCCGGTAGGCTTTCAGGCTGCAGCCGTAATCGTGCAGCGGAACGCCGCCAATCCACGAGATGATTTTATTGGCGATTTGCGACGGAATTTTGCGCGAAACCAGCTTGTCCTGTCGATTTTTTCGCCAGCCGGAGACGACGTCGTAACCTTCGTTTAATTTTTCCAGCAGCCGCGCGATGTCTTTCGGGTCGTTTTGCAAATCGGCGTCCATCGGAATCAGAATTTCGCCTTTCGCCGCGTCGATTCCGGCGCTCATCGCGGCTGTCTGCCCGTAATTTCTGCGCAGCGAAATAACCCGAACTTTTTCGTCTTCCGCCGCAATTTCCTTTAAAATTTGCAGAGATTTATCCGACGAGCCGTCGTCGACGTAAATGACTTCCGCCGTTTTGCCCAATGACTGCAACGCTTCGTGAATCTTCGCGTGCATCGGGCGCAGATTTTCTTCCTCGTTCAGGACGGGCAGAAAAAGCGATAATTCGGGCGTCGGCGCGGTTTTTGATAAGTCGGCAAGCTCGGTTTGCACTGAAATCATTTCCATCTAAATCGCAAATGTAATAATTTACTGCTTTCCGCCGAAAAAATACAGCTAACAAAGCAAAACAGGCGGTTCTCATTTTTTCGCGACGATGACGACGGAGACGCCGAACGGGAAATCGAAATTTTTCAGCCAGAAACGTTCCGCGCCGAAAAGTTTGCCGAAAACGCCGTTCAGCGCGGAAACGTTCACGTTGTTTTCCGATTCGGGCTTGATTCCGGTTATCTTCATCAGCGTTCTGCCCGCCAGAATCGGCGTGAAAAACGTCCAGTTGGCGTAGGTCGCGCGTTCGATTTCAAAACCGGCTTTTTCGAGTCGTTCGACAATTTGTTTTTTGGTGTAGCGAATCCGGTGATTGGAAATGTCGTCCTGCACGCCCCAGAGCCACATAAACGCCGGAACAAAAATCAGCGTCCGCCCGCCCGATTTCAAAACACGGTGCATCTCCTTTAATCCGGCAACGTCGTCGTCAAGGTGTTCGACGACATCCAGAGCCGTGACCAAATCGAAGCTTTCGTCGGCAAACGGTAATTTTTCCGCCAAGCCTTTATGCGTTTTCAAACCCTTGGCGCGGCAGAATTCCAGGGCGTCGTCGGAAACATCGACGCCTTCTGCCGCGCCGAACTGCGCGAGCATTTCCAGATTCGCGCCCGTCCCGCAGCCGACGTCGAGAATTTTCAGTGCCGAGTTCTCGTTGCCGAGGGCAGAACGAATCTGCCGCAAAAAGCTTTCCAGAATCAAACGCCGCCCGACAAACCACCAGTGTGAATCCTCGACGCGGTTCATAATGGCGTAAGTGTGCTGCTGCATTTCCTGCGGTAAAGCCGAACTCATAAATTTATTGTGACACAAAACGCGGTTTCCGAAAAAATCAACGCTTTTTTCGGAGGCGGCGATTCTTCGGCAAAAACGAGATTTTACCGGAAAAGTATTTAACTCTTCAAACGCGGAAAACGGCTGATTATCTTTGCCGCAGCCCGAACATCCGGCTGACCGAGTTGCCGGGGTTGCCGCCTTCTTCCAGCCCGTAGCTTTCGCGCAGGCGGCGCTTGATGCCTTCGTCATCGACAAAACATCTGCCGTCAGCGCCGCGCGACAGAATCATTAAATCCAAACCTTCCTGCAAATATTCGTCGCGGTCGATTTGCAGCATATAATCGCCCGCCGTTTTATGCGCCTGCCATTCAAGCTCGTAAAGCGTCGGGTCGTACAAGCTCAAAGGATTGACGGCGGAATCGGAAAAGCTCGCAATCGTCTGCGCAAAATCGAAAGCGTGACGACCTTCGTGCACAAAAGTTCCCTCGCAGCCGCGCTGACCGCCGGTGTCGATAGTTTCTTCGGCAATCGTAATAAAAACTTCGCCGAGCGCCTCGCGCAAACTCAATATTTCCGATTCGATTTTCTCGTTCGTCTCGCGCGGATTTATCACGCCGGTGATGCCCGAAGCATTGACTTTACTAACCGGAAAAACGCAGACGAGCATCTTCGATTCGATAATGGTTTCAATCATCTCTCGATGAAAATCGTTGCCTTTGTCGAGAATCGTCGCAAAAGCGTCTTCGATTGAACGGCGATATTTTTTTTTAATGCCTTTGTCGAATCTCATACTTTATAATTTTTTTACAATCTCTGTTTTTATTACGACTTTTAATCAATATCTGCAATTGTCACGCTTAAACCCGAATTGATTAAAGCTACGCCGAAAAAGGTTTCAGCAGTTTTGTTCGCTCGCAAATCTTCTAACAGACTTTGCGGGTCAAGAATTTGACCAATCTTTTGTTCAGACTCCGGTCTGGGTTTATTTGATTCTCTGGCTCGGTAAATTCTAATCTGTTTCCCGCTGTCTATTGCCTTTCGGCAAACCGCCCGCGCATAAAATTTATTAAATTCGCCTTCTGCAAGTAATTCAGGCGCATTTTTCCGCGTGTTGCGCAGCAATGTTTCTCCGTTTCTTTGATAACTTTCAGTCGGATTCAGCAAATCCTGATTTCTAATTTGCCCGGTTAGCCAGACTTCATCGTGCCTGAGAATCGCCTCGGTCAGCAATTGCTGCCACAAACTGCGCCCGCGCGAACTTAAGCCATTACTCAAATACAAAGAGTTGTTTTCGAGGTCAAATTTGATTTCTTCACTCATTAAATCTCTAAATTCGTCAAGGTCAATAAAATTAAAGGACATATATGCCTCCGATAAATTTCCTGTCTCTAAATTATCCTTCCGAAACCGCACCAGGAATTTTGATTATGCCAGATAATCTCGACATCCTGCGCGTTAATTTCTTTCCACCAATCTTCAAATTCCGCACGCGAAATATAAAACGCCGTCGGCGCAACCAGATGGTCGAAGACGATATTATGCTGCTCGCGCCAGCCGAATGTGCCTAAATGAGTCAGATATTGGTGATAAAAAAGCTTTTTCCCGAACGGCGTTTTGTCCAGAGGTTTGTAAACCAGTTTCGAAGCGAGAAAAACGCCGAGCGTCGGAAGTTTTGAAAGCTGATAAAGCGTCGGCTGGCTGATTTTCGACGTGAAGCTCTCGCGAATCGGGTTGACGTAGCGCGTAATCCATTCGTTGTTTTCCGCGCCGTAAATCCACGCCGAGATGTGCCCGCCTTTTTTCACTTTCGAGGCGAGCGACAGAAACGCGCTTTTCGGGTCGGGCGTGTGGTGCAGAACGCCGACCGAGAAAGCGTAATCGAAAGCGCGTTTGAAAGGCAATCTGAAAATATCCGCCTGGACGATGTGCGCGTTCGGCAATGCGCGCGTCGCCTGAAACGCCGATTCGACCGCCGCGCTTAAATCAATCCCGACGACTTCCCGCGCGCCCCAATTTGCCGCCAAACTCGTATGCCGACCTTTGCCGCAGCCGCCTTCCAGAACGATTTTATCTTTAAAAAAATCTTCCCTGACCGGCTGCAGCCAGCCTAAAAACTGCTCGGCGTATTTTTCGTCCGCCTGCGTAAAATGCGTCCACTGCCAGCCGAAACTTTCGGCGGTGTCGGCTTTGTCCTGCTCGATTTTCGATAAATCCGCAAAACGCGGAACGCCGCGCGCGATTTTATATTCGCGAAGGCATTTTTTGCACGACAAAATGCCTTCGATAATTTCTCTGTCTTCGTATTTGCCCGCGTAAGCGAGCAGAATGTCGCCGCCGCACGTCGGGCAGGCTAAAAAATCTAAAAGCTTTTCTTTCATTATTACTCAGCCACGAAAAAACACGAAAGAACACGAAAAATAATTTAAAAATTTCGTGTATTTTCGTGTCTGTTCGTGGCTAAATCGTATTCTTATTTACCGAGTTGTGCAAGGAACGCCGGGATTCGTGAAGCCGTTCGTCAATTTCCCATCAGCCCGCGAGCAAACCTGCCAATAATCGGCAAAGCGATAAAAATTCTGAACAAAATTCTTACTCATCTCGAAGATTAAGCTCGTGCGGATTTCAGATTGGATTCAAAAATTTCATATTCGGCGAGCGGAAAAGCCTGTCGCCAGTGAAACTCGAATTCGTCCGTGTCGCGGTCTTCGTAAAGCCTTTGAAAGGTTTCGTAAAAGGATTGGCAAAATTCCTTTACGTTTCCGCTGTAAGAAAAAACCGTCTCGCCTTCGGTTTCCAGACGGTTAAAGCTCGGATATTCAATCACCTTAAAATTTACCCGGTCGGCGTCACGCTTAAAATATAAATTGTATGCTTCGGGATTTCTGCTCCACTCGACGACAAATTCGTCTTTAGGCGTCTCGGCGGTAAGCAAAGCCGAAAGACCTCGCAGAATTTCCGACAATGCACGCGAATGCGGCGTGTAGGCGGTCGTCGTGTGAAACTCGGATAAGCCGTCGTCAAAACCGATTGACATCCAGCCGCACTGCGGCGAGTTGAAGCTGACTTCCAGTTTATTTGCCATAGATTCGGTGTGAATCGTAAATCATAAATCGCCAATCGAAATCTTCTGCGATTCACGATTCACGATTTACGATTTACGGATTTAATATGGTAACTTTAAGCAGAAATTTCCACAAATTCAGATGAAACAATATCAGGAACTTTTACGGCATATTTTAGATAAAGGCGCGCGCCACGAAGACCGCACCGGCGTCGGCACGATTTCGGTTTTCGGTTATCAAACGCGTTTCGATTTGGGCGCGGGCTTTCCGATCGTGACGACGAAACGCGTGCCGTTTCGTTGGATATTTGAAGAATTAGCCTGGTTTCTAAGCGGCGACACGAGCGAAAAAAATCTGCGCGCGCGCGGCGTGGACATCTGGCAGGAATGGGCAACGCCGGAACAAACCGCGCGTTTCGGGCGCGAAGAAGGCGATTTGGGTCCGGTTTACGGTTATCTGTGGCGAAGCTTCGGCGGCGATTATCCGCAGATGAACGGCGTCGACCAAATTGAAAGGTTGATTCGTGAAATTGAAAAGAATCCTAATTCGCGCCGTTTGATTGTCACGGGCTGGAATCCGGCGACCTGCGACGAAGTGGCTCTGCCGCCGTGCCACACGCTGTTTCAATTCAAAATCGAGAACGAGAAAACGCTGCATTGCCAGCTTTATCAAAGAAGCGCGGACGCCTTTCTGGGCGTTCCGTTCAACATTTCATCTTACGCGCTTTTGACGCATTTAATCGCGCACGTCTGCGATTTACAAGTCGGCGAATTCATACACACTTTCGGCGATTTGCACATTTATTCAAATCATCTGGAACAGGTCGAAGAGCTTTTAAAGCGCGAGCCTTTGCCGCTGCCGAAACTGGAATTGAAAAACGCGGAAAATTTAAAAGGCTTGAAAGGTTTATTGAATTTCAAATACGAAAACTTACAGCTCGAAGGCTATCAATCGCACGGCAAAATCGCCGCGCCCGTCGCCGTGTAAGTCAGAAGGCAAAAAGCAGCGGGCGGAAAGCAGTAATAGATTCGAGCATTCGCCGTTGAATTTCAAAACCCGACTGCCTTCCGCTTACTGCCTTCTCTGCCTGCCGGTAAATGCTCGGATTATGAAAAAATTCTTAACCGCAAAATGGCTCGATTTGGTGATGGCGAATTATCCGGTTGAGCCGAAGCTTCTGGAAGAATTTGTCCCGAAAGGCACGACGCTCGATTTCTGGAACGGCGAATGCTACGTCAGCCTCGTCGCTTTCAAGTTTTTCGACACGCGCGTGCTCGGTTTCAGAATTCCGTTTCACACAAATTTTCTGGAAGTCAATCTGCGGTTCTACGTCAAAAGAGAAGTCGAAAATGAAACGAAACGCGGCGTGGTTTTCATCAAGGAAATCGTGCCGCGCCGCGCGATTGCCTATGTGGCGCGCTACGCTTACGGCGAGCCTTACGAAACCTGGCAGATGCGTCACGAACAGCGCGAAAACGAGTTAATTTATCGCTGGCTGAAACGCGGCAGAACCAATCAAATAAAAGTTAATTTTCAAAACGAAATCGGCGTTCCTTTTGAGGATTCGCACGAATCCTTTATCATCGAACATTATTGGGGCTACACGAAACGCGGCGCCAACCGGACGGACGAATACAAGGTCGAGCATCCGAAATGGAGCTTGTATGAAGCGAGCGACGCGGAAATCGCGGTTGATTTCGGCGCGACTTACGGCGAGAAATTCGCTTTTTTAACGAACGAAAGTCCGAAATCGGTTTTAATGGCGAAAGGCTCGGAAATCGCCGTTTACAAAGGCGCAAAAATATAAAAATGATTATTGGAATCGTCGCCGTCGCGCAAAATCTAGCCATCGGCAAGGAAGGAAAATTGCCGTGGCATTATTCGCCGGATTTAAAATTTTTCAAACAGACGACGCTCGATAACGCCGTCGTGATGGGCTTTAACACTTGGCAATCAATCGGTAAGCCTCTGCCGAATCGCTTGAATATCGTTTTAAGCCGTTTAAACTCAATAGAAAATCAGCCGCCGGTTTTGCTTTTGCGAAGCCGCGCCCAGGTTTTGGCTCTGGCAAAATATTTAAACTGCGATTTATTCATTATCGGCGGCGCGGAAACGTATAAAAACTTTTCCGGCGAAATCGAAAAATGGATTGTCACCGAGATTCCCGAAACGGTTGAAAACGCCGGCGCTTTTATGCCGCCTAATTTTTTAGATGGCTTTAAGTTGCAGGAAACAAAGGAACTCGAAAACAACCTGAACGTGAAAATTTATTCGAGAGAATAATAAAGTAAGGCAAAGTGTTTAAGCCAAAAGTAAAAAGGTAAAAGGCAAAAGTAGAAAGGCAAAGGAAATTGATTTCTCACCTTTGCCTTTTGCCTTTTGCCTTTTTACTTTCTACTTTTTCTCGTATTCAAAATCGTAAAAAGTCATATGTTCGGCGAGGTCGCCGTTTTCGTAAATCAAATCCAGGTCTATCTGTAAATCGTATTTGCCGCGTTTCAGATTAAATTCTTCGTACGGGATAAAAAACTGCGAATCTTCATACACGGCATCGTCGTAAGCCGGTTTCAAAGCCTTGTAGAGCGCGACCTGCCCGTCTTTGCTGCGAAAGCCCTGAACGTTTGTCAAAAGCTTTGTGCCGTCCTTTTTTTGAAAATACAGAGCTAAATAAGAGCTGACGTCTTTCATATTTTTCACCGAGCAATCGACGTGAATCCGCATTCCCACCCGACCTTTTTCGGTTACGTTGTAATCGACCCAAAGCCGGTCAAACTCGGTTTTCGCGGCGTCGGAATCCGGTTTCGGCGAATCTTCCGGCGAATCTTCCGGTGAAGCGCTCGGCGTCGCGGAAGGTGATTTCGAAGGCGATGGTTTCGGCGATTTTTCGGTCGAGCGCGTCGGCGAAGCGGTCGGCGTCGGATTATAAACGACCGGCTTGGGCGTATAAATCAGGTTGTAGCCGATAATTGCCGCACCGGCGGCGAAAACCAGCAAAAACAAAGCGGCGACGCCGCCGATAATGATAAATAATTTTTTCCTGCTGCGCGTGCTGTTTGGCGGCGCGGCGGTCGGCAAATTGTTCGGAAAAGCCGAGCGCCCGCCGACGCGCGTTTCCATACTCTGACCGAAAGAAGCCGTGTCAACGTTCGATTGTTTCTGCGTTCCGCTGTCCTGCCAGCTAATAATAATCGGCGCGTCAGGCAGCGGCGTGCCGCATTCCAGACAAAACCGCATCGAGTCGGCATTTTCATAATTACATTTCTGACACTTTTTCATCGCTAAAAACTCCCTTCTGCAAAGACAGATTTTGAAGATAATTTTGCTGCTCTGCTGGATACCGAAGATAATAAAGCCAAAACCGCAAAATTCAAAGCCATTTTCTTTAGCGTTGATTTTCGATTAAACTTAAGTCTCAAATGCCGCCACGAGTTTTAGCCATTGACATCGGAACTTCCAGCGTCCGCGCCGCGCTTTACGACGAACAGGCGCGCGTGCTGCCCGAAACGATGGTGAAAAATGAAAGAGTTTTGACGGCAACCGAAGACGGCGGCGCGGAAATTGATGCGGGCGAAGCCTTCCGGCAGGTCGCCGAAGCGGTTGAAGCCGTTTTGAAAAAAACGAAAAAGATAAAAGACGAAATCGCGGTTGTCGCCGCTTCCTCGTTCTGGCACAGCTTAGTCGGAATCGACAAAAAAGGCGCGCCGACCACGAAAGTTTTCGGTTGGGCGGACACGCGCAGTCGAAAATACGTCTCCGTTTGGCGAGAAAATTTTGACGAAGCCGGGATTCACCATCGAACCGGCGCGCATTTTCATTCCAGCTACTGGACGGCAAAGCTGCTCTGGCTGCAAAAGGAACACAAAACGGTTTTCAAAAAAACGGCAAAATGGCTTTCTTTCAGCGATTTTGTCGCGCTGAAACTATGCGGTGAAACGACGACGAGCGTTTCGATGGCTTCGGGAACGGGAATTTTCGACATCAGAAAATGCGCCTGGGACGAAGAAATTTTAAGTTTTTTGAAAATCGAAAAAGAAAATCTGCCGGAAATTGTGACGGCGGATTCACAGACTTTTCGTCTCAATGAAACTTACGCGAAACGCTGGAAAGAGTTAAAAAACGCGCAGTGGTTTCCGGCAATCGGCGACGGCGCGGCAAACAATCTCGGCGCGGGCGGCGCGAAAAAATCGAAAGCCGCGTTGATGATTGGAACTTCCGGCGCGCTGCGCGTCGCTTTCACAGGCACGGCGCCCGAAAAAATTCCAAACGGTTTATGGTGCTATCGAGTCGACAGAAAGCGCATTATCATCGGCGGCGCTTTGAGCGACGGCGGCGGTTTGTATCGCTGGCTGAAAGACAATTTTCGCTTGCCGAAAGACGACGACCAAACCGAAGCGGAAATTGCGAAGCGCGACGCGGATTCGCACGGTTTGACGTTTCTGCCTTTTCTGGCTGGCGAGCGCGGCACGGGCTATCACGAAGCGGCGCGCGGCGCGATTCTGGGCTTAAAATCCACGACCGACGCGATTGACATCGTGCAGGCGGCGCTCGAATCGGTCGCCTATCGTTTCGCCGAAATCTACGACCGGCTCAACGACGTCTGCCAAATCCGTGAAATCATCGCTTCCGGCGGCGCGCTGCGCGAATCGCCCGTCTGGACGCAGATTATCGCCGACGTGCTGGGAAAAAATCTGATTCTGCCCGGCACTCGCGAGGCTTCAAGCCGCGGCGCGGTTTTGCTTGCGCTCGAAACAATTGGCAAAATAAAGAACATTGAAGAAATCGCCGTACCAAAAGGTCGAAAATTTAATTTTGATAAAAAACGAAATACAATCTACCGAAAAGCGCGTGAAAGACACGAAAAGTTTTATAATTTACTGGTAAATTCAGCCGCCGACGAATAAAACGAAAGAGGAAAGCCGTGAAACAATTTGTTGTGAGTGTAATTTTGATTTTAGCTTTCGGCATTGTGTCTTTTGCACAGGAAGATATGCGTATTGCCGACCCGGTACCATTCGATTCATTCGGGAAACTTTCTTTAAATGACCAGGAAGGAAGATTCGACAACTTTTTTGCATTCTTATCAAAGGCTGAAAGCTCGAAAGGTATACTAGTTCTGGAATTAAACAAAAATGAATCCAAATCTAAAAAAGATAAACGTTTGAAAGAAATTTCAAGGCATTTTGATTTGAGAAAGATTGATAAATCTCGGATTGCCTTTGCAGTTTATCAGAATGACACAGAATTTACTAAACTCCGGCTTATTCCAAAGATTAAAGACGCAACGGATTTATATGATGAAAGTGAAGGTTACAAAATAATCAGAGGCGAAGAATTTGAACAAAAAATAAAAGAACTGTTTGCTAAAAAATAAAACTTATGACAACCGCAGCGAAAACGAAAACAGATTTAGACCAACTCTGCATCAACACCATCCGAACTTTGTCGCTCGACGCCGTGCAGAAAGCGAATTCCGGTCATCCGGGCTTGCCTCTGGGAATGGCTCCGGCGGCTTACGTTCTCTGGACAAAGTTTCTGCGCCACAATCCGAAAAATCCGAAATGGTTTAACCGCGACCGCTTTCTTTTGAGCGCCGGACACGGCTCGATGCTGATTTACAGCCTGCTGCATCTGACGGGTTACGATTTGCCGCTGAGCGAGCTGAAAAATTTTCGTCAGCTTCATTCGAAAACGCCCGGACATCCCGAAAACATTTTGACGCCGGGCGTGGAAATCACGACCGGACCTTTGGGGCAAGGTTTTGCCAACGGCGTCGGGATGGGAATCGCGCAGGCGCATCTCGCGGCAAAATTTAATCAAAAAGGCTTTCCGGTGATTGACCATTTTATTTACTGCATTTGCTCGGACGGCGATTTGATGGAAGGCGTCAGTTACGAATCATCGTCGTTAGCGGGTCATTTAAAGCTCGCTAATCTGATTTATTTTTACGACGACAATCGCATCACGATTGACGGCTCGACCGATTTGGCGTTTACCGAAGACGTCACAAAACGTTTTGAAGCAATCGGCTGGCACGTTTTGGAAGTCGCGGACGGCAACGATTTGAAGGCGATTGAAAAGGCAATCAAAGACGCGCAGAAAATTAAAGATAAGCCGAAACTGATTCGCATCAAAACGATTATCGGCTACGGAATGCCGAAGCAGGGTACATCAAAAGCGCACTCGGACGCGCCGGGCGAAGAAGCGGTGAAGGAAACGAAACGCAACTTGGGCTGGGACGAAAACAAGCATTTTTATATTCCGAAAGAAGTTTCGGCGCATTTCCGCGAAGCCGTCAAAACGGGCGCAAAGCTCGAAAAAGATTGGGAAGCGCTAATCAAAAAATACGAAAAAGCGTATCCGGAACTCGGGCGTACTCTGCGCGACACGCGCAAAGGCGAATTGCCCGACGGCTGGGAAAAATCTCTGCCGAAATTCGATGAACCGGAAGCCAAAGCGACACGCGCGTATTCGGGCGACGTTATCAACGCGATTGCCGAAACTGTTCCGCAGCTTATCGGCGGCTCGGCTGATTTGACGCCTTCAAATAACACGTTTATAAAGGCTTCGGCGGATTTTCAGGCTGACAGGTACGAAGCCCGCAACATTCATTTCGGCATCCGCGAACACGCGATGGGCTCGGCGATGAACGGGATGGCGCTCTACGGCAGCGTGATTCCTTACGGCGGGACTTTCCAGACTTTTTCCGATTATATGCGCCCGGCGATTCGGCTCGCCGCGCTCTCGCACATTCAAGTCGTTTTCGTTTTCACGCACGATTCAATCGGGCTCGGCGAAGACGGTCCGACGCATCAATCGGTCGAGCATCTCGCCGCGCTGCGCGCCATTCCGAATCTCGCTTTGATTCGCCCGTGTGATGCGCACGAAGTCCGCGAAGCCTGGCGCGCGGCTCTGAAACGGAACAGCGCGCCGACGGCTTTCGCTCTTTCGCGTCAAAAAGTCGCCGTGATTGACCGCAAAAAGCACGCCGACGCGCGCGGGCTTCACAAAGGCGCGTATGTTTTAGCCGAAGCCGAAGATAAAAACGGCGTCGAAACCGCGCCGAAATTGATTTTGCTGGCGACCGGCTCGGAAGTCGGTCTGGCGATGCAGGCGCGCGAGCTGCTTAATTCGCAAAATATTCCGACGCGCGTCGTCTCGATGCCGTGCTGGGAATTTTTCGACGAGCAACCGGCGAAATATAAAGAATCCGTTTTGCCCGCCAACGTCAAAGCGCGTCTGGCAATCGAAGCGGGCGTTTCGCTCGGCTGGGCAAAATATGTCGGACTTGAAGGCGACACGCTTTCGGTCGATAAATTCGGCGCGAGCGCCCCGGCGGAAGACGTTTTTCGTGATTATGGCTTTACAGTCGAAAATGTGATTAAGAAAGCGAAGAAATTATTGTAATGACGACAAAAGAAATTTTACTTGAACAGTTTACCGCCTGCTACGACGAAAACGGCTGGTTTGTCGCGCTGAAAAATGCCGTTAAAAATTTGTCGGCGGAGCAGTCGATTTGGAAACCGGAAAACTCGGACAATTCGATTTGGGAAATTTTCAGTCATCTGAATTTTTACAACGAGGCGTATTTAAAGCGTTTCAAGGGAATCGAATACGTCTATCCGACGACCGATAACAACGAAACTTTTTCGAGCGCGGAAAATGCTTCGGAAGAAGCGTGGCGGGCGGAAATCGAAAAATTCGATTCGATAATGATTGAATGGCGAAATTTGCTCGAAGATGCCGCCGAAAGCAAATTTAATGAGACGGTTTCCGCCGCGAACAAATCGCTTTGGGGTTCGATTATCGCGCACATCAATGTTCATAACGCGCATCACGCCGGACAAATCGTTTTGCTCAGAAAACTACAGGGAAGCTGGAACGCGAAGCAAGGCGTTTCGTGATTTTTTAATGGATGCTTTCGTGCAATTGCCGAATCGCTTTTCGCAGTTTGCCGACCATATCTTTTTCAAGCGGCGTGTTTTCGGGCAAAATGATGTTGGTATTGAAAATTAAAACGGAAGCGGCGCGTTTTTTCGGGTTGAATTCGAGATAGCTGATAAAACCGTTCTGGTCGCCGCCGTGCCCGAAATAAGTTTCGCCGCCGCGCCGGTCGAGAAAGAAAATCAAGCCGACATCGGTGGTAAATCCGGCGTTGCCGTTGGCGTCGAGCGGCGCGGGAATCGTCGGCTGAAACATTTCTTCGAGCGACGAGCGCTTTAAAATTCCGTCGTAGATTTCTTTTTTTTCGGCGTCGCCGATTAGAAAATCGAGATATTTAATTATATCCGGCAAAGGCGAATTCAAACCGCTGTTCGAAACCGTAATGCCCGAATCGGCGTCGAAACGTCCTTCCGTGCGCTTGCCGTTTTCGATGTAATAGCTGTGCGAGCGATATTTGAGCAAATGATAGGGCGTTGCGTCGAAATAGCTTCGATGCATTTCGAGCGGCTTCAAAATATTCTTGTCGATATAAACTTCGTAATCGTCGCCCGTTAATCGTTCGATAATTTGACCTAAAAAAACAATGCCGAGATTTGAATAACTGTATTTGCTGCCCGGCTTAAAAAGAATTTCCGTAAACGGCAGCATCGCTTCGACCTGCGAATATTTGGTCGGCTCGAACGGCTGCCAGGTTTTGCCGTTTTTGTAGGGAAAGGTCGAATTGCGAAAGCCCGCCGAATGATTCAGCAAATGCCGAATCGTGATTTCCTTCATCGCGCCGAAAGGATTGTGAACCGCTTTGAGTTCGGGCAGATATTTGATTATCGAATCGTCGAGCTTTAATAATCCGCGGTCGCGAAGCTGCATAATCGCGATGCCCGTAAAAGGTTTTGTGTTCGACGCCCAGTGATAAATCGTGTTCGCATCCGTCTTTTGATTTTTTTCGAAATTCGCCGCGCCGTAAAATTCCTGCGCGATAATTTTATTGTCTTTTAAAAAAACGAAACTGCTCCCGACGACGCCCGCGTCCTTTAACTCCTTTTCGTAAAAGACTTTAAATCTTTTATAGTTTTCGGAAAACTTGTCGGTCTGCGCGTTCATCGTGTTTGAAAAAAGACTGAAAAAGATTAAAAAGAAACCGGTCGCCGGTTTGATAAGCTTCATTTATTTACCTTTATTTTAATTTATTCATTAAACGAAATTTGATTTTCCGTCTGGAAAATATCAACCGTAATCTTTCCGTTTTGCCGCCGGACGCAATAAGCATTGCCCGCGCCGTAAATTCTGCCTTTGCCTTCAATTATTTCCAGCATCGTATTTTCGTCAATCGTCCAGCCCGTACTGACCGAATTGGCATTAATTGCGTGAATAAATCGGAAAGCGTTGCCAGCCGCCGATAAGAAAAACGGGAATCATTTTTTTACCTCCACAGCCATCTTTCCCTATTCTTCCCATTTTCGCTCAGTCAAGTTTTGAAGTTTAATTTATGTTGTGATTAAAACCGAAGATTGTCAACAAAATTTTACTCCCGGCGTGCTTGCTTCTGCGCGGCTTTGCGTTAAATTAAATATGTGAAAGAAGCAACGCCAAAAGACGCCGCCGCCGTCATTTTGCTGCACGAAAACTCGTCGAAAGTTTTTCTCGCGCAGCGCAATCCGAAAATTTCGTTTCTCGGCGGTTTTCACGCTTTTCCCGGCGGAAAGGTCGATCAGGAAGACGCCGCAATCAAAGTCAGAAATTGCGCTGACGAAGAACTCGGAAAATTTATCGTCTGCGCCGTGCGCGAGACGTTCGAAGAAATCGGCGTTCTGCTCGCGCGCGGCGGCGATAAAATTACAAAAGGTCAACGCGCTTCTCTGCTCGACGATTTAATTAGCGGCAGATTTTCTTTCGCCGAAATTCTCGAAACCTGGGGCTTGTGGATTGACGCCGAAGATTTCGGGTATACGGGATTCTGGACGACTCCGCGGTTTTCGCCCGTGCGCTTTAAAACGAGATTCTTTCTCGCCATCTGCCCGCGCAAACAAGAGCCGCAGGTTTTCGGCGAATTCGTCGAAGGCAAATTCATCGCGCCGCCGGAGGCGCTGAAGCTCTGGGAAAATTCGGAGATTTTAATTTCGCCGCCGGTGCTGCTGACGCTTCAAACTCTGGCAGAAAGCGGTCAGCAATCAGCAATCGGCAGTCAGCCAAAAACCGAAAACCAAAGACCGGAAACCATCATTGGAAAATTACTTTCGCAGTCGCAGAAATACGACGGCAAAATTCGCTACGTCAAATTTCACCCTTTTATCAGCTGTTTTCCCGTTCGCACCGAAACTTTGCCGCCCTCGACGCATACAAATTGTTTTATCGCCGGCGGGCGCGAATTTGTCGTCATTGATGCCGCTTCGCCTTTTGTCGAAGAACAATCGGCGCTGCACGAATACATAGATTCTTTGGTTGAAAGCGGAAATTTCTGCCGCGCGCTTGTTCTCACGCATCTGCATCGCGACCATATTTCCGGCGCAAACGCCTTGCAGAATCACCTGCGCGAAAAATACGATTTGCGCGTTCCGATTGCCGCGCATAAACTGACGGCGGAAAGCGTGAAAGATTCAATTGAAGTGGGGCGTTTTATCGAGGACAACGAAGTTTTCGATTTAAAAATAAACGATGCGGAAACGCTAAGCTTAACCGCGCTGCACACGCCCGGACACGCACGCGGGCATCTTTGTTTTTACGACGCGCGGCGCGGATTTCTGCTGTCGGGCGATAACGTTCTCGGCGCGGGTTCGGTTTTAATTGCGCTGCCCGAAGGCGATATGAAAGATTACTTAGCTTCGCTCGAAAGAATGAAAAATCTGCCGAATCTCAGGTTTCTCTGCGGCGCGCACGGCGCGGCTGTTTTCGACGCGCGAGGCAAAATCGAAGAATACATCGCGCATCGTCTCGAAAGAGAAAAACAGATTTTGCAGGCGATTGCCGCCGGCGCGAAAACCGCTTCCGAAATTGCCGAGCGAATTTATCCAGACCTCGACCCGAAACTTTTTTTAGCCGCCGCCCAATCCGTTTCCGCGCATCTTGCGAAATTGTCCGACGACGGACTTTTAGAGTCGGATTTTATTAAATTTGAGAGATGATTTATGAGCAAAACAAAAAATTGCGGGCGTCAGTCGCCGCCGCTTAAGACCAGGCGAAACGGAAAATGTCTTTCCACCGAGACATTTTCAAGGTTTGCCGCAGCGGCTAAATCCTTCAATTCATCCGGTTTGAAAGAGCGCAAAATCGAAAGCGCGCCGTCGTGCCGGATAAGTCGATTATAGAGAAAAAGCTTGCCGAAAGTAGTATATAAAAAATAAGCCAGGGCGTGACGATGAAGGTCGATGACGTAAATTTTCCGGCGCGCCACGCGCTTCATTTCCGACAGAATTCGCACGACCTTTTCATCCGTAAAATGATGCGTGAAAAGCGAGCAAAGCACGTAGTCGAACGAGGCATCGGCAAACGGCAAACGCAGAGCGTCGGCGCGAATCGAAAGAATTTCCGCAAAGTTTCGTGATTCTTCCAGAATCGCCCGCGCCGAACGCGCGTTAAGCTCCAAGCCGACGAGCTGCGCATTTCTCCCGACTTTCGCAGATTCGGCAATCGCGCGCAGCAATTCGCCCGAACCCGCGCCGACATCCAGCACTGAAAATTCCGGCAAATTTTTATTTTCGATTTCGCGCAGGAGTGTTTTCCGCAAAGCCCAGGTATCGCCTAAATAATGATTTACGCGGCGAAGCTCGCGCAGGCAGCCTTCGTATTCCTGCGCTGTGTAATCGCCCGTGTCGATGAGCTCAAGTTCTGCGCTTCGCTTCTGAAACATTATAAAATTTATCGCTCTAAAAATACTTTAACTCAAGCGTCTAAAAGGTTAAAACAACTAAACGCCGTCTTTTGACAAGGACGAAATCTCGTCAATCCGGTTTATTCGAGTTGATTTTCGGACTTCTGCAAGCCGTAAAATTTTTTCACGAAACCTTCAAATTACGGATTATATTGTGCCTGTTTCAGAAACAACCACAACTAATCAACAAATTTTTTTTGACGTATTGCATAAAGAAGTGAAAAAAAACCTTGATTTTTTATATAAAAATCGTGTTAAATTCTTTGCGGAGTACTTTCTATTCCAAAAACCAAAGGAGAAAAAAATGGCAACAACTAAATCAACCAGCAAAGCCGGTGCGAAGAAAGCTGCGCCTGCCAAAGCGGCGACGAAAGCGGCGGCTAAACCGGCAGCAGCGAAGAAAACCACAGCCGACGCTAAAACTCCGGCGAAAAAAGCAACTACGGCTGCTGCCGCAAAACCGGCGGCGAAAAGTGCAGCATCAAAAAACGCCGGCAAACCGGCGGCGAAAACTGCGAATAAACCGGCGGCTAAACCAGCAGCGGCAGCAGCGAAAGCTCCGGCGAAAAAGGCAACAACAGCAGCCAAACCGGCAGCAAAAACTGCGGCTAAACCCGCCGCCAAGAAAAAAGCCGATAGCGGCGTCATCGGTCAAGCCAAAAAAGCAGCGGGCGAAGTTGTCGAGGCGGCAGCCGAAGCGGTTAAAAGCGCAGCCGAAGCCGTGGGCGTTACTTCCGGAAAATCGGGCGGCAAAGGCGCGTCGAAAAAAGGCGGGAAAACTAAAAAATAATTCCGTCGCTGCACAATTTGTTCTAAATAACGGTGACAATAAAACCTTGCGGTCGTCGCCGCTTTTTTTGAAGGCAAAAAGCGTTGAGTTTTGAGCGTCGAATTTTGAATGATTGGTTTTTGATTTAAAATTCGACGCTCAAAACTCACAATCTATTTCCGAAAGGCTTCCAGATATTTAATTCCCGAACCCGTGTTGAATAAAACGATTCGCTCGTTTTTTTCGACTTCGCCGCTTTCAATCATTTTTTTGAGCGCGGATAAGCAAGCCGCGCCTTCCGGGGCGGCGAAAACGCCTTCGCTCGCGCCGATTTCCTTGACGTCCGAAATCAATTCTTCGTCCGTGACGGCGACGGCAGAGCCGCCGCTTTTTCGCAAGATTTCGAGAATGATAAAATCGCCGACGGCTTTCGGGACGCGCAAGCCGGAAGCGACGGTCTGCGCGTTTTCGATTTCCGCGCCCTGATTTAGGTTTTGCTCAAACGCTTTGACAATGGGCGCGCAGCCATCCGCCTGGACGGAAATCATCCGCGGGCGCGCCGCGCCAATCCAGCCGAGCTTTTCCATTTCGTCAAACGCTTTCCACATTCCAATCAGCCCCGTTCCGCCGCCGGTCGGGTAAAAAACCACGTCGGGCAGTTCGAAATTCATCTGTTCGGCGAGCTCGTAGCCCATCGTTTTTTTGCCTTCGATGCGATACGGCTCTTTCAAGGTCGAAACGTCAAACCAGCCTTCAGCTTCTTTTCTTTCGGCGACGATTTTTCCGCAATCGGTAATCAAGCCGTCGATGAGCGTGACATTTGCGCCCATCTGCTCGCATTCGATGATGTTGGCTTGCGGCGTGTCGCGCGGCATAAATAAAAACGCTTCCATTCCGGCTTTTGCCGCGTAAGCCGCGAGCGCTCCGGCGGCGTTTCCGGCGGACGGCGCGGCGACTTTTTTGACGCCTAATTCTTTCGCCATCGAAACGGCGGCGGTCATTCCGCGCGCTTTGAACGAAGCGGTCGGATTGGCGGATTCGTCTTTGATGAAAAGATTTTTTAAATTTAATTTGCTTCCTAAATTTTCCGCCCGAAGCAAAGGCGTCATTCCTTCGCCGAGCGTGACGCGGTTTTCCGGGTTTTCGACGGGCAAAACTTCTTCGTAGCGCCACAGCGACGGCACGCGCGATTTCAAAGATTCTTTAGTTAAGCCAACGGCGGCTGTTTCCAAATCGTAAGCGACCAGCAAAGGCTTGCCGCAAGCCGCGCACAAATTGTAAAGACGGTTCGGCTCGTAAGTTGTGCCGCAGGCGGAACAGAATAAATTTGTTACATTCATTGTTTTTCGTTAAAATTCAAAGCCGTTTCGAGCTTTTAAAGCGCGCACCGGGAAAATAACGCGCGCATTCTCATTCAAACGCCGCGCATCCTAAAAATAACGTGCTCAGCGGAGTTCTACGTTGCTCATCGAGAAAAAAAGCTGCTCATCGTAAAAAAAACGTGCTCAGCGGAAAAAGATATTGCTCATCCTAATATCTTTTGCGCTTATCGTAAAAAGATATTGCTCATTCTAATATTTAACCGCTCATCGGGAAAAATCACTGCTCATCGGAATTTTATTGCGCGCATTCCGATTTTAAAGTTATCTTTTAAAACTCCTTTGATTGATTGTTAAAATATTCACCTCAAAGCGATAGAATAAGTATAAACTATGAAGCGCGAAACGATGGAAACGAGCGAAGCGACAGAATATTATTTCGTCAGCGATTTGCATTTCGGCGGCGACGGGCAATTGCAGGTTTGCGATTACACCGAGGAATTTATCGCGTTTTTGCGGGAATTGGCGGCGAGAGAAAAGCCGGTCGAATTAATTATCGCGGGCGATACGTTCGGTTTCTGGGAACTGACCGGCGTCGAGGGAATCGAGCAGCTCAGCGAAATTATCAAGCATCACACGCGGATTTTCGAGCAGTTTCGGGCGACGGGCGAGAAGATAAAAATCACGTTGATGGTCGGCAATCACGATTACGATTTGGCTTGCTATCCGGAATTCGTTCCGCTGCTGGCGAGTTATAACATCACGCTCGACCTTTCGCTGGCGGTCGTGCGCGAGACGGGCGGCAGAAAAATCTGGGTCGAACACGGGCAGCAGATTGACCCGTACAACGCGGCGACCGAGTACGGAAATAAAAATGCGCTGCCGCTCGGATATTTTATTACCGAAGCGCTGGTCAGCGGCGCGAGCAAATATTCGGTTTTCGGCGCGAGCGACTGGCTTAAAGACATTCGCTCGGTCGATGTCCGGCAGATTCCCGACTGGCTCGTCTCGAATTATTTTTACAATGAGATGAACCTGTTTCTGCGCTGGATTTTGCTTCCGTTTCTGCTTTTGCTGACCATTACCGTCATCGCGCTTTTTGCTCAGACGCTCAAATTTCTCGGCATTTTCGACGTCAACATTTTGCTGGAAAACTCTTTTATTCGCTGGCTGGGTTTGGCGGGCGACATCCTGCGCTGGATTTTGACGGCGAGTATGATGGTCTGGTTTTTTGTTTTCGTTATCGCGGTTCCGCTTTATTTTGTTTACCGGGATATTCGCAGCACGCTTTTCCGGATGCAGATTTTTCCGTCGTATAAATCCGCGCCGACCGACGAGGCAAACAATATTTATCTCGACCGCGCGCGGCTGGTTTTCAAGGAAAACCCGGCAGTTTGCGCTTATATTTTCGGACACACGCACGACGCTTTTCTGGTCGAAGAACCGGAAGGGCGAGTCATTATCAACACGGGAACGTGGCTGAAAATACTAAAGCGCGTCTCGGTGCGTTTCGGTTTGCTGCCCGGAATTTATTACCCGACTTTTCGTTTGAATTATTTTAAGATTTACGCGGAAAACGAAAAAATCATCGTCGAATACGTCGAGCTTCCGAAAGAGCCGCAGGAAAAACTGACCCTTTTACAGCGCTTTTTAATTATCGGCAGAAAGCCCGAACTCGGGAAACCGATTCCGCTGAAAACCGTTCTGTAACTGAGAAATGAGAAGTGAGAACCGGGAAGTAAGATTTGTTTTCAATTCTCAGCTCTCACTTTATTTGTTGCATAAGCCGCCGAATTGCTTTATTAATATTTCGAATAATTATAAAAAGGACATAATCGGTGCAAAAAATTTTCGTCGCTATTTTTTCAATATTATTTCTTTATCCGATATCGCTTTATTTAAACTGTAAGATTTTGTTAACTTTTGTCATATAAAAGCAAGACGCAACGGTATCAATTGCCGCTGAATCAGAAAGCTCTCGACATTAATTCTTTTCCAGCAGCACTAAATGTAAAACGGAATTGCTCAATGAACGAACAACAACCAGTGCCGACAGCGCAAGAATTCAAACCCGCGTATGAATGGGATATCTTTCTGGCGCATCCCGGTATGGATTTGGACGCGGCGAAAAATCTTTTCAGTAAATTAAATCCGCCGGCAAAGGTTTTTCTCGACGACGAGTGCCTGCTGCCGGGCGATATGTGGGATTTGGAATTATCCAAAGCGCAGCGTTCTTCGCTCATCAGCGTCATTCTTGTTACTCCCAATACGGAGGCGGCTTATTACGAACGCGAGGAAATTGCCGCCGCGATACAGATGGCGCGCTCCGACCCGCGCACGCATCGCATCGTCCCGGTTTATCTGAATTCAAATCAAATTCCGAAAAACCGGATACCTTACGGTCTGACGCTCAGGCACAGTCTTTACGTGCCGGAGACGGGCGATTTTACGGAGACGGTCAACAAGCTGCTGAAAACGCTCGACGCAATGAAACGATTAGAAGTGAAAAAAGACGAGGTCGTCGCACAGCATCAAATAGCAGTCGCTAAAATCACCGGCAAAAACAGCAGCAATGCCGAAGTTCTCGCCGGTTTAAGCGAAGTAACCAAATTCATCCGTCCGATTTTGAATATACTGCTCGGCTTGTTCGCTCTGATAATAGTGCTCTTGATTATCGGTATAATATTTGCGCCTTCCGACGCGCGCGGACTTTTGATTACGGTTTTAGGAAGCTTTGCCGCGCTTCTACTGATTTTCATCTTATGGCTCACCGCACGCGCGCTCGGATACGCGCAGCAAATCGCGCAGGGGCGCATTAACGGGGGATAATTATGGCTGCTCAGGAAGAAGAAGCGATACGCGGGAAAGAGCAAGGCAGCGAAACGGGCGGGCTGTCTGACGCCTCCGCTCACGCATCGTTATTACCGCCTAAACTTAATCTCAAAAGATTGGAGAGTATTCAGCGCCTGCTGCAATACGGCGCGGTGCTTACCCTGCTGGTCTTTGTTGTATTAATTATCGGCAGCTATTTCCAATTGCGCGGGACTATCCGGAAAATCGCGGAGAATGAACGGAAAATCGCCGAGGACGAGCGGAAACTCGCGGACAGTAATCAGCAGTTAACGCAGCAAACGGAAACGCTTGTTAAGCAGCGAGACGAGCTTGAAAAGTCGGAAAAAATGCTCGCCGAACAGAAATTTGAACTAGAGAAACTGGATGAAGAAATTAAAGAGAAGCAAAAATTAATCGCCAGTTTTCAGGAGGCGGCGCGTTCGGTCGCCGAAAAAAATCCGGGTCAGGGCGAACAGCTAAAGCAAGCGTTTGAAAACAAGATTTCTCAGAATTTCAGCGGCAGACAAATTCCGCCGCGCATCTACATTCAAATCGCCGGCGAAGACCAGCGCGCGCGGGCGACTGACATTGCCCGCCAGTTACAGAACAAGGGTTATCTTATGCCCGGCATCGAAAATGTTCGTAATAAATCTCCGAAAGTCTCGGAGTTGAGAGCGTGCAGTTCAGATGATGTCGCCAGAACCGACGTCGGAGCAATTACGGATGCTTTGGAAAGCCTTTCCGTTACATTAGGTGAGCCGAAATTTCTCACTAATTGCGGCAAAGCGCGCCCGCGACACTATGAATTATGGTTCGGGCAAAATTTTTAGTTTTAGAGTAAAAATCAATTCGCGCCGCTTGTTTGAATTTCTCTTATCAATTGGTTGATTCTTAAATTTCTATCTTTTCTAAAATTATCGCGGAATTTTTCGAGCCGAAGCCGATGCAGTTGCAGAGCGCGGTTTTTACCTGCGCCGCGCGCGCCGCGTTCGGAACGTAGTCCAAATCACAGACGGCGTCGGCTTCGTCCAGATTTATCGTCGGCGCGATGATGTTTTCGTTTAAAGCCAGCAGCGCCGCGCCGATTCCTGCCGCGCCGGATGCGCCCTGCGGATGCCCGATTTGCGATTTGGTCGCGCTCATCGGAATTTTGTAGGCGCGTTCGCCGAAAGCGATTTTGATGGCTTTTGTTTCGATGCGGTCGTTTAGCTCGGTCGCCGTTCCGTGCAGATTTATGTAATCGATTTGTTCGGGCGCGAAGCCCGCGTCCTGCATCGCCAGCGTCATCGCGCGCGCCGGCTCGACGCCGTTTTCTTCCAGACGGACGCGGTGAAAAGCGTCGCACGTCGAAGCGTAGCCGGAAATTTCCGCGTAAATTCCGGCATTTCTCGCCAGCGCATTTTCCAGATTTTCCAGAACGAAAATCCACGCGCCTTCGCCCAGAACGATTCCCGAACGTTTTTTATCAAACGGGCGCGAAGCTCTCTCCGGCGCGTCGTTCCATTTATCCGTCAGGACGGTCATCAAATCAAAGCCTTTTAAAATGCCGAGCGCGAGCGGCGCATCGACTCCGCCCGTGAGCATTATGTTTTGTTTGCCGAGCGCGATGTGCTGCGCTGCATAAGCGATTGCGTCGGTAGAGCTTGTGCACCCCGTCGAAACGATGTGCGAAAGCCCGTGCAAGCCGAACTGCATCGAAAGCTCGCTCGATAAACCGCCGTGCGTCGAAGACGGAATCGTATAAACGCTGGCTTTTTGCGGCTCGCCCGTCAGCCAGTAAACATACTGCCGTTCGGTGAATGCCAGACCGCCGCCGCCCGTTCCCAGAAGGACGCCGAAATTTCTTTTTTCTTCGAGCGATAAATTTTCCGGCTGGATTTGCGCGTCTTTTAAAGCCTCGCGCGCGGAAGCCAGAGCCAGCGGAACCGTGCGCGCGACGTGCCGCCGGTCTTTCACGTTTAATTCCGCTTCCCAATCGAAATCTTTTATCTCAGCCGCGATTTTTACTTTCGCGTCGGAAACGTCAAAACTCTCGATTCGACTCACTCCGCTTTTGCCTGTTTTCAACGATTGCCAGAACGCCTCGCGTCCGATTCCGATGGGCGTCACGCATCCGAAACCCGTAATGACGACACGCCGCGGCTGAGTGAAATTTTTGAGCATAAGATATTGAACTGCTTTCACCTGAGCATAACATTTTCGCCAAGCGCAAAACAAAAAAGGCGAACGGTTTTAAAATCGTTTCGCCTTTTTTTATTTTAAATTATGAGTTTTGAATTTTGAATTCAGTTGATTCCATTTAAAACTCAAAACTCAAAGCTCATATTCGCTAGTTATCGTCGTCGCCCTTTTTCCCTTTTTTCTTCTCGCCTTCGGGTTTCGGTTTTTCGACCGGCGGGTCGGGTTTCTTCACCGGATTTTCCGTCGCGGCGGGACGATTCGGTTTCGGGTCGTCATTGCCGCGCGGATTGTTTTGCGGCGGATTATCAGGCGGTTTCGTCGTCTCGTCCGGCGTGACGACGAGCCCTGAATCGGTTGTAGTCGTATTGCTCGAAGCGGCATCTCCGGTCTTGCTGTATCTCGGTCCCGGATTAAAGCTCACGCCGAGTTTTCTTCCGGCTTCTTCGGCTTTTTCAAGTTTTTCCAGTTCCTCGCGTTTACGCTGTTCGACCAGAGCCTTAATGTCGGACGGAATCGGCGGCGCTTTCGGGAAAGTATCGCGTTCCTTGTCCTTCATAAACGGAACCATAAACGCATTGAAAAACGGAACCGCGCCGTGACCGCCCGTCATTCCGCCGCCGAGCGATTCTTTCTTGGTCGGATTGCCCATCCAGACGCCGGTTACATACGTCGGCGTATAGCCGATAAACCAGACGTCCGTGTGGTCGTTGACCGTTCCGGTTTTTCCCGCCAGCGAATGCCCGCTCGCGTTTGCGCCGGTCGCCGTTCCGCCCGCTTTGACGACGCCTTCCATCATTTCGACCATCGTCAGCGCGACGTATTCGCTCGTCACTTTCGAAGAAGTTTTTTCCCATTCTTCCAGCACTTTGCCGTCGCGGTCTAAAACCTTGCGAATCAGGTGCGGCTCCATCCGGACGCCTTTATTCGGAAAAGCCGAATAAGCCGAAACCATTTCAAACAGCGAAACTTCGCTCGCGCCGAGCGCCGACGGCAGATACGGAGCCATCGGATTCGTGATGCCGAAACGCCTGACCATCTGCGCGCCGGTCTGCACGCCGACCTGATCGAGCAGATGTACCGCCGCCAGATTATAAGATTTCGCCAGCGCGATTTTCATCGGCACGTTCGGATGACTGAGGCTTCCGTCATAATTGTGCGGCATCCAGCCGCCGCGTTTTATCGGCGCGCCGCTGACCATTCCGTCCGGCGTCATTCCCCATTCGACCGCCGCCGTGTAAATAAAAGGTTTAAACGCCGAGCCGGTTTGCCGCAAGCCCTGCGTCGCGTTGTTAAATTTGCTGGTCGCGTAGTCATAGCCGCCGACCATCGCCACGACTTCGCCGGTTTTGGCGTTTATCGAGACGATTGACGCCTGAACTTCCGGCACCTGCGTCAGCTCGACTTTTAAAGTTTGAGTTTCGTCGTCAACTTCCTTGATTTCAAACTCCGCCAGATAGCCTGCCTTCAATTCGGCTTTCGGCTTTTTGCCGCTTCTGCCCATATCTTTGGCGGTGACGACGGCTTTATATTTGCCGAAGCGAACGGTTGCTTCGTCTTTTGCCGCGTCGGTATTTATCACCAAGCCTTTGATAAACTCGCCTTTTTCGTAAGTATCTTCGTACCAGTCGGCGTGTTTGAACGAATCGAGCTTGCGCTGAATCTGTTTCGGGTCGGTAATCGCCGCGTTCTCGTTATTTTCGTCGAGCAGAATGTTTTGATAATCGGAGCGCCAGCCGCGACCTTTGTCGTAACGACGCAAGCCTTCGCGGACGGCTTTCGTCGCCAGCTTCTGCGCTTCGACGTTAATCGTCGTGTAGACCTGCAAGCCGCCCTGCGCGATGCGCGTCGTGTATTTTTCTTCCAGGTATTTGCGGATTTCTTCAATCGGGTAATCCCAGGCGGTCGATTTCGGCAGCGCTTGATAATAAGCCGAATCGGCGAGCTTAATCGGCTTGGCTTTCGCGGCATCGGCGTCGGCTTGCGAAATATATTCGTATTTCGCCATCTGGTCTAAAACGATATCGCGGCGCTCTTTCGCCTTTTCCATATTGCGCGTCGGCGAATATTCGGGCGATTTCGGAATTGCCGCCAGCAGCGCGGCTTCTTCCAGATTCACATCTTTGAGCGGTTTTCCGAAATACGTTCTCGAACCCGCTTCAAACCCGTATGAACCCGCGCCGAGAAAGATGTAGTTCATATACATCTCAAGAATTTGCTGCTTGGTATAAAAACGCTCAATCTGCAAAGCCATCATCCATTCGGTGATTTTGCGCGTGTAGGTCTGCTCGCGCGAGAGAAAAAGGTTTTTGGCGAGTTGCTGCGTGATGGTCGAAGCGCCTTCGGTTTTGTTGCTGGTCAGATTTCTAACCGCCGCGCCCGCGATTCGATACGGGTCAATCCCGTTATGCTGGTAAAAGCGATAATCCTCGATTGCCAGAAGCGCGTTTTCGACTGTTTTCGGCACGTCCGCATATTTAATCGGGATGCGTTTTTCCAGCGCGAATTCCGCCAGAATCGTCTCGCCGTCGTCGGCGTAAATCTTCGTGACTTCCGGCGGGCGATACGTCGCCAGCGCGGAAACTTCCGTCGTCACGCTCGAATTATTCAGATAATAAGAACCGAGCACGCCCGTCAGCCCGCCAGCCGAAAGCGCCAGCATCAAAGCGGTCGGAAACCAAATGTAACTCCAGAAATTTCTTCTTCTGCCGTTCGGAATTGTTTCTACTTCTCTAGTTAAACGTTTTAACTCTTTCGCCATTTTTAAAACCTCTTTCTACAAGCGATTTTACCACAAAGAAAAGCAGAAACGCGGAACATTAGAATGCGGAACGCGGAATTGTAAATTCATCGTCCATCGTTCATTATTCCGCGTTTCCCTTTCTCGTAGTAAAAATCGTTAATTGACGAATCGACGCATCCGGACGCTGAGCACGAAACCGATTGCCGTAAACGTCGAGAGCACCGCCGAAAGACCGGCGCTCATCAATGGCAGCGGAACGCCGATAACCGGCAAAAATCCGAGCGCCATTCCCATATTGATAAAAATCTGAAACGTGATGCCGCCGACAATCGACATAATAACGAGCATTCCGGCGCGGTCGGACGAATGTCTCGCGCCCGCAATCAGCCTGGAAATCAGCAAAGCATACGCCAGCAGCAATGAAATGCAGCCGAGAAAGCCCGTGTTTTCCGCCGTCACCGCAAAAATAAAATCCGTGTGCGGCTCGGGCAAAAATTTCAGCGCGCTCTGCGATTTTTCCGAATCGCCTTTAATTCCGGTCAAACCGCCCTGTCCGACCGTTATCATCGACTGCACCGTGTGATAACCGTAACCGCGCGGGTCGGCGTTTTCCGGGTCTAAAATAACATTGACGCGCTCAATCTGATATTGCTTTATTTTACCCGTCTGGACGCCGACATAAAACGCCAGCGGCACGAACAGCAAACCGGCTAACATCGTCAAAACGATGTAGCGAATCTTGATTGACGACAAAAACAAGACGACCGCCAGAAGCGGAAAATAAGTCAGAGCCTGCCCCGCGTCCGGTTCGAGCATAATCAGGCTGACGGGCACAGCCAGAATTCCGACGCCGATAAGAAATTCCTTTAATCTTAAAACGCCGCCGACCCGGCGTTTTTCGCCGAAATATTTTGCCAGCATCAAAACGACCGGAATTTTGACGAATTCCGACGGCTGAAATTGCCCGATAAGCGGCAGCTTCAGCCACGCCTGCTGCCCGTTGACCTTAACTCCCAGAGGCGTCAGCACGAGAATCAGCAAAATCAAGCCGCCGATGTAAAACACCGGCGCGAGGTCAACCAGCCGCCGGTAATCCGTAAAGGAAACAACCAGCATCACGAAGGTTGCAATTCCCAAACCGATAATTTGTTTCTGCCAGTAATTTTCGGTCGGAACGGCGTTGTGAATCTGCCAGATGCCGAAACAGACGATAGCTATCGCCAGAATTGCCAATAGCCAATCGAAATCTCTAAGACTGCGTTTTTCGATAATTGCAACCATTTTTACCACTTGTCATTTATCATCGAACATTTACCGGAAGCGAACCGATAAACGGTAAATGTTCGATGATAAATGTATTATTTCATCGCCAGTTGTTGACCGCCGATCAGCGACGGATTCTTTTGCAAAAATGCGTTATAGACGTTTTTGACCGCCGGACCGGCGTGCGTTCCGCCGAAACCGGAGTTTTCGATTAAGCCGAGCACGGCGATTTCCGGTTTGTAAGCCGGAGCGAAACTGACGAACCACGCGTGGTCTTTCGCGCCGCCGGAGCCGAGCGCCGAGTTTTGCGCCGTTCCGGTTTTACCGGCAATCTCAAAGCCCTCGGTCTTTAAAGCCGCCGCCGTTCCGCTGTTGTTGACCACGCCCCACATTCCTTTCAACATCATTGCGTTTTGTTCGGGCGTCATCTCGATAATTTTCGGTTCGGGATGCGCGAAGCCGAAAGGCGAACGCGTCGGAAACTCGCCGACCGCGCCGATTTCCTTAAATTCCTTTAAAAGATGCGGCACGAACATTTTGCCTTCGACGCCGACGACGGAAACGGCGCGCAGCATCGAAATCGGCGTCGCTTCGACCGTGTCCTGACCGATGGAAGCGAAAACCGTGCGGATGTCGCTCCATTTTCCCTCGCGTTTTTCGACATACGGTTTCCAGTATTTCGGCGTCCGCGTGATTTTCTCGTTCGGCAAATCGATGCCGGTCGGCTTGTCGTATTCAAATTCTTCGACCATCTTGATTAAGCCGTCCACGCCCATCTTTAAAGCCAGACGATAATAATAGCCGTCGCAGGATTTGGTAATCGCGTAATCAAGCGGCGGGCTGCCGTGATTGCCCATACAGCGCGTGTGTTTATTGCCGATTTGAATGCCGCCGCCGCAGGCGAGATGGGAATTTTTGACCGATATTGCGCCCTGCTGCAAACCGGCGATTGATTCGGGAATTTTCCAGGTCGAGCCGGGATGATACCGCCCCTGAATGGCGCGATTTAAAAGCGGACGTTCTTCATTCGTGTAATACTGCGCGATTTGCCTGCGTCCTTCGGGCGTCGTGCTGCCTTTGACGAAAACGTTCGGGTCGTAGCTCGGAAGTGATGCCATCGCCAGAATTTCGCCGTTGCGCGGGTCCATCGCGATAATCGTGCCGCGTTTGGTTATCGAATTGGCGAGACTGTCTTCCGCCGCCATCTGCAAATCAATGTCGATCGTCGAAACCAAATCCTGTCCGGCTTGCGGCTGGACGATTTCCAGCTCGCTCTGCACGCGCCCGCGCGAATCGACCAGAACTTTCCGGTAGCCGGGAACGCCGCGCAGGTGTTGGTCGTAATATTGTTCGAGTCCGGCTTTGCCGATAATGTCGCCCGGCTTAAACTGCGCGTATTCGGGTTTTTCCAGTTGTTTCGGGCTGATTTCGCCGACATAGCCGAGAATATGCGCGAGCTTTTCGGCGTATGGATAATGACGCTGCGGCTGCAATTCGACGCGCAGTTCGGGAAATTCCAGCGTGTGCGCGTCAACCCACGCAATGTCTTCCATCGTCGCCGCTTCCTTGATAACCATCGCCTCGAATTCCGGCTGTTTTTTTATCATGTTCAGGCGTTCGAGCAGGTATTGGCGGTCGACTTTCAAACCGCGCGAATAATCGTCGAGACGTTCGAGAACGTTGATGGATTTTATCGGCTCGTGCGACAGAACGACGTTGTAGGTCGGACGCGAATCGACCAGCAAGGTACCGCTACGGTCGAGAATCGCGCCGCGCGGCGCCGGAATCGGAATATATCTAACTCTCTGATTCTCGGCTTTTTCCGCATAATACTCGCCTTTGACAAGCTGCAAATAATAAAGACGCGCGCCCAGCAGCGCAAACAGAATAAAAGCAATTATCTGAATTGTGCTGACGCGAATCGGCAGGTTTTGCGAATGGTCAATTAGTTTCATTTTTTTGAAGATTGGTCTTTGACCTTAGAACTTTGACCTTTGATTGTCGGCGAAATCAAAGGTCAGAAATCAAAAATCGGTTTATGTTCTTCTTCCAAGGCGAATCGGATTACGGCGTCGTGTTTGGCGGCGCGGCGTAAAGATGTCGCGTTTTCTGGCGGTTCGGTTTTTTTCCATCGAAAGACCGTCTAAAATCAGGAAAACAATCGTTCCGGCGATCGTCGTCCCAATCAGTGTGTAAGCAATCGTATTAACGACCGGATTGGTCGGTTCCTGACCCAGGGTACGATGCAACCCGTAATAAAGCAGACCATTCACCAGACAAGCACCTGCTATGACGGGAATGCGCAGCAAAAGGTTGTCCATATAGACCCGGCGGGCAATCTCCGAAACTGCATATGCAATCAACGTTTTACAGAAACCGTTCGAGCCGAGCAGACCGCCGCTCAAAGCATCGACCGAAATGCCCGCAATCGTCCCGAAAAGCAAAGAGCGAATCGAGTTTCTCTGTAAGGCGGCATAGACGACGACGATAAGAGGAAAATCTATAAATGCGAACGGCTCCGCCACGTTGCGAAGCGACCATTGAAGCAAAATTGCGATGATTAGAGCAATTGTCAGCTTTACTTGTTCCATCAGTTCCTACGGCTTCATTTATCTTTGTCGTCTATTTGTTGTGCTCGGCGTTTTCGCCGCATTCGGCAAAGTTTGTTCAAATTTCGGCGGCGGCGGCGCTTCGTAAAGCAAAACGGCTACTTCCTGCATCGAATTCAGCGAGCCGCCCGGTTTGATGAGAATCGAATGTGTCGTCGTCGCCGAACCGGATTCGACTTTTACGACTTCGCCGATTTTCAAGCCCGCCGGATAAATTCCGTCCTGCCCGGTGGTGAAAACCGATTCGCCTTCCTGCACCGGAATGCTTCCCGGCACATACCGCATCTCGACCAGTTCTTTTTCGTTGGTGCCTTTAATGACGCCGAGCGCGTTGGAAGTTCCGAGCTCGCCGACGATGCCCGCGATGCCGGATTTATCGTCCGTCAAAAGCATCACCTGCGAGGTCAGCGGTCCGACCGCCATTACTCTGCCGACCAAGCCGCCGTTAGTCACGACCGGCATATTCAGCTTGACGCCGTCCACCGTTCCGCGATTGATAATTGATGTATTAAACCAGCTTGAAGGGTCGCGCCCGATGACTTTCGCCGTCAGAATCGGATATTTGGATTCTTCCTTGAGATTTAAAAGCGATTTGAGACGCTCGTTTTCGGCGGCGAGGCTTTCTTTGCTCTGAAGCTCGACCTGGAGTTCCTGAACGTGTTGTTTTAGCTGTTCGTTTTCGCTGGCGGCACCGCGCAGATTTGAAAAGGATTGAAAATAATTTGAAACGCCCGAACTGACGCTCGTCACGGGCGATTGAACAAAATCGGCGACGGCTTGCGTCCAGACGCGAATCACACGCTGCTGCGAATCGGTCTTCGCGTCCCAAGCCATCAGAACAAAATTGCCCAAAAGCAGGGCAACCATCAGCCACGGCGTGAGTCTCCAAACTTCTTTCTGACTGCGCTCAACCATTTCCTTAAGTGGTAAACGGTAAGTGGTAAGTGGTAAGTGAAAGCATCAAAACTTACCACTTACCGTTTACCACTTACCACTAATCTAATTACCTGTCATCAATGAATTATCCCATTTGACGCGCTTCAGGAGTTCAAAATCCGAAAGCATTTTGCCGGTGCCGAGAACAACCGAGGAGAGCGGGTCGTCGGCGATGACGACCGGCAAGCCGGTTTCAATCATCAGACGTTTATCGAGATTTTTTAATAGCGCGCCGCCGCCGGTCAGAACGATGCCGCGCTCGACGATGTCGGCGGAAAGCTCCGGCGGCGTTCTTTCCAGAGCCACGCGGACGGCGTTGACAATCGTGGCGACCGCATCCGAAAGCGCTTCGCGGATTTCCTCGTCGGTAATCGTGATGGTTTTCGGAATGCCTTCGATTAAGTTACGCCCGCGAACTTCCATCGACAGCGGTTCTTCGAGCGGAAAGCCCGAACCGAGCGCGATTTTGATGGCTTCCGCCGTGCGCTCGCCGATAAGAAGATTGTATTTGCGCTTGATGAATTGCGTGATGGATTCGTCCATCTCGTTTCCGGCAACGCGGACGGCGCGCGAATAGACTATCCCTGAAAGCGAGATAACCGCGATGTCGGTCGTGCCGCCGCCGATGTCGACGACCATATTGCCGTGCGGCTCGGTAATCGGCAGACCCGCGCCGATTGCCGCCGCCATCGCTTCTTCAACTAAATAAACTTCGCTCGCTTTGGCGCGATAAGCCGAATCTTCGACGGCGCGGCGCTCGACCTGCGTGATTTCCGAAGGAATGCCGATAACGACGCGCGGGCGCACCCACGATTTTCCGTTGTGCGCTTTGCGGATAAAGTGCTGGAGCATTTTTTCCGTGACCTCGAAATTCGCAATCACGCCGTCTTTCATCGGACGAATCGCCACGATATTGCCCGGCGTTCGCCCGAGCATTTCTTTGGCGTCGCGCCCGACGGCTTCGACCTGATTGGTCACTTTGTTAATCGCGACGATGGACGGCTCGCTGACGACGATGCCGCGACCTTTGGCATAGACGAGCGTGTTCGCCGTGCCGAGGTCAATCGCCAAATCGCTGGAAAATAAGCTGAATAAAGATTTTGGTAATGCCATTACGGTTACAATGAATATTTGTGTTTTAAATTCAAATTTTTACAAAACGCGGCGGGTTGGGATAAATGCTCCCAAAGGTTTGCTCATCAAGGAAATTTGAGTTTTCGGCTCAGGGAAGGCAACTTCTCAACACGCAGCACTAAACTATTTAGAATATACCGAATTTCCGGCGAATTGCTAATAGAAAAATGTAATTTTTGCGATTTTTTTTTTGAAAAGCCGAATTGCGGGAAAATGTCCGGGAAAATTAACGGATTTGTAGCGATAAGCGGCGGTCGATTCTTACTTTTCAACCGCCGCTTATCGTTTGCTTTCAATTTTTGAAATTATTCTTCTTTCATCGCCAGATGTTCCGCTTCGTGCGTATTTCCGGCGGAAGAATGCGACGTTATCAAAGGCATATGCGCGCTGTCGTAAGACGATTCCTTTTCCAGCGTCGCTTCGAGCACATCGTTAATCCGTTTGGCGGGGATAATTTCAAGCTCTTTGCGCACGTCTTCGGGAATTTCTTCGGCGTCGGCTTCGTTGCGTTCGGGCAGAACGATGCGCCGGATTCCGGCGCGATGCGCCGCCAGCACTTTTTCCTTGATTCCGCCGACCGGAAACACCAAGCCGGAAAGCGTAATCTCGCCGGTCATCGCCGTATCCGAACGAACTTTTCGTCCCGTGTAGAGCGAAGCCAGCGCCGAAGCCATCGTCACGCCCGCGCTCGGACCGTCTTTCGGAATCGCGCCCGCCGGAACGTGGACGTGAACGCCGTTTTGTTTGATTGCTTCGGCGTCGATGCCGAGTTCGGAAGCGTGCGACCAAAGATATGAACGCGCTGCCTGTGCCGATTCTTTCATTACGTCGCCGAGCTGCCCGGTCAGCATCAAGCCCGAACCGCCCGGAAGTGCGGTCGCTTCGATAAACAAAACCTCACCGCCCATTTCCGTCCAAGCCATTCCGGTAGCGACGCCGGCGGGCAATTCGTTGCGCGCTTCTTCGGGATAAAATCGCGCCGCGCCGAGATAACCTTTCACGTCCTGCGCCGTGATGGTTACTTTATCGCCGCCGTTGCCTTGCGCCACTCGCAAAGCGACTTTTCGCGCCAGATTGCCGACGGTTCTTTCCAGTTGGCGAACTCCGGCTTCGCGCGTATATCTCGACGTCAGAAGATTTACCGCATCGTCCGTGATTTCGATTTGCTCCGGCGACAAACCGTTTTCCTTAACCTGCCGCGGAATCAGATATTGCAGGGCGATATTCAGTTTTTCGACGTCCGAGTAACCCGCCAGCTGAATAATCTCCATCCGGTCGCGCAAAGGCATCGGAATCGGCGCGAGCTGATTTGCCGTCGCGATAAAGAAAGTTTTCGACAAATCGAACGGTAAATCCAGATAATGGTCGCGAAACGTATTGTTCTGCGCCGGATCGAGAATTTCCAGCATCGCCGACGCCGGGTCGCCGCGAAAATCGCTGCCCATTTTGTCGATTTCGTCGAGCATCAAAACCGGATTATTGACGCCGACGCGCCGGAAGGTTTGAATAATTCTGCCCGGCATCGCACCGACATAAGTGCGGCGATGACCGCGCAGTTCGGCTTCGTCGCGGACGCCGCCGAGAGAAATCCGGTCGAATTCGCGACCCAAAGCGCGGGCAATCGAACGCCCCAGAGAAGTTTTTCCGACTCCCGGCGGTCCGACGAAAAGAATAATCGGGCTTTTTGAATCGGGACGCAGTTTGACGACCGCGAGCGATTCCAGAATTCTCTCTTTAATGTCTTCCAAACCGTAATGGTCTTCGTCGAGAATCTTGCGCGCCTCGCTCAAATCCAGTTTTTCCGCGCTGGCTTTTTTCCAGGGCAAATCCAGAATGTATTCCAGATAGGTGCGGATGACGTGATAATCGGGCGCAGCTTGCGGAAGCTGTTCCATTCTTCGCAATTCGCGCTCGGCTTCCTTGCGCACTTCTTCCGGCAAATCCGCCGTTTCCAGTCTTTCCCGAAGCTGTCCGGCTTCGGCTTTTTCGCCCGTTTCGTCTTCGCCGAGTTCTTTCTGAATCGCTTTTAGCTGCTGGCGCAGAATGTAATCGCGCTGCGCTTTGTCCATTTCCGTCTGCGCTTCGGCGGAAATTTTCGACCGAATCTGCATAATATCGACTTCGCGCGAAAGCGCCGCGTGCGCCAGCGTCAAAAGTTCGTCAGCCGTATTCGCTTCGAGCATCTTCTGCTCCTGATCGACGCCCAAATCCAGCACCGAGCCGAGAAAATACGCGAGCTGCACCGGCTCATTTGCCGTCATCACCGCCATACGAATTTCCGGCGGGATATTCGGAAGCATCGCCAGCGCCTGTTGAATCAGGCTCTGCACATTGCGCTTTAAGGCTTCGACGGCGGCGGTGTCTTCAACGGTCAGCGCGGGCAGAACTTCGACCATCGCCCTGAGATACGGCTGTTCCTGCGCCCAGTAAACGACGCGCACGCGCTCGACGCCCTGCACGATAAGCTGCATCGTCTCGTCGGCGCGCATCATTCGCTTGATGTTGACCAGCGTTCCGACTTCATATAAATCAACCGGGCGTGCGTCGTTGCCCGTCACCTCTTCGGATTTGGCGCTGATGCAGGCGATAAGTTTTTCTTCGGTTGCCAGCGCCGCTTCGACCGCCTGCACCGAGCGTTTGCGCCCGACGTTCAGCGGCACGACCGTGTCGGGAAAAAGCGTCGTGTTCTGGAGGGGCAAAACCGGAATTTCAAAACGTCTTCCCGGCGTCTGAGCCGTTTCGCCCGCGTTCATATTTTGCGTGTTTTCAGTATTTTCAGCCATAAAAATAAAATCCGGCGGAAGATAAATGCAATTTTTACGATTATTGTTTATCCGTCGCCGCCGCTGCTGCTTCAGTCTCACCCTTTTTCAAATAAATAAATAAAAGCCCGTCCGTATAATCGTGTTCGAGCTTCGCGCCCTCAATCATATCTGGAAAGTGCAAAATTTTCTCAAACCGGCTGTAGGTGATTTCCATCTGGTGATGGGAAACGCCGTCGGCGCGACAGGTTTTATCGCGCCGGATTCCGGCGATATAGAGCGTATTGCCTTCGATTTCGATTTCGAGGTCGTCGGCGGACACGCCCGCCAGCTCTATTTTGACAATCCAGCCGTCCGGCGTGTTGTAAACGTCCGCCGCCGGATACCAGAGCCTGCCCGACGGGCGCGACCCCTTAGGCGCAGCCAGAAAGTGAAAATAACGTTCGATTGATTCAGCCATAAAACTTTAAACTCGATTTAAATACTATTCCTGCAGCCTGACGGAAATTTTCCGTAATCTTTCCTTCCTTCTTTCGACATTTTAACTTTAACTTTTAACTTTTTTAACTTATGCGGTTTGGAATCAGCCGGCGGTTCTTTCTCGTAGAATGCGACTATGTATTGATTTTTCGATTCGTCAAAACTAAGAAAATCAATTTCCTGAATTTCCTTTCGTTCATAAACTTCAAAATCTTTATCGGTTAAATTTTCGAGATAACCTTTTTTATTGCTCCGAACGGAGAACTTAAATTGGATTATCGTCACAAGGAAATGATGAATATTTTCTTCAGTTGAATCCGGCACGTTGAGTTTTTCCTGTGCGTTGGCGACGGAAAAAGAAAAAAGCGTTAATAAACACAATAAAATCGCTTCGGCTTTAAATTTCATAATCTTATTTTCCTAAGATTTTTTCCAGAATCCGGCGCCGCTGGAAATTTCTTCCAGCGTTTCGGCAATCTCGCGCTCGTCTTCGGTTTCCAGCGCGACGTCCGCCATCGCAATGATGCCGATTAACTCGCCGTTTTCATTTATAACCGGGACGCGCCGGACCTGTCTGTCGCCCATCAGACGAATCGCTTCGAAAACAAAATCTTCGGCGCGCACGGCAAATATTTCCGCCGTCATCACCTCGCCGATTGCCGTCGCCGCGTCTCGTCCTGCGGCGACGGCGCGCACAACGATGTCGCGGTCGGTGACGATGCCGACGAGCTTTCCGTTTTCCACGATGGGCAGCGAGCCCATATCGCCGTCGCGCATCAGTGCCGCGACCGCCTGCAAAGACATCGCGCGGGTCGCCGTCGTGACGTTGCGCGTCATAATTTCCCGGCAGCGCCGTCGCTCATTTGCCGAAATTTGATTTTCCGCCATAAATCCATCTTCTTCTAAATTTTTCTCTTACAGATATTTTGTTTTACCGCGCGCGAGAAAGCAAGGTCGAAAACGCAAAGTGCAAAATGCAAATTGTAAAATGGAAGAACGGATTTAATTCTAAAACCTGAAACCTGAATCCTAATATTTTGCCCTTTGCCTTTTGAATTTTGCCTTTTCGCCTTTACAAACGTTTCAAGCAACACTAATTTGTAATTTGCAATCTGAAATTAAAATCTCGTATGGGAAAAGTTCACGACAACCGGCGCAAACCGCGCCGCGAAGGAAAAAAAATTACGGTCGGAAAAGCCGAAGCCGTTCCTGCCGGGCGCGCCGCAACTGTGCAGCTCAAAGGCGGCGGCGAGCTGGCTTTGTTCAACGTCGCCGGAAAATTTTACGCGACGGAAAATTTCTGCCCGCACAAAGGCGCGCCGCTCGCCGATTCGCGTCTTTACGGCAGCGTTGTCGAATGCGACCTTCACGGCTGGCGCTTCGACGTGACTTCGGGCGAATGTTTTACAAAGAAAAGCTGTTCGATTGAATCTTATGAAGTCGTGATTGAGGACGGCTGGATTAAGATTCTGGTATGACCGATTTATTTTTGAATTGGCAGTTAAAAATAATGTTTGTTCTCGGATTTGCTTGCCTGCCGGGAAGATTTATCTTTGATTTTCGCGGATTGCAAGCACTTTTTACTTTTCTGTTTTCGCTGATTTTTGCTTTTTGCGGTCAAAAACTACTCACGGCTGAAACTTCTGAAAATTGGCTGAAGTTTTCTTATTTTGACATTATTAAAAATGTTTTGAGCGGTGTATTTTTACTTTTAAGCCGGATGGTGTTTTTACGCGGGGTTTTTGCTTTGTCAATCGCCGCCTTGCTCTCGCAATCTTCAAAATAATTTATTTACCCGTCGTCGCCGATCGCTTCGACCGGGCAGGCATCGCGGGCTTCTTCGCAAAGCGCCAGTTCTTCCGGCGTTTGCGGTTGTTTGTAAACAAACGAATAACCGTTTTCGTCGTTGCGCGTGAAGTTTTTCGGCGAAGTGTCGCGGCAGACGTCGCAGTCGATACATTGACAGTCAACGTAAAATTTTCCGCGCACGTTTTCCCGTAATTTGTCTTCTATTTCTGCCATTAAAAAATGAGCGAAATCAGTGCAGAACGCAAAATCAGATTATTTCTTCATTTTGCATTTGGCACTTTGCATTTTACGTTGATTTCGCCTTTTCTCTTCTTAAAATCTCGACCTGTTCGCCGTCGCTGACGGCAATCGTGTTTCGGTGAATCGTTTGGGCTTCACGAACAAAATCTTCAATCGAATTATAGCGTTGCGAAAAATGCGTCAAAACCAATTTCGCGGCGTTCGACTTTTGCGCGATTTCGGCGGCTTGCGTCGCCGTTAAATGACCGTTTTTGACGGCATCGGCGATTTCGCTCGCCAGATAAGTCGATTCGCAAATGAGAAAATCGACGTCTTTCGCCAGTTCGCGCGCCGCCGGGCAAACGCGCGTGTCCATTATAAAAGCGGCGCTCAAACCTTTTTTAAAGACGCTGACTTCTTCGAGCAAAATGATTTTCCCCTTGATTTCGAGTTTTCCGGCGGCTTTCAATCTGCTGACGTCTCTGCCGAAAACGCCGAACGCTTCTAATTTTTCCGGCAGCATCGTCACATCGTCTTTTTCCTGAAAACGATAACCCCACGATTCGACCGAGTGGTCGAGCCGACGCGTTTCGACAGTCAGATTTTTATTCTCAAAAATCACGCCTGCGCCGGAAAAAGGCTTTTCCGTTATGTTTGCAACGTTGTAATAAACCGAAGAATTACGCAGATTTTCGACGAATTTTCGACCGTATGCCGGATAATAAATCTCAACTTCGTGCGAAATTCTATCGAGCGAAAGCCGCTGCAAAACGCCGGCTAAACCCAGACAATGGTCGCCGTGAAAATGCGTGATAAAAATTTTTGTAATCTGCGAAGCCGAAACTCCGGCGAAAATCATCTGTCGCTGCGTGCCTTCGCCCGGGTCGAGCAGAAAGCCTTCGTCATCCCAACGAATAAAATAACCGTTGTGATTGCGCTCGCGCGTCGGAACCTGGCTCGCCGTTCCCAAAGCGATGAATAATCTTGCAGACATTTGAAATCGTGAATCGTAAATCGTTAATTGCCGGCGGCTGACGCTTTCTAACGAATTCCATTAACGATTTACGATTTTCTAATTCTTTTTCACCGCGTTTTGCTCGGTCAAATTAATCATTCGTTCCAGCGCGATGAGCGCGTAATGCTTTGTTTCGTCCTCGACGATGATTTCATTTACCACATTTCCGTCAACGAGATTTTCCAAAGCCCACGCGAGATTTTGCGGCGCGATACGATACATCGTCGCGCACATACACAAATCCGGCGCGAGCAGGCGAATGTCTTTGTCGGGAAAGCGCTGCTGCAAGCGGTTGACGAGATTTACTTCCGTGCCGATTGCCCATTTCGTGCCGCTTTCGGCTTTTTCGACCGTGTTGATGATAAACGAAGTCGAGCCGTTTAAATCCGAAATTTCCACGACTTCGCGCATACATTCGGGATGCACGAGGACTTTTACGTCCGGCACTTGCTTGCGGATTTGCTCGACGTGCCAGGGTTTAAAGCGACCGTGAACCGAGCAATGACCGCGCCACAAAATCACTTTCGCTTCGAGCAGTTCTTCTTCCGTGTTGCCGCCTAATTCTTCGTGCGGATTCCACAAAACCATTTTTTCGAGCGGAATGCCGAACTTCGCGCCGGTATTTCGTCCGAGATGCTGGTCGGGAAAGAAAAACATCTTGTCGTATTCTTTCAGATAAACGTCGAAAAGCGGCACGGCGTTTGACGAAGTGCAGACCACGCCGCCGTTGCGCCCGCAGAAGGCTTTTATCGCCGCGCTCGAATTCATATAAGTTATCGGCGCGACTTTTTGTTTCAAAACGCCGATTTCCCGAAGCTGTTCCCACGCGTCTTCGACCTGCTCGATCGTCGCCATATCAGCCATCGAACAGCCCGCGCCCATATCCGGCAAAATCACTCTCTGCTCGGGCTTGCCGAGAATATCAGCCGATTCCGCCATAAAATGCACGCCGCAGAAAACGATATATTCCGCCTCCGTCTCAGATGCCATCACCGACAACTGATAAGAATCGCCCTGCAAATCGGCGTGCGCGATAACGTCGTCGCGCTGGTAATGATGACCGAGAACGACGACGCGCGAGCCAAGCTCCTGTTTTGCCGCCTGAATCCGCTCGGCGATTTCTGCGTCCGGCATCACGAGATAATTTTCCAGATTTCTGATTTGTTCCAAAACCGCTGACATTTTCTTAAATCCTCTCAGTTTTTAGATGCGAACGTATCGCCTCGCGTAAACCAGAATCATTACACTTTGAGAAATTTTTCGCAAGACAAATAAAAACAGAGGACACAGATTTGTTTTCTCTGTATCCTCTGCATTTCCGTAATGAAAAATAAATTAAACGTCCAGATTACGAACATCAAGCGCATTAGTCTCGATAAACCGCCGCCGCGGCTCGACCTGGTCGCCCATCAAAACCGTAAAGATTTGGTCGGTTTCGATGGCGTCTTCGATGCGCACCTGCAAGAGCGTGCGCCCTTCCGGATTCATCGTCGTTTCCCAGAGCTGTTCGGGATTCATCTCGCCCAGACCTTTGTAACGCTGAATCGTCAAATCCTTTTTCGCCATCGCGACGACTTTTTCCAGCAGTTCCTCGCGCGAAGCGATTTCCTCGGAATTTCCGTTTTCGCCGACGACGAAAGGCGATTGAAACTCGGCTTCAAAAAATCCGCGCAGCTCAGCCGCTTTCGTAAATTCGGCGAGGCTCGCCAGATTCCAGTCAAAAATAATGGAATTGCCGACCACCGGCGTGATTTCGATTTCCGCCAGTCCGTGTTCTTCGTCGTTCAGCAGCTCGGTCCGGTAACCGGCTTCGGCAAGCTTAGCTTCGATTTTCAGCATTAATTCTTCGCTTTCAAAAACTTTACGCAGCTTGCCTTTACCGGCGGTCAAAACGCCGTCTTTGCCGCTAAATGCTTCAAGCAACACTCTTAAGAGTCTTGAATCGTTACCCAGACGTTTGGCGAAACGTTCAAAATAGCGTTCAAATTCGGTCACTTGTTCCAGCAATTTCGACAGGCGCGCGCCTTCGTAAGTTTTGCCGTTCGAGGGCGATTTCACCTGCATTTCGCTGGTCGCCTGCCGCATCATATAACGAAGCATCTGCTTTTCGTCTTTAATGTATTCTTCCTTTTTGCCTTTTTTGACTTTATAAAGCGGCGGCTGCGCGATATAAATGTGACCGTTCTCGACAAGCTGCGGCATCTGGCGATAGAAAAACGTCAAAAGCAAAGTTCTGATGTGCGAGCCGTCCACGTCGGCGTCCGTCATCAAACAGATTTTGTGATAACGAAGCTTGGAAACGTCGAAATCGTCTTTGCCGATTCCCGTGCCGAGCGCCGTAATCAGAGCCTTGATTTCGCCGTGTCCGAGCATTTTGTCGAACCGCGCTTTCTCGACGTTCAGAATCTTTCCTTTGAGCGGCAAAACGGCTTGATTCTTTCTATCACGACCTTGTTTCGCCGAACCGCCCGCCGAATCGCCTTCGACCAGATAAATTTCCGAAAGCGACGGGTCTTTTTCCTGACAGTCGGCGAGCTTTCCCGGAAGCGTCGAACCGCCCAATGCGCTCTTGCGAACGATTTCACGCGCCTTTCGCGCCGCGTCGCGCGCCCGCGCCGCGTCAACCGCTTTGCCGACGATTTTCTTCGCCACGTTCGGATTCTGCTCGAAAAACTCGCCGAGCTTTTCGTTCAGAAACGATTCGACCGGACCTTTGACCGGCGAATTTAATTTTCCCTTCGTCTGACCTTCAAATTGCGGCTGCGGAATCTTCACCGAAATCACGGCGACCAAACCTTCGCGCACGTCGTCGCCGGTCAGGATGGTTTTAGAATTTTTCAGCAAGCCGGAGCTTTCCGCGTAATTATTAATCGTTCTGGTAATCGCGCCGCGAAAGCCCGACAGATGCGTTCCGCCGTCAACCGTGTTGATGTTATTGGCAAACGAGAAAATCTTTTCGTCGTAGCTGTCGTTATACTGCATCGAGACTTCGACCGATAAATCATCGGCAATCTGCTCAAAATAAAGCGGTTCTTCGTGCAGCACGCTTTTGTTTTTGTTCAAATGACGGACGAATTCGGCGATTCCGCCTTTGTAATAAAACTCGTGAGATTTTTCCGTTTCTTCGCGCTCGTCTTTGATAAAAATGCGAATTCCTTTGTTCAAAAACGCTTTTTCGCGCAGCCGCTCGGAAAGTTTTTCAAAGCTGTAAATCAGAGTTTCAAAAATTTCGCCGTCGGGCTTGAATGTGATTTTCGTGCCGCGTTTTTCGGTTTTGCCGGTTTGTTTGAGCGGCGCGACCGGAATGCCGCGCGCGTATTCCTGCTCAAAAGTTTTCCCGTCGCGCCAGATTTCCAGCTTTAACCACTCGCTCAAAAAATTGACGCAACTTACGCCGACGCCGTGCAATCCGCCCGAAACTTTATACGAATTCGAGTCGAATTTTCCGCCCGCGTGCAGAATCGTCATCACGACTTCCGCCGCCGAGCGCCCTTCCTGTTTGTGAATGTCGGTCGGAATCCCGCGCCCGTTATCTATCACGGTAATCGAATCATCAATGTGAATCGCCACTTCAATCGTGTCGCAATAACCGGCGAGCGCTTCGTCAACCGAGTTGTCCACGACCTCGTAAACAAGATGATGCAGACCGATTTCGCCGGTCGAGCCGATATACATCGCCGGACGCTTGCGCACCGCGTCGCGTCCCTCCAGAACGGTAATCGAATCTGCTCCGTATTCTGTTTTTGCTTTAGCCAATTTATTAACCTCTACTATTCTATTGTAATAATTTCGCCGATTTTAATGTTTTCTAAAAAAAATTAACGCTTCCGTGAATCAACGGCGAGAGTGATTCCTAGCAATTGTTTTTTGCCGATAGATTATGATTTACAGATTTTCTTTGCCGATGCTGTTTTTCAATCTTTTAAGCCCCGCTACATTTATTGTGAGTTCATTATGAACGGAAAATTTAATTGCGTATTCCTCAAGCATTAATTCAGTATTCAGCACCTTGAAAAGCAATTATATTCTACCATTTTTTTGCAGAAAATAATAGCCGCAAAGCACCGATTTTTACGACTTTATAATTAGTTTTGAGGATAATTTAAAATGAGGTTTTACGATTATGAGAAACTGCCCAAAAATTCCTGTTCTTCGTCCAGAATTCCGCCGTCCGCGACCTTAAAAATTTTCGCCGCCGCGCCGAATTTTTCGACGAAGCTTTCTTTCGACGTGGTGACGAAAGTTTGGGTTTTATCGCTCAGATATTCGAGCAGCTGACCGATGCGCTTGTAATCGAGTTCGGCGTCGATGTCGTCCAGCAAAAACAAAGGATATTCCTGATGCTGCGAGTAATACACCGAAAGATTGGCGAGCTGCAAAATAAGCAGCGCGCTTCGCTGCTGTCCCGACGAGCCGAACTTTCGCAAATCGTGACCGTCAAACAAAATATCCAAATCGTCGCGGTGCGTCCCGATAAGCGCGTGTCCGGCGACGACTTCCGCCTGCACGCGAAGCTTTAAACGCTCGGCTAAAAGCGCGGCGTAATCGCTCAAATCGCCTTTGCCTTCGAGCGACGAGGCATAACGAATCGAAAGCTCTTCCTTGCCGAACAGACGCTTTTCCAGAACTTCGTTCAGTCTTTCGACATAACGAATCCGCGCTTTGTGAATCCGCGTTGCCAGAGCGATTAATTGCTCGTTCCAGGGTTCGAGCATCTCCGCCGTTTTATCCAGGCTGAATTCATTTTCCTGCGCCGATTGCAGAAGCGAATTTTTCTGTCGAAGCACGCGGTTGTAATCCGCTAAGGTCTGCACGAACGGCGGGTAAATCGCCGTGATGCCCGCGTCCAGAAAGCGGCGTCGCGAGTCGGGAAGCCCGCGCACGATTTCCAGCTCGTCGGCGTTGAAAATGACCGTGTGAAGCTGTCCGAGATAGCGATGAATCGTTTCCTTTTTTCCGTTGACCGAAAGCGTCTTGGTGTTTCCCTGAAGCGCGACCTGCATCGCGCGGTGAATTTCCGCCGATTGCCGAACCGTGCCGCGCACGATGGCGAGTTCTTCGCCGAATTGAATCGCTTCGTGCAGTTTCGCGGTTTTAAAGGATTTCGTCGTCGCCAGCGTGTAAATCGCTTCGAGCCAGTTGGTTTTCCCTTGCCCGTTCTCGCCGAAGATTACGTTTAAGCCTTCCCGACAAAAAAATTTCCCCTGTAAATTGCGGAAATTCTGAACTTCTAGCGATTCGAGCAGCATAACTTCATTTTATCATAAAAAACCTGGCATATTTTTCTGAAAAGCTGCATCATATTACGAGTTTATTCTAGATAGGCGCTGAAACGCGCCGGCATCGTTACCAGCAAGCGGGTCAAATCCCAGTTCCAAAGGAAAAATTTAATGCGTTTTATTTTCAGTGCGGTTTTCTGTCTTCTGCTCAGTCTCGCTGTTTTCGGACAATACAATAACAAGCAAATCGCGGAAGATTTTTCGGCGACGGATTTAAACGGGCAAAGCTTTAGTCTTGCCGATTTTAAAGGCAAAGTCGTGCTGCTCAGCTTCTGGTCAACCAGATGCCCGATTTGCCATTCGGAAATCCCGAAGCTTAATCGTCTAGCCGGGAAATACAGCGGCAAAGATGTTGTTTTCATCGGATTGACCAATGAGAACGATGTCAAGATAAACGCATTTCTAAAGAAAAATCCATTTAATTTCCGCCAGACGCCGAACAGTTTCGGCGTTCTCCTGAAATACGCCGACAAGGATAACGACGGCAATATCAATATGGGTTATCCGGCGCATTATCTGATAAATCAAAAGGGCGAAATCGAATTGAAAAAAAGCGGTTGGGACAAAACCGAAAGCATCGACGCGCAGATAAGCCGCCTTTTGAATTCAAACTAAAAATCAAAGTAAGTGGAAAACGGTAAACGGTAAGCAGTAAGTTTCAGTTATAGAATAACGAACTTACCGCTTACCGTTTTTCACTTATTAAATCTTGACTTTAAACGCTTTTGGTATTAAAAAGACGCAATGAAATATTTAGTTTCGGTCGCGCTTCTGATTTTGTGTCTCTGTTTTGCGGTTTTCGGACAGCTAGCCGGAACTGCTGAAAAACGTTCTGCGCCCGCCTTTAGTGTCACGTCGATGGAAGGAAAAAGATTTAATTCGGCAGACTTAAAAGGAAAAGTCGTCGTCTTAAATCTATGGTTCGTCAACTGCCCGTTTTGCGTCGAGGAAATCAGGCTTTTAAACCGGATTGTTGATGAATATAAACACAATCGGGACGTTGTTTTTATCGGAATGGCGACCAACGACAAACCCGGGCTGGAAAGTTTTTTAAGGAAAAATCCGTTTAAATACAATGTCGTTCCCTCGGCGATGATGCAGATTCTCAGCTTCGGCACGCCAAACCGAAAAGGCGAAATTAATATGCCTTTTCCGGTGCATATCGTCATCGACCGCGCCGGAAAAATCGTGGTCGATACAAACGGACTCAAAGGCGTCACGGCGGTCAGCGAAGAATTAAAGCGACAATTTCAGGCAAAAGACGCGAAATCAAAGTAGCCGGTTAAATTTGTTTCCGTCGCCGGTTTGCGGTATATTTTCAATTCCGCCTTAATTTGCGGAGAGATAGCATAATTGGTAATGCAGTAGTCTTGAAAACTACCGCCCGTAAGGGCTTGCAGGTTCGAGTCCTGTTCTCTCCGCCACATTCAATTTCAGATTTCGGTTTTTAGCTTTGGGATTGGCTGTCGAGCAATCCTTTTTCTTTTCCTGACAAAAAAATACATTAACTTTGCAGTTTTTTGTTGATTTGTTTTCCGGTTTTGTTATACCTTTAGCAAAACTGAATGATGATTCATTCATCTATCTGATTTTAGATTTTAGATTGGAAGCGGAATTCGGCTTCAAGCCAGATAAATTTAGAAAAGATAAAATTTCCTTATCCAATCGAAAATCTAAAGTCGCAAATCGCAAATAAAATCTATGTCACGTTCCGCCACCCGAACAAACGGTTCTTCGACGGCAAAAGCCGCCGTCACCGACAAGCGCGAAGCTATCTTGCGCGCGGCGATAAAAGTTTTCGCCCGCAACGGTTATTTCAATTCGAAGGTTTCCGACATTGCCCGCGAAGCCAATATCGCTGACGGCACGGTTTATCTTTATTTCAAAAGCAAGGACGAGATTCTGCATTCGGTCTTTGACCGCGCGATGGAGGAATTTATCAGTGAGGGCAAAAGGGAAATCGCCGAAATCGAAAAAGCCGACGAGAAACTTCGCCGCATTGCCGGGCTGCATTTGGAGCGTTTGAGCGCCGACCGTGATTTGGCGATTGTTTTCCAGGTCGAGCTGCGCGGCTCGACCAAGTTTATGGAAGAATTTTCCGCCGCCGGTTTTGCCGAATATCTCGACATCATCCGGCAGACGATTGTCGAAGGACAGAAACAAGGCGTTTTTCGCGCCGATTTAAACCCGACCGTCTGCGCGAAGATTCTTTACGGCGCGCTCGACGAGATGGTGACGAACTGGATTCTCTCGAAAAAATCCTATCCGCTCGCGCCGATGGCGGACACGGTTCTGGAAATATTTTTCGGCGGAATGGTAAGCAGCAGAAGTAGTAAATGACGATGATTAGTGAAATACAGGACATCAGGCGTAAGGTTCAGCGCATTCCGCTTTTCACGGACGAGCCGCTTAACCTGCCGGAATTATTTTTGCAGGCGCGCGAGAAACGTTCGCTCAAAGACGCTCTGAATTATAAAAGCGGCGGCGAATGGAAAGCGATTTCTTCGCAAGAGATGATTTCGCGTATTGAAAACATCGCGCTCGGACTTTATTCGCTCGGCGTCCGGCGCGGCGACCGCGCGGCGCTTCTCTCGGCAAACTCGCCCGAATGGACTCTGACGGACGCGGGCTGTCAATTTTCCGGCGTGATTGACGTTCCGGTTTACACGACGCTGGCGGCGAATCAGGTTTGTTACATCGTCAAGGATTCGGGCGCGAAAGTTTTCTTTTTGCAGGATAGGGAAACTTACGAGCGCATCGGCGGAATTTTTTCCGAATGCCGTTCCGTCGAAAAATTAATTTTCTTTAATCCGGACGGCGTCGAAGCCGAAAATGCGATGTCGCTGGCGGCGCTGGAAAATCGCGGCGCGGCGCTCAAAGCCGAACAGCCCGAATTATTAAAGGAATTAACCGCGCAAATTAAGCCCGAAGACGTCGCCACGCTGATTTACACTTCGGGCACGACGGGCGAGCCGAAAGGCGTGATGCTGACGCACGCGAATATTATCTCGAACGTCATCGACGCGGGCGAAAACTTTACTTTTTCGGACAAAGACAAGCCGCTTTCCGTTTTGCCGCTGTCGCACATTTTCGAGCGGTCGGGAATGTATCTCTACATTTTCAACGGAATGGCGGTGCATTACGCCGAATCAATCGAAAAAGTGCCGGAAAACTTACGCGAAGTCCAGCCGTCGATTTTCGTCGGCGTGCCGCGCATTTTTGAAAAAGTTTACGCCAGAGCGAAAGAAAAGTCGGCGAGCGAAAGCCGTCTGAAAGAAAAGATTTTCGATTGGGCGATTGAAACCGGAAAAGAATACGCGCATCGCGTCGAGCATAAACAGGCGATTCCGCGTCTTTTAGCCGTCAAACACGCGATTGCCGACAAGCTGGTTTTCAGGAAATTCCGCGAGTTTTTCGGCGGGAATCTGCGTTCTTGCATTACGGGCGGCGCCGCTTTGTCCGACGATATTTACTATATTTTCAACGGCGCGGGCGTTTCGATTATGCAGGGCTACGGCTTGACCGAAACTTCGCCCGTCATCTCGACCAACAACCCGATGTTCAGCCGCGTCGGAACGGTCGGCAAGCCGCTGCGCAACTACGAGGTGCGCATTGCCGAAGACGGCGAAATCGAAGCTTCCGGTCCGGGCGTGATGCTCGGCTATTACAACAAACCGCAGGCGACGCGCGATGCGTTTACCGAAGACGGCTGGTTTAAAACCGGCGACATCGGAAGAATCGACCGCGAAGGTTTTTTGATAATCACCGACCGCAAAAAAGAGCTTTTCAAAACTTCCGGCGGAAAATACATCGCGCCCGCGCCAATCGAGCAGATGATAAAAGTGTCGCGGTTCGTCAATCAGGTCGTTTTGGTTGGAAACGAGCGCAAATTTCCGGCGGCGTTAATCGTGCCGAATTTCGAATCGCTCGCGCATTACGTGAAGCTGAAAGGCATCGCGATAAGCTCGCGCGCCGAAATGTGTCGTCATCCGCGCATCATCAATCTTTTGGAAAGACAGATTGCCGAACTGACCAAAGATTTATCGCAGTTTGAAAAGGTAAAAAAAATCGCTTTGCTGGAAAATGAATTGTCGGTCGAAGGCGGCGAGCTGACGCCGACTTTGAAAGTCAAACGCCGCGTCGTAAACGAAAAATATCGCGACGTTATCGAAAAAATCTACACGCAAGCCGAAAAAGAAAAGCCCGTGAGCTAAAGATGCTCACAGGCTTGAAGATGTGTTTTCGAATTTCCTTTAGAGAGGTATGACCGGCAGCCGATTAGGAATTCCTATCGCAAAATCAATCAGATAATCGGTAAACTTTTTCTTGGACTTATCGACTTCGACAATATCGAAAGGTTCGAGAATCACGTCCTTTTGCTGACCCTTTTTGATTTGGTCATAATTGACCATAATAATTTCCGGCTGGATCGAGCCTTCCTTGCGACGATAAATTTTAATATTTTTGCTTTTCGCGTCGCGCGATATTCCGTTCGCCATCGCAATCGCCTGCATTAAAGGCAGACCGCCTTCGGGAATCGTCATTTCGCCCGGTCGCAGAACTTCGCCGACCATATAAACCGGCGCGGCTTTCTGCACGACGATAATATCGCCCGGATAGATGAGCGGATTCGACTCGTCCTTACCTTGCCGGACGCTTCTGAGGCTGTATATCCGCGAAGGCACGTCCAAACCATTGCCGGCTTCCGTTTTCCAATCGTTTATTTCATTCGGGTCGGCGCACAATAAAGGCTGGGTGCGGAAAATCTGAATCATACCGCCGGCTTTTTCCGTCACGCCGCCGGCAAAAGAAAGAAGCTCCAGCAAACGCGCGCGACGGGTCAGGATAACCTGCTGCTGCTGGCGAACTTCGCCGTAAATCGTTGCGGGCGGGCGACTTTTGCGTTCCCTGACCTGCACGCTGACCTGCGGGTTGCGCACGTATTTTGAAACGAGCTTGGTGACTTCGGTACGCAGTTCTTTTTCGGTGCGGCAGACTGCCGGAACGGGTTTTTCGAAAAACGGAACTTCAAAATTGCCGTCTTCGTCAATCGTGGCGGTAAAATCGAAATCTTTTTCGCCCAGAACTTTTCCTTCGATAACGTCGCCCGGTCCGACTAAGTAACCGCGCGGCGTGACCTGCGAAACCGTCTGCTGCGAAATCTTTTCCTGCGCAAAAGCGATTTGAGCAAGGCAAAGCGTTATCGCAAAAATCCACAAAATATTTCTTTTCATCGTTTTGAAACCTCTTTCGGATGTGTGGCAGCTAATAAGAGTATCCTAGAAAAGCTTTCGATTCAACTTTCCACAGCCCGAGTTGTCTGCCGCATCAGAAACATTTATTGTTATAAAAACTATTTGACAAGGCAATGTTTTGCCGGGTAACTTCGTTTGAGAGAAGTTTATTCAACCGATGAAGGATTCTTCCTTAGAAAAAAATCAAACCGAAGAGCGTTTCTGGTTTCTGCGACGTCCGTTTCAGTTTCTGGCGGATTTGTGCGTTTTGTGCGGCGCGTTTTTTCTGGCTTACCTGCTTCGTTTCGATTTCCAGCTTTCCGAATATTATCAGGAAAACGCTCTGAACCAGCTTCCTTTCGTGATTCTGGTGCAGTTTTCCGCGCTTTTTTTAATCGGCGCGTATTCGATTTTGTGGCGTTACGTCAGCCTCGAAGATATTAAAGCCTTTCTGAAAGCCGCTTTTATTTCCGGCGTCGTTTTGATTGCCTTTCGTCTGCTGCTCTCGCCCGAGCGTTTTATCCGCTGGCAGGTTCCGCTTTCCATTATTTTAATGGACACGATGTTTGCGTTTGCCGGACTGCTGGCGCTGCGGGTTTTGCGGCGATTCGTTTACGAGTTTTCCGAAAAGCGTATCGTGACGGGCGGCAGGCGGCGTCTGAAGCCGAAATCGACGCTTTTTGTCGGCGCGGGCAGAATCGCCGCGGCGGCGGTTAAGGAAGTGGCGGGTCGCGCCGACGCCGAACTTCAGGTGAAAGGTTTTGTCGACGACGACCGCCGTAAAAAAGGCGGCAGCGTCAGCGGCATCAAGGTTCTGGGAACCACCGACGATTTGGCGCGATTGGTTGACGAATTAAGCATCGAACAGGTTGTCATTGCGATTGACCACGCGCAGGGCAAGGAAATTCGCCGCATTTTGGACATTTGCCGCGAGATTCCGGTCAAAGCGCAAATCGTGCCGAGCCTGAATGAAATCGTTCACGGGCGCGTCAACGTCAGCCGCATCCGCGACGTGCAGATTGAAGACCTTCTGGGACGCGACCCCATTCAGCTCGACGATAAAAACCTGCACGAATTTCTGACCGGCAAAACCGTAATGGTCACGGGCGCAGGCGGTTCAATCGGCTCTGAGCTTGTCCGCCAGGTCGCTAACTTTCAACCCGAACAGCTTCTTCTCGTCGAGCGAACGGAGTTTGCGCTGTTTCAAATCGAGCGCGAGCTGGTCAGGGATTTCACGGATTTGAATTTCCTGCCGCTTCTCGCCGACATTTCGGACGCGCCGCGAATGCGCGAGATTTTCGAGAAATTCAAACCGGCAGTCGTTTTCCACGCCGCCGCGCACAAACACGTTCCGCTGATGGAAACGAATCCGACCGAAGCGATAAAAAACAACGTCTTTGCGACCAAACAAATCGCCGAGCTGGCGGGCGAATTCGGCGCGGGCGCTTTCGTTTTGATTTCGACCGATAAAGCCGTCAATCCGACTTCGATTATGGGCGCGTCCAAACGCGTCGCCGAACTCGTCGTCCAAAGCCTGCGCCGCAAATACGAGCGGACGCGCTATATGGCGGTTCGTTTCGGAAACGTTCTAGGCTCTGCCGGCTCGGTCGTGCCGATTTTCCGCGAGCAAATTTTAAAAGGCGAAGCGATAACCGTCACCGACCCGAAAATGACGCGCTATTTTATGACGATTCCCGAAGCCTCGCAGCTTGTTCTGCAAGCCGGCGCTTTGGGCGCGGGCGGCGAGATTTTTATTCTCGATATGGGCGAGCCGATAAAGATTCTGGATTTGGCGGAAGATATGATTCGCCTTTCCGGCTTGCAGCCCTACGAAGACATCGACATCATTTTTACCGGCATCCGGCAGGGCGAAAAGCTTTTTGAAGAACTGGAAATCACGGGCGAAAATTTATTGAAAACGCAACACCCGAAAATCTTTATCGGCAAAATCGCGGAATTTTCCGTCGAAGAAGTGACGCAGATTTTGTCGAACTTTGAAACCGCCGTGACCGAATCGAGCGAGACGAAAATCCGCGCTTTATTCAATCATTTCCTGCCCGAAGCGAAAATCAACGAGCCGCCGAATTCGCCCGCCGCCAAGCCCGAAACGACCGTCAATTACCAGATTCCGACCATCGGTCAAAACCTGACTGCCGAAAGCTAAATTCATCGGTTATAATGAATCCAAAGCCAATCAGATTGCGAACGCAATAATTAAACGCGTTTTCCCGTAAAAATTTGGTTTTCGATTTATGCTGAAAAAAATATCTTTCGCCGCTTTACTGAATTTTCTTTTTTGCCTCGCCGTTTTCGCCCAAAGCGAAAGAACTTTTTCCGGCACGGTTTTAACTCAACAATTTGAGCTTATCCCGAATGTCTCAATCGAAGTCCGCACGTCCGAAGGAAAACTGGAAACGACGACCGACGCCGAAGGAAAATTTTCCCTGAAAGTTCCGTCCGAGCCGATTTCCGCGAGATTTTTCGGAAAAAATCTGCAAACCGTGACGAGAATTTTCGCGCTGACCGACGCACTCGAAAATCTGCAAATCAAAATCGCATACCTTGTGCCGCCGGTCGCCGAAAACGTCGTTATCGAAGCGAATACGCTGACGCCCGAAATCGAACAGCGCAATGACACGATTTATAAAAACACGCTTTTCGGGCGCGACGACCAATTGATTTTCACTCTGAATGCCGGAATCAACGCCGGACAGCACGAAGGCGGCGGAAAATCGCTGGAAATTCGTCGTTTCGGTTTCAACACCGACCACGGCGGCGCGAACGGCGGCGTCAAGATTCTGGTCGATAACGTCCAGCAAAATCAGGGAACGCAGGGACACGGGCAAGGTTATCTGGGAAATCTGAAATCGCTCTCGCCGGAACTCGTGCAGGACGTTTCCATCGTCAACGGACCTTTTTCCGCTGCTTACGGCGATTTTTCGGGCTTGGGCGTCGTGCAGATTCGTTTGAAAGAATCTCTGCCGCAGCGATTCACGGCGCGCGTTCAGGCGGGAAGCTTCAACACCGCGCGCGGATTTTTCGCCTACAGCCCGCAGTGGAAAAAAACGGACGCTTTTATCGCGTATGAGCCGAGTTACACGGACGGACCTTTCAAAAATCCGCTTCGCTATCGCCGCGATAACGTTTCGGGAAATTTCACCTACAAATTCGACGAGACGCAGGCATTGGGCTTTAAATTAAACGCCGGGCGCAGCGATTTTACTTCATCCGGACAAATTCCGCTCGATTTGGTCGCTGGCGGCGAGCTTGACCGTTTCGGTTTTATCGACCCGGAAAACGGCGGAAAAGTTCGATTGGGAACAATCGGAACGTATTATCGCCGCGAATGGAAATCGGGCGCGACGCTGAAAGCCGACGCCTTTGTCTCGCGCTCGCTTTTCGATTTATGGTCGAATTTTACGTTTTTTCTAAACGACCCCGCTTACGGCGACGAAATCCAGCAGCACGATTCGCGCTTGCAGGAAGGCGCAAACGTTCAGCACCTTCAGCCATATAAATTTTTCGGCAAACAAGCGCTTTTAACCGTCGGCGGAAATCTGCATTTCAATCAAATCAACGTCGGTTTGTATCCGTCCGTCAATCGCAACCCGAACCGCAAGTTTTTGCCGGAAAACAGCGATAATCCGAATGTGCTTTATACGAAAGCCGACGCGAAAGTGAATAATTATGCGGGTTATATTCAAAACGGAATAGATTTTTTCAGCGGTCATCTGCGGATTGAAACGGGTTTGCGGTTTGATTATTTCACGTACGACGTAAACGGTTTCGAGCTCGGTGAAAATGAAAATTTACTTCTCGGCAAAGAAAGTGCCGGTAAATTTCAGCCGAAAATCGCCGTCGTCTGGTCGCCTTTTGAAAAATTGCCGGTGTCTCTCTACGCTAATTACGGGCGCGGAATTTCCTCGCAGGACGCGCGCGGCGTCGTCAGAAATCCGCCGGCGCCGAAAATCTCGACGACCGATTTTTATCAACTCGGAACAAGCTATAATTCGCAAAAAGTTTCCGCCGTTTTCAGCGCTTTTCTGATTGACCGCTCAAACGAGCAGGTTTATATTCCCGACGACGGCAGCATCGAGTTTGCCGGACGCTCGCGCTCTTACGGCGCGGAAGCCAGAGGCTCGATAAAATTTAATCGTAACTTGAGTTTCAACGGCGGTTTGACGCAGGTTATCGAGGCTTTTTATCCGGGCGAATTTACCGCTGCCAATCGACGCGTCATCGTCGACAGCGCGCCGAAAACGGTCGCCAACGGCAGTTTCGTTTTGTCGGAACTGCGCGGCTTTAACGCTTCGCTGAACTGGCGGCATATTTCGAGTTATCGTCTGGACGGCGAAGATGAAAGCCTCCGGGCAAGCGGGCACGACGTCGTCGATTTTTCGCTCTCGAAACGCCTGAGAAAATGGGTCGATTTGAATTTTTCGATTGATAATCTTTTTAACAAACGTTATTACGAAACGCAGAATTATTTCGAATCGCGTCTGCTGACCGATGCGCCCGTCGGCGTCGCCCCAGACACCGGCAGAAATATTTATCCGTCACGGATTCACGCCACGCCCGGTTATCCGTTTACGGTTAACGCCGGTTTGACGTTTCGCTTCGGGGCAAAAAATTAAAATTTAATTGCAGTAATCTCAGATAAGCGGTGACAGGAATTTTGTCTTTATCTGTGTTAATCTGTGTGCATCTGTGGATGAATTTTCTTATGACGCAAACTAAATTAACCAAAAATCGAATCTCCAAAAAAGCCGCCAGCTTTACCGAATCGGTTATCCGCGAGATGACGCGCGAGGCGATGAAATACGGCGCGGTCAATCTCGGTCAGGGCTTTCCCGATTTTGCCGCGCCGGAAGACATTAAGCAGAAAGCGATGGAAGCAATCGCCGCCGACCATAATCAATACGCGATAACGTGGGGCGTGAAAAGTTTTCGTGACGCGATTGCGGCGAAGACGAAATGGTTTCTCGGCTTGGAGATTGACCCGGAAACCGAAATTACCGTCACCTGCGGCTCGACCGAGGGAATGATTGCGGGAATGCTGGCGTGCGTGGACGCGGGCGAGGAAGTCATCGTTTTTGAGCCGTTTTATGAAAACTACGCGCCGGATGCGATTTTGTCCGCCGCCGTGCCGCGCCACGTTCCGCTTTATCAAACGGCGAACGGCTGGCATTTTGAAAAAGACGAGCTGCGCGCCGCTTTTAACGAAAAGACGAAAGCGATAATCATCTGCAACCCGAACAACCCGACCGGAAAAGTTTTCAGCCGCGAAGAACTGGAATTTATCGCCGAACTCTGCAAGGAATACGACGCTATTTGTTTTACCGACGAGATTTACGAGCACATTATTTATAAAGGCAAGCGGGAAGCCGGACAGATGACGACGGACAATCCGAGACATATCTCGATGGCGCAGCTCGACGAAATGCGCGAGCGAACCGTCGTCGTCAATTCCCTCTCGAAAACTTATTCGGTGACGGGCTGGCGCGTCGGTTACTGCATCGCGCCGCCGGATATTACGGGCGCGATTCGCAAAGTACACGATTTTTTAACGGTCGGCGCGGCAAATCCTTTACAGCACGCGGGCGCGTATGCTTTGAGCCTGCCGGAAAAGTATTACGCCGAGCTGCAAAAAGAATATCAGCGAAAGCGCGATTTTGTCGTGCCGGTTTTGCAGGAAGCGGGTTTTAAATGCGATTTTCCGCAGGGCGCGTATTATGTGATGACCGATATTTCGGATTTCGGTTTCGAATCGGACGTGGAATTTACAAAATATCTGATTCGCGAAATCGGCGTGACGGTCGTGCCGGGTTCGTCGTTTTATCACAACGCTGGTTCAGGCTCGCAAAAAGTGCGTTTTTGTTTCTGCAAAAAAGACGAAACGCTCGAAGCGGCGGCAGAAAGATTGCAGAAATTGAAGTCGAGAGTTTAGTCGGCACAAAAAATCAGCCGCGAAATTACACAAAAGAACGCGAAATATTTGATTGGTTTATTTTCGTGCTTTTTCGTGTAATTTCGCGGCTGATTTTCTTATGCGCTTTCGCCTTTCGCTTCCTTATCGGGCTGCGGCGTGATTCTCAGATAAGGTTTCACTTCTTTCCAGCCAGCCGGAAATTTTTCTTTCGCCTCTTCGTTCGACAGCGCGGGAACGATTATGCAGTCGTCGCCGTCTTTCCAGTTGGCGGGCGTGGCGACGCTGTGTTTCGCCGTCAGTTGCAGCGAGTCGATGACGCGCAGAATTTCGTCGAAGTTGCGTCCCGTACTTGCCGGGTAAGTTAGTGTTAATTTAACTTTTTTGTCGGGTCCGACCACGTAAACCGAGCGCACCGTAAAAGTGTCGCTCGCGTTCGGGTGAATCATATCGTAAAGATTGGCGACCGTTTTATCCGCGTCGGCAATCATCGGGAAATTCACCTTCGCGCCTTGCGTTTCTTCGATGTCTTTCGACCAGCCTTCGTGCGCGTCGAGCGCATCGACGCTCAAGCCGATGACCTTGACGTTGCGTTTGTCGAATTCCGGTTTCAGCCGCGCCGCCATTCCCAGTTCGGTCGTGCAGACGGGCGTGTAATCTTTCGGATGCGAGAATAAAACGCCCCAGCCGTCGCCCAGATATTCGTGAAAATTGATTGTTCCTTCGGTCGTTTCCGCCGTAAAATTCGGTGCTTCGTCTCCTAAACGTATCGCCATTTTTTTGCTCCTCTTTGATTTTTAAAGCCGTAATTTCCGAGCTTTAATAGTTAAATAATAATTTGGAAGTTTAATAATGGTATGCGTTCCGCAGAGGTTTTTCAAGTCTCGCATCGAGCGCCGATACAACTTTTTCAAAACCTCGTGCAACTTAAATTACAAGTAGTTCGTAAAGTATTTAAACAAGGGAAAGCTCCCGGAAATTCCATTCGCAAAAATTCTAAAATTTGGAGGTTTTATGTTACGAAAGTTATCCGCTTTTATTTTGTGCGCGACTTCGAGCTGCGCCGTTATTTATTCGCAAAAAACGCCGGAAGCGCCGCGCCAGCCTGAAAAACAGCAGCGTGCGCAGACGATGGTGTTTTCCGAGTTCTTCGGCGGCAGTTATCTCGGCGTGCAGACGCAGGAAATCACGCGCGAAAATTTCTCGAAGTTCGGACTCGGCGAAGTTCGCGGCGTCGGGGTCGAAAAGGTTTTGGAAAATTCACCGGCGGCGCAAGCCGGGTTGCAGAACGGCGACGTCATCGTCCGTTTCGACGGCGAAGAAATTACCAGCACGCGTAAATTCTCGCGTCTCATCGCGGAAGTCGCGCCCGACCATCAGGCTCGGCTGACGATTCTGCGCGGCGGCAGCGAGCGAGAAATTACCGTGACGGTCGGAAAGCGTCCGACGCCGAAATTTGAAGACGGCACTTTCGAGATGCGCGTTCCGCCCGTGGTCGGCGAAATGCCGATGCGAATGCCGACGCCGAGAACTCCGCCGGTCGGCGAAATGCCGCAACAATTTAAAACGATTCCGCCGATGGGCGAACTGAATAAAGACTTTTTCGTTTTTCGCGGCGACGGCAGACAAATCGGCGCCGGTCTGATGCCTTTGACCAAACAGCTGGCGGAATATTTCGGCATCAATGAAGGCAGAGGACTTTTGATTAACGAAGTCCGTCCCGATTCGCCCGCCGCCAAAGCCGGTTTGAAAGCCGGCGACGTAATCGTCGAAATCGAAGGCAAAGAAGTCAAAGGAATGGGCGATTTGATGCGCGGCATCACCGAAAAGAAAGAAGGCGACGTGACTTTAACGATTGTCCGCGACCGCAATCGCCAAACCGTGCGCGTCACGCCGGAAAAAATGAAAGGCGGCGGCGAGTTTTTCTTTGAGTTTGACGACAAGGACGGATTGTTGAGAACTCCGCTGCCGACAGTTCCGGCGATGCCGGAAATGCCGAGCGTGAAAGGACTGGTCGCGCCGACAAATCTACCGCCTGCGCCGGTTCTCGCTCCAACGCGCGTGCTGTAAAAAGGCGGAAGCCCGCGCGCCGGCAAGGGCGCAGGATGTAAAAATTAGTCAATAAAAAAGGAAAAGCGATTAATTTCGCTTTTCCTTTTTTATTGCTGCAAAGTTTCTTTGGCAAGCTGGTTTGCCGTGCCGCTCATCTCGCGGGCGATTTCCATATATTTCTGAAAATTCTCTTCTTTTTCCCTGAATTCCGATTTCGCTTTTTCGATTTCCAGCTTGTCTTTGTTGCCGAAAGCATCGCGCAAAAGCTGCGCGGCTTGACGACGAAACTCGAAAGCGTCGAGCTGTTTTTTCAGGCTTCCCTTTTTTAACTGTAAATATTCTTTGTATTTGTCATTGGTATTCATCGCCTCGGCTTTTTCGATTTTCGAGACCGCGCTTTCGCCCAAAACAAAACCGTCGTTGATGATATAAATAAGGTCGTCGGCGATTTTTTTGACTTCGTCGATTTTTTTATCGTTCATCGCCGTTTTCAGCTCGTCAATCCTGCTTTGATTTTCCTTATACATTTTGCGGATTTTTTTGAGGTCTTCGTTGGCGTCCTGGATAACGGCGGCGGCTTCCGGCGTCTGGTCGCTCAAGCCGAAAACGTCGATGCCGCTTGAATCCGAGTTGTTATTTTTCTGACACCCGCAAAAAAGAAAAATTAACAGGGACAGACCGGATAAGCAGGATAGAAATCCTTTTTTAAATCTGCGTTTATCTGCGTCAATCTGCGGTTTCATTTTTCTTTCGGGTTAAAAATCTAATTAATCAGACGGAAATTTGAATTGTACTTGCGCCGCCAGACGAAACCGTCCAGCACATAATGCGTCAATTGCGGAACGGCGAGCAGCGGCACGAGATACGTTTTCCAGTTTTCGGCTTCGAAATTCGCGCCGAACATCCAATTTCGCTCGTGCCAGACGCCGCGATGCCAGAAAATTTCTTCGACATACGCCAAAGCCCAGAGCGTCGCCAGAAAAACAATCCAATTGCTCGAAAGCGTTTGATAAAAACGCGGCGCGGTTTCGCGGCGCGAGCGCGCATAAAAATAAATCAATGCAAAATACGGCACGCCGTGAATTATCACGTTCGTCACCGTAAAAGCATAGTCGGAATCGAGCGCGACGATGCCGATATACCAGCAAACGGCGGTCGTCGCCACGACAATATCTTTGCCGACATTCAAAAAGCCGTCTTTGAAATAAAGATAGACGGATTTTCCGAAGTAAACAACCAGCGCCAGAACGTAAAGCGGAAAGAGAATTTGCGCGACCAAAACGGGCAAAGCGAAAAAATCGTCCTTCACAAACCATTGAAAATTGCGCGGCAAACTCGTCATCCAGAACGCCAGCGGATACACGGTCGCCAGATAAATCGCCGCCGCGTCAATCCACCACGTTATATTTGATTTCTCCTTCAATTTCGCGCGGTAAAGATTGACCCAGCCGTATTGCTGCCGCACAAAATGAAAAACCGCGACCAGCGCCAGCGCGCGCCAGAACGTCAAAGCCGATTCCGAATAAAGCGCGACGCCGACCAGATAACCGGAAAGCGGCACGAGCGTGTAAAGCCAGATTCTTTTTTTGAATTCTTCGGTGTCGAAATAAACGCGAAAACTAGTCGACCAGACGTGCGCGACATCAATCAACAAAACAGCCGTTATCCAGGTCCAATCCGGCGATTCGTCGTGCAAAATTCCCAATTGCCAGCCAATCGCCAAAAGCGCGAGCGACAAAGCCGCGCTGCCGAGAAAAACGGTCAAATCAACCGGCGCGCTGAATAGCCATTTTTGTTGTGACAACGGTTCGTTCATTACAAAATTATTCAAACAGAATAGACAGGATAAGGAAACCGCAGAAATAATCCGTCGATGAAAAACAAAAAAATTATCCTGCTCGTCAAGCCGCGAAGCCTGCTCTATCCCGTTTGAGTTTTCCTTAAAATCTCGCTCGCGGCGCGGATTCCGTGATAAAACGCTTCCTCGAAAAGCGCGATGCCGCTTAAATCCGAATGCGCGAAATGAACGTTGCGAAACGGCTTTTGCGCCTGTTCGCGCGCGCCGTTCCAAAGGAAATTTGTGCGCGGGCTTATCATCGCGTGTCCCCAGCGCATAATGTCGATTCGGGTCGTCAGTTCACGAATATTTTTGTGCGCCAGCGATAAATCCGTCAGGCAGATGTCGGCGAGCTCGCGCCAGTCGGCGGCGAATAATTTCGTTCTGCCGTCGGGCGCGCACATCGGGAAATAATATGTGAAAACCGTCTCGCCGTAATCGATTCCTTTCTGGTGCGTCGCGTTGACATAGCCTAAGCTATTGCTTTCGTAAATCACGTTGTCCCAGGCGAGCGGAAAATCTCTCTGAAACTGCGACTTCGGGCGGTCTTTCAGAAAAAGATTCGCCACAAACCAGGCGTTGTGTTCAAATTCCTTCACGTATTCCGGCGCGTTTTGTTTGAAATCTCGAATCAGATATTTCGCCGTAAAAATCGGCGCGGCAAAAATGATTTTCTCGCAATGCAGACCGCGAACCTGTTTTTCCGCGTCGAGATAAACGACATCGACGCCTTTTTCATTCGGAATTATCTCGACGGCGACCGTATTCAGACGCGATTTTTCTTTGACTTTATCGTGCAGAAAATTGACGAAGCGCCCGTTGCCTTCGGGAAAAGTGATGAACGACTGCGATTCTTCGCCCGATTGGCGAACGCGCGAGCAGAAATAAAAAAGTCCAGCCCACGCGGAAGTCTGTTCCAGTTTCAAACCGTAATCGTCGCGGCAGGCGTAATCGCAATACCAAACGAGCCGCGGTGAGTCGAAGCCTTTTTGTTCGAGCCAGCCGGCAAAGGAAATTTTGTCGAGCGCGGTCGCTTCCGCATCGTTTGAACATTCGGCGACGGGCAAAACAAAAGCGCGTTTGCCTTTCGCATCGCGCCAGTTTACCCAGAAATCAACCTGTTTTTGAAATTCTGCAAACTGGCGTTTGTCTTCCGCGCCCGCGCCCGCGTGCAAATATAAACCTTCATACCAGCGACCTTTATAAAAAACTCTCTCTTCCGGCTCGCGGCACAGAAATTGTTCGGCGACGATGATTTCGCCGTTTTCGCTTCTGCCTTCGGTCAAATGCATTTCGTCCAGCAGCGAAATCAATTCCGCGTTTTCCTTAAACGGAACCGGCAGATAATGCGCGCCCCACGGATAACCGATGAAATTATTTTTGCCGCTCCGCGCCGTGCCGCCGATGGCGCTTTCCAGTTCGAGCAGAACAAAATCCGTAAAATTTTCCTTTTGGAATTTCCAAGCCGCCGAAAGCCCCGCCGCGCCGCCGCCGATGACGGCGACTTTCACGCTTTCCCAATTCCGCGCCGGAACTTCAAACGAGCGATTTTCGCGTAAGATGTGACCTAAGCTTGCATTCGCGCCGACGATTTCGCCCGATGGAAAATTTTCCATTTGCGAATTACGACACGCCGCCAGAGCAACGGGTAAGCCTAAAAATGCGGATAAGATTTCGCGGCGCGTGAATTTCATTTACTACTCGAACCTGCGCCATTCGGCTTCGTAATAACGCACTAAAGCCTGATTGTCGAGGCGGTTTATCTCGACGTCTTCAAGTCTGGAAATGTCTGCCGGAAAAACGAACATCGAGGCGAAAGATTGGTCATTTAGAAATTTGAGTTCGATGTTTTCAGACAGTTTCGAAGGAGTTTCAAACGGCTGAATTTTCGCCAGGGCGTAGCCCCAGATGCCGAAGCTCGGCACGGTTGTTTGATAAGGTTTGACGGAAAAACCGGCGGTTTCCATTGTTTTGACGATGCACCAGTAAGATTGGCGCGCGAAAAGCGGCGAGGTCGTTTGAATGACGACTGCCGAATCGGGCTTTAATTTCGACTTCAGCAGATTATAAAAACGCGTCGTGTAGAGCTTTCCGAGCGCGAAATTGTTCGGGTCGGGAAAATCGACGATTGCCACGTCGAAAGGCTCGATTTCGTCGTTGTCCAGCCAGACGAAAGCGTCGTTATTGATAATCGAAACGCGCGCGTCTTCGAGCGAATGTTTGTTCAGCTCGCCCAGCGCCGGAACGGATTTTGAAACTTTCGTCATTTCCGGGTCGAGGTCGACGAGCGTCACGGATTCGACCGTCGGATATTTCAGAATCTCGCGCACCGCCAAACCGTCGCCGCCGCCGAGAACCAGAATTCTTTTCGGATTTGCGCCGTAAGCGGCAAACGCCGGATGAACCAGGGCTTCGTGATAGCGGTATTCGTCAAAAGAATTGAATTGCAGGTTTCCGTTCAGAAAAAGTGCGTAGCCGGTTTTGCCTTTGGTGACGATAATTCGTTGATAATGCGAGCTTTTGGCAAAAATAATATTGTCGGGAAAAAGCGCGTCCTCGGCTAAAGACGTGAGCGTATCGGCTTTGATAAACGCGACGAGAAGCAACAGTATGATGACGAAGCCGTTGATTCTTAAAATATTCGCGTCGCGTTTTTTGAGCAGATTTTCCATCAGCCACGTGCCCCAGATTCCGACTCCGGCGTTGAGCATTCCGAAAAGCAGCGAAGTGCGATTGAGTCCGAGTTTCGGCACGAGAAATATCGGGAACAAAAGCGAGGCGACCAGCGCGCCGACGTAATCGAGCGCCAGCACGCGCGAGACGAGTTTTTTAAAATCCAGCTCGTCCTTTAAAATCCGCATCAAAAGCGGAATTTCCAATCCGACGAGCGTTCCGATGGCGAAAACCATCGAGTAGAGAATCAGGTTGAAATAGGAAACGTTGGCGAAGGTCAGAAAAAGAATCGGCGCGCTGAATCCGCCGACCACGGCGACCGCCAGCTCGATTTCCAGAAAGCGGCGGGCTAAATTTTTATCGAGAAAACCCGACAGCCACGAGCCGACGCCCATCGCGAAAAGATAAATGCCGATTATCAGCGAAAACTGCGTGACCGAATCGCCGAGCACGTAGCTGGCGAGCGTTCCGGCGAGCAGTTCATAAATCAAGCCGCACGTGGCGATGATGATGACGTTTAAGAATAAAAGAGGAATTCTGTTCATTATAGAGTCGAGAGTCGAAGAGTCGAGAGTCGAGGGTCAGAACTTCTCTCTCGACTCTCGATTCACGACTCTCGACTCTTTTTATCCGTTAATAGCGGCGGCGATGATGATGGCGATGCCAATCATTATCGAACCGATGACGATGCCGAGCGCCGTATTCTGGTCTTCCTCGATTTCCTTGTGAATCGGAAACATTCTGCCCAAAATAAAATAGGCGACGGCAAAGAAAACGATGCCGATGGTGACGAAAATCAGAGTTGTGACCAAAACTTCCAACAACGCATCCAGTTTAACAATCATCGCCAAAGCGTGAAATTTAAAAATTGAACTCAACATTTATTTTATTTTCCTCCACGAAATCCGCCGACAAACGGCACTCTAAACATCGAACGGCTGCCCGAATTGGCAAACTCCCAGCCCATCCAGGATGACGAAAGATAAAGCAGAAGCACTCCGCTGCTGAAAACCAGAAAAAGTGTTTTTAACATAATTTTGTCAGTGGTCAGTGGTCGGCGGTCGTTAGTCGGTGATTAGTTGAAATAAATTCGGGAAAGCAATTTTCATTCAACCGACCACCGACCGCCGACCACTGACCATCGACTAAATAATTATTCATCTCCGCCGCCGCTTGAATCGCCGCTGCCGGAATTGCCGCCGCTGAACATACTTTCGCTCCAGCGCCGCGATTCAAACATCCATTTGCGAAACAGCGAAAAGAACGGCACGAGCGCCAGCACCAGAAAAGCGCAGCAGAAATTCATCCCGCGCGTGACGTTCTGCTCGACCTTGACCGCGACGGGTAATGGCTGCTGAAAATTCTGCCACGTGCCTTCCAGTCGCAGCATATATCTTCCCGCCGGAAGCGACGAAATGGTCGAATCGCCCGTCTGCCCGCCTTCCGTCCACGATTCGCCGTCTTCGACGCCCTGATAATATTCAATCGGTATACTGACCGATTCGACCTCATTGTTCTGCTCGTTGACCAAATCAATATCCAATTCCGCATAAGAATTGCTGACCGGCGCGGAAGCTGAAATTCTGACATTGCGGTTTCCCTTCAACTGAAAAGGCTGGCTGAAAATCGTCTGCGGCGTCGTTGCGCTGGTCGTCGGCTGAAGCGTCAGATTTTCCGACATTACGGTCGCCGTCGAGCCGGTCAGCGGAAGCATAAAAATAGCGACGATAATCAGCAAGCCGAGCATCGCAAAGCCCCATTTGATATAGAAACCGCCGGTGAAAGGTTGATTGGGCGCGACCGACCACGGCGCGGCGAGATTTTCGACGCCGAAGATTTTCTGGATTTCGGCGTTGGTCATATAAGTTCCCAAAGACCAATTTATCTCGTTCTGCGTCGTTTCGCACGAGAGCATCTGCGGAGCTTTGACGTAATCAATCGCGCGCACCATTTCGCCGACCTCGACGCGCCAGTAAAATTCGCCTTTGACGTATTCGACGCGCGCCGGAGCGTCCTGAAAAATCTTGAACGTCTTGCCGCCGTAATTCGCCGTGTTGCCGAAATTCGTGACTTCCGCCGGGTTGACCGGCTCGACGTAATTCCAGTGATTGTCGGAATGAACCAGCCAGCGAAAACCGATTTGCGGATTGTAGAGCAGGTATTCGTGCCAGAAATATTGGATGCCTTCGACCGTCACGCTGCGCACGACCGCGCCGATAATCGTCATCTCGACGCCGTCCTTAAACGCGCCTTTCATCCCGATTTCCAAATCGAATTTGTGCTGGTCGGGCGAAGGCTTCAGCGCGTTCAGCCAGCGCAGATTTCCCTGATTGACTTCGAGCAGCGAATCGCAGTTCGGACACGTCACACGCTCGGATTTGTCCGGCGCCGCCAGATTTAAAGGTCCGCCGCAATTCGGACAGCCCATCGCCGCCGAAGCCACGCGCCGCGCTTCACGCTCGGCGGGTCGCGCGTTTGCCAAACCAATATCAGCCAGCGAAACCTGCTCGCCGATAAACGCGAGCGGCGGATTCATACCGTAATCAATCGTGCCGAAAGCATTTCCGGCGCCCGCCAAATCCGCGTAATTGCTGCGCTCGTTCGGCATCAGCTGATACGGAATTTCGCCGTCCGCCGCCACCGATGTCGCCGTACCTTTTTCCGCCACCAGCAAAGGCGTTTTACTCGGAATTTCCGTCAATGCCTGACCGAGCTGCAAATATTCGAACGGCGGAAGCTGCGCGCCGTCCGGCAATTTCTGGAAAAAAGTCAGATAAAATTTCCCTTGCGCCTCGGCGAGCCAGCCGACCCAGCCGTTGGAAAACGTCGCGTACCATTCGTCCCAGAATCCGCCGAGGTCGTGGCGAAGCTGCGCGCGTCCCGTGAGTTCGAAACGCTGCCCGCGCCATTCGCCTTTTAAACCCAGACGCAGAGGCGACTGCGAATCGACAATTTCGGCGACTTTTCCCAAATCCTGCAACGCGCGGTCGGTGCGCGCGACCGCCGACCGGCAAAACGGGCAGACCAGAACAATCGTCGAGCCGGCTTTAAATTCAATCGGCGCGGCGCACGAAGGACAATTCGCTTTCAGAACGCTCAAGCTTCACCCCCAACGATTTTGGATTTCGGATTCCGGATTCCGGATGGCGAACGCCCGCGCTCGACTTTTTGAATCGACACGTTTTTTGCGCCGAGTATTTCGTTTAAATTTTCCGTCCAGTTCCATTCGGGACGCGTCCGGCAGCAATATAAATTAAATGTCGCGGTTGCGTTTTCGGGATAAGTGTGACAGGCGAGATGCGATTCGCTCAAAAGATTAAAGCCGGTCACGCCGCGCTCGCCCGGAAACTGGTGCCAGACTTCGTCGATAACCTTTAATTGTAAATCTTTGACGACGAGCGAAAAAATGCTGCGCAGCATTGCAATATCGCGCAGTTTTTCGGCGTCGCAATCGAAGGCATCAATTATCCATTCAGTTCCAACCAGCATTAATTGAATTTACGAAAAAAGATTTATAAAGTTTACTGAACCTTGCAAAACGAATTGGCGTTATAATCGTTTGACGAAGTATGTTGAAAAGAAATATACCCAAAATCTTCGCTTATGTCATTTGCTTCGGCGCAATTTGCGTGATTTTTTCCGCTTGTCTTTTGATTTCCTCAAACGATTCGAAATCAAAGAATAACACGAGCGCCGCCAACAATCAGAAATCAGCCGATTATAAAGAACCGAAAGTCGTCGGCACAATTGATTCCGACGAAATCTCGGAAAGCAGCGGCTTGGTGAATTCGCCGTGCCAGCCCGATATTTTATGGACGCACAACGATTCCGGCAACAGCGCTTTTATCTTTGCGCTCGACAAAACCGGGAAAAAACTCGCGACTTTTAAAGTCGAGGGCGCGAAAAATACCGATTGGGAAGATTTGGCGATTCGCAAAGAGCAATCGGGATGTTTTCTGTACATCGGCGAAATCGGCAACAATTCCCGCTCGCGCGGCGAATTTACCGTTTACAAGCTCAAAGAGCCGTCCGTTTCCGGCGGCACGGATTCGAGCAAAAAAAATCCGCTTTCGACCGAAGCCGCCGAAGCGATAAAATTCGAGTATCCCGATATCAGGCACGATGCCGAAACTTTAATGGTTCATCCGGGAAGCGGCGACATTTATGTTTTGTCAAAAAGCGTGAGCAGCGCGTCAGCCGTTTATAAACTCAAAGCCGGATTTGATTCGAGCAAAACGAATACGCTCGAAAAAATCACGGATTTCACCGTTCCCGCTATTCCGAACGGGCTTCTGACCGGCGGCTCGATTTCGCCCGACGGCAGGCGCGTCGTCGTCTGCGATTATTTTGCGGCTTACGAAATCGTTTTGCCCAAACAGGCGAAGAATTTTGACGAAATCTGGAAACAGAAACCGCAGAAAATCGAGCTCGGGCAGCGCGCGCAGGGCGAAGCGATTGCTTACGCGGCGGACGGCAAAGCGATTTACGCGAACAGCGAGGAAAAAGATTCGCCGCTGATTATGGTCGAGCGAAAATAATTTAGTAAAGCGTAAACGTGTATTCGATGGCTTTCACGACGCTGACGGGTTTTCCGTCAATCTTTTCAGGCTCAAACTTTATATTTTTTGCCGCTCTGATTGCCTCTTGTTCCAAGCCGTAGCCGAGGCTGTTCAAAGCGATGATATATTTGACGGTTCCGGCTTCCGAAAAAGTGACTAACAATCTGACGACGCCGGAGATTCCGGCTTGCCGGGCATTGTCCGTATAATTGGCGCGCGGTTTCGCCAGAAGTTTAACCGGCGTTTTCAAAGCGTTTTCCGGCGCACCGACCGCTTTGTTTTTTTCTCTTTCGGCATAATAGCCGGCGTAAAATTGCAGCGCTTCCTGCTGCCCGCGCCAAAAGGCGGAATCGGGCAAATTCTTTGACAGAATGATAAATTTTCCGAGGCTGTCCGAAGCGACTCCGTATTTGTCAGACCTCCACGCGGCTTTCCGGTTGGCGACCGAAATATTCATAATCGCGTGCGCTTTGAGCAGGTGTAAACCCGCCAGATTCGGATTTAACTTTATCCCTCGTTCGGCGTTTTCAAAAGCCGCTTCGGCGTCACCGAGACGCAGATTCGCGTTTCCGAGAACGTAAAAAGTTTCGGGATTGCTGGCATCCAGCACGATAGCTTTTTCGGCGGCTTTGACCGCTTCCGGCAGCTTGTCGCGGAGTAAATAAATATAGGCTAAGCCGGTTTGCGATTCGGCGTAATCCGGATTCGCTTTGACGGCTTTTTCATAGGCTTTTTCGGCGTCTTTGAGCTTGTTTTCGCGCGAAAAAGCCAGCGCCAGATAATGAAACGCCAGATAATCGGCGGAGTTTTGTTTGGTGAAATCCTTTAACGTCTTGATAGCGGCTTTATAGTTTCCCTGTTTGTAAAGCTCGACGCCCTGGTCGCGTGCGCCGGTCGGAGTTTGAGCGAGAGCCGCGAGTGAAAAAATGAAAATTAAAATAAGTGTGTCGATTGAAAGTTTCATAAATTGCTCCATTTCAAATTTTTTAGATTAATTTTCCGCCCGCCGGTTGTCAAACAAAAAAGACGAAGCCCGCGCGCGCTTCGTCTTTTTCATTCAGCTTTGCTTTTCGCGCTTAATTTTTCGCCGCTTTCGTCTTGTTGTCAACAACTATTTTCTTCGGCTTAAATTTCGCATCGTCAATCGAAACGTTATGTTTGATTTCCTTAACATAGCTCACGACATCGCCCATCGAAGGCGTTGACGTTACGGTTTTGTAAGGAATCATCACGCCGTCAACCGCGCGGTAATCGCTGAAAGTCTGCGACATCGGCAGTTTTACGCTCGAAGTACTGGAAACAATCACGCCGGATTTTTTCAAAGGCAGAAACGTCCTTGTCGAGATGAAATAAGTGTATTCGCTCGCTTTTTCGGGACGAATCACGACGACGTAAACTTCTTCGTCGCCGAGTTTGTCTATCCTGCTGACTTCCGCCGATTTCAAGCCGGTTTTCCAGTTCAATAAACCGTAAAAATCGTTTTCGACTTTAACGTCTTCGAGGCGCTGTCCGGTAAGAGTATCGGCGGGCGAAAAGCTGGTCACATCGCCGCCGCTTGCGCCGTCGAAATATTCGTAAGCCGTCGCAATCGGTTTGCCGAGCGCGGTAAACGTCGTCTCGCTGGCGGAAAGATTCGGCGCTTTTTGATAGCTCGTGACCGTACCTTTGACGCCCTGATGTTCAAAGTCGATGTCGTATTTCATCTCGCGCGAAGAAATTTTTCGCCAGTTCGCCTCGCCGCCGAGCGCGTTGACGGCTTTCGCCAAAACTTCGTCAACCGACACTTTCGGCGCATCCGGTTTTTCGCCCGCGCCCGCGTATTTGAAAGGAAATTCGCCTTCGGGCTGAACCAGAACGATGCCCGCGAGCTTGCCGCCCGCCTCGCGCGTGACTTTCACCGAATAAGCGTCGGGCAGAAGCGGCGAGCTGAAAACGTCCTTGTCCTTAACTCGCAGCTCATACGGCGGCTGACCGGGAACGACCAGCGCGACTTTGCCTTCGACTTCCCTGACTTCAATCGTGCTTTTGCCGCTCGGCGTTTCGTATTTGCCGATTAATTCCTTCGCCGGATTATTGGCGGGATTCGGAGCGGCATTGATAATTTCCGCGACGGCTTTCGGCAGAGTGTAATTGCCCTGCGGCTGTTCGAGATACGCGTCTTTTTCGCGAAAGGTAATGAAAAAGCCTTCCGGCGCGTTCGTTAATTTATACTTGCGCCCGCCGACGTTTTCCAGCACGTAAGTCGGCTGATTGGGAACGATGGCGACGAGCTTGCCGTTTTCCATCTTGACTTCGAGGTCAAAACCGGCGGCTTCAAATTTATATTTTCCGACTTCTTTTTCCGGCGCGACAACTGCCGTCGAGTCGGCGGGCACGTTCGGTTTACCCAGAATATTTTCCCAGACAATCGGCATCAGTTCGCCGCCCAGAGACGAACCCGAAACATTCGTCAGCATCACAAAGCCGATTTTCTTTTCGGGAATCATCGCCACCAGCGCGTTGAAGCCGTCGATGTTTCCGCCGTGCTGGACGACTTTCAAGCCGTTCCATTCCTGCAAAAACCAGCCGAGACTGTAATTGAATTTGCCGTTCGGCGAAATTTTCATCTGCGGTTTGAGCCATTCTTCAAAACCTTTTTCGGAAACCAGACGCTTGCCGTTCGCGCTGCCGCCGCCTAAAACGAAGCGAAGCCATTGCGCCATATCTTTCGCGCTCGAATTTATCGAGCCGGCGGGCGCGACCTGGTCGATTTCGCGAAACGGCAACCGACGCGTTTCCTTCGTGTCGAAGTTGTAATCATAGCCGAAAGAAAAATCTTTAACCTTTTGCATCTCGACCATCGACATCGTGCTGTTCGTCATTCCGAGCGGCTTGAAAATGCGTTCGGGAATGAATTTTTCCCAGGCGGTTTTCTGCGTCTGCGCGACGATTTCGCCCGCCGCCGCAAACATTATGTTTTGGTATTGGAATTTTTCGCGTAGCTTCGCGGTCGGTTTCGCCTCGCCCGCCACCTGAATCAATTCGGCGCGATTGAGTTTTCCGGTAATCATCGCCAAATCCGTGCGGTTCAAACCCGACGAATGCGAAAGCAAATCGCGCACGGTAATTTTCGCGTCCGTTTCGCTGTCTTTCATTTTGAAATACGGCAGATATTTTTTCGGGCTGTCGTCGAGGCTCAATTTCCCTTCGTCCTGCGTCATCAAAACCGATAAAGCCGTAAACGCTTTCGTCGCCGAACCGATGGCAAACTGCGTATCGGCGGTGACGGGAACTTGTTTTTCAAAATCTTTGTAGCCGAGTCCTTTGGCGTAGATAATCTGGTCGTCCCTGACGATTGCCAGCGCCATTCCGGGAATGCCGAGCTCCTTGCGCCGCGCTTCGACTTTTTCTTCAATCGACTGAAGCTGCCGGGCTAAGTCATTAGAATTCTGTGTTTGCGCGGAAGTCTGCGCGTAGCCGATTGGCGGCAGCGAAACCGTAAAAATCGAAACGACTAACATCAGCGAAAGCAAAAATCGCAAATAAATTTTGTTTATCATTACTGTTCTCCAAGAGAGTTTAGAAAAAACTTCAAGCGTAATTACGTCAGGCGCGAGGATAAAGTTTTGCTATTCAGAAAAAGTTCGGGCGAAAAGACCGATTGCGGGATTACAAAGACATAGAATTTAAACCGGCTATAATCGGCGGCAAATTTTCCAAAACCGAATCGACTTCTTCTTCCGTGTTATAACGACCGAGCGAAAAGCGAATCGCGCCCATTGCGTCCGAATAAGCAACGTTCATCGCCTGTAAAACGGCTGACGCCGTGTGATTTTCGGCGTTGCAAGCCGAGCCGGTCGAAACGCAAACGCCCGAATCGTTCAGTTTTGCCAGAATCGCTTCGCCGTTGAGATTCGGAAACGAGATGTTTGAAGTGTTCGGCAGGCGAAAGTTTCGGTCAGCTGTTCCGTTCAGTTTGGCGTTTGGAATCATCTGCAAAATTCCGTCTTCGAGCTTGTCGCGCAGCGCGCGAACTTTTTCCATCGCGGAAAAATCCCGGACGATTTCAGCGGCTTTGCCCAAGCCGACGATTTGGTGAACGGCTTCGGTTCCGGCACGGCGCGCGGCTTCTTGCCCGCCGCCGGTAAAAAACGACGGCAAATCAACGCCGTCTTTTATATAAAGCGCGCCGACGCCTTTCGGCGCGTGGAACTTGTGACCGGAAAGCGAGAACAAATCTATTTCCGTGTTTTTCAAATCAAACGGAATTTTCCCGACCGCATTGATGCCGTCCACGTGAAAAAGCGCGCCGGAATTTTCCTTCACGATTTGCGCGATTTCTGCGACCGGAAACAAAATTCCCGTTTCGTTGTTCGCCAGCATCGCGGAAACTATTGCGGTCTCCGCGCGCAGAGAATTTTTTAATTCGTCCGGATTTAAGAAACCGTTTTCATCGACTTCGAGCCAGGTGATTTCGTGATTTTCGTCTTCCAGCTTTTCGCATAATTTGCGGACGGCTTCGTGTTCGACGCGCGTGGTGATGAGGTGCCGCTTTTCGGGAGCGGCTTCGAGCGCGCCTAAGATAGCCCAGTTGTCGGATTCCGTACCGCACGACGTGAAAACGATTTCATTCGCTGAATTTGCGCCGATAAGTACGGCAACCTGCTCGCGCGCGATTTCGACGGCTTTGCGCGAATCTCGCCCGAATGTATAGCCGGACGAAGGATTGCCGTAAAATTCCGTTAGAAAAGGCTGCATCGCCTCGAAAACTTCGGGGGCGAGCCGAGTCGTCGCATTATTGTCGAAATAAATCATAAGACAGTGGTAAATGATAAGCGGGAAGTGGTAAATTATTTATACTTCAATTTATCATTGACCATTTACCAATAACAAAAATTGTGGGCGGAATTCTTAAAATTACGGAAGTCGGCGGGAAAAGTTGGGAGCTGGTTCTGCTTCCGAACGCCGTCTATTCAATCGGCAGGGCGAAAGACAACGACATCGTGCTGAACGACCAGCGCGTCTCGCGCCGTCACGCACAGATAAAATCGGGCGAGAATGAATGGACGCTGATTGACGGTTACTACGTGGACGGCGAACTGAAGCGCAGCGTCAACCGCGTCTTTGTCAACGGTTTGCCGCAGTTTGAAAAAATTCTGGAAAGCAGCGACGTCATTACCATCGGCGGCAGCCGTCTCGAATTCGAGCGCGCCTCGAATGATGAGCCGACCGAGAAATTGCCCGACGCCGTCAATTACGACGACCAGCCGCTCGGTCACACGCAGCTTTTAATCTCGGCAAGCGAAATTATTGGAAAACGTTCAAATTTATCAATCGAAACCAGTCTCGTCACGCCCGAAGAAATCAAGGATTTACGCCGTAAAGCACAGATTTTAGAACTGCTTTACGAGATGAGCAAAACGCTTGGCACGGTGTTTGACTTAAAGGAAATCTTTGTCAAGGCGACGGATTTAATCTTTCGCGGAACGCCCGCCGAAAGAGTCGTCGCGCTGATAGCCGACGAAACCGTGGACGGCAAAATTCTGGATTACAGCCTTTTCCCGATTGCGATGAAAGCCCGCGACGCGACGATGGAATCGCTGACCGAAAAATTGACGATTTCGCGGACGATTACCCAAAAAGTAATGCGCGAAAAAGTGGCGCTGCTGTCGCAGGACGCGCGCACGGACGAGCAGTTTTCCGGCTCGGAATCAATCGTTTCGCAGGGCGTGCGCTCGACGATTTGCGCGCCTTTGATAACCGAATCGAACGTTCACGGCGTCGTTTACGCCGACCGGCTCGACCCGTTCGCCGCGTTCAGCCAGGAAGATTTGGAGCTTATCAGCGCGGTCGCGGCGCAAACCGCCGTCACGGTCGAAACCGTCAAGGCGCACAAACGCCTGGCGCGCGAAGAAGTCGCGCGGGCGAATTACAGCCGTTTTATGCCCGAATACGTCGTCAAACAGCTTCTGGAAAACCCGGATTCGTTTCGTCTGGGCGGCGTCAATCAGACGATTACGGTTTTGTTTGCCGACATTCGCGGCTTTACGGCGATTTCCGAACATGAAAATCCCGAAAGAATCGTCGGGCTTTTAAACCGCTTTTTTTCGGCGATGAGCGAGATAATTTTCGGGCACGGCGGAACGCTCGATAAATACACGGGCGACGGTTTGATGGCGCTTTTCGGCGCGCCGACCGCCACGCCCGACGACGCGAAAAACGCTCTGCACGCGGCGATGGCGATGCAGAAAAGAATTCAGACGCTGAATGAAGAATTGAAAAACGAGGGCTTTAACCAAATCGGCGTCGGCGTCGGACTTCATACGGGCGTCGCGACGGTCGGTTATATCGGCTCGGACAAGCGAAGCGAATACACGGCAATCGGCGATACGGTCAATCTGGCGTCAAGGCTCGAATCAAACGCGCAGGCGGGACAGATTTTAATCAGCGAAGCGACCGCCAAGGCGTGCAACGAGCCGGTTTCTTTAAAACCGCAGGAGCCTTTGCAGGTAAAAAATCGCTTGCAGCCCGTCTCTCTGTTTGAAGTAAAATGGAGTTGAGTTAGAATTAGCGAATCGAAATTTTTCTGATTAAACTCTCCCAAAACAGAAAATTTCAGTTATTACGAGTTTATTAGGAAAAGCAGCCTCTATGAAGGGAATAGCATCACTCAGAAATTTGGTTACCGATTCGATGGCGATTGATATGGGCACCGCCAGCACGATTATCGCCGTCAAAGGGCGGGATATTGTTTTGGACGAGCCGTCGCTGGTCGCCGTCAACGAGCTGACCGAGGAAATCGTCGCCTACGGGCAGGAAGCTTACGATATGCAGGGACGCGAGGGGCGCGACGTTGTCGTCATCGCGCCTTTGAGCGGCGGCGTGGTCGCAGATTTTGAACGGACGAAAAAAATGCTCGCCTATTTTGTGCGCAAATCGAAGTCGGGCGGCTCGCAGGTTTCGACGCAAGCCGTGATGAGTATGCTTTCGGAAGTGACGCACGTCGAGCAGCGCGCGCTGATGCACGCGGCTGAAGAATCGCACATCGGCAAAGTCTTTATGATGGAAGAAGGCTTGGCGGCAGCCTTCGGCGCGGGCGTTTCCCCGCGCGACAAACGCGCTTCGGCGGTCGTTGATTTGGGCGCGAGCACGACCAATATCGCCATCGTCGCCAAAGGAAACGTCGTCCACGCGCGCGCCGAAAGAATCGGCAGCAACGAAATCAATCTCGCGCTGGCAACTCACGTCCGCCGTCATCGCGGTTTGCAAATCGGCGAGGAAACGACCGAAAAGCTGAAAACCGATTTCGCCTCCGCCGTTCTGCCGCAGGATTTAGCCAAATCGACCATCGCGCGCGGGCGCGACGTGCAGACCGGCAGCCCGAACGCCGTGGAAATCACCGCCGGCGAAATTTATCCGGTTATCGAAGCCATCATTCGCCGCGTCGCCCAAATCATCAGCGATACTCTGACCGAGCTGCGCCCGGAAGTCGCCGCCGACGTTTTCGACCGCGGCGTAATTCTAACCGGCGGCGGCGCATTGCTCGACGGCATCGACCAATATCTCCGCGAAAAAGTAAACCTGCCTTTCCTAATCTCCGACGAACCGCGCTACGCCACCGTCCGCGGACTTTTACAGATGTTCGACGAGCCGAACCTTTTGGAAAAAGTGACGCGCAACGAGCCAAACCTTCTACAAAACGCTGAAGTCCCGTTTGAAGCGTAAAAGATTATTATGCGAAATCCCACTTAATCATAAGTTCGCCGTTTCACGTATTCATAAAATTGGCGATTTTAAAACAAATGGAAAAATCATTTGAAATTTTACAAACTTTGATAAATGCAGCGGCTCACGACGAAGCAGAAGCAGATTCCAAACGTCAGCGTAAGTAAGGATGCTTGGTATTTGATTTCTGATTATGGAGAATCCCGCCGAGGTTTTTACCTACATTATTGTCGCCTCTGCGTTGAAGAGCAAGAGTGCGGTAAAGGTGAATGTTATTAGACATACGAATATATTTGTCATAATTGCTGCGATAAATCCGAAGATAAAATTTAGTTTCATAATTTTTAAATAAAAATAAAACCCAACCCCAAGCTAGACTATTTCAATCTCTCTCATTCATAATTTATCCTTACAGGTAAAAATGAACGTCATCGAGTTTTCCAGACGCCAGCTTCTCGTCGCGCATGTTTTCGATATTCCCGTGCGGGTCGATTATCGCTGGTTCGGCGTTTTGATTTTGATTTCCGTTTTGACGGCGGTCAATATTCCTGCCGAACTGATTGAAAACTTCGCGGTTCGTCTGGTTTTGGCTTTTATTTCGACGCTGGTTTTTTTTGCTTCGATTTTGTTTCACGAATTGGCGCACGCTTTTACGGCGCGGCGCGAAGGCGTCGAGGTTTTGGAAATAGTTCTGCATCCGTTCGGCGGTCTGGCGCGGTTCAGGCGCGAGCCGGAGACGCCGCGCGCCGAATTTCGCATCGCCATCGCCGGACCTTTCGCCAGTTTTCTGCTGGCGCTCGCGTTTTTGCTGCTGCTCTGGCTTTCGCTTTCTCTGCAAACCGATATTCTCACGCCGCCGCTGACGATGTTGTTTTTCGGCAATATGCTGCTGGCGATTTTCAATCTTTTTCCGGGTTATCCGCTGGACGGCGGGCGCGTTCTGCGCGCTTTTCTGTGGCGGCGCGGCACGGATTTAAACGAAGCGACCGTCATCACGGGACGCGCCGGGCAGATTATCGCTATCGCGATGATAACGGTCGGATTGTATATTTCTTTTATTCGAGGCGAATTTTTTAATGGAGTCTGGACGGTGCTGGTCGGGCTTTTTCTGCTGGATGCGGCGACGGGAATTATTAAACAGACTTCCAGACACGAAAATTTCCCTGTCGAACAAGCGATGACCCTGCCGGTTGCGGTTGCGCCTGACGCCGGCGTTTTGCATTTTATCGACCATATTCTGCCGCTTCATCGCCAGAGCGTTTTTCTGGTGGCGAAAGACCGTCAGCTTTACGGTATGCTGATGCTGGCGGATTTGAAAAAGATTCCGCGCGAAGATTGGCATAAAAAACAGATTCTGGAAATAATGCGTCCGGTGACGACCGATTATTTTGTCGAAAATACTTCGACGATTGCCGAAGCCCGCGAATTGCTGCGCGCCAACGGCATCGGCGCGCTCGGCGTGATTGACGAAAACGGCGAGCTGGTCGGCTTTCTGCAACGCGGCAAAATCAGGAAAAGAAGTTAAATTAAGGCAAAAGGCAAAAGGTAAAAGGCAAAATAAAACTTCTTCTTCCATTTTGCCTTTTACCTTTTGCCTTGAATAAATCGGTTTGAATTCTTTGCGATTTCCCTTGCTTTTGTCTCATAATCAATAAAATTATCTTTGAACAAAGGAGCTATTGAATGCTTGCCGTTTTAGGCGCTTTATTTGCAAACGGGTTAATCACAATTTTGAAATTTATCGCGGCTTTGATGACCGGCTCGTCGGGAATGATGGCGGAGTCGCTGCACTCGCTGGCGGATACGACAAATCAGGTTTTTCTGCTGCTCGGGCTGCGTTTTTATAAACGTCCGGCGTCGGAAAAACATCCTTTCGGCTACGGCAAGGAGCGCTTTTTCTGGTCGTTTATCGCGGCGATTTTTATTTTCGGCGTGGGCGCGACTTACGCCATTTACGAAGGAATCATCAAGGTCAGGGAAGGATTAATCGGCGAGCATCATCTTGAAAATCTGTTTTGGGCGTATTGGATTCTCGGAATTTCGTTTGCTCTGGAAGCCGGTTCCATTGCGCTGGCTTTGTATCAGGAAATCAACGAAGCGCATCACGAAGGGCTGAGCTTCGGCGAATACCTGCGCGAATCGAAAGACCCGACGGCGAAAACCGTTATCTTTGAAGACTCGGCGGCTTTAATCGGCATCGTGATTGCGGCTGCCGGTTTGGTTTTGGGTCAATATCACATTCCGCCGTATGAAGGCAGGCTCTGGGACGGCATCGCTTCCATCACCATTGGTGCGGTGCTGGCGATTGTCGCTTTCAGTCTGGCACGTTCTTCGCGCGGACTTCTGCTGGGCGAAGCGGCGACGAAAAAATCGGTCGAGGCGATTCGCGCGGCGATTAACAATCATCCGAACGTGAAAGAAGTCGTCGAACTGCTGACGATGCATCTCGCGCCAAAGCAAATTCTGGTGACGGCGCACGTCAATCTGAAAGACGATTTAAACAACGACCAGATTATAGAAAGTATTAATGAAATCGAAGCGGAAATGAAAAAAGCCGAGCCGAAAGTTGATATGATATTTCTGGAAACGGCGCGCGAACGCGACGCTGACGTTAAATCGGTAATGCCGCGCCACATCGGTTAAACCGAAAAAAAATGTTTCTTTGGCAACTTCAAACAGTTTGTCGAACTTCAAAACAGCGGCGGTCGTTTTAGTTTTTAGCTTCAGATGCGCCGGATTTCGCATCTGAAATCCCGAACGAAAATCCGAATTTCCATAATGCAGACGCCTGTTAGCGAATATCTTCCGGCATTTAACACCGTGCGAAACGCGATAGACATTGTGCTGGTTTTCATCATTGTCTATGTCCTGCTCAAACTTTTGCGCGGCACTCGCGGTATGCCGATGGCGGTCGGTATGGTCACGCTCGGTCTGCTTTACTGGCTGGCGGTCGCGCAGGATTTGGCGACGCTCGAATTCGTTTTGCGCGGCGCGCTGCTTTATGTCGGCGTCGCGGTCATCGTGCTTTTTCAATCGGAAATCCGGCAGGCTTTGATTTATTTCGGCAATCAACTGCGTTTTCCCGTTTTTCGCCGCCAGCGCGGACAACTCGGTGAAACGATTTTTGATGAAGTCGTGTTGGCGGCGACGACGCTGGCTTCGGAGAAAATCGGGGCGCTGATTGTGCTGGAAAGAAACGTCGGCTTGCGAAATCTGAGCGATGCGGGCGTCCAGCTCGACGCGAAATTGACTTACGATTTGCTCGTGACCATTTTCAATCCGTCAACCCCGCTGCACGACGGCGCGGTCATTATCCAGCGCGAACGCATTGCCGCCGCTTCGGTCTTTCTGCCGCTGACGAAAAATCCGAGCATTTCGCGCGAACTTGGAACAAGACATCGCGCTGCCATCGGCATTACCGAAGACACCGACGCCGTTTCGATTGTCGTCTCCGAAGAAACCGGCTTGATTTCTTTTATCGACGGCGGGCGAATGAAGCGAAACCTGGACACGAACCAGCTTCGCAGCCTGCTTTTAAACGCGATGGACATTCCCGTCGTCGAAAGAAAACGAAAGCCGACCAAGACGATGAAGGAAGCCGAATCGGAAATCACGATTGGATAACGCAAAAGCGGAAGCGCAAAAGGCAAAATGAATAAATCAAACTTGAAATTTCGCTCTTACATTTTGCGCTCCGCGTTTTGAATTTTGCATTTACGACTATGCTTTTCTCGTTCCCGACCGAGAAATTTTTCGAAAAAGAGCAGCGGCAGGTATTTTTTCGCCGCGTGATTCGGCGCGTCTTTCTCGAAGACTGGGGAACGAAGCTGGTTGCGCTCGGCATCACGGCGGCGCTCTGGCTCGGCGTCACCGGACTGCAAAAACCGACTTCGCGCCGATTGAACAGCGTCCCGCTGATTCTTAATTTTTCGAGCGATATGGAAGCCACCAATTCGCCTTTGAAAGAAGTCGATATTGTCGTGACCGGCGACAAAACGAAAGTTTCCCGCCTGCGCAGCGAGGATTTGGTTGTTTCGATTGATTTGACGGATGTTACGGCGGGCGAGCGAACCATCCAACTGATGCCGGAAAACATTAACGTCGACCTTCCGAGCGGCTTAAAAATCGACGAGATTCAGCCCGGCAAAATCGCCGTCAAGCTGGAAAGAGTCGAAGAGCGCGAAATTCCGGTCAAGCCGGAAATCGAAGGCAATGTCGCCGACGGTTTCGAGATTTACGCGCAGACGGTCTTGCCGGCAAAAGTGCGCGTGCGCGGACCGGAAAGCTTCGTCAATTCGCTCGATTCGATTTCCACCGAAAAAATTGCGCTGGATAATCACAAACAGGATTTTACCCAGCGACAAATCGGCTTAAACGTTGTCAATCCTAAAATTACGCTGCTCGATACGATAGTTGACGTAATGTTTAGAATCGGCGAAAAACGCACCGAGAGATTGTTTGTCGTGTCCTATAAAACGGAAACCGAAACGAAAAATGCGACCGTTTTGCTGTTCGGCGCGCGCTCGATTCTGGAAGACCTCAGAGCCGACGAGCTGCAAATCGTCTTTGCGCCAAACGAAAACGGCGAAAACATTCCGCAGATTGCTCTGCCGCCCGAAATACAGGGCAAAGTCGAAGTCAAAAGTTTTAAGATAAAATAACAAAGAAACTCAGCCGCAAAGAGCACGAAGATTTTAAAGGCAAAAGGCAAAATTAAGAAAAGCAGAATTAACAAAAGATTTTTACCTTTTGCCTTTTACTTTTTGCCTTCTTTTCCTCTGCGGCTAATTTTCTTTGTGTTGTAAAATAACTGTCGATATTCTGAAATCGCCTGTAATCCGAAAATGAAAAAAATTCTATTAATTTCTTTTGCAATCTTTGTTTGTTTTTCGCAAAGCGTGCTCGCCCAGATTCCGACTGCCGTGCTTGTGCAAATCGTCCGCGCCGAAGACGAGCGGCGTTATGATAAAACGCTGGAAAATCTTCTGACGAACCCGGACGAAAAAATTCGCGCGCGCGCCGCGCTTGCCGTCGGCAGAATCGGCGACGAACGCTCGATTCCCGCGCTGGTCAATCTGCTGGACAAAGATTCGGACGCCGTTCGCGCGATGGCGGCGTTTGCCGTCGGCGAAATCGAATCCGCAAAAGGCGCGGACGCCGTTTTGAAAACGCTCAAAAACGAAAAAAACTCCGCCGCCGTGCGAGCGCGAAGCATTGAAGCCGCCGGAAAAATCGCCGCCGCCATCGGCGCGGCTGATAAAAAGAAATCCGACGAGCTCGGCGAAGCGATTCTCGACGCCCTTGAGTTTGAAGCGCGCCAGTCCAAACCGGACAAACAATTGATATTGCTCGGCTTAGCCGCTATTTTGCGAACGCGTCCCGCCAAAGGCGATTTTGTCGCAGCAAAATTTCTCGCTAATCCGGACGCGCAGGTTCGTGCCGACGCCGCCAACGCTCTGGCGCGCCTTCGCGCCAAAAATTACAACGAGCCGCTTCGCGCGATGCTTCTTTCCGACGATGATGCCGTGGCGCGGGCAAATGCGGCGCGGGTTTTAGGAATCGCCGAAGACAAAAACGCGTTGGCGCTTTTGATTAAAGCCGCGGCGGAAGACGAAGATTCGCGCGTCCGCGTCAGCGCGATACGCTCGCTCGGCAGCTTGAAAGACAAAAAAGCGGTCGCGCCTTTGCTCGATTACGGAAACAAACTTCTCGACGCTTATACACTGGCAAAAGCTAAAAATGCCAATCCGTGGCAGAAAAACGAACTTTTGGAAATTGCGACGACGCTCGGCAGGCTTTTGCCGAATTCAAACGATGAAAGCGCGCTTGAATTTTTGCGAAATTTCCGCGAGCTAGATAAATTTCAATCGCCGGAAACGGAAATCGCTTTCGCGCGCGTCGCGCCGGAAAAGTATTTGACGGAATTCAAAACGAAAAATAACGGTTACGCGAATTGGCGCATCGCTTCGGCTTATGCGCAGGGCTTGAGTGATTTGGCGACTTCGGAAAATCTTTCGTTGAAGTTGAACGCCGCCCAAACTTTAACGTCCTATGCCGGCGGAATGGCAGCGGGCGTAAAGACCGCTTATCAAGGTGAAATGACGAAAGCTCTGCCCGATTTGATACGCGCTCTGGCGGCTTTCAAGCCGGACAATCTGGACGAAATTTTGCGCAGTATGTTTGAGAATTCGGATATTTTCGTGCGCGCCGCGACCGCCGAGATTATCGGCGAGCGACCACTGACGGAAGAAAATTTCAAGGCTCTGGAAAGCGCCTTTGTCAAAGCGCTTTTAACCGATAATGATTACAACGACGCGCAGCTCGCGATGATGGACGCTCTGTTCAGATTAGATCGCCGGAAATCGACCGGCAATCTTCTAATCGCGCTCAATTCCAAAGATTACATCGTTCGCAAAAAAGCCTTTGAGCTTTTGCGCGCGAAAGATTTGGAAAAAGATTCGCCCGGCATTCCGACGATGCTCGAAGTCGCCGCCGGAAAGGGACAGGAAAGAGTTTTGCCTTATAGCTACGGCTCGCGGCTCGGACAAATTCTGAACACGCCAGCCGATTACACGCGCGCCGTTTCGCGCAAAAACGGGCAGGTTAAAGCCGTCGTGACGACGGAAAAAGGCGCGTTCACGATTGATTTTTTCCCGGAAGACGCGCCGCTCGCGGTCGATAATTTCGTAAAACTGGCGCGCTCTGGTTATTACAACAACGTTTCGATTCATCGCGTCGTCCCGAATTTCGTGATGCAGGACGGCGACCCGCGCGGCGACGGCAACGGCGGACCGGGCTGGCAGATTCGCTGCGAAATCAACCCGATTTCTTACGAGCGCGGCGCGGTCGGAATGGCTTTGTCCGGGAAAGACACGGGCGGCTCGCAGTGGTTCGTGACGCATTCGCAGACGCCGCATCTGGACGGCGGCTACACGGTTTTCGGTCGAGTGAACGAAACGGATATGAAAATCGTAGATAATCTGACGCGCGGCGATAAAATTCTAAGCGTGAAAATAACGGAAGGAAATTTGCCGCAAAAAAGTCAGAGACGCAAAACCGTGCTTAGCAAGAGCGTGAATCGTTAAAATGAAAATCGAGAATCTTACGAATTCAGGAAACACGGCGAGCATCGTTAAATAAAAAAACTATGGAAAAAATACAAAATCGCCCGCGCGGCGTCCTGAGCAAAGAACAGCGACGGGAAATCGAGCTGGAAGAAAGTCTGGAAAGCCTGTCGCGTTATCTCGACGATTGGGTGAAAATTCCGGTCGTCGGCTGGCGTTTCGGGCTTGACGCGCTAATCGGCTTGGTGCCGAACGTCGGCGATATGGCGACCTCGCTTCTTTCGTTTTATATTCTCGTCGCGGGCGTGCGCTACGGCGTTCCGAAAATCACGCTTCTCCGAATGGCTTTCAATATCGGTCTGGATTACGTCGTCGGCGCGATTCCGTTCATCGGCGATGCGTTCGATTTTTTCTGGAAATCGAACAGGCAGAATATGGATTTGATTCGCGAACGCGCGACGGGAAAGGACAAAGGCACGGCGGGCGATTATGTTTTCGTGCTGGCGATAATCCTGCTTTTAATCGCCATTCTGATCGGCTCGATTTTGGTGAGCCTGTTTATTCTGGGAACGGTTTTCAAGGGCATTTGGGATACTTTGAATTTCTAGGAAGAAAGTAAATTAGCCGCAGAAAAGAAATGAAGGCAAAAGGCGAAAGTAAAAAGGCGAAAGTAAGTAAGGTTTTTACCTTTTACCTTAGAAGCCTCTGCGGCTAATTTTTCGAGGTGAAAAATGTTCGGTTTGATGCGGGTCAAAAAATGCGGGATGTCGGAGGCGGAGAAACATTTTCGGCGGCTTCATTATTGCGGAACGTGCAAGACAATTGGCAGCCTTTACGGGCAAAAATCACGATTTCTGCTTAATCACGACACGGTTTTTCTGGCGGAGTTTTTAACGAGTCTCAATGATGAAAGTGTTCAGGATTGGCAGAGCGCTTATCAATCTTACAACTGTTTGAATCTGCCGAAAAACGAGATGCCTCTGTCGCTCGAATTTGCGGCAACGGCTAATCTTATTCTCACCGAATTCAAGATTGCCGACAAAATCACGGATGAAAATTCCCGCGCGGGCAAAATCGCGCAAAAAACTCTCTCGAACGGTTTTCAAAAGGCGCAAAGAAAACTGCAAGAATGGAAATTCCCGTTTGAAACGGTTCAGAAAATCTTATCCGCGCAGGAAACAATTGAAACCATTTCGCTGCAATCGAACAAAACTCCGGACGAAATTTTAAATGAGCTTGCGCGCCCGACCGCCGACACGACCGCGATTTTTTTCGGCACCGGCGCGCGGCTGATCGGCAGAAGCGAGCTTGAAAATTCGGCGGCGGAAATCGGTTTTCGCTTCGGAAAATTGATTTATCTCGTTGACGCTTTTGAAGATTACGAAAAAGATTTTCGGCGAAGACAATTCAACGCGATTCGCGCCGCATTTCGGCAGGATGAAGAAAAAATTGCGGCTGAAGTCAAGCGAAAAATCGTCTCGATTTTGCAAAAACTGGAAAGCGAAATCGCCGCCGAAATTTACAAATTACCGATTGCGGAAAATCAAAAAATGCTTTTTGCCTTGCGCCTGCGGCAAAATCTGCAAAGAAAACTGAAAACGTCCTTGCCCGTTTTGAAAACGAAAAAAGCCTGCCCGCCGAAGCCGAAACAAAATTTTTCGGAAAGATGGCAAAACGCGGCGGAAGCGGCACGCAAAATGGCGCGCGGATTTTCGTGGCAAATGCCGCTGGTTTTTCTTTTCGTATTTGTCTTCGCTTTGGTAGCGCCGGCGCAGACAAAAGAAACAAAATCGGCGCGCGAATGTTTTGATTTGAGCTTTAATCTGATGTTTCTAAGCGCCGTTTTCGGGTCGGTTATCGTTTCAGCCAAAACTATTTTGATGGAAAATCCCGAAGAACTTTTAACCAAAGAAGGTCGCAAAAAGAAACTCGGAAAAGGGACAAGCGGCGATTCGGGCGACGGTGAAGGCTGGTGCGATACTTGCGAATGCTGCTGCTGCGATTGCGGTGACGGCGGAGGTGGTTGCTGTGACGGTTGCGATTGTTGCAGCGGGTGTTGTGATAACTGCGGCTGCGACGGATGCTGCGATTGCAGCTGCGATTAAATAGTCAAAAATGCAAAACGTAAAATGCAAAATTTAAATTCTATCTGCATTTTGCATTTTACGTTTTGCATAAATAAACGTTTCCGCCTTTTTGAAATTAAGCGTTTGCTTCGCCGGCTTGTGCGGGAAACATTTTTTCCAGCGCGCCGTTCAAAACGTTGACGCCGAATTCGCCCGCTGCGCGTGACTTCAGTTTTCCGTCCGCGTCGAACAGGTAATAAACCGGAACCCAGCCCTGCTCGTTCAAAAACGCTTCTTTAAGCTTGTGCTCGTTATCGATGGCGCAAACGTCTTCGATGCAGTGTTCGGCAATGGTCGCTTTGACTTTTTCCAAATCCGTGTCGGCTTCATAGCGCGGCATATGAATCGCTACCGTGCGCAAGCCTTTGTCTTTGAATTTCGCTTTTAATTCCTGCAATTTCGGCATATTTTCCTTACAGATTCCGCAGCTCGTCGCCCAGAAATAAACGAGCGTCGGCTGACCGTTGACGTAATCGTCGGCGGTTTCCTGCAATTCGTTCAGCCACTCGGTCGCGCCTTCAAACGACGGGCGCGGGTCTCCAATTCTCATCGGCATATTAAATCACCTCGTAATCTAAAAAATATAAAATAGTCTTTCCTTATGCGTAAAAAAAGTAAGAGACGAAAGAATATTGCTGTTCTCTCGCCTCTCGTAACTTGTTACCAAAGTTATACTTTCAAGTTTGCCTGTCCCGGCGTCCAGTCAGCCGCGCACAATCCGCCGGTTTGCAAGCCCTGCAAAACGCGTAGCGTTTCGTCAACCGAGCGCCCGATGTTCAAATCGTGAACGACGGCGTATTGCAGAATGCCTTCCGGGTTGATGATGAAAAGTCCGCGCAGCGCGATGCCTTCTTCTTCCACCAGAATGTTGTATTTCGCCGCGAGTCTGCCGCCCGTGTCCGAGGCGAGCGGGTATTGCAAATCCGCCACGCCGTTCTGGTCGCGCGGAGTTTTAATCCACGCCCGGTGCGAGTGAACCGAATCGGTCGAAACGCCGATAACTTCCGCGCCGATGCCGGTCAATTCATCAAGTCTGTCCGAAAAAGCGGTTAATTCCGTCGGGCAGACGAATGTAAAATCGAGCGGGTAAAACAATAAAATCAACCATTTGCCTTTGTAATCGGAAAGCTTGACGTTTTCCGCCAGAGTTTCCATATTCTTGGTCGAAGGCATATTAAAATCCGGTGCCGGTTGTCCGACTTTAGCTAACGTTGTCGTCGCAGTATTTTCCGTCGCTGTTCCTGTAGCTGTCGCCATAAAAAAAATCTCCTTGATTTGTTAAAATTAAGTATTACTGCAATTAGGACATAGTCCGCGCAAAGTAAGCTCTAAAGATTCCGGCTTGAATTTCGAATATTCCGCCGCCAAATTGACCAGCTCAATCGGTAAATCAAGCTCCATATCGACCAGCTTTCCGCATTTGGTGCAGATGGCGTGGTCGTGCCGCGAAGTCATCGAATCAAAACGACTCGCGCCGTTGCCGAAACTGATTTCCGCGATGTGCCCGGCGTCTTTCAGATAACGCAGCGAATTGTAAACCGTCGCGAAACTGATGCTCGGCAAAAGCTGTTTGGCTTTATCGAAAACCTCGTTTGCCGTCAGATGCTCTTCGGCATCGCGGATAACCTGCAAAACAACCTCGCGCTGTTTGGTCAAACCTAAATCTTTTATATTTACTGATACGCTCATTGTGTCCTAAGTTAGATTTAGAATAATTCTAATTCTAAAAAATGTCAAGCTAGAATTTGAAGAAATAATAGTTATCGTTTTTTAGTTTTTATTGTTTATGACGACGAGCTTTCGGCGACCTTGAATGTCGATTCCGGCGCGTCTGGAAGAAACTTCGATAAGGCGCACTTCGCCGTCGTCGGCTTCGTTCAGCGCGCGTCTCGGCGTGTAGGTGACGACGTATTGCGAATCTATATTTTTTGCCAGCTGCGCGGTTTTATCGACCATTTCCTCGACGGTTTCCGGCAGAAAAATCTCGCCGTTCGTGTCCTCGGCAATCGTCGCCAGGAGTCTTTCGCTGGTTTTTAGCTGCGCGATTTGCTCTTGTCGCTTGCGAATCATTTCGCGGTCGAGATTAATCGTGGCAATCGGAAAAGTCGGCGTCGTGCCGTGTACGGGCGGTTCCGCGCCCGGCGGCAGATTGGTTCGCGGTCGGGTTCCGCCGCCCGTCAGAGTTTTCGGAACGGTAATCGCGTTCTGCTGAAGCTTGGTGTAGCTGATAACGTGAACGTTGATGTCCGACGACAGCAGATTTCTGATGGCTAAATTCTTTGAACGCAAATCGTTGAAAGTGTCCACCCCGTCGGAAATTAAAACCAGGTGACGATTTTCGAGCGGCGTTTTTCGGAAAAAATCGACCGCCGTCGCGAGCGCCTGATTAAAAACCGAGCGCTTGCCGTAGCCGAGTTTTTTATCGTTCAGCACGTTTAAAAGCGCGGCTTTATCCTGCGTCCATTCCGACAAAATTTCCACTTTATCGCCGTATTGCATAACGGCGACCGAATCGGTTTCGCGCAGTGCGCTGACCAGACCGCGCGCCGCCGCCGAAGTCGCCGCTCTCCTTTTCGCATACGCGATTTCGTTGCCGACATCCAGCAGAATCAAAACGTTTGCCGGCGTCCGGCGCACGCTCGTCGCCTGGTGAAGCCGCCCGTCTTCGTTGATAACCAAATCTTCGACGCGCAAGTCCGAGACGAATCTTCCGCCGGCGTCAAAAGCCGAGATATTGAGCCGGATTTCTTCCGTCTCGACCCTTTCTACTTGTTCGGGCGGCGTCGGCGTCGGCTGCGCCTGGCGCGTATTTCCCGATTGCGCCCAGAGGCTGCCCGTCGAAAAAACGAAAAGTAATCCGAGAACGAAAAACGGAAATTTGACTCGTGACCAAAGCATAATTTTCCTCGAAGCTACTGGTTATGATGTTGCGCCGGGCGAAAAATATGCTTTAGCGATTGTAAAGATTTCTAAAGCCGCGGATTTTTTTCCACGAATCGGAGCAGATTTCTTACATAAGACGAAAAATTCGGACAGCTTATGCCGTGCGCGGAGAGCAGCGTGTCGGCGATTTTTGTATTGTAAGTCTGCGAAAGAAAAAAATACGGCACGCCCGTATGCGGCAATCCGGTCAGCGCCGGTGAAATCGAAAGCAGCAGGCTGTTCTCCACTAATTTCGGCGACGGTTTTATCACCGATTTTTTGCCGGTCATCGCTTCGGTAATCGCATCGAAAAGCTGCTCGGTCGTCATCGCATTCGGGTCGGCGAGCGCAACGGTTTTGCCCGTCGCGTTTTCATCTTTGGCGAGCGCCGCGATTCCTTCGACGACAAAATCGACCGGAACGAGATTGAGTCTGACGGTAGAATTTCCGACATTTATAAAACGCAAAACCGCCGGAAACTTTCGCAGATATTGAATCAGATAATAAATTCCGTCGTATTTTGCCGTCTCGCCCGTTCTGGAATCGCCGACGACGACCGACGGGCGAAAAATCGTTACCGGCAAATCGCTTTTCAATTTCTCGACTTCTATTTCCGCCAGGTATTTTGTCTCTTCGTAAAAATTGCGAAAACCGGCGTCGTGTTCAAGCTCGTTTTCGTAAATTTCGCCTTTTCGTTTTCCGGCGACGTAGCAGGTCGAAATGTAATTGTAGCGGTGCAGCTTCGGCAGCGATTTAACGAATTCGTTGACGTTTTTCGTGCCTCTGACATTGATGAGCAGAGCGATGTCGCGCGGCACAGCCAAATCGTAAATCGCCGCCAGATGATAAACGTCGGTCGTCTCGCGCTGGATGGTTTCCAAATCTTCGTCTGAGATTCCCAGATTTTTTCGTGTAATATCGCCCTCAATCAAGGCGAAATTTTCAAGCGGAACATTGTTTGCAAGCGCGATGATTTCAATATCGTGCATTGCTTTTTTGACGAGCGGCGCCTGGACGAGCAGAAAAAACTGCGTTTCGGGTTTTGCCAGCCGCTCGACGAGCCTTCCGGCGATAAAGCCGGGAAAGCCGGTCAAAAAAATTGTTTCGGTGAAATTCATTTTTGTTAACAGAATTATAACTTAAACGCGTTAGAGATGTAACGAGGAAGCGTTTTTGAAAATGCAACTCTGTTAAAACTTTTACAATCAAAGGAATATTATGTTAAAGTCAGGCGCAAAGATGACGAAAATGACATCTGAAAAAAACAAAGAACCGAACGCGCAAGCCGCCGAAACCGGGAATGAGGTTTCCAGCGAGCTGAATGAACCGTGTTGGTCGGTCGTGAGTTTTGAATCGGTCGCCGTTCACGGTTTGCCTTATCGGGAAGCGCAAAAATGGCTGGAAAAACTGCAAAAACAGAATATCTCCGGCTTGTGCATCGTCACGGACGAAGCCGCCGCGCGAATATCAGGGCAGAAAGATTAGCCGCGAACAAACAACGAAAAGACACGAACAAACAGAAATCAGCCAGGAATATTACGAATATCGCGAATGGAAGAAATAAAATAATTCGCGCGATTCGCATTATTTGCGGCTGATTTTATTAATTTTTGTTTCGGGCTTTTTCGTGTCCGTTCGCGGCTAAAATTCCAAAACGACTTTTCCGAAGCTCGCGTTTGATTCCAGATATTCGTGCGCTTCGCGGATTTGCTCAAGCTTAAAAACTTTGTCGATATTCGGTTTAATCTTTCCGTTTGCCAGCAAGGGCACGACTTCTTCCGCAAATTTTCGCGTCGCTTCGGCTTTTTCCGTCGTCGGGCGGGCGCGCAGAACCGTGCCGATAATTTTCAGGCGTTTCGACATCACTAAACCGTAATTCAATTCGGCTTGCGCGCCGCCGGTCGTGCCGACTAAAATGAGCCTGCCCTTTAAATTCAAGCTTTCCAGATTTGCCTGAAAATATTTTGCGCCGACTAAATCCAAAATTACGTCAACGCCTTTGCCTTGATTTTTTTCCTTGATGATTTCCGCAAAGTTTGTTTCGCCCGCCACCGGAATCGCCGCGTCAAGCCCGAATTCCGTGCATTTTTCGAGTTTGTCGGCGGTTCGCGAAGTTCCGATTGCTTTAATATTTCGCGCTTTTGCCAGTTGCAGAGCGGCGAGTCCGACGCCTGAGCCGACCGCGTGAATCAAAAGCGCTTCGCCCGCTTTCAGCTCGCCTAACGTAAAAATCGCGTCGTGCGCGGTGATGAACGCTTCGGGAACGGCGGCGGCTTCGGCGAAGCTTAAGTTTTCCGGAACCCGCGCCAGAAGACTTTCGTCGGTGAGTAAAAACTCGGCTTGCGCGCCGCCCGCCGTGATGCCGAAAACTCTGTCGCCGATTTTGAAATCGGACGAGTTTTCCCCAATTTCGGCGACTTCGCCCGCAAACTCCAGACCTAAAATTCTTTCGGGAAAACCGGGCGGCGCAGGATAAAAACCGCGACGCTGTAAAAGGTCGGCGCGATTCAACGCCGAGGCTTGCACATTGACCAAAACTTCTTTTCCGATAGCTTTCGGCGGATTTTCGACCTCGCGGATTTCGAGATTTTCGATTCCGCCGAATTCTTTGACGTAAACTGCTTTCATAAAATCATTATAGAAAAAAGTGATAAGTAATAAGTAACAGGTAATAAGAAATTTCCTTCCATCGCCTCTCACTTCTCACTTATCACACTCTTTTTTAATTAATTCAAATCGAAAAGCAGAAACTCGGTATCGTTTTCCAGCGCTTTGATTTTCAGCTCTCGCTCGTCGCTGATTGCCGCGCCGTCGCTGGCGTTTAAAGTCTCGCCGTTGATTTCCAGTTTTCCTTTAACGACCTGCATCCAGCCGTAACGATTTTCCGCCAGCGTGTGCGAAACTTCCTCGCCCGTCGCCAGAATCGAGCTGTAAAGCGAAACGTCCTGGTTGATTTTCACCGAGCCGTCCGTGCCCGCGCGCGAAGCGACCAGGCGCAGCTTTCCCTTTTTCTCTTCGGGCGCGAAATATGTCTGCTCGTAGCCGGGCGTCAAACCTTCCTTTTCCGGCAGAATCCAAATCTGGTAAAGATGCGTGCCGTCAGTGTCCGACGGGTTAAATTCGCTGTGACGAATGCCGGTTCCGGCGGTCATTCGCTGGACTTCGTGCGGGCGCAGAGTTTCTTCGCCGCCCGTCGAGTCTTTGTGCGCCAGCGCGCCCTCGGTCACATAGGTAATGATTTCCATATTCGCGTGTCCGTGCGTGCCGAAGCCTTTGCCCGCCGCCACGCGGTCTTCATTTATTACGCGCAATGTGCGAAAGCCCATAAATCGCGGGTCGTAATAGGTGTTGAATGAAAATGTGTGATAAGTGTCCAGCCAACCGTAATCGGCGTGTCCGCGTTCATTTGCTCGTCTGATTTTAATCATTGCTTTTTACCTCTATTCTAAAAATTCTATGTTTTTAGAATACTAGAAAAAGTTTGTCTTGAAATCATCAAACCGGGCGAGATTTTTCTCACACTTTCGGGTGACTAAACCGGCGCGCCGAGATACGGCGGCGCGGCGATAGTTTCGCGGCAAATCTTGAAAATTGAACTTAAGCGATAGCAAAATATCGCCGCGTCTCTCCGCGTCGTCGCAGCACATTGAGCTAAAGGTCAACGCGGACTAATCCGCGTCTGATGGCGGACGTGGCGGCGGAAGTGCGGTCGGAAACGGCAAGTTTTTCGAAGATGTTTTTGATGTGAGTTTTAACGGTATTTTCGGAAATGCTCAATTCAAAAGCGATTTCCTTGTTCGATTGTCCGGCGACAATCATTTCCAAAATGCGCTGCTCGCTCGGCGTGAGCGTTTCCTGCCCGAGATTTTCGCTTAAGATACTGGCAATCTCGCCGGGAATATATTTTTTGCCCGCCGCTACGTTGCGAATCGCTTTGATTAATTCGTTTTCGGAAATATTGCGCAAAATATAGCCGTAGGCTCCGCCCAGCAGCGCGCGATTGATTTCAGCATCGCCCGCGTGCGAGGCGAGAATAATGATTTTTGCTTTGGGCGCAAATTCGAGAAAATTTCCGATTTCGTCAACGGCGCAAGCTTCGGGCAGCCGCAGGCTCATTAAAGTCACATCGGGACGCTTTTCCCGAAACAAACGAAAACCTTCGACGCTCGTCAGCGCGTCGCCGACAATCTCAAAATCCTTTTCGGCTTCTAAAATCGCGCGGATGCCGACGCGGACAAGCGTTTCGTTTTCGATAATCAGGATTTTCATTGTAAGTGAGAAGTGAGAGCTGAAAACTGAGAGCTGAAATTCAGCTCTCACTTGTTTTAATCAGCTTTTCACGTTTCTTTTCGCGACCGCCAGCAATTCTTCCGGCATCCATTTGCTCAGATTTTTTTCTTCGGCTTCGGCGATGCCTTTATGCCGGTTGCGCCATTCTTTTTCGGGGGCATCCTCGCGCCCGGATTCTTTCGGGTAATTTTCGACCTGTTCGAGGCTGATGATGATGCCGTGCGCGATTTCGCTCCAGTCTTCCAGTTGAATGCCGCGCAGGACAATCGGCAAACCGGCACTCCAATCTTCTTCGGGCGCGATATTGTCGTATTCGGGAATCGTCAGACGGTCGGCGGACGGAAAAGACTTGCCGCCGAATTCGCTGACGATTTGCGACTTGACGTCCTTGTAAGAGCCGTTCGGATTCGTTTGTCTGATTTCCAGAGCGCGCCGGAAAATGTCGGATACGGTCGTTTGATTGCTCATTGTTTTAGAAAATCTCCTAATTTTACAAAAGAAGTGAAATCACAGATTAGCACAGATGCGCGCAGATTTTAACCGCCCGTTTGAAATCCGTCCGTTTGCGTTTTATCTGTGTTAATCTGTGGTTTCAAAAATATGCAAAAGCTTATTTATAAATTACATTTATGGCTCGGACTTTTCGTTTCGATTCCCGTTCTGGCGTGGGCTTTGAGCGGTTTTTTGTATGCTTTGCCGAATATGGTCGAAGGCGGCAGCGTGGAAAAAATAGATGCTGCGCGCGTGAAAATCGCGCCGGCGGAAGCGATGCAAAAAGCCGGCGAACTGGCGGGAAAACAATTGCCGACGACGGCGCTGACTTTATTGATGAAAGACGGCAGACCGCAGTATCAATCAATCGGCGGGCTGGGCGCGGATTCGATTTTTATCGACGCCGAAACCGGCGCGGCGCAAATGTCCAAGCCGCCGACGTGGAAAACCAGATTTTTTCGCGAAGCGCATTTTTATTTTTTTGCCGGAAGCTGGCAGGTGACGCTTTTAATCGTTTTTTCGCTGCTGGCGAGCTTATCGGCGCTGACGGGCATATATTTGAATATTATTTACTGGTTCGGAAGATGGAAAAGCTAAGCCGGAAAAACGCCGCCGGCAAAATGCAAAAAGGAAGAAAAATTTAATTTTGCATTTTAAACTTTCGATTAACCGCGCGCGTAATAGCTTCGACAGTTTAAAGCTACCTTTTACTTGTTTTTCGGCATCTGAAAAGTTAGTCTAACCGCAGGGAGTTTATCAAAAAAATGAAAACGCTTTTATCTATCGCAATTCTGCTTTTAAGTTTCGTGTTTACAGCCTCGGCGCAGACGGGCGAGCAAGCGCCGATTCTGGAAAAGGACGTTCAATACAAAGACTGGACTTACAAATCGGTTCGTGACGATAAGGAAATAAATCTGCGCAATTTTGCCGGCGACAAAAAGCTCGTTATGGTCGTTTACTTTGCGCCGTGGTGTCCGAACTGGCGCAACGAAGCGCCCATCGCGCAAAAGCTCTACGAAAAATACAAGGCAAACGGTTTTGAAGTCGTCGGCGTCGGCGAATACGACGAGGTCGAAAAAATGAAAGCGAATCTCGAAAGCTTCAGGATTACTTTTCCCGTCGTTTACGAATCCGATTCGACCGCCGCGAAACAGAAAACTCAGCATTACGAATATCGCAAAGTGACGGGCGACACGCGCAACTGGGGCTCGCCGTGGAATATCTTTCTCGAACCGAAAAAACTGGAAAAGAAAGGCGACGTTTTACTGAGTAAAGCCTTCATCGTCAACGGCGAATTAATTGAAGCCGAAGCCGAAGCGTTTATCAGACAGAAATTAGGTTTACCGACCGAAGATAAAAAAGCCTCGCTGACTGCCGAAAAGACGACTGAAATCTGCACGCCGGAAAAAAAAGTCGCCGAATTTAAAAAACCTTAAAATTAGTTCTAAACGGTAAACGCTAAGTGGTAAGCTCAATTAAAAAATATTGAGCTTACCACTTAGCGTTTGCTGCTTTCCACTGGCTTAAGGCAAAGCCGCCAGTGTATCCGACAATTTTTCCACGACCGCCAGAAGCGTCCTGCCCGATTCCGTCAGCTGACCGCCCGCCGCCTGTTCTTCTGCATTACCCGACAAATCGGTGATTCCCTGAATATTAGCCAGATAATTTCTCAGCGCGGGCTTCGTGCGAAACTCGACTTCAAGCAAGGCAAGCCCCTCGCGGAGTTTTCTGATTGTCTGAATGACGGATTGTTTGTTTTTCGTATTTAAATCATTTGCCGACCCCGAAGCCTTGCCCGCTCTGATTTCCTTGTCGAGGTCTTCGATGACGCGCGCCACGCCGCCGAGCACATAGATAAACCTTGTCACGTTTTTAATCTGCGTCGAAACCTTTTCCGCGCCCGTTTTGATTTCGAGCATATTGGTCGTGGTCGAAACGGAAGCGGTCGTCGCTTTCGGCGTCGTTTTTCGCGCCGGCGTTTTGCGCCGCTGCGCCGCCGCCGACAGGCTTAAACTAATCAGACAAACCAGAACAACAAACGATTTTATTAAAATTGATTTTTTATTCATTTTTTCCTCGTAAAGATTACCGTTCGGCAAACGCGTTTGAAATCTCAAATTAGCGGCGCATAAGTCCGCCGCCGAACGGCAAGTTTTATTTTCAGATAGCATCAAGTAAAATCTTAACATAAGCAAAGATGAATAAAAGACCTTTAAAAGTTCGCCGTCTCGGTCGCCTCGATTACGATGAGGCGCTTGAATTGCAAAAACAAACCGAACAAGCCGTTATCTCGCGCGCGGAAACGGACACGCTTTTTCTGCTCGAACACCCGCATACTTTTACGCTCGGCAGGAGCGCGAAAATGGCGGGCGTGCTGGCGACCGCCGAGGTTTTAAAATCTCTGGACGTTGCGGTTTATGAAACGAATCGCGGCGGCAAGGTGACGTATCACGGGCTCGGACAAATCGTCGGCTACCCGATTATAAATTTATCGCCCGACCGCGAGGACGTTCATAAATATGTGCGCGACGTCGAGGAAGTTTTGATTCGCGCGATGGCGGATTTCGACATCGAAGCGTTTCGCCTCGAAGGCTTGACCGGCGTTCACACGAGCGACGGAAAAGTCGCGGCAATCGGCGTGCATCTGAAACGCTGGGTGACGACGCACGGCTTTGCGCTGAACGTCAACACGGATTTGAGTTTTTTCAATTGGATTATCGCGTGCGAGGGCGAGCCCGTAACTTCGATGGAAAAGATTCTGGGACGCGAACTGCCGCTCGCCGCGGTCGAAGACAGGATAATTAAAAATTTTGTCGATGTTTTCGGGTTTGAAATATACGAAGAATCGCGGCGGCAGGCAATGGCTGAAACTATTTGAGAAGAACAAGGAGAATTATGAAATTTACGAAATTATTCGCATTTTTAATCGCGGTCGGCGTTTTCGCGGCTTGCGGCGCGCCCGCGACGAACACGAATACGAACGGCGGCGGAAATACGAACGCCGCCAATGTTAATACGAATACGACGCCGCCGACCGCGCAGAATTTAAGCGAAGCGGCGCGCCCGCAGAGAATTCAGGAGATGATGACGCAGCGCGGCGAGCAGGACCAAGCCGCCCCGGTTTTGAAAATCGCTTCGCCCGCCGACGGTTCGACCGTCAATAGCTCGATTGTCAAAGTCAAGCTGAATCTGAGCGGAGATTTAAAAGGCTACAAGCCGATGAAAGACATGGCGACGCAGATGGGCAATCATATTCACGTTATTCTCGACAACCAGCCGTATGAAGCCTATTACAATCTCGAACAGGAATTCGAGCTGAGAAACGTCGCCGACGGCGAGCATACTCTGCGCGTTTTCCCTTCGCGCCCGTGGCACGAAAGCTATAAAACGGAAGGCGCGTTTCAGATGGTGAAATTTACCGTCAAAAACGGCGGCGCGAACGCGAACCAGCCGACCACGACCGGTTCCGGGCAGCAAATGTCGAACGCCAACACGAACGCCAACGCTTCCGCTACGCCCGAAGGCAAAGATATGCCGAATTCGACGGCAGGCGCAGTCGATAAAACAAAGCCGCTTTTGACTTACAGCCGCCCGAAAGGCGAATACAAAGGCGTTGACGCCGACGCGATTATGATTGATTTCTGGCTGGCAAACGCCAAGCTCGCCGGCGAGGGCGGCGAATATCGCGTGCGCTATTCGGTTGACGGCGGCGAGGCGAAATTTATCGACAAATGGCAGCCGATTTGGCTTTCTGGCTGGACGAACGGAAAACACAGCGTCAAAGTCGAGCTGGTCGATAAAAGCGGAAACCCGGTAGACAACGGCGGCTATAATTCGACGACGCGCGAGATAACCGTAACGAAATAATTTGACCGGAAATATAGCGAAAAGGCAGAAACGCGAATGTTAATGAGCGTATCCGGCGTTTAATAATGAGACGCGTCCATTATTAGCAACTGAATTATTTAATTATTCTCCGTCTGAACGTAATAATCCGGCGTCCAAAGTCGTTTGGACGCCGTCAAATTGCGATAATGTGCTGCCCGTTTTGCTCATTGCGGCGGGTATGGTCAGCCTGAAAACCTTCTTCACCTAATAATTTTCGGGGAAATTCGTAATCGAATCGAAAAGTTTTATATAATCTAGGTTTTACGACAAAATTTCTGGAGCTGAATATTTTATGCGACGTGATACGACTTCGTGGTATAGCCACAATCTGAATATGGATATGCCGCTGGTAGCTTACGGCGAGGCGGGCGTTCCGCTTTTGATGTTTCCGACCGCCGCCGCCGATTATCTCGAATACGAGAGATTTTATCTGATTGACGCGATTAAAGACTTTATCGAAAGCGGCAAGATTCGCGCTTATTCGATTAATTCGGTCAACCGTTACAGCCTGCTCAACAAGGAATCGCACCCGGCTTGGAAGGTCGAGATGCTTTCGCGCTACGATAAATACATTATGGAAGAGGTTTTGCCGCTCATTCGCAACGAATGCGGAGCCGACGCCAAACCTTTAACCACCGGCGCATCTCTGGGCGCATTGCTCGCGGCAAACACTTATTTCAAACATTCCGATGATTTTCGCGGCACGATTGCGATGAGCGGCAGCTACAATATTTACAATTATCTGGAAAGTTATTACGACGACAACGTCTATTTCAACAACCCGATGATGTATCTGAAAAATCTGAACGACGATTATCATCTGCCGCGCCTGCAAAAAGCCGATTCAATCATCATCGCGACCGGACAGGGCGCGTATGAAGCGCCGGACAGAAGCCGCGAATTTTCCGCGCTCCTGCATTCCAAAAGCATTCCGCACTGGCTCGACGTCTGGGGACACGACGTCAATCACGATTGGGTCTGGTGGCGCAAAATGCTGCCCTATTATCTCGGCAAATTGGTCGGGTAATTAACTGAGAACTGAAAATTGAGAAGTAAAAATTGAGAACTGAGAATTGAAAAGCGAGGACTGAATAAATAGTCCTCGCTTTTCAATTCTCAGTTCTCAGTTCTCAGTTATTCAGTCTTCGTTCCGCAATCGGGACAGAATTTTGCGCCCGGCGCGAGTTCCGCCTGGCAGTTCGCGCATTTCGCTTTTGCCTGGCTCGAACCGCATTCCGAACAGAATTTCGCGCCTTCGCGCAGCTCCGCGCCGCATTTTACGCAGGGAACTTTGGCGACCTCCATTTTGCCGCCGCAGTCGCCGCAGAATTTTGTTCCCGATACGTTCGATTTTCCGCAATTCGGACACGGAATCATCTGCGCCTGCGGCTGGACGGTTTGCTGCTGACCGCCGCCCTGACCGCCTTGCTGACCGAAAACGTTCGCCATCTGGTTGCCGACGGCAAAGCCCGCGCCTAAGCCCGCGCCAAGACCTGCGCCGCCGCCTTCGTTCTGCGCCGCGTCGCGCAGAGCGTCAGCCGCCTGAAATTTCATATACTGCTCGGCGTTGCCGAGCGCGCCCATCGAGCTGCGTTTGTCGATTGCCGCTTCGACTTCGGGCGGCAAGCTGATGTTTTCGACGTAGAATTTCGTGACTTCGATTCCGTAAGTGCGAAAATCTTCGTTGATTTTGGCGCGAATCGCTTCGCCGAGTTCTTTATATTGCGCCGCTAAATCCAGCGCCGGAATTTTCATTTCGCCGATGGCGTCGGAAAATTCCGAAACGATGCCGCGTTTTAATTGCGCGTCGATGTCGTCGGTTTGAAAATGCGCGTTCGTGCCGGCGACTTCCTTGATGAAAGTCTGCGGGTCGGCGACGCGCATCGAATAACCGCCGAAAGCGCGCAGGCGCACGATGCCGAAATCATTGTCGCGCAGCATAATCGGGTTTGCCGTGCCCCATTTCATATCGGTGAACTGCTTGGTATTGACAAAATAAACTTCCGATTTCATCGGCGAGTTGAAACCGTATTTCCACGCGCCGAGCTTTGACAGAATCGGCGTGTTGCCGCCGTCAATCGTGTAGCGTCCGGGACCGAAAGTATCAGCCGCCTGACCTTCAAAAACGAAAACCGCCGCCTGCGATTCGCGTACGATTAACTGCGCGCCGTTTTTGATTTCCTGACCGGCGACCGGAAAGCGATACAAAATCGTATCGCCCGTATTATCGAGCCATTCGATGACTTCGATAAACTGGTTCATCGCGGCTTCCTTAACTTTGTCGAAAAAACTCATTTTATAATTTCTCCTTTGAATTCCTTAACGAAAAATATCGCATAAAGTTTCGTGAATGAAAAGGGAAAAGCGTTTGAAATCAAGCAATCAATTGTTTTTGGAAAAGAAATGCCGGTAAAACAAAAAAAACAAAATCATCGTCAATCCGCCGCCACAGTCGAGCAGAACGTCGTAAACCGAGCTTGTTCTGGAAGCGAGAAAGCTTTGATTCGTTTCGTCCGCCGTCGCCACCAGCGCGATTAAAGCCAGCGCGAAAATAAACCAGTATTTTCGCAGAATTCTGACGGAAGAACCGGAAAAAGCGCGCGCCGCCAGAAAAGCCAGCGCGAAGTATTCGGCAAAATGCGCGGATTTGCGAATGTATCCGTGATAAACGACGAGAATATCTTCGGGCGTGCCGGGAAAAAGAAATTCCAGCAGCGGACGAATAATGCGCGAAGTATTCGACATCGAACCCGTGTTCGACGAAGCGATAAAAATCGCGCCAATCCACAAAATAAGAGGCGCGTAACGAAAAATTCGCCCGCGCCAGTCGGCTTTATTCAAGCTGTTCACAGTAGTTGTTTTACTGAGCCGCCGCCGCGCCGGAGACGACTTCGATAATTTCTTTCGTAATCGCCGCCTGACGAATGCGGTTCATATTCAGCGTCAGCGTACTGATAAGCTCGCCCGCGTTTTTCGACGCGCTGTCCATCGCCGTCATCCGCGCGCCCTGCTCGGAGGCGATTGATTCGAGAATCGCGCTGTAAATCTGCGTTTCGACCTGTTTCGGCAACAGGCGTCCGAAAATCTCGGCGGGCGGCTGCTCGTAAAGATATTCGGCTTGCGCGCCGGTCGTCTGCGCCGCGTCGCCCGTCACCTTCGGAATCGGAAGCAATTGTCGAACGGATGGCTTTTGCGACAGGACGGATTTGAATTCGCTGTAAACCAGAAAAACTTTATCGATCGATTCGTCGGCGGTAAAAGTCCTGATAACGTTCTGCGCGATTTCGACCGCTTCGCCGTATTCGATGCGACCTTTGCCGGTCAGACCGACGTATTCTTCGGTAAAAGCGACTTCGCGGCGTTTAAAGAAATCACGCCCTTTTCTGCCGATCGGCATCATTTGAGTCGATTTTCCGGCGTTTTCCTTCATAAACGCCTGAGCGATTTTAATCACGTTGGCGTTAAACGCGCCCGCCAACCCTTTGTCGGCGGTGACGATAACAATCAAATATTTTTCGTCGCCGCGCGCGTCCAGCAGCGGATGCGAAAAATCCTCGCCGATGCGCGCGCTCAAGCCGCCGAGAACTTCCGACATTTTCTGCGCAAACGGACGCGCCGCCGTCACACGGTCGGTCGCGCGTTTGAGCTTTGCCGCCGCGACCATTTTCATCGCTTTGGTGATTTGCTGCGTGTTTTTGACCGACTTAATGCGCCGGCGCATATCTAATAAACTTGGCATATTCTGCTTTTTATAATGTCTTATGCTTGAAGACTTTCAATTAATTCTTTCAATTCCGCATCGGTTATGCTTTCTTTCTCAGATTTGTCATAAACCGTTAACAAATTTACGATTACTTTTCCACTGTCAATCGTAACGATACTAATTAAATCCCTTTCGAGATATGAAATTACTCTTGCTCCGCCGCTTTTGCCCTTCCCTTTGCTTTTTATCTTCAGCCGTATTTTATAGGCATTATTTCCAAGCGACTTTCCAGTTTCAGGATTGATAAGCAGCTTGGCTTGCAGCGCCGAAAGGTCGTCAAGAAAAGACTTATATTTTTTTATCAATGGTTTGGCGGCTTTCTTGAAACTTTCGGTAACTTTAACTTCTACTTTCATTGATAAAATCTGATAAGTCCTGAAGCTTTTTACCTTTTTTCCGTGCCTCTTTAACTTCCTGTATTCCTTCTCGCACGCTCGAAAAAATTTTTAATTTTTTCTGTAAAATTTCTAATCGTGCGTTTATTTTCTCCCAGTCTTCATACGGCACAATAACGGAAGTCTTGTTTCCTTTTTCATCAGTGTAAATTTGGATTTGATTAGTCATACCTGACTTCTATTTTAAACCTTCAACTACGGTTTTATAAAATGAATAATCGGGTCGCGCGGGCTGGTTCCGACGTCCGCATCGACGACCTTGTAACCGATTTTTTCGAGCATCTCGCAGGTTCTCTCGGTTCCGGCGTCATACCAGTGACCCTGACCGTCGGCGAAATCGTCCGTCTTGCGAAAAGTCGGTTTCGTCACTCTGGAAACCGTCTCGAAAACGATTCGCACGGGCGCGAGCTTTTTTCGTTTCGGCGCGAGTCCCTGCCAGATGTCGAATTTTTGCTCGGTTTCGACAAACTCGTTGTATTTCTTTTTGTCGGCAACCAGCCAGAAACAATTCGAGCCTGCTTGAAGCTTCGGAAAAATGTTTCGGGCGTATTCGCTGATGCCGTCAAAAGAAACGTGACACAGACAGCCGAACGAAAACATATACGTAAAATAATTTTCCGGCAGCTCTCTGCATTCAAAGTCCTGCACCTGAAAATACCTGACGTTTTTCGGATGATTCAGATATTCAAAGAACCGATTGTATTCCGCCGAAAGCGCGTCCAATGCCCAGATTTCTTTGGCGTCGAGCATCGTTTTCGTCCACGCGCCGCGTCCGGGTCCGATTTCCAGCGCAATGGTTTCCGGCTTGATATACGGCTTGATACATCGCAAATATGTCGCGTGCAGAACCGAAATATAACCGTAATTGCCGTAAGTCGATTTGGCGAGCGGATTCAGCGGGTCGCCCTCGTAATAACCGCCTTCCCAAAGTCCCTCAAACGACGCGATTTCTTCGGATAACTTCTCTTTCGACATATAAAATCAGAACCGCCTGCAACTCTTAAAAGGATAAAGGCGAAGGGATAAAGGCAAAAGTAACACAAAGAATTTATCCTTTATCCCTTCGCCTTTATCCTTTCACAAACTGCCCGCTGCCGCCGGCGGTTCCGACCTTTCTTAAACTGCGGCTGACGCGGCTTTCGCTTCCGTCCAGCGCGACGATTTGAAATCCTGGACCGCTTCGCGCATTGCCGCTTTCAAATCGTCGTCGATGGTTTTTTTCGTGCGGAGCGTTTCCAGAACCGCCGGATGCGAGCCTTCGACGAATTTAAAGATTTCGTCTTCAAAGCGTTTCAAATCCGCAACTTCGATGTCGTCAGCCAAACCGTTCGTGACCGTCCAGATAATGAAAACCTGATTTTCGACCGGCATCGGCTGATATTGCGGCTGTTTCAGAATTTCGGTCAGGCGTTTTCCGCGTTCAAGCTGCGACTGCGTCGATTTGTCCAAATCCGAACCGAATTGAGCAAACGCCGCGAGCTCGCGAAACTGCGCGAGGTCGATGCGCAGCGTTCCCGCAACCTGTTTCATCGCTTTAATCTGCGCCGAGCCGCCGACGCGCGAAACCGAGTTTCCGACGTTGATTGCCGGGCGCACGCCGGAGTTAAACAAATCTGATTCGAGAAAAATCTGCCCGTCGGTAATCGAAATCACGTTGGTCGGAATATAAGCCGAGATGTCGCCCGCCTGCGTTTCGATAAAAGGCAGAGAAGTTAAACTTCCGCCGCCGCGCGCATCCGACATTTTTGCGGCTCTTTCCAGCAGGCGCGAGTGGAGATAAAAAACGTCGCCCGGATAAGCTTCGCGTCCCGGCGGACGTCTCAAAAGCAGGGAAATTTCGCGATACGCCGCCGCCTGTTTGGTCAAATCGTCGTAAATCGTCAGCGCGTGGCGTCCGTTGTCGCGGAAAAATTCGCCCATCGCGACGCCCGAATACGGCGCTAAGAACTGCATCGCCGCCGGGTCGGACGCGGTCGCCGAAACGACAATCGTATAAGCCATCGCGCCGAAATCTTCGAGTTTTTTCACGACCTGCGCGACCGTCGAAGCTTTCTGACCGATGGCGACGTAGATACAAATTACATCTTTGCCCCGCTGGTTGATAATCGTGTCGATAGCGACAGCGGTTTTTCCGGTCTGGCGGTCGCCGATGATAAGCTCGCGCTGTCCGCGACCGATGGGAACCATCGCGTCAATCGCTTTCAAGCCGGTTTGAAGCGGCTCTTTCACCGGCTGGCGGTCGATGATTCCGGGCGCGATACGCTCGACCGGATTGAACGTGTCGGTCACAATATCGCCTTTGCCGTCAATCGGATTTCCCAAAGCGTCAACCACGCGACCAATCAGCGCGTCGCCGACCGGAACCGACATAATACGCTTGGTGCGTCTGACTTCGTCACCTTCCTTGATTTTCTGGAAATCGCCGAATAACACGCAGCCGACTTTATCTTCTTCGAGGTTGAGGGCGAGACCGCGCACGGCGTGCGGAAATTCCAGAAGCTCGCCCGCCATCACCTTTTCCAGCCCGTGAATTTCGGCGATACCGTCGCCGACCTTGATAACCGTGCCGATTTCCGAAACGGTCATACTTGCATCAAAATTTTCAATCTGTGAACGAATAATCTCGTTAATTTCGTTGGCTTTTATTGCTTCCATATTTTTAAGTGAAAAGTGAAAAGTGAAAAATGAAAAGTGAAAGTTTTAAAACTATTCGCTTTTCGTTATTCGTTTTTCACTAGCTTCTAATCATTTGTTCTTTCAAATTTTCCAATTGCGTTTTGACGGAGCCGTCGTAAATGGTCGAGCCGATTTTGGTGACGACGCCGCCGATAATACTCTGGTCGATGTTAAAATTCAGGCTGACGTTTTTGCCCGTCAGCTTGCTTAAATTGTTTTGCAGCGCGGTTTGTTCTTCCGCCGAAAGCGGGCGCGCCGAAACGATGGTTGCCGCGACCGCGCCGGAGCGTTCTTCCAAAACCGAAGCGAATTTATCGTTGATTTGGGCGATGTCCGTCAGGCGATTGTTGCGCAGCAGAACGCGCAGAAAATTAGCGGTCGTGCGCGCCGGTTTTGCCTTTTCGATTAAGTTTTCCAGAAGCTTTTCCTTGCCGGCGTGAGCGATCGCCGGATTGCGAAAAACGTTTATCAAATCCGCGTTGGCGGTCATCATCGCCTGCCATTGTTTCAATTCGGACTTGATAATTTCCGAATCGGGCGATTTTTCGACGACATCAGCCAGCGCCAGCGCGTAGCGGCGGGCGACGGTTTCACCACTCATTATTGCAGACCTCCGATTGATTGAATGTTGCCGCGGACAAGACGCGCGTCGGCTTGCGGCGTCATTCCCTGTTTAATCATTTCCTCCGCCAGTCGAATCGTTTCTTCGGCGGACAATTTGCGAAGCTCCTGTCTGGCTTGCTGCGCGGTGCGGTTAATTTCGTTTTCGGCTTGCTCGCGCAGTTTCGTGATTTCAAATGCGGTTTGCTCGCCGATGCGCTGTTTTTCGACTGCGGCTTCGCGCTCGGCTTTGGTCAAAACATTTTCTCTTTCCGCATCGAGGCGCGCCAGTCTGGATTCGGTTTCAATAAGGCGCGCTTCGGCGGCGCGGCGTTCCTGTTCGGCGCGAATCAATTCGGCGCGAATCTGCTCGCGTCTTGTTTTGAAAGCGTCGGTCAGAGGCTTTTTCAGCAGATAAGTCATAACGGCGAGGAAAATCGCCAGATTGATAAACTTCCACGCTTCGAAACCCGGATAATTGAGATACGGGTCGGCGTGCGTATGCCACCAATCGGCAAATCCGCCGCCCGCCGCTGCCGAATGCTCGCCGCCGCTCGCGAAAATAAAAATGAAGCTAAAAATAAATGCAAACATAAATTGATTTCAAATTTGAAATCCGAAATTTCAAATTATTTCAAATTAAACGTCAAACTTACTTTAAAATATTCGAGCTGATTTTTTCCGCCAGCACTCTGGCTTCCGCCGCGATTTGCCGCCGCGCTTCTTCGGCTTGCTGCGCCAGCGCGTCTTTTCCAACCGCCACTTTTTGCTCGACTTCCGCTTTGACCGTTTCGACTCGCGCCTGTTTTTCAGTCATCGCCGCGATGCGCTCGGCTTCGATTTTATTATAGCCTTCCAGACGCGCTTCGCGCATCACGCTTTCAAAACGCGCGTTCTTTTCGGCGACCTGCTGCAAAATTTCTTCGGCTTCGCCGAAACGTCCGCCTTTGTTTTTCTCACGCGTCGCGATAACGCGATTAATCGGGCGGAAAAACGTCCGGTTCAGAACCCAAATCATAATCAGAATCAGCGCGATGTGAATCAGAATCGTGCCGTCCGGCACAAGCTGAATTGCACTGCTTTCGGCAAAAGCTAAAACGACCATAAATAATTAATTTCTAAAGTATGAATTGCTTAGTTGTCAGCAGCGAAAAAAATCGCTTGCTCTCAAAAGAATCAAGCATATCACGCCTGATTTTAGTGGTCAAGGATGCAGATTGACAGGTTTGTGATTTATTTCACTAAAGTAATTTCCGGAAATTTTTCCGATCGGTTTACACCATTTCGTATCAAGCGCAAACTATATAGAATACGGGTTTGCAAAAATCGTTTGGAAAATATGCAAATTTCGAATAAATTGGTCGCAGCAAATGCTTTAAACGAAGGGCATAACTTTTGCTGTCAGGCGAGACTAAAGCTGAAGCTTTTTCAAACAGCTTTCTCTTCCACAAAACAGGTTAGATACGAAACAAGCAAGCAAGCAAGCAAGGAGAAAGTATATGCGTTTAGCCAGTGTTCTTTGGGCATTAGTTCTGTTGATGCCTCTTTTGTTATTTGATACCGTTTTTGCCAATCCGACCGCCGCCGGTACTGACGATTACATCCCGGAAGTCACGGCGCGCGTGGCGCGAATCAGTTTTCTGCGCGGCGACGTTCAAATCAAGCGCGCCGATAGTGACGATTGGGAACGTGCTTCATTAAATTTACCTATTGTTGAAGGCGACCAGATTGCGACCGAACTGAACGCGCGCATCGAGATTCAATTCGACCGCGATTCATTCTTGCGTCTGGCGGAAAATTCTTATTTAAAAATTACGACTTTAAGAGATGAAGGCGTGGCTCTGAGTCTGCCGCAGGGAACTCTGAGCCTGCGCGTTTTGAGCTTTGATAAAAGCCGGTCTTATTTCGAGATTGACGCGCCGCAGACGACCGTTTCCGTGCAGAAAACCGGACTCTATCGCATCGACGCGGGCGACAAGGATTCGACGCAGATTCGCGTGTCGGCGACCGACGGTGCGGAAGCGAGAGTCTATTCGGAAAATTCCGGTTTCACGCTTCGCAACGGGCGCAGCGCGACGGTTTATCTGGACGGCGGCAACGCAGGCGAATGGCAAATGGCTGACGCCGGGCGCGCCGCCGACGAATGGGACGAATGGGTTCTGGAACGCGACGCGAAAATCGAAAAGCTTCTGCGCGACGCTTATTACGATAAATATTACGACCGCGATATGTATGGCGCAGAGGATTTAAGCGATTACGGCGATTGGGTTTTCACGCGCAAATACGGCTGGGTCTGGCGACCTTACCGGAATTCGACCGCCGGTTACGCCGATTGGTCGCCGTATCGTTACGGTCAATGGCGCTGGGTTCCGCCATACGGCTGGACCTGGGTCAACGACGAGCCCTGGGGCTGGGCGACTTATCATCACGGGCGCTGGATTTACGTCGACGGCGAATGGTGCTGGACGCCGTATGCGTCGTATCGCTCGCGCCGCAGCTGGTGGCAGCCGGCTTTGGTGGTCGTGACGTGGTCGGGCAATCTGATTTGCTGGTATCCGCTGCCGTACGATTACGGTTATTACAACTACAACGGCTATTATCACCGGAGACGGCGTTACGGTAATAACAATAATAACAACAATACAAACGGCGGGGTTAATCCCACGCCGACGCCATCGCCGACGCCGGCGGCTGTTCCCGCGCCTTTGCCGGGTAAAGGTCCTAAATTGCCGCCTTTGCAGACAATTCCGCCGGGCGCGGTCGTCACGGTTGCCAAAGAGCAATTCGGCAATCAAATAAAAGGCGCGAAAACCGCCCCGCTGGATGTCGCCAAACTGGTTTTATCGAAAGACCCGGACACGATGGTTAAAGAAGTGCCGTCGCTTCCGGTCGGAATTGTTAAAACCGCGACGGTCAGAAATGAAATTATCATCGAAAAATCGCGCGTTAAATCCGAACCGATTGCCAGAACCGGCGTCGTCGAACGCAAAGTCGGCGTTCCGATGGACGAAGAAATTCGCCAGAAGAAAGTTTTCGAGGACAGAAAACCGGTTACACGCCAGCGGGATTTGAGCGGCGGCGAACAAGTCAAAAGCACGATTGAAGGCGGCAATACGGAAATCCGCAAGACCGGCGCGGTCGAGCGTCCTCCGGTGCGCCCGGTCGTCAGACAAGACGACAACACCGAGAATCAAACTCCGCGAAACGAAACTCCGGTGCGTCCGCCGCGCGATAAACCACGCGACAACGACCAGCCTGTCGTCAAACCACGTCGCGACGAAAATCAGATACCTGTTTATGTTCCGCCGCCGCGCGAAGAACCGAAAGAGCGCCCGCGACAGGAACAGCCTCCGGTGAGAAACGAGCCTCGCAACGAGCGACCGCGTGAAGAACCGCGACGGGAAGAGCCTCGGCGCGAAGAGCCGAAACCGGAGCCGCGCCGCGAAGAACCGAAGCCCGAACCGAAACCGGAGCCGCCGCCGGTGGAGAATAAAAGCAAAAACCCGAAGGACGGTTTGAACAGGTAGAAGCGGGTTTCGTGCAAATGCCCAAAAAGAGCGGGACGCTGATTTTTTAAGATTGAATAAGATTGATTAAGATTTAAATCCTAATTTATCTGAACAATCCTGAAAAATCAGCGTCCCGTTTCTTTTATATCCGAGCGCGATTTAAGCCGCCGCTCTCCAATTATTTCTGCGCAGATTTCTGCAAAAAGATTTCGCGGTTAATCGCCTTCGGCTCGCCGAGAACGATAAAGCGCAAATTCTTCATATATTTCTGTGAAACGCGCTGCACGTCGGCGGGCGTGACTTGTTTGACTTTATCCAGAAAGCCGAATGAGTTGCGCCAGCCGCCGCCGATTAATTCGTATTTGGCAAGCTCGGCAGCCTGCGCCGCATTGGTTTCCTGCCCAACGTAATAAGTCGTCAAAAACTGTCCGGTCACGCCGGAAATTTCGCGCGCGTCAACCGTTTCGTCTTTCAGAGACTTGATTTCATTAAGCATCAGGCTGACCGCCTGATTGGCATCAACTGCCGTCACGTAAATATTTCCCGTGCTGACGCCGAGCGCATTCATATCCGCGCTCGGCGCATAGGAAAGATTGCGTTTAACGCGGACTTCTTCAAAAACACGGTCGCGCAAAAGCGTCGTCGCCACGCGCATCGCGTAAAAATCGGGACTGGCGAGCGAAGGCGCCTCGAAAACGCCTTGAATATAATTCGTCGGCAAGCTGCGCGTAGTGACATCGAGCGTCGGCTCGGCGAAATTAAAAGCGCCGGCGGTTTGTTCCTTGTAAGCGCCCTTCGGCAGTTTTCCGAACGAATCCGTGATGCGTTTCTGCAAATCCTCCGCGTCCAAATCGCCGACTATCACGAGCAGAAGCTGCGATGTCTGCATCGTTTTCTGGTGATAAGCGCGCAAATCGTCGGAGGTCGTGCGCCCGACGGTTTCCATCGTTCCGCGCGGGTCGTTTCCGTACGGGTGATTCGCATAAATCACCTTGTTCTGCAAAACCTGCAAAAACCCATCGGGGTCGTCCGTGTCGTCGCGCAGGCTCGTCAGGATTCTGTCTTTCGCCAGATTCACGTCGGCGGGCGCAAAAGCCGGATTCAGCGCGAGGTCGGTGAAAATATCCCACGAGCGGTCAAAATTCTGGCGCGTCGAAGCGAGACTGATGACGCTGAAATCGTAACCGGCGCTCGAACCGATAGAGCTTCCGGTTCTGGCTAATTCGCGGCGCAGGGTTTCGCGCGGGAAAGCCTTGCTGCCTTCGGTCATCGCGCTCAGCATAAAATTCTCGACGCCTGCATTTTGCGCCGTCACGTTTTTCACGCCGCCGCGAATAAAAAGACCGGCGGCGACCGTCGGGCTTAAAGGACGACGCTTGACCAGAACTTTCAAGCCGTTGACATCAAATTCCTTAACCTGCGCGACCTGCGCCGTCAAACTCGCCCGCCCGCCGTCCTGAGCGAGAGCCGTAAAGACAAAAGATAAAACAATTAACGTCAGCAAAAAGAAACGACTGACCACTGATAACTGACTACTAACCACTTTCATAAATTTATTTTCCAATCAAATCTTCGGGCGTTAATTTCGCCTCCTGCTGCGACTGTGACGAAATCAAAGCAATGCCGACGTGCGGTTTGCCCTGAATGTAAGTTTTCACGTAACGATTAATTTCCTCGCGCGAAACGGCGCGCATATTTTTGTGATAACCGCGAAAATATTCGATTCCGGTCGAAGACCACCAGAAACTTAAAGTGTGCGCGTATTCGCTCAGTTTTTCGCGCTCGAACAAGTCTCTCGATTCGAGCAGGGTTGTCGCGTTCGATAATTCTTCGCCCGTGTAATAATCGGCGTTCGTAAATTTGGCGAATTCCGCGTAAGCGGCGGCGAGCGCGGCTTTCGATTTTTCCGGCGTCGTCACCAGAGTCAGGGTAATCGGACCCGTGTTGCGCTGCGTGTAATAGCTGACGTCAGCCGCGACGACCAAACCCGTATCGACCAGCGCGCGCTGGAAGCGCGAATCGGGCTGCGTCAGAATATATGAGAAAACGTCCGCCGCGTACGTTGCCGGATTGTCTTTGCCGATTGAAGGACCGTGCCAGCCGATTTGAATTAAAACGTTATTGACGGGCTGCTCGACGATTATTCCCTCGCTTTTCGTCAGCGCCGGATGCTCGACCAGCGGAAAATCTTTGAACGGGTCGGCTTCGCGTTTTTTCCAGCCGCCGAAAACTTCTTCCGCGATTTTGAAAACTTCTTCCGGTTTGACGTCGCCCGTGATGACGAGAGCCGAATTGTTCGGGACGTAATAACGACCCTGAATCGTGCGCATTTTTTCGGTGGTCGCCGTGCCGACCGATTCGCGCGAGCCGAGCGCGTTTTTGCGCGTCGGGTATTTGTAAAAAAGCTTTTCCATCAGATTCCGTTGCAGATAGAAATACGGATTCGATTCGTTGCGGTCGATTTCGCCGATGACAACCTGTTTTTCGCGCGCAAACTCGTCCTCGTCAAAAACCGGAAAGCGCACCGCGTCGTTGATAAAGCGAATCGCCGTCGAAACGTACGGGCTGGTCGTCGTGAAATAATAATTGACGACTTCCTCGCGCGTCGTCCCGTTGTAGGTAATGCCCAGACTGCCGATTTCGCCGAGATATGTGCCGTCGCCGATTTCCGATTTGTATTTCAGATGCTCGTCGCAATTGTTTTGTTTATACAAATCAAATCTCTTGTAGCTTTGAATCTGCTCGCAGCGGAAAACCATTATCGAGCGATTGGTTTTGAAAAACATATGCTCGTAAAGATGCGACAAGCCGTTCAGTTCGGGCGGCTCGGTAAACGAACCGTTACGCACCGCCAGCTCGACCGTCACAATCGGCACGCTCGCGTCCGGCAGGACAATCACTTCCAGACCGTTCGGCAAAACTTTATTGACAAACGGAACGACCGGCGCGTCCTGCGCTCTGGTCGGGAGATTTTTGGTCGTCACCGCCGTTTTCGGCGTCGGCACCGTCTTTTGGGCAAAATTTATATCGGCTAAACTTAAAATAGCCAGAAGCGAAAATAGAAAAATTTTTTTCACGCTGAAGAACTCCAATATTGATGTTGGGTTTCAGATGCCGAACGAGAGACATAGGTTGGATTTGATTCCGTTCGAGTCTCTTTCAATCGAACAACAGTTTATTTTTTACGCAAAGTTTGCGAATAAGTTTTACAATATCACAAACGGAGGTAAATTTATGGAACGCGACAATTTAATGCACGGCGCGCGGACGGCGCTCAATCAAAGCCCCGACATTCGCCAGTGGTGCGAGGATTTTTTAAAGCAGAAACATCGCCAGATAAACTCAGGGATGAGCGACGAGGAATACGAAAAATACTGGCGCTATCACAAACCGGAAATTATGCACGAAGGCGCGGCGGAAGCGGTGCAGGCATATAAAATGCGGGAGAAATAATAACAACTATTTAATCAAAAAGACCAAGCTCTAGCCATTGGAATCTAGCGGCAAGTTGAGCTTTGCCGTTTATTCGCAAACGCGAAACGGTAGCTCGACCAATATTCGTCAAACCAATAATTTCGCCAGTCTTTTGATTTATTGAAAAATGCTCTGTCCAAGTATCTTGGCGCGGATTGAAAAGTTTAGTTTCGGTTTGCGTTTCGTTGTCAAAATCTGAAATTGAATCAGATTTGTAAAGATTACAGGAGCGACAGGACAGCGCCAAATTCTCTAGGTCCCTACTTCCGCCGCGAGAAAGAGGTTTGATATGTTCAACCTCGAATTGAAGATTAAAGACGGCTTCTGGCGCGTGACAGTATTCGCAAGTGCGTTTTGCTCGAGCAGCGACGAAAGAGTAATTCTTGTTCATATAGCTATGTTGGTTTTATCTCTTTAGTTTAATTTATTACAAATAGAAAAAGCCCGACAAATTACTCTTTTTCGAGTAATCTATCGGACTTATTTAAAATCCGGTTGCCGTCATAATTTGGACGGCTTATATTTTCGTTTTTTACGAAAACACAGCCCAGAAATTTGTCAACTTATTGTTATGGTTTTAATTCACTAAGTAATTCTTCTGACCTTTGTCGTGCTCCGTCAAGTTCGGTTTCAACCAGATTCTCCAGTTCTGTTTCTTCTTTAACTGAAAGTGACTGGTTTCTACGTTTTTCCATCAATTCTGTCAAACGCATCTGTTGCCAAGAGTTAAAAAATTTGTCGGAACGTTGATTTTGAATTACTATCAGTGTTCCGCTTTCATCCTGACTAAGCTGTGCGGTTAAACCGTCAAGAGCCTCACCGGCTGTGCGACCGATAGATTCCTTTTGCCCGGCAATAGCGCGGTAATTTTTGTCTTCCGGTAAAATTGTGATTTTCGTCATAATGGCTAAATTCCATAATATCAGAAAACTAATTCTGATTATGGTTTATTTTGCTCGTCGAAAGTAAAATATCCAATCGGAACATCGTGGTCTGAATAACGCTCGACGCGGTTGGCGTCGCCGCGCAGAGTTTCGGGATAATCGGCGTTGACGCGCAGGTAGCCGAAGCCGGCGAGATGTTTTTTCATCGCGTCGTTGGCGATAAAATGGTCGAGCACCTGCGCGTTTCCGTCAAAGCTGTAGGAATAGCGCTGGTCGGCTTTTATCATCTCGACCAAATCGGTTAAATCGGGATTCAGAAAATCTTCCGAAGGATTCAAAACCTGGTCTTTCGCCGCGGGCGTGCCTTTTATCGCGCCGATAACATCGACGATTCCGTCGTTGAATTGATAAGCGTTAAAATCGCCGACGAGCAGAATTCGCTCGCTCGGATTCGCTTTCTGCCGTTCGCTGACCAATTTCGCCAGATATTCGGCTTGCAGGCGTTTTTTCAGACGGACGTTCGGCGCGTCTTTTTCGTCGTTGTAGCCGTTGAACGATTTCAAGTGATTGACGATAACCGTCACGGCAAACGGTTTATTCGTTTTCGCGTCGTTGATTTTAGCTTCGAGCACGAGCGGCGGTCGGTCGTTCAGCGAAAATTCGCTTTTTCTGACGGGATTTTCGTATTTTTCTTCCTTGCCGAATTGCTTGACGCTGACGACTTCGACGCGCGAGGTTTTGACCAGAAAGCCGTTGTCGATGCCGCGCCCGTCGTTGCCGTCAATCAGAAACGCTTCGTATTTCGGATTGGGCTTTCCGGCGGCGACCGCGTCGGCGTTGATTTTTTCGGCGAGCCTTTTCAGCGCCGAAAGATTTTCGGCTTCGACGATGCCGACGATGTCGGGCATCTGCAAATATTCACGAATCGCGCCCGAGATTTTTTTCAGGCGCAGCGCAAAGGCTTCTTTCGTGACGATGTCTTCCTTCATCGAAGGGTCGTCTTCGTCGTCGAAAAAGTTTTCCAGATTCGTGGCGGCAATCGAAAACTGCCGGTCGTTAGCCGGCGGCAGAACGACCGGCTTAATCGCGTTTGAAATAGAATGTTTGCTGTCAACGTCAACGTAAATCGTGTAGGTGCGATAAGTGTAATGCAAAACGCCCGAAAGGTTTTTGATTTCCGCTTTCGAATTGACGTCAATCGCCGACGCGCCGAGCTGTGACGTGCTTTCGATTCGCAATCTTTCGGGATTGTTATCGAAAATCGGCATTTTCGGATAATCTTTTTTCAGCTTGTCCTTGTCCGGCGACATTATGTAATCGTAAATGTCCATTCCCGGCTCGCGAAACGGGCGCGGAACGCCTTTGACGACGGCGAAAAAAGTTCCGTTCGATTCGGCGGTCGCGTTTTTATCCTCGACTCTGCCGCCGGTCGGCGAGACTGCCGTCAGCGTTTCCACATAAACGCGCATTCCTTCGTATTTTTCAATCTGGTCGATTTTATTCGAGGTAAAATCCCGGACGGTTAAAGCAATCGCTTTCGGCAGCGGATTGTTTTTCGACTCGACCTCGATAACGTCCTTGCCTTTGGTGAATCTGATTTCCGTAATCGGCAGGCTCGACGGCTCGCTTTTCGGGCGAAATTCATCAATCGTTCCCGTTACCGACACCAGATTTCCGAGGGTCGCTTCGCTGCCCGGCTCGGTGCGCGTGAAAACGAGAATTCCCTCGGAAGTGTTCGGATTGTTGTCGGTTTTGTCGTCCGGCGTCTGGATAAAAAATCCGCTGCGCGTCCGCGCCGTGACGATTCCGCTGACGCGAACCTGTTCGTTGACAAACATCGAGGCGACTTTATCGCCCTGAACCTCGCTGATTGCGCGGCTCTTTTGCGCCGAAGAACTGGAAACGAAAAATAAAACGATTAGAAATAAAACGAAAGAAAGATTTTTCATAACTCAAAATATTTTTACAGGCAAATTAAAAGAGAAAAACGGGACGTTCCGATTATTAAGATGTGTCGAGATTATTTAAGGTTTATCTTAAATAATCTCGAACAATCCTGAAAAACCGGCGTCCCGTTTTTTACTACTGCACGTCTCGGCGTCTTTCCATAATTTCCTGCGTATTTTTCGGAATGTTTGAAAAGAAGTTATATCCGGTCAAAGCCTCGACCTGGTCGACGCTCTTGCGGAATTGTCGCCACGGCGCGTTGATATTCAGCGGTTGGAAGTTAGGAACGACGATGGCAATCACGCGCGTGCTCTTGCTGACGCGCTGCAAGTCGTCGCTGCCGTTCGGCAGCACAAGCACGACTTTCCAGGTGTTGCGCGGCACGACGATTCTGCCCTGCGCAATCGTTCCGATATTGCCTTCGACGCCCGAAATGATATAAAGCTCCTGACCTGCCTGCGCCAGCGTGCGGCAGTAACTTTCAAATTCTTCCCACGGTCCCTGATTGTTCGCTGCTATTTGCGGCACGATGTTCGTCATCAAAAACGTCGCCGAATTGTCGGGAATCGAGCGCGTCCGGTCGCCCGAAGGCGTCATATGCCCGCGGTCGTAGCCCGAACCGGAATAATCCGCATCGGTCACTTGATACCAGCCCGCCGGCAGTGCCGGGTCGGGTCGAAAATCGTCCTGTCGCGGCGCGTCGCCAATCCAGCTCGAATCCAAACGCCACGCCACCCAGTTTGCCGTCGCGCGGCTGCGGTTATACGAAAGCCAATACTGCGGCTTCATCATCAAATAATTGTTTTCGTTTGCCACGTCCGCCGTGGCGTTGCTCGGATTGCCGAACAAAAGCGGATTGTCGTTATTCGGCGGCACCGAGACGTTCAGCGTAATGACGGAGCTCGCCGTGCGTCCCTGCGCGTCGGCAGCGACAAAAGGAATGATTTTCGCGCCCGCGCCGATGGTCGCCGGAATCGTGTATTGAAAAGAAAATATATTGTCGCCGGGCGTCACGTCGCCGTTCGTGCCGTTGTCAAAAAACGTTTGCGAAGACGCGCCGCCGACCTGCGATAAATTAGCGGCAACCGTCAAAAAAGTGCTCGGAGGCGTCGTCGCCGGAGAAACCGAAACGGTAAACAAGGTCGTGCCGCCCGGCAGAACGGGATTCGGATTAGCCGCGCCGCTGGCGAAAATCGAATTGCCGCCGCCCGAGCAAACATTCGGCGTCGTCGCGCTGTTGTGCGGCATCGCGGGATTGATGTTCAAAAAATCGCCGGCGTTGTTGTCCGTGTCCTGGCATCCGACATTCTGCCGCGCCTGACCGGTGTTGGCGGGCGGCGCGCCGGTCACTGAAGTTTCGATAAAAGCATTGCTCGCCGTGCCGTAACCGACCGAGTCGATAATTATTCCCGTGTTCAGCGCGCCGTTGCGGATGGCAAGCCCGCCGCCCGTCGCCGACATCGAGCACGAGCAGGTCGTCGGATTGTAGGTGAGATTCGGCGTCACCGTGCCGTCATAAGCGGTCGAGGCAATCAGGTAATAAGCGCCCGGCGCAATCACCGTGCTGGTCGTCCACTCGACAAACGCGACGTCGTTCGTTCCGGCGGCTGAGCGATAAACCAATCTATAGCCGTTCAGGTCTACGTTGTTCGCGCTGGTGTTGTGCAGCTCGATAAATTCGTCGTTCGCGGGCGTGCCGCCGCCGCCGGCAACCTGAAACTGGCTGATGACGATGTTTGGGGAAACCAGATTATCTTCGGTTTCGGCTTTAACGATTGTTTTGTACGAAAGTCCGAAACAGACGGCGAACAGAATCAGACCGGCAAAAATAAAATAAAACTTCTTCATTAGAATAAAAACTTCCTTTCGATTTTACAGACAGGGCGGGCTTATTAACGGCAAATAACCTTTGTAACACAATTTGCGCCAAAATGTAATTTGACCGCTCGCAAATAAGAAAAATTTCAGCCGCGGAAGCAGAGAAATGCGGAGCGCGAAATGCGGAACGACGAATGATGAACGCGGAAACTGCAATTCGTCGTTCCTCGTTTTCTTCTCGCTGCGGCTGAAACTTCTTAAAAATTAACAAAAATCGACGGAACAACCGTGTCCGTGCCTAAGCCGAACTGCGCGCCGGCGAAACTACCGTTTGAGCTTCGCAGATAAAACCAGTTGCCCGTGCTTGGACGAAAAACCGCGACGTCGCGTTTGCCGTCTCCGTCAAAATCCGCCTGCAAAGGTCTGTCCTCGCTCAAACCGAACTGCGCGGCGGTAAATCCCTGATTGCTTCGAAGCAAATACCAAGTGCGGTTTGACGGGCGAAAAACAACGAAATCGGCTTTGCCGTCGCCGTCGTAATCGCCGACCACCGGCTTATCGCCGTTTGTCCCGAATTGTGCCGCGTGGAAACCGCCGTCCGAACTTTGCAAATAAAACCAGGTTCCGCTTGACGGGCGAAAGACGGCTAGATCCGCTTTTCCGTCCGCGTCGAAGTCCGCCGCAACGGGCAAATCCTCAGCCGTTCCGAATTGCGTCGCGCGAAATTGCCCGTTGGTGCTTTGCGAAACATACCACATTCCGTCTGACGGGCGGAAAACCGCCACGTCTGCTTTGCCGTCGCCGTCATAATCGGCGGGCGCGAGCTTGTCGCTCGCCAAGCCGAAATTCTGCGTGCGAAACGTTCCGTTCCCGCTTTGTAAAACGAACCAGGTGTTTGCCGACGGTCGAAAAACGGCGTAATCGGTTTTTCCGTCGCCGTCATAATCGGCGTTTGCGGCGACGTCGCCGATGCTTCCCCAAGCCGCGCCCGTAAACGAATCGTTTCCGCTTTGCTGAACGTAAAAATCAGCTTCGCCGCCGTTGTTGTTCGGACGGAAAACGCTCAAATCGGTTTTTCCGTCGCCGTCAAAATCAAACGGCGCACGATTCGGCGCGCTAATTTGACAGTTGCAGACGTAACCGTCCGTCACCACTAAATCGTCGATATACTGACCTTCGCGGAAAGTACCGAGGTCTGTGCCGACGCGCCAGCGCAGCCGGACATTTTGCCCTTGCGCCGAAGCGGGCAGCTTTGCTTTCGACGTGATAAATTCGGACGTTTGATTCGGTCCGCTCCTGCCCGACCAGGCGCGTCTGCCCGCCAGCGGATTCTGGCAGCAACTATCCAAAACGCCGTCGTAACCGCCGGAAAGAAACGCGCCGCCCGCCGCTTCGATGTCCTGCCAGTTGGCGCCGCCGATTTTTATTTCCAAAACCGAGCCGTCGTAAAGCTTGTTGCGCAAAAACGTCGTTTCCAGTTCATACCAATTTCGGAAACTGATTTCGGCATTCGGCGAAACGACCGCAAACGCGGGCGAGACAAGCTCATTTATCCCGATTTGATTCGGGTCGGGCGAAAAGGCTGAATTAGGCTGGCTTTGATTGCGATTGGTGACGGTTTTCCAATTTTGCTGCGCTCCGGTGGCGCCGGTCGTCCAGCCGTTCGGCAAATTCGGCGCGGTCACGGAATCAAAATTTTCCCGCAAGGCGGTGCGCAGAACGCCCGTATTCAAAACTATCGAAATTGTGCCGAGATTTTCCGCGCCGTCCTGCAATTGGAAAGTCAAAGTTACCGGATTGCCGCAATTGATAGCCGAGCTTGCCGTAAAAGTGAACGGGCGGGAAGCGCTCTGTCCATTGACCGGCAGCGCGCCGTAATTTTGCGCCGTGCCTGGATTTGTCACGCCGCCGGTCGGTAAAAGCGTCGCGGTCAGATTTGTTGTATTCTGAGCGCCGGTATTGCGAAGGGCGATGTTTATCGTCACGGTTTCGCCGGGGTCGACGGCGTTATTCGGCTGGCAGCTTTCCGCCGCGATTTGCGTTCCGGTATTTTCCAGAACGGCAGTCGGCTGAAGCGAAAAATTCTGTATCAAGGTTTGCCAGTTTGCAACCGTAACCGTAACCGTTTGCGAACGAAAGCCTTTGGCGGAAGCCGTCACGGTGTATGCGCCGGGCAGAACGAGCAGATTCCCGTAGTTTCCGCTGGCGTTCGTCGTGCGTGAGTAAGCCGAAGCGGTAACGGTCGCGTTAGGAATCGGCAGACCGCCCGAGGCGGTATTTACCAAGCCGGTAATCGTCGCTCGCGGCGCGTTCGCGCATTCGGCGAATTTGAATTTCCCGACGCGCGTCAGCCAGCCGAAAGGGCTTTCTTCCTGGCTTTCCAGAGTGTAGTACTGATTCGTATACCAGAATGTGCAGTCGTCGGTCGGGTCGATGGTCATTGCCGTGTAATCGCCCCAGCGAAAACCGAAAGCCGTCTGCACGCCCGTGCCTTCAATCAAATTTCTCTCGGTGCGAAACGTTCCGGCAGGCTCGGTCGCCAGTTTGCCGGAATAGGTAACGGAAGGTTTTTTTTCTTCACTGCCGTAGCTGTAGCCGACGGCGAGATTGCCCTGATAATCCTGCGCGGCGCTGCCCATCCAGCGGCTCGCGCTCGTGTCGCCGACCGTCGCTTGTTCGTGCACGACGAAAGGCGAAAACGGCGGAACGGAAAGCAGATTCCGGCGCAGTTCGTAAACGCGAACCCCGGCGCGATAAGTCTCACCGACGGGCGAAACGCGCACCGTCTGATTCAAAACCAGCGCGTCGTGTGTGCCGAAATTTCGATACGTGACGCGAGACATCAGACGGTCGCTTTGCGAATCGAGCGGCTCGCTCGGCGGCGGTTGCTGAATGTCGGCGCGCCCTTCGGGGCTGGTCGGATTAAAAGGCGCGACGGCGAGCGGGCTTTCGGCGCGTTCCGCGAAAGTCGAAGCCGAAGGATTAACAAAATTCGGGCGAAACTCGAAAAGCCGGAGCGCGTCCTGCGCGTCGCCGTATTCGTCGGCGATGTAACCGGCGAAAATATTCGGCGCAGCGGCGGGCGGCGGATTCAATCCGTCCAAATCGGAAGGCAGAAGACCGCCGAAACGAATCGTCGTCGGCGAAGCCAAATCGAAATAAATATAGCTTGCCAAAGGCTCGCCCGCGTAAAGCTTCTGTTTATCGAAGGCAAACATTCCGCTGCCCGCGTAATCGCCGCCTGAGAATTCGTCGGTCGACATATAAATCGCGTCCGTCCAGACGCCGAACTTCGGATAATCGTTGAGCTTGACGTTCGGCATCACGAATTCGTAAACGTAAAACTCGCCGGTCGGGTCGCCGGTTTTGGAAACCGCAATCAACTGCCGAAAAGGCGGAAAATTATTGCAGAACTGGCTCAGAAACCAGCGGTCGGCGAGCGCGTCGTACAAAACGACCGGGTCGCCGTCGTCACGCATCGAGCACGGCGTGCCGAGAACGGAAAACAAGCTGCTCAATTTAAAAGACGGCGTCAGAGGATTGCCGTTTTTATCGAAAACGCGGGTCAGCGCGTTGACCGATTGAACATAGTGATTCAAACCGGCGTCGCCGTTCGGGTCGGGCGGAATGATGCGAAATCCGAAAGCGGCGGCGACTTCATTGCTGGAAATTCCGTCGAAAGACAATGAAGGCGCGGGCATCTGTTCGACCGAAACTCGCGCTAAATTCGATTCGTCGTCCTGCGGCGCGCCCGCGATTTGTTTGCGAAACGGCAGTTTATTCGGAACGCTGCGCGCCTGTTCTTCGGCGCGTCCGAGCTTGCGGCTGGTTTTTCCCGTTTCCGGCTGCGCGGGCGCGAGACTGCTGACCGGAACGGAAACGCCGAAACCCGAAGCCTGCACCATCTGCGGCTGAAGCTCGGAGAAAAATTCTTTTTGCTTTTCGGCTGAATTTAGCTGCGAGCTTTCCGCCGTTTGCCTGAAAGCGAAAAAGCCAAACGCCGCAATGAGGGCTAAGAATAACGCAAGCCGTTTTTTCATGATTAAACCTTCGTGAAGAAATTTTAGAGACGATGATAACAGAATCTCTTTCTAACCTAAAAAAAATTGCTCGATTTCACAAATTAACTCGCCGGTTTTCTGCATTTTAAACCGAAAATTTTAAATATAGAGGAATATTTTAAAAACATTGTTAAAAGTAGTTGAAAAAAGTATTTAAAACTGCTACTTTATTAGCTGGTTAATTGTTGCCTGCCAACGATTACCGAACCCGCGTCAGATACAAGCCCTTCAAAGCTCTGTAAATCTAACAACCAAAATCTAAAAAATAAAACATTACTCGGAATTGCGGACTCAGCGGGCGATTGGTTTGTCCGTTAAGAAGCTTTAAGCTTCATTTCCAAACTCGCCGTTCCGGGTCTGCAAAGGATAAGAAATGAAAACTAAAAAAATCTTCCGCCCATTATCCGGCTGGAATCTGTTACTTATCATAAGTCTCGTCAGCGTATTTTCAATAATAATTTTATCAAACATTAATTTTCCGGCTGCCGAAGCAGCGGGAAGCATCACCGGCAGAGTTTTTCAGGATTACAACTCGAACGGCGCTTATGATACAGCGAGCGGAGTGAACTCGATTGACCGCGGCGCGGCAAACGTGACGGTCACGGCTTACGATTCGACCGGCGTCTCGCGCGGCACGACGACGACCAATGCGAGCGGCAATTATACTTTGACTGCGACCGGAACGGGTCCGTATCGTCTTGAGTTTACCGATCTGCCGAGCGGCTACACGCCTTCGGCGCGCAGCAAGGCGTCGGTTCTCGCCGGCACGACGTCGAACGCCGGTTCGACCGTTCAATTCGTCGCCGACGGAACGACCGGAAACGTCAACGTCGGTCTCGTGCGGTCGGAAGATTATTGCGAAAACAATCCGAGCCTGGTCGTTTCGCGCTTCGTGGCAGACGCGCAAAACGGCATTTACGCCAACAATAACGTTTTGACGGATTTTCCGTATAACGCCGGAACGAGTTACACGGACACGACCGTCGCCAATTACGATTTGCCTTCCACGCATTCGGTCGGCGTTATCGCCAGCCGCGTCGGGACGGTTTTCTCGCTCGCTTATTCGCGCGTCAATCGACGTGTTTACGCCGCCTCGTATTTTAAACGTCACGCCGGTTTCGGACCGGGCGCCGACGCAGCTTTTAATACCTCGGACGACGCGGGCGCGATTTACGTCGTTGACCCGGCGACGAATAACGTGACGGCGACCTTCACCGTTCCGGGCGCGACGACTAATTCGCACGAAACCAACGATTACCCGAATGACAACGGCGACGCGGGCTGGAACGCGGTCGGCAAGTCGAGCCTCGGCGGAATCGCTTTAGCCGACGACGAAAGCCGCCTGTTCGTCGCCAACCTGCAAAACCGCCGCATTTACGCTTTGAATCCGACGACCGGCGCGTCTCTGGGAAACACCGTGCAAATGTCAACTTTGACATTGCCGACGCCGGGCGGGACGAATCTGAACTGCGCGGCGGGCGATATTCGCCCGTTTGCCGTGAAGTATTATCGCGGGCAGGTTTACGTCGGGATGGTCTGTTCGGCGGAAAGCACCAACGGCGCAAACGATTTATTCGCCTATATTTTCCAGCTTAATCCGGCGACGCTGGTTTTCAACGCCGCGCCGTATTACAGCGTCGCGCTCAATTATACGCGCGGTTTCGCCGACCCGGGCGCAGCGGCTGAATGGCGGCAGTGGGAGCCGACGATACAACCGGATTTCTCTTTCCCGCAGCCGATGCTGACGGACATCGAATTTGAAAACGATAATTTGATTCTGGGCTTGCGCGACCGCGAAGGCGACCAGGCGCTCGACAACGGACCGGACGCGAAACGCACGGCGGGCGATACGCTGCGCGGCTGCGGCGCGATGGGCGCGTGGATTATGGAAAGCAACGGGCGCTGCGGAAGCCCGGCGACCGGCGCCGCGCCGCAAGGCACGGGACAAGGAATAGGCAGCGGCGAATTTTATCATCAGGATGATTTCTGTTTAACGCCTAACGGCGCGAATTTTCACGACGAGCTGGCGTGGGGCGAGTTGATATACATTCCCGGTCGCCAACACGTTGTTACGACTCTGCTCGACCCGATTTCGCGCACGATAAGCTCCGGCGCGACCTTTGACGGCGGTTTCCGCTGGTTTAATAACACGACCGGCAATGCCGACCGCGCTTATCGCCTTTACAACGGTTCGGGCGGCGCGAACGTGCCCGATTTCGGCAAAGCCAACGGGCTGGGCGGCGTGACGGCGATGTGCGGTCTCGCGCCGATTGAAATCGGCAACCGCGTCTGGCGCGATTTGAACGGCAACGGCGCGCAAGACCCGCAGGAATCGCGCGCCGCGCCGACGCCGGTCTTGATGTCGGGCGTCACGGTACGCCTTTATAATTCGAGCAACGCAGTGGTGGCGACCGCCGTGACCGACCAGGACGGCGAATATTATTTCTCGTCCGGCGCGGGAACGGATACGACTAACGCCAAGTATAATTTGAATTTGCAGCCGAACACGCAATACCAGATTCGTTTCGACAATCCGGCAAATTACGTTGCGGGCGGACCGCTGTTCGGATTATTCCTGAGCTCGGTTAATCAAACTTCGCAAAACGGCGACGACGAGTCTTCGGATTCCGACGCGTCGAACGTCACCAATCCGACCGGCTCGCCTTCCGGCGGAACTTTCCCGGTTATTTCCCTGATGACGGGCGCTGTCGGCTCAAACAATCACACGTTTGACGTCGGTTTTACTCCGGTCGGACCGACGGCGGCGGATGTCACGGTCGGCGGGCGTGTGACGAACGCTTCCGGGATGGGCATCGCCAACACCACCGTGACGCTGGCGGACACTACCGGCTCAAGACGAACCGCGCTGACCAATGCCTTCGGCTATTACCAGTTTACCGACGTGACGGTGGGGCAGACGGTTGTCGTCACCGTTTTATCAAAACGTTACCACTTCAGCCAGCAATCGCAGGCGATTGAGGTCAACGAGGAAATCGGCAACGTGAATTTCGTGGCTGATAATTAACCTTTCCGCCTTTGTTTGCTCTAATACTTCCCGGCGACTACGAATGATTTGTAGTCGCCGTTTTTTCATTTGCGGACGGTTAAAAACTGATTGATGTTTCAGAGCGTATCCGGAAATTAAAGTTTTCCGAGCAGCATCAGAACGCCGATGATGATAAAAGCGGCGGCGACGATGCGCTGGAGCCATTCGGTCGGAATGTATTGGCTGAGCAAGCCGCCGAACAGAACGGCGAGCAACGTGACGGCAATCAGCGCCAGCGACGCGCCGAGAAAAACCGATATTTTAGAACTTGTGTCAGCCGTCATCGTAATCACGGCGAGCTGAGTTTTATCGCCGAGCTCGGCTAAAAAAAGCGTTAGAAAAGCGGTTGCGAAAATTTTCCAGTCCATAAAATGATTTTAGATTGATGATTTTAGATTGGCGAATGGACAGAGTGAAAATTTTCCGAATCCAATCTAAAATCATCAATCTAAAATCTAAAATCCCTTCAGGCTCCCAGAATTTTTTCCAGTTGCGGCGTGATGAAAAATTTTTCGTAAAGCGGTTTGCGCTGTTGAATCAGGACGAGAATTTTTTGGACGACGGCGCGGTAAATTTGAGAAAATTTCGCGCTGGCGCCGAGTTTTTCCAGAATGCGGCGCAGCGCTTCGTTGATGCTGGCGACAAGAAGTTTCGCGCTGGTGCGCTCGTGCATTGTCACCTTGCCGCGAGCATATTCAAAAATGCCGTTTGCCGGATTTAAGAAAGGATAATCGAGGGCGATTTCCGCGCGGACTTTGGTCAACGCGGCGGGAAAATTCAGATTCGCTCCGGCTAGGGTTTTATCGATCGAGCCGAGCAATTCGCCGATTAACTGCAAAAGCGTCTGCCAGTCGGGCGGCGAAATCTGCTGCGCCTGCCGCGCTTTAGCTTCGACCTCGTTCGTCAAATCAAACGGAAAATTCGGCAGCCGCGCCGCCGGCGTTTGCGGCGTTTGATGACCGTTGGAATTGCCGTTCGGCGCGGGTTTCGGAAAATCGTTCGAGTTTTGTTTGGCTTCGGCGACGACGGGTTTAAGTTTGTCGGCTGCCGCCTCGTTTTTTGCCGCCTCGCTAATCATCTGGTAAACGTTAATCGTTCCGCCCGGCTCGCGGGCGCGAATCAAAAGTCGCTGCAAGGCTTCCTCGCCTTCGCCGCTGCGCCCGGCGATGCGGTCGTGCTCGTGCACCTGCAATTTATCGTCTTCCAGCAAAACGATGTCGGCTTCGTAGCCGCTCAGCTCGACGCGCACGCGCCCGACGAACTGACGCCGCTGCAAATAGCGCAGCAAAGCGGACAAATTAACGAACGACGTATCTAAATTTTCGTGAATCGGACGAGTTTTCATCAGAAGGGTAATTTTTACACCGAATTTAATAAACTTGTAAACCGGATGTAATTTTAAATTTTTTGAAATTTTTACTAAGAAAATACTAATTCAGCGCAATTTCCATTGCATCTGGCGGAAAATTCGTTCAAAATTCGCACACCAAAGTAATTTTACTAAATTCAATCAAATCAAATTTATGAAAACAACCGATTTATTTCGTAAGAAATCAATTGCGCAAATTCAAGCCGACGTCGATGCCGGAATGAGCGAGCACGCGCAGGACGACATCGGCGGCAGCGGCGCAAAACTGCGCCGCACCTTGAAGCTGCGCGATTTGACGTTAATGGGCATCGCCGCCATCATCGGCGCGGGAATTTTTGCGATGATTGGCGGCGCGTCGTATCGCGGCGGTCCAGCCGTTATTTTTCTGTTCGCCTTTACGGCGATTGCGTGCGGATTTTCGGCGCTTTGTTATTCGGAGTTCGCGTCGCGCATTCCGATTGCGGGTTCGGCTTACACTTACGCTTACGCCAGTTTCGGCGAGCTGGCGGCGTGGATTATCGGCTGGGATTTGATTGTCGAATACGCCATCGGCAACATCGCCGTCGCCATTTCGTGGAGCGATTATTTTACGCGTCTTTTAACCGGCTACGGGATGAAAATCCCCGCCTATATGACGATGGATTACCTGAGCGCTTCGCGCGGTTTTGCCGACAATCAGGAAGCCGTCGCGCTGGCTATCAGCCAGGGGCACACGCTCGACGCGCTGAGCCGGATGAAAGGCGACGACCTGGTGGCGATTTCGGATAAGCTGACGACCGCCGCCATTGAATCATACGAAGCGTGGACGACCGCGCCGATGCTCGGCGACTGGCGAATTATCGCCGATTTTCCCGCGCTGCTGATTACGTTCTTCATTACCATTCTGGTTTATATCGGAATCCGCGAGTCGAAGCTGGTCGGCAATGCGATGACCGTTTTGAAAATCGGAATTATTCTGACGGTTATCATTCTAGGCGCATTTTACGTCGCGCCGGCAAACTGGTCGCCGTTTGTGCCGAACGGTTTGGGCGGCGTGATGGCGAGCGTGGCGGCGGTATTTTTCGCTTATATCGGTTTCGACGCGCTTTCGACGACCGCTGAAGAATGCGAAAATCCGAAGCGCGATTTGCCGCGCGCGATGATTTATTCATTAATCATCTGCACCGTGCTTTACATCGCGCTGGCGCTGGTTTTGACGGGAATGGAAAGCTACACGAACCTGAATGTCGGCGACCCGCTGGCGTTTGTTTTCCGCGAGAAGCTGCCGTGGCTTTCCGGTATTATCGCCGTCAGCGCGGTGATTGCGCTGGCGACCGTCTTTCTGGTTTTCCAAATCGGGCAGCCGCGTTTGTGGATGGCGATGAGCCGCGACGGACTTTTGCCGAAAATATTTTCGTCGATTCACCCGCGTTTTAAAACGCCCTGGTTCTCGACGATTATTACCGGAATCGTGGTCGCCATTCCCGCTTTGTTTATGAATCTGACGGAAGTGACGGATTTGGGCGTTATCGGAACTTTGTTCGCCTTTACGCTGGTGTGCGGCGGCGTGCTGATTAAAGACAAGGATTTCGGTCACGAAAATCGCTTTGTGCCTTATGTCAATTCGGCGTATATCATTCCGCCTTTATTTATTATCGCGATGGTCGCGCTGTTTCTTTACAACGACGATGCGGTGGTGAGATTTTTTACCGATTTTTCGCCGACGCAGGCGGGCGAAACGACGTTCGGCGCGTTTTCACACAAGATTCCGTATCTGGTTTTCATCATTTTCGCTTTGATAATGACTTACCTGGCGGTGGCAAAAAATCTTTCGCTGATTCCGGTGCTCGGCGTTTTGTCGTGCACTTACCTGATGAGCGAGCTTGGCATTGTCAACTGGATTCGGTTCGGCATCTGGCTGCTGGTCGGCTTGGTTATTTATTTTATTTACGGCTATAAAAACAGTCATCTGCACAAAGGCACAATCGGCGTCGCCGAGCAGTGAAATTAAATGCAAAACGCAAAATTCAAAGTGCAGAATTCAGGTCGCTGACTTTAATTTTGCACTTTGAATTTTGCGTTTTGCATTTTTAAAGTAACCAAACGCTTTGTTTTCGCGTCTAACACTGCCGGAAGATAAGACTTTTCTAAGATTCACAAGGAGCAATTTAAATGAAGAAGTTAGCAGTTATAGCGGCAGTTTTCTGCCTGTTTTCACTAAGCGTTTTCGCCCAGACCAAAACGAGTTTCGCCGGCAACTGGGAACTGGACGCCAAAAAATCCAAGCTGCCGGAAATGTCGCGCGTCGAGTCGATTTCGATGAAAGTCACGCAGACGGACAAGGATTTAAAAATCGAATCGACCACTAAAAGAACGGCGCGTCCGGAAAGCGACGCCGACAGCAACAGCGGCAACGGCGCGGGAAATCGACGCGGCAACTGGGGCGGCGGCGGTTTCGGCGGCGACGGCGTGCAGACATATAATTACAGTCTGGAAGGCAAGGAAACTTCGACCGAAGCGGTCGCGGGAATTCCGGCGGCATCGGCGACGCTCAAAGCAAATCTGGAAAAAGACGGTAAACTGAATCTGACCTCGACGCGCAAATTCAATTCGCAGATGGGCGAAACGACCGTCACGACCAAAGAAACCTGGGAACTGCTGGACGGCGGAAAAACCTTGAAAGTCGTGCGCGAAACCGAAAACCGTCGCGGCACGCAGACTTCGGAAATGTATTTTACGAAAAAATAAGTTTTATCAACCAAGTCTCATCACTGAACTGGACGCAAGAGCTTCGGCTCTTGCATTTTTTTTGCTTAAATTGAGTCGATAAATTTATGATTATCGCAGAGACTTCATTTAACGAAGCGACAAAAGAGTTCAAAAAGTTTCTGGCTGAAAATAATCTGCCGTCCGAAATTCTGTGGGTTTTTCTCGAAGATACTTTTTCCCGAAAAACAAAGTTTTATGAAAAGCATTTCTGGCTGAAGCTGCCGCTCGCGGAAGAAAACGAAAAGCTGGCGGAAAAACTTTACCGAGCCGGTCAGCAAAGAAAATTCGGCATTTGCCTTTCGGCTTTCGCCTTGTGTGAAGGAAAAGTTTGCTGCGCTGTAGTGATACCGAAAGACAAAGAAGATTCCGAATATCTGTTTATGTCGCCCGAACATTTAAAGCTTAGCTGTGTCAACGATATGCCCGCCGCTCAAGCCGTCAGAAGCGCTTTCCGCTGGAAACTTTTCCGCCTTTTCCCGTTCAAATACAAGCAGGGAAACTTTTTGGTGTATTTACAATCTAAAAAAGACTTGCAGTTTTCAGCCGTTTAGTTAATCATTGACGAAATCCTATCCGTATCGGTCAATGGTGAATCAATCAATCAAACACGTCGGGGTCGTCGTCAAACCGAATCACGCGGAGGCGTGGCAGACGGCTTGCGAGCTGGCGGCGTGGCTGAAAAATCACGATATAAAGCTTATCGGCAATCCGCGCCGCGAGGCGGAAATCTGCCCTTTGGAAGAAGTCGGCGTCGAAGAATTTCAGGAAAAAGCGGATTTGATTGTCGTGCTCGGCGGCGACGGAACGATGATTGCCGCCGCGCGTCTTTTGGGAAAACGCGAAATTCCGGTGCTCGGCATCAATTACGGCAGTCTCGGCTACCTGACGGAATTTCGCATCGAGGAAATGTTCACGGCGCTGGAAAATATTCTCGCCGGAGCTTACGAGATTGACCGCCGCGTGATGCTCGAAGTCGAACACCGGCGCGGCGCGGAAACGCTGGAAACCGGACGCGTCCTGAACGATGTCGTCATTAACAAATCCGTGCTGGCGCGCATCATCGAAATCGAAGTCACGCTTAACGAGCAATACGTCAATTCCTTTCGCGCCGACGGCTTGATTATCGCCACGCCGACCGGATCGACCGCCTACAATCTTTCCGCCGGCGGTCCGATTGTGTATCCTTCGATGAACGCGGTCGTGCTGACGCCGATTTGCCCGTTTACGCTGACCAATCGCCCGATTGTGACGCCCGACACGGCGGAGATAAAATTGCGTTTGATGAACGAAACGGAAGGCGTGGTTTTAACGCTGGACGGGCAAATCGGCTACCAGATGCAAACCGGAGATTCGGTCGTCATCTGTAAAAGCGAGACGAATTTTAATCTCGTCCAGCCGCCGAATCGAAATTATTTTGACGTTTTAAGAAACAAATTAAAATGGGGAAGATAAGCTCGCGAATAGTAAATCGTAAATCGAGAATAGAAGTTAACACGCGATTTACGATTTACTATCCACGATTTACTAAAATATGAGTGAAGAAAACAGATACGAACAGGAACTGCGAACCGATTTAGATGACGAAACCGTTGATAAACCGAAAGGTATGGCACTGCATACGAAGATTTTATTAGGGCTGCTGATCGGCGTCATCGCCGGAGTCGCCGTCAATCAAATCGGGAAACAGAACGGAAACGCCGCCGCCGGAGTCGATTGGACAATCAGGAACCTGACCGAGCCAATCGGACAGCTTTTTTTGAATCTGCTTTTGATGATTGTCGTGCCGCTCGTGTTTTCCTCGCTCGTGGTCGGCGTGGCGGGCATCGGCGACATCCGCAAACTGGGGCGCGTCGGGCTGAAATCTTTCGCCTATTGTCTGGTTATTTCGGCTATTTCGGTCGTCATCGGCTTAGGCTTGGCGAATACGCTCAGACCCGGAACGTGGCTCGCGCCCGACAAAGCCGCCCAGCTTCAGGAAAGATATAAAACGCAAGCCGGAACGACGGTCGAATCGGCACAAAAAGCGCAGCAGTCCGCCAACAGCGATTCGGCGCTGATGTCGGTGGTTAAAACGATTGTGCCGAGAAATCTCTTCAGCTCGATTGCCGGCGAAAACCCGAATATGCTTCATTTGATGTTTTTCGCGCTGATTATCGGTATCGCCATCACGCTCTTGCCCGAGCCGGTTTCGAGTCCGTTCGTGCGCGGAATGGATTCGCTTTTTCAGATAACTTCAAAAATTATCGACCTCATTATGAAGTTTGCGCCGTACGCCGTCGCGTGTCTGATTTTTAATAATATGGCGAAATTCGGCATTGATTTGCTCGGAACTTTAGCCGGCTTCGTTCTGACCGTGATGCTCGGTTTAGGTCTGCACTTTTTCGGCGTTTATTCGCTGTCGGTCTGGTTTCTGTCAAAAATTAATCCGCTCGATTTTTTCCGCCGCGTCTGGCTTGTAATCGTGACGGCGTTTTCGACTTCTTCGTCGAACGCGACTCTGCCGACGGCGCTGCGCGTTTCCGAAGAAAATCTGGGCGTGCCGAAGGAAATCAACAGCTTTGTCCTGACGGTCGGCGCGACCGCCAATCAGAACGGAACTGCTTTATATGAAGGCGTCACGGTTTTGTTTCTGGCGCAGCTTGCCGGAGTTGATTTAACGCTCGGCACACAGTTGATGGTCGTCTATCTCGCCATTCTGGGCGGCATCGGAACGGCGGGCGTGCCGAGCGGCTCGATTCCTTTTATCGTCGGAATTTTAGTGATGATTAATATCGACCCGGCGCTGATTGCCATCATTCTGGGCGTGGACAGAATTCTGGATATGTGCCGCACGACGCTGAATGTCGTCGGCGACATCACGGCGGCGACTTTCGTAGCGCGCTCCGAGGGTTTCGAGCTTTTAAAAGGAACGGAAAATAGCTGAAGATAAAAGAAACGGAAAATAGTTGAAGACCGGAGGGCGTTTCGTTAAATTGGTCTTTGGACAGATTATCAAGGAGGGTTTAAAAAATGTTTCCAATCGGTGACGATAATTCCGACCGAACGCGAACGCCGCTGGTTAATTACGCATTTATCGGCATTAATATTCTGGTTTTCGTATTGCTGCAAGGGCTTGGCGGCAATGATGCTTTTAACTACGCTTATTCGCTGGTGCCGCGCGAAATTACAACCGGCGTTGATATAACCGGAAGCCAAATCGTGCGCGATTCGCTCGGCAATACCGGGCAAGTCCAACATTTTCCTACGTCTTTGCCCGTCTATTTCAATTTCCTCAGCTCGATGTTTATGCACGGCGGTTTTATGCATATCTTCGGCAATATGCTTTTCCTGTGGGTTTTCGGCGACAATCTGGAAGACCGCCTCGGACACATTCGCTACGCGATTTTTTATCTGCTTTGCGGATTTGCCGCCGCCCTCGGGCAAATCGTGATGGATACGAATTCGATAATTCCGATGCTCGGCGCATCGGGCGCGATTTCGGGCGTCCTCGGCGGCTATTTATTGCTTTTCCCGCACCGGCGCGTCAAGGCAATTATTTTTAATTTCTTTACGGAAGTTCCGGCTTACGTCGCGGTCGGCATCTGGATTGTTTATCAATTGATCGCCGGTTATATGACGCCGGCGGGCACGGGCGGCGTCGCTTACGCCGCGCACATCGGCGGATTTCTGGCGGGTGTGGTTTTAATTAAAATCTTCGCTCTCGGAACGGGAAATCGCAATTAAGGCAAAACGCAAAATGCAGAATGCAAAATAGAAAGGAATTTTAATTCTATATCTTGAATCTTAAACCGTAAATTTTGCGTTTTGCCTTAAAACGCAATCCATTCGGTCGGTTCTTGCGGGCGGGAAAGCGTGATTTTGGTTTCGCATTTGAAAAGCGGCGAGCGAAGCTGCAAGGCGGTTTCAGCCATCAGGCGCGCCAGATGCGGCTCGTTGGCGCGTTGTGACAGGTGAGCTAAAACGATGTGACGCGCCGCGCCGTCGAAATCGTTTGTCAGCCAGTCGCATAAATCTTCATTCGATAAATGCCCGTTGCGCGACAAAATTCTCTGCTTCAATTCCCAGCTGTAAACCGGGCAGGCGCGCAGCATATCGCGGCTGTGATTCGATTCGATGACGATGCCGTCGCAATTCGACAGTTTTTCTTTTATGAGGGTCGTGATGCAGCCGAAATCCATTAAAGTGGCGACTTTGACGCCGTTATGTTCGGCGACGAAACCGAAATTATCGACGGCGTCGTGCGGCACGGAAAACGGGTGAAAATCAATCTCGCCGATGCGAAAATCTTTGCCGGAATCAATCTCGACCGTGCGGTTTCGCATCGCGTCGACGCGTTTTTGCGGCTCGTTGTTGGTGAGATTCGGTTTTTCGCGCAGGTATGCGTCGCGCGTCGCGCCGGAAATGAAAACCGGGCAATTTAAACTTTTCATCAGCACGCGCAAGCCGCCGGCGTGGTCGCTGTGCTCGTGCGTGATTAAAACCGCGTCCAAGCCGGCGCAGTCTTCACCGACGCACCCGAGACGCCGCAAAATTTCTTTCGCGCTCAGCCCGGCATCGACCAAAACTTTTGTTTTTCCGGCGGTGATGAGAACGGCATTGCCCGTCGAACCGCTTCCGAGAACCGTAAATCGCATCGGCATTAGTGGAAGAAAGAGAAGCTTTCGGGAAAAATAAGAGATAAACTTTCTTTGTTTTTCCGTTTCCTTGCCTTTCAAAAACGACAGATTAACACAGAAAAGAAAAAAATGCGCCGCTTCCGGCGTCAGAGGTTGTTTTTATACTTAAATTTTCCGCGCCTTTGAGTTAAAATCAGCAAAGTTTAACAACTATTTTTTTGCTTCGTTCATCTTAGAGCACAAGTTTCAGCACTTGTCCCGAACACCATTGGAGGATTCAAATGTATCGTAAAAACTTTATTGTTTCATTATTTGTTATTGCCGCGTTTTTAACCGGAAGCCTGGTCGCCTATGCCCAGAGCACCGCTCCGGTGCGCGGAAAAGTCCAGCTTAAAAAAGCCGATAATACCATCGTTCCGCTCCCCGATGCGGATGTTACCGCTTACCGCACCGATATTTCAAAAGGTAAACTGCCGGCGGCGAAAACCGATAAAAAAGGTTATTTCAGTTTTGCCGGCGTTCCCTACGCGCAAGCCTACGTCCTGGTGGTGACTGCGCCGAACATCACCGCCGGTTATTTTCCGAACGTCAAAGCCAATATGGATAATATCGTGATTGAGGTTTCGGAAGGCGACGGAAAAATTCCGTCCGAAGAAGAAATCCGCGCGGCGCTGGCGAGCGTGACGACGACCGGCGAATTAACTGCCGAAGAAAAGAAAAAACAGGAAGACCTGACCAAGAAAAATGCGGAAATAGAAGCCAAAAACTCCAGAATTAAAAATGCGAATGAAGTTATCAACCGCGCTATCGCCGAAGGCAAGAAAGCCTATGACGCCAGCGATTGGGATATGGCTATCGCCAAATTTGACGAAGGCTATAACGCCGACCCCGAATTTGCGGGAACCGCGCCGGTTTTTCTGAACAATAAAGCCGATGCCCTGAAACAGCGCGGCGTCAGCAGTTACAAAAAAGCAACTACCGATGCCGCCAATAAAGCCACTCTGATGGAAGCGATGAAAAAAGACTTTCTGGAATCGATCACGACCGCGCAAAGGGCGGTCGATATTTTGAAAAACGCAAATTCTGCCGAAGCCAATGTCCAGAAAGGCTACGACTCGAACCGAATGGTCGCCTATTCGATTATGAACGACGTTTATCGTTTATTGCTTGAAACCAGAGCCGACGAAAGCAAAGCGCAGGAAGCCGTGCAGGTCGTCGATGCTTACGTGGCGATTGAACCGGACGCCGCTAAAAAGACGAAAGCGCAAATTCAGATGGCTGACGCTCTGCGCAAAATCGGTAAATCCGACGAAGCGATTCCGCTTTACCGGAAAGCGCTCGAATCCGCGCCCGAGAATTCGGATTTGCTTGCCGGATTAGGCTTGTCCCTGTTCAATTCGGGCGTCATTGCCAGCAACAAGGAACAGATGCAGGAAGGCTTGAATATTATGGAACGCTTTACCGCGACCGCGCCCGATACTCACCCGCTGAAAGCCAGCGTCAAGGAAGCGGTCGATTATCTGAAAACTCAGGAAAAACTGACTCCGCAGAAAACGACCAAGCCGACGACGACTAAAAAGAGAACTTAAGTTTTCGCAGTAACTTCGCAGTAACATTAAATATATAAAAAGCTGTCGCGGAATTTATTTAAATTCCGCGACAGCTTTTTAATTTCTCGTCACAGGTCGCCGCCGAAAAATCTTTTGTTTTCCCGCCTTTTAATCGCAAATTTTTCCAAAAGAAATCTTGACACTTTATAGTTAAACATATAATATAAACAATCAACGATGTTTATCATCGTTGTCAACACTGTCTTTAAAGCTTTATTTAACTGACAGCCCGCGTTCCTTTCTCAACACAAGTCTTTAAAATTCACGACTTAATGCGTCAATAAAATAAATCAATGTCAGCAAAACTCGGAGAAATTCTTGTCCGCGAAAATTTAATAACTCCACAACAATTGCGCGAGGCGTTGGAATATCAACGTGAAAAAGGCGGGCGTTTAGGGTCGAATTTAGTCAAGCTCGATTTTATCTCGGACGACGTCATCACCGCCGTTTTGTCGCGGCAATACGGCGTGCCGTCAATCAATCTGGATTTGTTTCACATCGAGCAGGAAACCATCAATCTGATTTCGCAGGAAGTCGCGCTGAAATATTCCGTGCTGCCGATTTCCAAAGTCGGCGCGACCCTGACGCTGGCGATGGCTGACCCGACGAACGTCTTTGCGATGGACGACATAAAGTTTATGACCGGGCTGAACGTCGAGCCGGTCATTGCTTCGGAAACCTCGATTCACGCCGCCGTCGGCAGATATTACAGCTCTTCAAAATCCATCGAAGTGGTCGGCGTCAGCGACCGTTTTGAAAAAGTCACCGCGAAATTTTCCAAAAACGGCAACGGCGGCGGCTCAAACGGCACGGCGAAAACCGAGCAGCGTCTGGTCGAGTCGGATTTGACGGTTTCGCTCGACCGTTTTCAATTTGAAAAAGACGTCAACGGCGAATTCGAAGTCGTCGAAGAAAACGAGGAAATCGACCTTGCCGAACTCGCCAAAGCGAGTGAAGACGCGCCGGTCGTGCGTCTGGTCAACGTTCTTCTGGTCGATTCGCTTCGGCGCGGCGCATCCGACATTCACATCGAGCCGTACGAAAAAGATTTTCGCATTCGCTTTCGCATCGACGGCGTTTTATATGACGTGATGCACCCGCCGATGAAGATGCGCGACGCGCTGATTTCGCGTCTGAAAATTATGGCGAAGCTCGACATTTCCGAGAAACGCCTGCCGCAGGACGGACGCATCAAGATTAAAGTTAAGATTGACGCCCGCTCGCGCGAGCTGGATTTCCGCGTTTCCAGCCTGCCGACGCTGTTCGGCGAAAAAGTCGTGCTTCGCTTGCTGGATAAAGATAAATTGATGCTCGATATGACCAAGCTCGGTTTTGAACAACAGAGTTTGGAAATTTTCCAGCGCAACATCTCCAAACCTTACGGAATGGTTCTCGTGACAGGTCCGACGGGTTCCGGCAAAACGAATACGCTTTATTCCGCTTTGCAGGCGCTGAATACTTCCGAAACGAATATTATGACGGCGGAAGACCCGGTCGAATTCAACCTGCCGGGCATCAACCAGGTGCAGATGAAAGAGCAAATCGGCTTGAACTTCGCCGCCGCTTTGCGTTCTTTTCTGCGTCAAGACCCGAACATCATTCTCGTCGGCGAAATCCGCGACTTTGAAACGGCGGAAATCGCTATCAAAGCTGCGTTGACCGGTCATATGGTGCTTTCCACTCTGCACACAAACGACGCGCCTTCGACGATTTCCCGTATGGTCAATATGGGTATCGAGCCGTTTCTGGTTGCCACGAGCGTCAACATTATTCAGGCGCAGAGACTTATCCGCCGCGTCTGCAAGGAATGCAAGGAAGAAACTAACCTGCCGCCCGAAGCGCTCGTCGAAATCGGTTTTCCCGAAGACGAGGTTCACGAAATCAAAACTTATAAAGGCAGAGGCTGCCAGATTTGCAACGGTACGGGTTACAAAGGTCGCGTCGGTCTTTACGAAGTAATGGAAGTGACGGACGAGCTGCGGGAATTGATTATTATCGGCGCGAGCGCCATCGAATTGCGCAAAAAAGCTATCGAACTCGGAATGATAACTTTGCGCGAATCCGGTCTTTATAAAATACGTGAAGGAATAACAACTATTGAGGAAGTCGTTAAGGAAACGGTTCTTTAACGAATTGGAGGAAGTATGTTGCGAGCAATAGCATTATCGTTAGCTTTAATGTTGTCACTGGGAGCGATTATCCCGCTGGCGACCAATCATTCGGAAGCCGGACCGCGATACCATAAAAAGAAAAAGAAAAAACTGAAAAAATATTCGAAAGCCTGGTGGAAATGGTATCGCGCCAAGCAGCGTCGGCAGAAAGCGCTGGCTATGCGCAAACGCGTTTTGCGTCTGCGCCAGATGCAGCTGGCGAAAGAAAGAGGCGTCAGCAATTCGCCGGAGAAAGCGGAAACGGCAAAATCCGTTAAATCTCTGAAACCCGTTCAGAAACAGGAAGATTCGACGCCGCAGCTGCTGCCGTCAGGCGAAACCGCGCCGAAAGGCTGGAAGAAAAATCAGGCGACACAGGGCGAGCTGCAATTCCGCGTCGATGACGACAGCGGAAAAACCATCGGCACCGCTTCGCTCGGCGTCGTCGGTCCCGCCGTCAGCGGCGGCGCAGATAATAACGCCGGACGAAGCAAAACCGTCGGCGGCGTTCAAACCAGCGCGCTGCGCCGCACGGTGATTGACCGTATGATGAAAGAGCAGGGCTGGGTCGTCAACGATTACCAGAAAGAAGTCGGCGGCAAAAAAGTTTACGTCGTCGTCGCTCAATCGCCGGGCGCGAACGGTCAGATTCAATCGCGCACCTTCTATTTCGCCGAAGTCGAAGGACGCATTTTTAGTCTGGCGACCAACGCTTCGGATGAATCATCGGAGCGTATCGCGCAGGAATCCGAAAAAGTCCTCAACTCTCTGCAACAACGCACGAACCGCCCGGTTCAGCAAGCCGAACTCAGGTAAGTAAAGTCAAGAGTCCGGAGTCGAGAGAGCGGAGAGTTGTAGCAAAGACTCTCGACTCTTGACTCCGGACACATCACCCGAAAATCAAAAAATATGAGCTACGAGCAACAAAACATAGAATCGCAAGTGACGCTGCCTGACCTGCTCCGAAAAATGACGGATATGGGCGGCTCGGATTTGCATTTGACGACCAATTCGTCGCCGCAGGTGCGCGTTCACGGTCATCTGCACCAACTGACGGAATATCCGCCGCTGACGCCCGCGCAGACCAAACAGCTTGCCTATTCGGTTTTGACCGACGCGCAAAAGCACCGTTTTGAAGAAAATCTGGAGCTTGACTTTTCTTTCGGTTTAAAGGGAATGTCGCGTTTTCGCGCCAATCTTTTCAACCAGAAAGGCGCCGTCGGATGCGTTTTCCGCGCGATTCCCTACGAGATTAAATCGTTCGACGCATTAGGCTTACCGCCCGTCGTTTCGGATATGTGCAAAAAACCGCGCGGCTTGGTGCTGGTCACGGGTCCGACCGGCTCCGGCAAATCGACGACGCTCGCCTCGATGGTTGACAAAATCAACATCGACCGCCACGACCACATTCTGACCATCGAAGACCCGATCGAATTTTTGCACAATCACAAGAACTGCGTCGTCAATCAACGCGAAGTCGGCGCGGATACGCACGGTTTTGCCGACGCGCTGCGCACCGCGCTGCGCCAGGACCCGGACGTGGTGCTGGTCGGCGAAATGCGCGACCTCGTCACCATTGAGATGGCACTGCGAATCGCCGAAACCGGACACTTAACCTTCGCCACTCTGCACACGAACTCAGCCGCCTCGACGATTAACCGTATCATCGACGTTTTTCCGGCGGAACAGCAGTCACAGGTGCGCACGCAGCTTTCGCTCGTTCTCGAAGGAATTCTTTGTCAATCGCTGCTGCCGAAAGCCTCAGGCGACGGGCGCGTGATGGCGCTGGAAATTCTGATTCCGAATTCCGCTATTCGCAATCTGATTCGCGAGGACAAAATTCACCAGATTTACTCGATGATGCAGACCGGACAGGACAAATTCGGGATGCAGACTTTTAATCAGGCGCTCGCCACGCTCTTTCAGAAACGCCTGATTACGCTCGACGTGGCGATGCAGCGTTCTTCGAACGCGGACGAGCTCAAGGATTTAATTGAGCGCGGTTCGGGTCTTAACCAATCTTACGGCGGGCAGGCAAAACCGGGCGCTTCGCCGCAAAATCACGCCAGCCCGTATATGCAGGGTCGCCCCGTCGGACAGCGCCCCCCGGTTCGTTAGAAATTCAGGCTTCGAGATTCGGGATTTAGCTCAAATTTAAATCCCGAATTCCAAATCCTAAATCCTGAATTCTAAATTCTGAATTAAAATCACAGGAGCTACAGACAGAAATGCCAACATTTGTTTATAAAGGTCGAAATCGCTTAAATGAAATGGTTTCCGGCGAGCGCGAAGCCTCCAGTCAGGACGAATTGCGCGCCCTTTTGCGCCGCGAGCAGGTTGTTCTGACGCAGGCGTCGGAAAAAGGACGCGAGTTCAGCATTCCGAAACTAGGCGCCAAGAAAAGGGTCAAAGCCAAAGAGCTGTCCGTCTTTACGCGCCAGTTTTCCGTGATGATTGACGCCGGTTTGCCCCTCGTCCAATGTATCGACATTCTCGCGCAGCAGCAGCAGAATCCATTTTTCAAAGACGTTTTAAATCAGGTTCGGCAGCACGTCGAAGAAGGTTCGACGCTTCATTCGGCGCTGGAAAAACATCCGAAAGTTTTCGACAGTCTTTATACTTCGATGGTCGAAGCCGGCGAAACGGGCGGCGTTCTGGATTTGATTCTCCAGCGTCTGGCGACTTTGATTGAAAAAGTCGTTAAATTAAAACGCAGCATCGTCTCGGCTTCGATTTATCCGGCGGCGGTCATCCTCGTAGCAATCGCGGCGGTAGCGATTATTATGGTCGTTGTCATCCCGCAGTTCGAACAAATTTTCCTCGGACTTCTCGGACCGGGCGAAGCCTTGCCGCTTCCGACGCGTATCATTATGGCAATCAGTAATTTCCTCGCCGGTTGGGGAGGAATCGCCACGCTGGTTTTCCTGATTGGCGCTGCCGTCGGCACCAGTTATTATTACAAAACGCCGAAAGGTCGCCACCATATCGACGCGCTTTTGCTGAAACTCCCGATTTTCGGAAGCATTCTGCGCAAAATCGCCGTCGCCAGATTTTCCCGAATCCTCTCGACGCTTCTCTCTTCGGGCGTCCCGATTCTGCAATCGCTCGAAATTACCGCCAAAACCGCCGGCAATGTCATCGTTGAAGACGCGATTATGAAAGTCCGCGCCGGCGTCGAACGCGGCGAAAATTTCGTTGACCCTTTAAAAGCGACCGAAGTCTTCCCGCACATGGTCGGACAAATGGTCGGCGTCGGCGAACAAACCGGCGCGTTGGACGCCATGCTCGGAAAAATCGCCGACTTCTACGAAGACGAAGTCGATTCGGCAATCGCCGACCTCTTGGCATTGATTGAACCAGCCCTAATCGCCTTCCTGGGCGTAACCATCGGCTCAATCGTTATCTCAATGTACCTGCCGCTCTTTACATTAATCGGAAAACTCGCAAGCGGTGCAAAATAGCCT